>NZ_CP134700.1:1396744-2095116 GCF_031852275.1 Halovalidus salilacus | reverse complement strand
CAGGCGTTCGCCAACGTCCCCCTCGGGGGACTCCTCGGGGCCGTCTTCTTCGCGACCGTCACCGTCGCGGCGCTCTCGAGTGCGATCAGCATCATGGAAGTCGTCGTTTCCTACCTGATCGACGAACACGGCGTCGACCGCGTTCCTGCGACGGTCGGCCTCGGGATCGCGATCTTCCTCGTCGGCGTTCCGGTCGCCTACGACGCTTCACTCAGTTGGCTCACGGTCTACGACGAACTCGCGAACAACATCCTGCTCATCCTCGGTGCGCTGTTACTGTCCATCTACATCGGCTGGATCAAAACGGATCTCGGCCTCGAGGAACTGAGCAAGGGGATCCGAAACCTCGGCGCGTGGGGTACCTATTGGATCTGGGCCCTCCGGATTCCCGTCGTCGTTATGCTGATCGTGATCCTCGGGCTGAATGCGGTCGGTGCCTACGAGGCCCTCAGCGGAATCGTCGGCTGATCGACGGCACCGATTTCGATCTTTTCGCCGGTCACGCTTCCCCGTAGACCGGCACGGCCGCGCCGCTCGTGACCGAAGAGGCGTCGCTGCACAGAAACGCCATCACGTCCGCGATGTCGGCCGGATCGACCCACGAATCGTGATCCGCGTCGGGCATCATCTCGCGGTTCATCGGCGTGTCGATCACGCTCGGCATCACGCAGTTCGCACGAACGGTCCCCAGGTTCTCCTCCGCGAGCGTCTCCGTCAGGATTCGAATACCGGCCTTCGTGATCCGGTACGGCCCGTCGCCCTCACCGCCCTCGAGCGACGAGCGCGCGCTCACGCTCACGATCGATCCCTCCGTCTCCTCGAGGTGGGGAAGGGCGTGTTTCGAGGTCAAAAACGCCGTCTTCAGGTTGATATCGACGAGGAAGTCGAACTCCTCGAGGTCGGTTTTCTCGATGGGGGCGCCCCCGCGCCACGTCCCCGCGATGTTGAGCGAGTGGTCGAGCCGTCCGTGGTCGTCGACTACCCGTTCGAGCAGGTCCTCGACCTCCTCCTCGTCGGTCAGGTCGGTCTCGTAGAAGTGGGTGTCCGCGTCGGGCTCGAGCAGGCTGTCCTCCTCGTCGGGCGCGACGACGTCGACGGCGCAGACGGTCGCGCCCGCGTCCCGGAATCGGTCGACGGCCGCGCTCCCGAGCGCGCCGCTCGCTCCCGTGATCAACGCGACGGTTCCGTCGAAGTCGAACTCGGCGGTCGGTGACATACGAACGGGTCCGACGGCCCGAACGAAGAATCCCGGGGACGATTCGCACGTCGTCGTCTCCGAGGAACGACTCGCCGCGTTCGTCACCCCGCGCACTCGGACGTATCGGCTAGTCGCCGAGATCCCTTATCCCCTCGTGCGTCATAGTCTCACACGGTGAGAACGTAATGACGACGAAGCGAATAACGAGCGTCGAGACTGAAGTGGAGTGCCCGCGATGCGGGGAGCCCTCGAGCGTCGCGGTTCCGGACGGGAGCGAGATCTCGGTCCGGTCGACCGTCGCCGCCTTCGGCGACCACGAGACCGTCACGTGTTCGAGGGGGCACCGGTACTGGGTCTACTCCTGTTAGCCCTCCCCGATCGAACGCTGATGGTCGAGTCGCGGTGCGTCCGGTCGGACGTCCGACTCGATCGGTCGTCGGATCGTACATCACCTTCTTGATCGCTGCTACCGTCGGCTAGAGGTGCCTCCGCATGCGACTCGTCGCCCACCGCGGATTCGCGTCGACGGCCCCCGAGAACACCCTGTCTGCCCTCGAGTCCGCCGCCGAGTCGGGAGCCGACGCCGTCGAGTTCGACGTCCGGCGGTGCGGGAGCAGCGAACTCGTCGTGGTCCACGACGAGACGCTGGACCGGACGACCGACGGGACCGGTCCCGTCGCCGAAACCCCGTTCGAGGACCTCCGGGCCCGCACCGTGCTGGGTACAACCGAACGAATCCCCACGTTCCGAGAGGCGCTCGAGGCCGTTCCGTCGTCGCTCGAGATTCACGTCGAACTGAAGGAGACGGGCGTCGCTGCCGACGCCCTCGCGACGGTGGCGGAAACGGTCGACCGAGACCGTCACGGGCGGGTCCTCCTCACGTCGTTTCTCCCGTCGGAGATCCGGACCGTTCGCGACCGCGACCCCGACCAGCCGGTCGGAGTGCTCGCCAGCAGGCGACTCGAGGCGCCGGTGACGAGGGCGGTCGAACTTGGCTGCGACGTGATCGGTGGGAACGTTCCGCGGTGTCTGCCGACGTCGTTCGTCGCCCGGGCGAGGGCGGTCGACCTGGAGGTTCTGGCGTGGACGATCGGGCGACGGACGACGGCGAAACTCCTCGAGAAGCGGGGCGTCGACTGGATGTGCGCCGATCGGCCGATCCGCCTCTAACGCCAACTCCGCGATTCGATCGCCGACGACGGTCGCTCAGTCGCCGACGGTCGTGACCGACACCGTCCGCGTTCGCGGGCCGTCGCACTCGACGAACAGGATCGACTGCCACGTCCCCAGCGCCGGGTCGCCGTCCTCGACGGGGACGGTCACCGATGGCCCGAGCAGGGTCGCGCGGAGGTGGGAGTCCGCGTTTCCGTCGGGTTGATCGTGGGCGTGTCCCGTATCCGGAACGAGGCCGTCGAGGAACGCCTCGAGGTCCCCGCGCAGTCGCGACTCGTTCTCCTGGACGACGAGACCCGCGGTCGTGTGGCGAACGAACGCGGTACAGAGGCCGGATTCGACCCCGTCGGGGATCGCGTCACGCACCCGATCCGTGACGTCGACGATGGTCAACCGTTCGTCGGTATCGACGGTGAACTCCATGTCAGAACGGACACGGGGATTCGAGAAAGGGGTTATCCCCGCCGGCGAACGATCGCCGTCCGCGTCGCGACCGCAGGGTACCGAGCGTCGATTTCCGATATTCGCTTCCGGTTCGCGTGGCCGAACGACCTGAGCCCACCCGAGTGAACTCTTTAACATTGGAAAGAAATTGTCGGTGCTGTTAAGGCGGACCCGGTCGACCTTCAACCCATGTCATACGGAACCATCGAGCGCGTCGCCGTCCTCGGCGCGGGGAATATGGGGCACGGAATCACGGAAGTCACCGCGATGGCCGGCTACGACGTCGCCATGCGGGACATCAAAGACGAGTTCGTCGAAGACGGCTACGAGCAGATCCGCTGGAGCCTCGAGAAACTCGAGGAGAAGGAACTGATCGACGAGTCCGCCGAGGAGATCCTCGACCGGATCGAGACGACGACGGACCTCGAGGAGGCAGTCGCCGACGCCGACCTCGTCATCGAGGCCGCGCCGGAGAACCTCGAGCTGAAACACGACATCTTCGCCGACCTGGAGGAGTACTGCGACGAGGACGCGCTGCTCGCGACGAACACCTCGAGCCTGCCGATCACGGAGATCGCCGAGGTCGTCGACGCGCCCGAACGGGTTCTCGGGCTACACTTCTTCAACCCGCCGGTGAAGATGGACCTCGTCGAGGTCATCTACGGCGAGGAGACGATCGACGAGGTCGCCGAAGCCGGCTACGAGTGGGTCGAGTCGATCGACAAGACGCCGATCTACGTCCGCAAGGACGTCCGCGGCTTCGTCGTCAACACCATCGTCGGCCCGTTCGGCGACGAACCCGCCTGGATGGTCTCGGAGGGCGAGGCCACCATTCGGGAGGCCGACGCCGCGATGTCCCACGAGCGGGGCTACCCGATGGGTCCGTTCGAACTCGCCGACCTCACCGGCATCGACGTCGGCTACCACGTCCGCAAGGAGGGCGGCACCGACATCCCGCCGATCGTCGAGGAGAAGGTCAAGGCCGAGGAACTCGGCCAGAAGACGGGCACGGGCTACTACGACTACGAGGACGGCGACGGCGCCGACTACCAGCCCGACGACGCTGGCGACTTCGACTGGCTCCGCGTCGAGTCCCGGATGGTCAACCGCGCGGCCTACCTCGTCGGCGAGGGCGTCGCCACCCCCGAGGAGGTCGACACCGGCGTCCAGCTCGGCCTCGGCTTCCCCGAGGGCATCTGCCGCCGGGGCGACAAGCTCGGCCTCGACACCGTCCTCGAGAAGCTCGAGACGCTGCACGAGGAGACCGGCCACGAGCGCTTCGAGCCCCACGCGTACCTCGAGGAGCTCGTCGAGGAGGGCAAAACCGGCGAGGATGCCGGCGAGGGATTCTACGAGTACGACGGCGACGACGGCAACCTCGACTCCTACCACGATATCAACGTCGAACTCGACGAGGGCGTGCTGCGCGTCGAACTCGACCGTCCCTCGCGCATGAACGCGCTCTCGCAGGACCTGCTGAACGAGATCGACGACCTCTTCTCGACGGTCGACGTCGACGAGGTCCGCTGTGCGACGATCGAGGGCGCGGGCGACCGCGCGTTCAGCGCCGGCGCGGACGTCTCCGGCTTCTCGAGCGCGAAGCCGACGGACCTGATGGACGTCTCCCAGGCGTTCGAGACGGTCAACGAGTTCCCCCGACCCGTCGTCGCCAGGATCGACGGCTTCTGCCTCGGCGGCGGCCTCGAACTCGCGCTCGCCTGCGACCTGCGGATCGCGACCGAACGGTCGTCCTTCGGCGCCCCCGAGATCAACCTCGGTCTCATTCCCGGCGCCGGCGGCACCCAGCGACTCACCCGCATCCTGGGCGAGACGCGCGCGAAGGAACTGGTCTTCCGCGGCGAGCACATCGACGCCGAGCGCGCCGAGGAGTGGGGGCTGATCAACCGCGCCGTCCCGCGCGAGGAGTTCGACGAGACCGCCGAGGAGTTCGTCTCCGACCTCGCCGGCGGCCCGCCGATCGCGCTCAAAATCGCCAAGAAGGTCATGAACGAGGGCCAGGACGCGAGCATCGACGCCGCCCTCGCCATGGAGAGCCAGGGCTTCGGCCTCCTCACGAGCACGGAGGACGTCCTCGAGGGGACGATGGCGTTCGCCGAGGACCGCGAACCCGAGTTCGAGGGGAAATAACGAACGCGTAAGTGCGACCGCGAATAATTCGGCACCGATCATCACCATGCAACGGGATTCGGACGAGACGTCGACGGGCGGATCCGACGCGGACGAGGAGGCGGATTGGCCGGAGTGGGGCGACTTCGTCGAACGCCACGGCTACCTCTCGTGGCTCGGCGTCAGCGTCGAGCACCTCGAGGACGGGCGGGCGATCCTCTCGATCGAGCGCGACGAGGACTTCGAGAATCCGGTCGGCAACGACGGTCACGACCCGGTCCACGGCGGCATCGTCGCGACGCTCATCGACACCTCGAGTGCCTTCGCCCTCCGGAGCACGTTCGAGGATCCCGACCGGGCGCGGCTCACGACGGTCGACCTGAACGTCTCCTACCTCCGGCCGGCGCTCGGCGACCTCCGCGCGGAAGCGGAGGTCATACGGGCCGGGCGGACGACGGGCGTGACCGACGTGAGCGTCGTCGGCGACGCGGGCGAAGCCGCCGTCGGGCGGACGACGTACCGATTGTTCAGGACGGACTGACGGATCGGAACGATCGGAGATATTGGAGACGAGAGCGGTACGGATTCCTTCCTCGGTGTGAACGGACGTCGATCGGCCGAAAACGGCGGACGACGCCCGGTCGGACGTCGGTGGACGACGTCCCGTCGGTACCCGACGGACGTCACTCGGCGTCGTTCAGGAGATCCTCGTAAATCCGCGGATCGGTCCTGAATTTGAGAACGTTGTGAACTACGGAGTTGCGGATGTTGGCGATCACGTGGCCGTGTTCCTTGTAGCACTCGTGGATCCACCGGGAGACTTCCTCCCGGGTCCGGAACATCATCACCGTCTTCCACTGGTACTCCCCGTCGGAGAGGAAGTAAAACAGCGTGTGCTTGTCGTCCCGAATGTGTTCCATCGCGTCCCGCCACCCCTCCGCGTAGTGGTCGGTGTTGAACTTGAACTCGAACAGCGCGAAGGTGTAGTACTCCTCGTTCGGGATGATCGCCTCGCGGAAGACGCCCTCGTCCCGCATCCGGCGGATCGACTCGCTGATCGTCACGTGCGAGACGTCGATGCCGTACGCTTCGTCGAGGATGTTCGTCAGTTCGCGCGACGATAGTTGCGGATCGTTCGCCAGTTCGCACAGGATCGCGACGTCGCGGTCCTTGAAATCCCAGTTCGGTGGTTCGTCGACCATGGTGAATCGGTGTCAGTGTCGTTCGGTGGGCGCTTCTCGCTGCCGCAGTCTCGGTCGGCGCACGCGGTCACCCCTCGAGGAACGAGACGAGTCGCTCCGCGTACGTCTCCGCCCGATCCTCGACGACCCAGTGGTACGCGTCGGACAGCGGCGACAGCTCCGCGTTCTGAAGGTCGTCGGCCAGCCGCTCGGCGTACTCGTACGGCTGCATCACGTCGTCTTCGGCCCACAGCAACAGCGTCTCCGCGGTGATCGACCCGTAGTCGAGTTCCGTCGTGTGGTTCGTGTTCGTCGCTACCGCGTTCCGGGAGAGCGATACTTTCCCCTCCGGAGTCAGCCACGGCGCTTTCATCCCCTCGACGAACTCGGGGTCGGCCTCGCCGTAGGCGCCGCCGGCGAACGCGCCGTCGAGTTGCTCCTCGAGGTCGTCGTCGTCCATCTCGGCGGTCTCGGGCAGTCCCAGGTTGGCGATGAACTCGACCGGCCAGGAGTCGTAACAGACGACGTTCGAGAGCACCAGCTTCTCGACCGCGTTCGGATTGTGCGCGGCGTACCGCAGCGCCACGCCGCCGCCGATATCGTGGGCGACGAGCGTCGCCGTCTCGATTCCGAGGCCGTCGAGGAGGTCCTCGAGCATCAGTTCCTGCGCCCGGATCGACCGGTCGAAGCCGTCGGTCATCTCGGAGTTGCCGTAGCCGAGCATGTCGGGGGCGATCGTTCGCCGCTCCTCGGCGACGGCGGGGACGACCCCCCGCCAGAGGAACGACCAGGTCGGGATTCCGTGGACGAAAACGACCGGCGGCTCGTCCGCGTCGTTCGGTCCGGCCTCGTGGTAGGCGACCTCGAGGTCGTGACCGTCGACCGTTACGGCGGTCGTCAGCTGTTCGTCGCTCCAGGTCTCGTGATCTGTCATGATTTGATAGCAGTGGTGACGGCCCTCTCGCGCCGACGTACCGTGACATCCCTTCTCAGAATAAAAATACGTTCCGGTGAACCCTACCGTTGTTAACCGCGACGGGAGTTCGCGCAACCGATGCAAACGGATTCCGGCGGCGATGGCCGGGGGTATTCACCCGTTCCGACACCGCGTCGGCGGTCGACCGGTCGGCGGGGCGGACGGGGTCGCGGTGCTGTCGACGTCTCCCGGTCGATCGGCCGGACTCACGGTGTGGCAGACGCCGACGGGTCGTCGACCTCGCCGCGTCGCCGACGCCGTCGCTCACTCGTCGGCGGCCAGCCCGGCCAGCGACTCCTCCCCGATCTCCTCGAGGACGTGCTCGTGGAACGACTGCAGGGCCGCGCTCTCGTCCTCGGCGAGGACGACGTCGCTCGCGGAGAGGGTCGCGAGGCCGAACGCCCGCGGCGTCGGCCAGTCGAGCAGCCGTCGCGACACCTCGACCTCGCCCGCGTCGATCCGCGCGACGAGGTCCTCGAGTTCGGCGACGTTGAGTTTGTCATCCAGGATTTCGCGGTAGGTCTCCTCGATCACCGCGAAGTCGTCGAGCCCCTCAGCGAAGCCGAGCAGCATCTCGCTCGAGACCTGCTGCTGGCTGGCGGACTTCTCGTAGCCCTTGTACCGCTTCAGGATCATCAGCGAGCGCGTGGCGTTGATCCGGAAGTACCGCTGGAGGAGGTCGGTGCCCGACAGCGCCCGCCGGAGGTCGTCCCGAACCCGCTCGGGATCGAGGTCGTCGAGGATCCCCTCGAGGTCGACCTTTCGGTTCAGGGGCATCGAGAGGACGAAACCGTTGTCGGCGACGGCGACCCGGACGTTGGTGGTCGCCTCCTGGGCGCACCGGTAGGCCAGCAGGCGCGAGAAACCGTCGTTCAGCTTGCGCCCGTAACTCGAGTGAATGTAGTAGTGGCGCTCGTACTCGTCGCGGTCGCGCTCGACCTCGATCGCGAGCAGGTCGGGGGTGCTCACGCTCTCGGGGCCGGCGTACCGACACTGGTAGTCGAAGAGGCGGGCGATGGCCCGGACGCTGTCGTCGTCGAGCGGGAAGTCGCGGAGCCACGCTCGCACGCGGGGCGGACCGCCCGCCTCGTAGTGCTCGAGGAGGGCCTCCTGGAAGGCGAGGATCTCCCGGCCCAGGTCGTACGAGAGCGGGAGGCGCTCGGAGTACCACGAGGGGACCGTGGGACGGGCGCTCGTCCGGTCGACGTACACCTTCGAGCCCCGACGGTAGCGGTACTCGAAGTGGTCGCCGCCGAGGACGAAGACGTCGCCCTTCTCGAGCGTGTCGAGGTAGCCCTCGTCCAGCTGTCCGACCCATTCGTCGGTCGCCCGGGTGTAGACGTCGCAGGTGAACGAATCGGGGATCGTCCCGATGTTGGTCATGTAGATCACCCGGGCGAGGCGGCCGCGCTTGCCGATCAGCGGTTCGCCGACCGGGAACTCCTCGTGGTGGTGCTCCCCGTCGGGCGGGTCGTTCTCGTCCCGCCAGACCTTCGCGTAGACGTTTCGATCCTCGAGGCCGGCGTACTCGGCGGTGAGGTAGCGCATCAGGGACTCCCACTCCTCTTCGTCGTAGTTCCGGAAGGGGTACGCCCGCCGGAGGATCGCCTTCACCTCGCGCTCCGGGCGGATCTCGGCGATCGCCATCCCGTAGACGTGCTGGGCGGCGACGTCCTGGGCGTTCTCGGGGATCGACACCGAGTCGACGAACCCCTCCTCGGCCTTCTTCAGCATCACGGCGCACTCGAGGAGTTCGTCGCGGTCGAGGGCGAGCACGCGCCCGGTGACCGTCTGGCCGACGCGGTGGCCGGCCCGCCCGACGCGCTGGAGCAGCGCCGCGACGGATTTCGGCGACCCGACCTGCACCACGAGATCGACGTGGGGCATGTCGATCCCGAGTTCGAGGGACGTCGAGGACGTGACGACGTCGAGGTCGCCCGCCTTGAGCTTTCCTTCGATCCGGTGGCGGACGTCCTTCGACAGACTGCCGTGGTGACACCCCGAGTTCTCGTCGTCGTACTCGTCGAAGCGCTCGCGCAGGTTGTGCAGCACGCGCTCGGCCCCCGAGCGGGTGTTCGTGAACACGAGCGTGTTCGTGTGCTCCTGGATCAACTCGTGGAGTCGCCGGTAGAATCGGTCCTGGACGATATCTCGGGGCGTATTGATCAGGTCGTCGGTCGGACACTCGAGTTTCAGGTCGAACTCGCGGGCGAATCGGGCGTCGACGATCTCGTACTCGCGGGGGTCGCGATCCGGCGCTTCACGGCCGACCAAGAATTCCGCCACCCCCTCGAGCGGTTCGATCGTCGCCGAGCAGCCGATCCGGGTGATCTCCTCGTCGGCCAGCGCCTCGAGGCGCTCGAGGCTCACCGCGAGGTGCGTCCCCCGCTTCCCCTCGGCGAGCGAGTGGATCTCGTCGACGATGACGTACTCGACGTTGCGAAGTTTCTCGCGGAACTTCGGGGAGTTGAGCAGGATCGCGAGCGTCTCCGGCGTCGTGTTCAGAATGTGCGGCGTCTCCCCGAGCATCTTCTGGCGGTCGCTCGAGGAGGTGTCGCCGTGACGAATCGCGTGGCGGATCTCGCCCATCTCCTCGTCGCCGTCGCGCTCGGCGACGATCTCCTCGATGCCCTCGAGGGGCACCTCGAGGTTCCGGTGAATGTCGTTAGCCAGCGACTTCAGGGGGGAGACGTAGAGGCAGTAGACGGCGTTCTCGAGGCCGTCTTCGGACTCGCGATTTTTCTTAAACAAATTATTTATGATTGATGCAAAGCTTGCTAGCGTCTTTCCCGACCCCGTGGGCGCGCAAATGAGCGTGTTGGTTCCCTCGTAGATCCTCGGAATCGCGCTCTCCTGGGGCGGGGTGAAGAAGCCGCCGTTCTCGGGAACGAACTCGCCGAACTCGCGGAGCCACCACTCCTGCACCGCGGGCTCGAGCAGGTCGAACACCGCCTCGTCGCCGATCTCGACGCCGTCCGGATCGAACGGCAGGTCTCGCTCGGGCACCGGCAGTTCGCTCCCGTTCATCACCCGCGTCTGGGCGCCGCGCGCGTAAGAGGGTTTGGCCAGCGGAGTGAAAGTGAACGATCGATTCTGCGCCCGCACCTGGGCCGCTCGAGCGGCGAGCGCCAACCGATCGACGCCGGCGCTCGTCGGGGGAAGGTCACGAGTCGTCACCCGAACCGCGCTCCTGCTCCGGGGAGGTAAACGGGAGCGTCGCGGCCGTCCGCCTGGTCACCGTCGCCGTTCTCAGGATGAACGAACAGAAGATCGACAGGGGGACCAACCCGATCGTGAGCATCGCCGGGGCAACGACCGAGAGCGCGGGAATATCCCCCGGCCGACTGGGTGAAACGGTCGCGAGGAGCAACCCGGTGAGCGCCGCCCCGATAGCGGGGAGACCGGTGTACAGGAGGATCCGCGAGAGCGCCGAGAGTTCCTGCTGGAGGTAGATCGACTTGAGGTACTGCCTGGCGACGTCGATCTCGCCAACCGCTCGAGGAGGTCGTCGATCGCCTCCTCGACGTCGGGCGGTACGTCCGCGTCGTGCTCGGACTTGATCCGTCGCAATCGATTGAACTGCTCCGCGTAGTTGGTCTCGAGCAACGTCGAGAGGACGCCGAACGTGCCCGTCCCCGATCGTTTGAGGAGGCCGTCGACCCGATCGAGCTGTTCGGTCAGCGTCGACACCACCTCGTCGAGTTCGTCCGCGGCCTCCGGACCGGTGTCCGTCCGCGCGAGGCCGCCGAGTCGCTGAGCTCCCTCCCGCGTCGCCTCGACGAGCAGACGCAGGAACCCCTGGGGCATGACGGGCGCGACCTCGCCCGCGGCCTCCTCGACGTCACCCCTGAACGAGACGACGTTTCCGATCTGGGACTTGAGTTCGCTGGGCGTGCTCAGTTCCCGCGAGAGGAGGATCTGATTGATCGAGACGACGACCGTGATGAGCGTGAGATTCCCCGTGATCAGACCGCTGAACGCGTAGAAGAGGGCCTGGACGTTCTCGAGGGGTACGAGATCGGACACCACGAGCGCCGACACGTACGTTCCCAGGACCGCCGCGATCCCCGCTCCGATCAGCCCGCGATTCCCGCGAAGCAGAATCCAGTCGACGTACCGCTCGCGCCGTCCGCCCCTCGGTTCCGAGGCCCCCGACTCGCCCGCGGAACTCGTCTGCTCCATCGTCCAGACGGACTACGCACCGGACGTCCATGATGGTCGTGCGTGCACACGCGGCCGTCGGCCGTCGACGAGCGCGAGTGGGCCGATCCGTCGTCCGCTGAACCGATGGATTCGGTTAGAGTTCGTCCCGGAGGACCTCGAGGTCCTCCGGGTCGTGTCCGCGGATGACCGTGGCGTCGTGACGGCGCTCCTCGTCTTTCAGCAGTCGGAGGCTGTCGTACCACGCCCGTTTGGACCAGAGGAGGTCCCCGCCCATCGGATGTTCGTCGCGGTAGTTGGCCCGGACGTACGCTTGATCGCCGGCGATGATCAGCAGGCCGTCGTCCAACTCGAGGCGGACGCCGAGCAGGCCGGGCGTGTGGCCGGGCAGGTGGAGGAACTCGAGGCCCTCGAAGCGGTGTTCGCGCTCGCCGTGGACGACCTCCCAGCGCAGGTCGTGGTCGAAGTCCCCGCGGACGTAGGCGGTGGAGCCTTCGTCGGTGACGGTACTGTAGTAGGCGTACTTCAGTTCCTCCTCGTGGACGAAAATCGGGACGTCCGTGCCGTCGAAGGCGTACAACCCGCCGGCGTGGTCGAGGTGGAGGTTGCTCTGGATCACGTAGTCGATATCGTCGACGGCGTACCCGGCTTTCTCGAGGTCGTCCTCGAGCGGTCGAAGACCGGTGTGTTCGAAGGCGGCGTACAGGTCGTCCGGCCAGTGGCCGGCGTCGGCCTCCGGGTGCGAACCCGTATCCCAGAGGATCGTTCCCTCCGGGTGATCGATGACGATGTTGTAGACCGGCCCGTCGCCCATCACCGCGTCCGGATTCGGATCGTCGGCCGTCCCGACGACGGCTCCCTCGAGGATGTGGTTGACGTCCGTCGTGATGGTCCCCCTGTCGATCGGCGTGATGGTCGCGTCTACCATGAACACCTCTTCGCGACGACCGAGTGACAGATATACCTGTGGAATGCGGTAGGGCGCGGCCTCGAGGGAGAGGGGTCTCGAGCCGCGACGCCGAACTGTGAATGCCGGCCGAGGAACTACCTGTCGGCTCGTCGATCGTTCGGTATGGTCAACCTCTCGACCGTGGTGATCCTCGTCGGCGTCGGCCTCCTGTTCGTCCCGATCCCGCCGGTGGCGACGATCCTCGGCGCGATCGTGATCGTGATCGGAATCGTCCTCAAAGTCCTCGGACGGTGACTCGGTTGGACGGGTACCTCCGGGGAACGTCGCGGAGCACGTGCAGGCTGGCTCACCTCGAGGCCCCGAGGTGGGGCCGACGGGTGCAGCGATCGAACCCACCGTTGCATAAGTCGGGTCCACCGTTTTTTCGCGGGCCGACCACCGTTTAGCCGATGAAATCGACGCCGTCCGTCGCAGTCGTGGGTGGAGGGCTCGCGGGCCTGGTCGCGGCTCGCCACCTCGCCGCCGCCGGCGCTGACGTGACCGTTCTCGAGCGACGCGACGAGGTCGGCGGCCGAGTTCGAACGACCGTCCGTGACGGCTACCAGTTCGATCGGGGCTTCCAGGTGCTCTTCACGGCGTATCCGGCCGTGAAGCGTGAACTCGATCTCGAGGAACTCGACCTCCGGCCGTTCGCGCCGGGGGCGGTCGTCGCCCGTCCCGATGGGCGCGCGGTCCTCGGCGATCCGCTCCGCGATCCGACGGCGCTCCCGTCCACGTTGACCACGAGAGCGGTCTCCGTCGGCGACAGACTCCGGGTCCTCGAGCTCCTGGGGCGACTCCGGCGAACCCGATTCGACGAGATCTTCGACGGTTCCGACGCGACGATCGAGGCGTCCCTCCGGCGCGAGGGGTTCTCCGAGCGGTTCCTCGAGAACTTCGCGCGACCGTTCTACGGCGGGATCACCCTCGACCGCTCGCTCTCGACCTCGAAGCGCGTCTTCGAGTACACGTTCAAGGCGCTCGCGGAGGGGGAGATCGCCGTTCCCGCGGGGGGTATGGGGGCGATCCCCGATCACCTCGCGACACGAGCGCGAACGGCCGGTGCGACGATCGAACTCGGAGCCGAGGTCGCGGACGTCTCGGGCGACGGCGGCTCCGGAGACGGACGACGATCCGCGACGGTCGACCTCGAGGGCGGACGGGCCATCGAGGTCGACGCGGTCGTCGTGGCGACCGATCCGAGGCGCGCGAGCGACCTGACGGGGCTCGAGTCGGCGCCGACGGCAGCGCGATCCTGCACGACCCAGTACCTCTCGCTCTCCGATGGAGGCGGACGGAGCCTCGAGACGGGCCGACGACTCGTGCTGAACGCGACCGGTGTCGGCCCGAACCACGTCGTCGCGATGAGCGAGGTCGCCCCCGAGTACGCCCCTGCCGGGGAAACACTGCTCAGCGCGACCTACACCGGGATCCCCGACGCGTCGGACGAGCGACTCGCCGAGAGGACGCGACGGGCGCTCGAGTCGTGGTTCCCCGAGCGGTCGTTCCACCGACTCGGGCACCTGCGGACGGACCGGATCGCGTTCGCCCAGTTCGCTCAGCCGCCGGGGATTCACGAGCGGCTTCCTCGCGTTCGTGCGCTCGCGTCGGCGGGACCGATCTACCTCGCCGGCGACTACACCCGGTGGTCGTCGATCCAGGGGGCGTTGGAGAGCGGCCGCCGGGCGGCGCGGGCCGTCGTGGAGGACTTGCGGTGATCGCCTTCGTTACCGCCACCCCCGCTCACAGGAGTCGTCGACACTTCCCGAGCGGTGGAAACCACAGCGTTCGATCGCTCGAGTCGTCCCTGATCGCGGGGTGGAAGCGGTCGGCGTCGGACACGAGCGGCGACTGGAAGTCCCGTCCGTACATGGCGTTAACCGTCGTGCCGCGGGCAAGGCGGGTGAACGCCGGGAGGACGAGCACGTCCACCCCCTCGTACGCGTTCGGCCCGTAGAGGAAGCAGGGAACCTTCCGCCCTTCGACCGAGAGCGCGGGGTGGTCGTGACCGATCACGTATCGTTCCACGTGGGTCTCCGTCTCGGGTCGTTCGTGTCCGTGGCAGACGACCGTCTCGCCGTCGTCGAGGCGGTACTCGCGGGCCGTCTCGCCGTCGTACGCGGACGACAGCAGCGTGTCGTGGTTGCCGGGCGTGACGACGAAGGAGGCGCCGGCGTCCGCGACGAGATCCGTCACGGCGTCCACGTCGCGTTTCACCTCGAGTGGAATCCGGGAGAACGAGTCGAGCAGATCGCCCGCCACGACCACCGTCTCGGGTGCGGTGCGGTCGAGCAGCGATTCGAGTCGGGAGAGCGCGTCCCCCGCGTCGTCGAGCGGCGCGTCGACGTTCGATCCCCGGGCCTTCCCGAGGTGGACGTCCGCGCAGACGAGCGCCTGTGCGTCCGGGACGTAAACGGCGCGCTCGAGCGGTGCGAATGGAACGTCGACCTCGATACCCGGCACGGTGGACCGTCAGTCGTCGGCGCGGTTAGCCGTGGCGGTCTCTTCCGGGCCGCCGTCGGCGCGAACGTCCTCACGCCCGACGGCCTCGAACAGGTCGTACTCCGTGCCCGTCAGGACGAACAGGGCCTCCTCGAGGGGCTCGAGGATCTCCGGAAGGACGCGAACGACGAGATAGGTGATGCCCAGCAGGGCGAGGATCGCGAGCGTCTGGGCGATGAAGTGGTGGGCGACGATGAACGAAACCTGATCCTCCGGAACGCCCATCAGCGCCGTGGTGATCGAGATCACGGGCTCGAACTGGAACCAGCCCCACGGCGAGGCGAGGCCGATGAACACGTTCCGCAGGAGGTTGAGGAACCAGATGATCCCGATCGAGGCCGCGAGGGCGGCGAGCTTTCGACCGAGCGGCGCCCGAACGGATGCGATGAGGCCGCCGAAGATCGCCATGCTACCGATCCCCGTGCAGGCGAGGATGATGTATGTCGACCTGCCGGTGACGGTCTCCTCCGGCGGGAAGTAGAGCTTGCTCAGGTAGCCGTTTTCGCCCTCCACGAGGTCGGGGCTGTAGCCGAGCAGTTCCATCCCGACGTTCGCCTGGGCCGCCGTCGTCTCGATCAACCACGTCTGCACGATGGGAATCGTCTCGACCGGGAGGTAGATCAGGCCCATGAACGCCACCGCCTTCGAGAGCACCAGCAGCGAGTCGCGCCCCTGCGCGAGGAGGTATCCCGTGTAGAGACACAGCGGGACGGCGGCGAGGCTCAGCAGGGTCTCGAGCGGGCTCTGAACCTCCCCGTAGAAGTACGGTACCATGTCGAGCCAGAAGAGGCCGAACACCGCCCACGCCCCCGCGGCGGTGAACCGGGCGTACGCGATCTGCCCGACCCACTGCAGGCCGAGGGCGAACACGAACGCTCCGATCGCGATCCAGACGAGGTCCTCCGTCGCGATCGGCAGCGAGGAGGTCACGAACGCCGGCGACTGGCCGACCGCGTCGGCGATCCACCGCCCCTGAGCCGAGGCCGAAGTCGGAACCGGGACGACCGCCGTCGTTGCGGAGGGCATATTCACTCGAGTTGATGAACCCGTCTCCTATCAACTTGACGCCTCGTGAGACCGACGACGTGGAAGCCTCGGAATCGGACGGCTCGATGGCTGAAAGTCGGACGGATAGGTTCGTCGGAAGTCAGGCGGGTGGGTACGGTGGAGGGCGGACGACTCGAATCGTCGCTACGGACCGAATTCGTCCGACGGAGGCGAACGTCCCCTGAACGCGGAGACCGGACACCTTTTTGCCTCGCTCGCGAATCGGTCTACGCATGGTCGACGTCCTCGACAACAAGCGTGCCGCCACCCGGTTTCGGATCCTCGTCCAGATCGCGGAGCGCCAACCCGCCGTGAGTCAAGGCGAGATCGCGGGGGAGGTCGGCGTCACGAGTCAGGCGGTCAGCGAGTACATCCGCGAACTCGTCGACGACGGCCTTGTGGAGAAGGAGGGGCGGTCGCGCTACCGCGTCACCAACGAAGGCGTCGACTGGCTCTTCCAGGCCGCAGGCAGCGTCCGGCGCTTCGCCAACCACGTCACCGAGGACGTACTGGGCGCGATGGGCGAGGACGCCGCCATCGCGACCGCCGACGTGGCCGAAGGCGAGACCGTCTCGCTAACGATCAGGGACGGCTTGCTCCACGCCACGCCCGGCGACGAGGGGCCGGCGACCGGCGTGGCGACCACAGACGCCGAGGCCGGGACGGACGTCGGAGTCACGAGCTTCGAAGGCGTCATGGAACTCGAGCCGGGGACCGTCACGGTCCTGCAGGTTCCCGCCGTCAGGACGGGCGGGAGTCGGGCCATCGATGCCGAGACCGTGACCGATCACTGCGAGTCGGCCGACCTCGTCGTCGCCACCGGCGTCGAGGCGGTCGTCGCCTGCCGGAAGGCCGGAACCGATCCGTCGGTCTCGTTCGCGGTCGGCGAAGTCGCCGCCGACGCCGCCGAGCGCGGCCTCGACGTGACCGCCGTGGCGACCACCGACGCCGTCGGGCGCGTCACAGACGTCCTTCGCGACGCCGAGATCGGCTACGAGGTCCTCGAGAGTTGAGGATCGCCGCTCGCCGACGCTCGACCGCGGTTACGGTGGCGCCGCCCGTCGCAGGGGACGGAGGTCACCGTCGCCGCAGACGCAGTTCCGCGTCGTCCCGAGCGGTCTGACCGTCCCGTCGCGGTGGACCTCCGCTGCGAAGATGCGATCGCACGATTCGCAGATCGCCGCGGTTCTGGGCCGGGATTCGGACGTGGAGTCGCTCGATTCGGCCGCCGTCACGGAGGGGTTCGCGTCGTTCATCGTACCGTTCTACCGGACGCGCCGACCCATCAGACCGTCTCCAACAGGCGTTGGGTCTCCGTCGAACGACGACGCTCGAGGCCTCAGAGGGCGTTGGAGAGCGGTTCGAACCAGACCGACGCGACGAGAACGGCGAGGAAGACGTACGAACCCCGGATCAGGAGCATCGTGGCGAGTTCGGGTCCGGCCCGCCGGGCGACCAGCGCGACGGGGGCGAACGCCAGCGCGGCGAGGACGGCCGTCGGCGGGAAGATACCGACCGCGGCGAGGGAGACGACGGCCAACAGCGCCACGAGCATCAGGCCGTAGGCGACGTCGCGGGCTCGGTTCGGCCCGAGGGTCACGGCGACGGTCCGCTTGCGAATCGAGCGGTCGTACTCGTAATCCTGGGCGTCGTCGATCACCTTGATACCCGACAGCAGGACGAGGAAGATCACGGCGAAGGCGGCCGGGACGGGCGCGACCGTGTGCGCCTGGGCGTAGAAGCCCCCGAGGATCGCGAGCGCGATTCCGAGGGGGTAGCCCGTCGTCGCCGTGATCGGGTTCGTATCCAGCTGGGGCGCGTGGTGGTAGGCGATCACCCAGGTCGGCAGGGTCAGCGCGACGGCGATCGCGTCGACCAGGACGAACAGGAGGAGACAACAGATCGCGAACGTCGCCGTCGACCCGACGAGGCCGATGCGACAGCCCCGACCGGTCAGCGGGTGGTCGTCGTCCTCTCCGCGGACGTGGAAGTCCACGTAGCCGTCCTTGAGGTGAGCCGTGTACACCGCCGAGAACATCGCGAGAACGTGTACCGCGGCGACGGTCGGGTCGGCTCCGCGGGCCAGGATCGCCCCGAACAGCGACGCGGCGAGCGGCGGGAGCATGAACACGGGGTGAACCTGCGAGAGGTACGCCCGCACCGTCGCCTCGAGCCCCGAGTTGTGCCTCGCGAACGTCATCTGCGTGTGACCACGACCACGAGTGACGGTATAATACCCGGGTCGGACGTACGGTGGTGAGAACGGGAAGAAGCGTCCGGGTGGCCTCTCAGGGGATGATCGATCCGAGGTAGTCGTCCATGTCCCGCGAGAGCGAGACGGACGCGGGTTCGGCCCAGAAACAGGAGAAGACCAGGCCGTCGTCCTCTCCGCCGCCGATGACCGCGTGGTCCCACGCCTCGCGGGGCTCGCGAACGGGAACGTGGTAGAAGTGACGACGGTAGAGCGTCTCCCGTCGCTCGTGGTACCAGTGATCCGAGGTGAGGTGCGAGACGCCGAGCGGCGCGTCGACGCCGCTCTCCTCGGCGAGTTCGCGGACGACTGCGGTGTGAGGGGCTTCCCCGTCCTCCACCGTCCCCTTCGGAACCTGTACCCCGGCACCGGGCTTCTCCTGTTCGAACACGAGCAACTCGAGGGTCCCGCCGCTTCGCCGGGTCGCGTACGCGTAGGCTTTGTCCACCGTGGGGATCGACTTCGGATCGGCGTCCGGTACCGTCTCCAGCACGTCGTCGGGGATCGAATCGAGCCGATCCGTCGACTCGGTCCCCGGGTCGGTCGTCGCCGCCGACGCGGTGGCGGCGGGCGACGGTGACGTGATATCAGACTCCATACCGTACGCGTTCACCGAACCGGGTGATAATGCTACCGCCTGAATACATTATTTTCTAGTGATTGTACGAATGGCCCTAGTACTGATTTACCACTGGACGTTCCGGAACTAATGCGCCTCGAAACTCGAGGTTCGTTCCGCGCTCCCTTCGAGACGGACGAGGTTCGTTGCGTCCGAACGGGAGCCGAACGAACGCTGCTGGAACGCACACATTGATAATGCGCCCAGTGCCACGATTTGCCATGACAGAGGAGTACACCGGTGCCGACCTCTTCGTGGACGCGCTCGAGGCGTACGGCGTCGAGTACCTGTTCGGGAACCCGGGGACGACGGAGTTACCGATCATGGAGGCGGTGTCGCGGAGCGATCTCGACTACGTCCTCGCGACGCACGAGGACATCGCGGTGGGGATGGCCGGGGGCTACGCGAGCACCCGTCGGTATCACGCCGACGATGCGGGCGTGACGGGCGCGAACGTGACCGAGTGCAACCCCGTCGGGGTGGTCAACCTCCACCTCGCGGCCGGGTTAGCCCACGGCCTCGGAAACATGTACGGCGCGATGATCGCGGGGGCCCCCATCGTCGTCACGGCGGGCAACCATAGCACCGATTTCCGCCACGAGGAGCCCATCCTCTCGGGGGACCTCGTCGACCTCGCTGAACCGTTCACCAAGTGGAGCGCCGAGGTGCTCGACGTCTCGACGCTCCCGACGATGCTCCGCCGGGCGTTCAGGGTCGCGCTCACGCCGCCGACCGGCCCGGTCTTCCTCAGCCTCCCGCTCGACGTGACGATGGCGGAGACCGACGCCGAACCCGAGCGTCTGGGGTCGATCCCGACGGCTGGTCGGGGGGACGAGGCCCAACTCGAGCTCGCGGCCGACCTGCTCGCCGAGGCAGACAGCCCCGCGATGATCGTGGGGGACCAGATCGCCCGCGCGGGCACGGACGCAGTCGACGGCGCGGTCGACCTCGCCGAGGCCGCGGGCCTGCGGGTTCACGGCGAGATCCTCTCGAGCGAGATCGACTTCCCGGCGACCCACGACCAGTGGATCTCGTACGTCCCGCCGGACGAGAACGTCGCGTCGATGCTGATGGACACGGACACCCTGGTGTTCGCCGGCTGTTCGACCCACACGACGCTCGTGCGTCACGAGACCGACCTCGTCGACTCCGACACGACCTGCATCCACCTCGGGGACGACCCCTGGCAACTGGGCAAGAACCAGCCCGCCGACGCGGCCGTGCTCGGCGACCTCGCGGACGTCCTCCCCGACCTCGCGGAACGGGCCGAGGGTCGGATCGACGACGACGTTCGAGAGGGGCGACTCGAGACCGTCCGGGCGACGAAGGAGTCCCTCGAGCCCCTGATCCAGTCGATGGGCAGCGACGAATCCCCTGAGGGCGAGACCCGCGCGTCGAAGGGCCGCCTGGTCGACGAACTCCACGACGTCGCGCCGGACGCGTTCATCGTCGACGAGGGCGTCACCGCGAAGTACGCCATGCTGACGCGCTGGCCGTTCGAAGCGCAGGGGATCGTCTCCAACAAGGGCGGCGGCCTCGGCTACGGGCTCCCGGCGTCGATCGGCGCCGCGATCGCTGAGAACGACCGCGAGGACGGCCGCGAGGTGATCGGCTACGTCGGCGACGGATCGTACCTCTACTACCCCCACAGCCTCTACACCGCCGCGCGCTACGGGGTCGACCTGACCGTCGTCATCCCGGACAACCGCAACTACCGCATCCTGAAGGACAACACGACCAAGATCATGGGCGGCGAGATCGACGACTACGACTTCGTCGGCATGGACTTCGAACCACCCGTGGACTTCGTGAAGAACGCCGAGAGCCACGGCGCGGAGGCCGAACTCGTCGAAACGCCCGACGAGATCGGCCCCGCCGTCGAGCGCGCCCTCGAGTCCGAGGGCCCCACGGTGCTCGACGTGCTGGTCCACGACTGACCGGAGGTCGCCGTCGAGCGTTTCGGCTGCCGGCTACAACCGCGCCTCGAGTGGATCGGGAACGCCGCCGTCGAGGACGAACACCTTCCGCATCTCCCCCGGGTCGAGTTCGAAGTCGAACAGGTCGGCGTTCGCCTCGAGGTGCTCGCGGCTCGCGGCTTTCGGGATGGCCGCCACGTAGGGTTGCTGGAGCAGCCACCGGAGCGTTACCTGCGCCGCCGACTTGCCGAGGGGCTCTGCGATCGACTCGAGCCGCTCGTCGCCGACGACGCCTCCCTCCGCGAGCGGACTGTAGGCCGTCAGCAGGACCTCGTTCTCGATGCAAAACGGCAGGAGTTCCTCGGCGGGCGCCTGGTGAAACGGGTGATACTTCACCTGGTTCGTCACGATGGGCGTCTCCGACGCCTCCATCGCCGCCTCGAGTTGTGCCACCGAGAAGTTGCTCACGCCGACGTGCTCGACGCTTCCGTCGCGCTGGAGCTCGTTCATCGCGCCGAGGGTCTCATCGAGGGGCGCTTCGTCGCTCGGCGCGTGGAGCAACAGGAGGTCGATCGTCTGGAGTCGGAGGCGATCGAGGCTCTCTCGAGTCGACTCGATCGCGTCCTCGCCCGCGGCGTTACTCGGGTGGATTTTGGTGACGACGAAGACGTCCTCGCGGTCGACCTGACTCTCCGCTACGGCCTCCCCGACGGCGGCCTCGTTGTCGTACATCTGGGCGGTGTCGACGTGTCGATATCCCAGCGAGAGGGCGTACTCGACGGCGCGTCGGCACTCGTCGCCGGTCATCCGAGCGGTTCCGAGTCCGAGTGCAGGAACCTCCGCGCTCCGGGTGACGACCGTCGCGTTCGTGTCGTCGGTGCTCATGGGAACACGGACCGTACGCCGTGGCGGATATTCAAGGGTGGGCCGGCAGCGACCGGTCGTCAGCGTCGTCGGTTACCGTCGACGGTGGAGGACGGGACGCGCGGAGACCGCTCGAGCGCGGGTCGGTCAAACAGCGCTCCCGGGCTGGTACTCGCCGAACTCCTCGCGCATGACGTCGCAGATCTCGCCGACCGTCGCGTAGGCCTTCACCGCGTCGACGATGTACGGCATGACGTTGTCGTGGCCGGCGGCGGCCTCGCGCAGCGCCTCGAGTGTCGCGTCGACGGCCTCCTCGTCGCGCTCTTCGTGGACGGTCTCGAGGCGGTCGATCTGGCGTCGCTGGTCCTCCTCGGTGACCTCCTCGACGTCCATTTCGGGCTCCTCGTCGACCTCGAACTCGTTGACGCCGACGATGATGCGCTCTCTCTCCTCGATCTCGCGCTGGCGGTCGAACGCCGTGTCCTGAATCTGGCGCTGGACCCACTGTTGCTCGACGGCCTCGAGCATCCCGCCGCGCTCCTCGACCTCCTCGAGAATCTCGTAGGCCTCCTCTTCGACCTCGTCGGTGAGCGACTCGACGTAGTAGCTGCCGGCGAGGGGGTCGATGGTGTCGGCCGCGCCGGACTCTTGGGCGAGGATCTGCTGGGTTCGAAGCGCGGTTCGGACGGACTCCTCCGTGGGGAGGGCCAGCGCCTCGTCCTTGCCGTTGGTGTGCAGCGACTGCGTGCCGCCGAGGACGGCCGCGAGCGCCTGGTAGGCGACCCTGACGACGTTGTTCTCGATCTGCTGGGCGGTCAGCATCGAGCCGGCGGTCTGGGTGTGGAATTTCAACTGCTTGGACTTGGGGTTCTGGGAGTCGAAGCGCTCGTCCATGATGTCGTGCCACATGCGGCGTGCGGCGCGGAACTTCGCGACCTCCTCGAAGATGTTGTTGTGGCCGTTGAAGAAGAAGGAGAGCTGCGGCGCGAAGTCGTCGACGTCCAGCCCGGCGTCGATGGCGGATTCGACGTACTCGATGCCGTTCCCCAGCGTGAAGGCGAGTTCCTGGGCGGCCGTCGACCCGGCCTCGCGGATGTGGTACCCCGAGATGGAGATGGTGTTGAACTTCGGCGTCTCATCCGCGCAGAACTCGAAGATGTCCGTGATGATCCGCATCGACGGCTCGGGCGGGTAGATGTAGGTGTTGCGCGCGATGTACTCCTTGAGGAGGTCGTTCTGGATCGTCCCGCGCAGTTCGGACCGGTCGACGCCCTGCTTGTCGCCCACCGCGATGTACATCGCCAAAAGCACCGACGCGGGCGCGTTGATCGTCATCGACGTCGAGACCTCGTCGAGCGGGATGCCGTCGAAGACGGTCTCCATGTCGTCGAGCGAATCGATGGCGACCCCGGCCTTCCCGACCTCGCCGGCGGCCATGTCGGCATCCGAATCGTACCCCATCTGGGTCGGCAGGTCGAACGCCATCGAGAGCCCGGTCTGGCCCTGATCGAGCAGGTAGTGGTAGCGCTCGTTCGTGTCCTCGGGGGTCGAGAACCCGGCGTACTGACGCATCGTCCACAGGCGCCCCCGATAGCCCGTCGAGTAGACACCCCGCGTGTACGGCGGTTCGCCGGGGAAGCTCAGATCCTCCTCGTACTCGAGGTCGTCGACGTCGGCCGGCGTGTAGATCCGATCGACCTCCTGCCCGCCCGTGTCGGTCGTGAACGTCTCCTTTCGCTCCCCGAACCGGTCGAGCACCGGTTCGACCTGCTCCTCGTGCCACGCCTCCCGTTTGGCACGGATCTCCTCGAGTTCGTCAGGATCGAACATTATCGACAACGACGATTCAGTGGGGCTTGAAGCTTCATGAATCGTCTCGGGGACGGTCCGGGAACCGAGGATGTTCGATTCGAACGCGGTGTTCACGCCCCTCGTATTATCGATGCTCGTGAAAGTCGATCAGATCGAACGGTCACGGAGATCGGTGAGACGCCTTTTCACGCGGGGCGTGGACGAATCGTCCATGGCGGCGTCCAGGACGGATTCAGACGACCGACTCGACCGACGGCGAGCGGCGCTGGCGGTCGCGCCGTTCCTCGCGATCGGACTGTTCAACCTCGCGCTGCTGCTCGGCTGGGGCCTCGAGCCGCTGTGGGCGTTCGCGATCCTGCCGCCGATGCTGTTCGTCGTTGCCGTCGGCTGGGTGGCGTTCCGTCACGGATTTCACCGGCGCTCGAGCGAGGTGCGGATCTACGGCGACGGATCCGACGGATCGGATCGTCCCGAACGGTGAACGCTCGGAACGATCGGAACGGCCCGGGCTACCGGCCCGTATCGTACTTGTACGTCGCCGACTCCGGATCGATCCCGAACTCCTCCGGGGTGGCGTCGGGGCCCTCCGACGCGTCGTCGCGCTCGTGGGCGTGTTTGAACGCCTCCCGCAGGCTGTCGGGCATTCGGAACCGTTCGACCTCGATCTCCAGGGGAACCGCCTCCGGGTCGGTCTCCTCGCGCTTGCGCTCGAGGCGGTCGACCAGCACGTCGGGAAGGTCGGACTCGTCGATCCGGCGAAAGCCGAACTGGGAGAGGTAGCGCCACTCCCCGGTGAGGGAGTAGACGCGCTCGAACCCCTCGTCACCGGCGTACTCGAGGAGGCGCTCGATCACGTGGGCGCCGACGCCCTGGTCGCGCCAGCCCTCGAGGACGCCGATGCTGGTGAGTTCGCAGACGTCGCCTTCCTCGTCGGAACCCTTGTGGATCCGGATCCGGCCGAAGCCCGCCTTCGTACCGGATTCCTCGTCGATGGCGACCACGTAATCTCGCGAGCGGAACGCCGTATCGTCGAGCCCCATCGCCTCGATGTGGTCGAGAAGCCAGACCTCCTCCCTGTTTTTCGCGTCCCGCACGTACATGCCTCAACGTACGCGAGTGGCGGCCAAAAGCGTTTGCGGGTCAACAACCTCGGACGACCCGGTTCGGCAGCGCGTTCGCTCGCCGAGTGCGCCTCGCCGGGACGGCTATCGACCGCCTCATCAGGCGCGTATCATTAAGTATCCGTTCCGAGAACTATGTGAACATGTTGCACGCAAGGGGGCCGCTACTCACCGTCGACGTCAGCGCGCGGACGGCGACCGAGACGGCGATCGACGAGTTGCTCGAGACGTCCGTCGGCGGGCGCGCCGTCGCGACCGCGCTCGCCCACGAGCGGATTCCGTTCGACGCCGACCCGTACGGTGCGGAAAACCGCGTCTACCTCTCGACCGGACCGCTCCAGCAGTCGCGAATGTCCTTCACCGGCCGAATGAACATGACCGGCCTCTCGCCGCTGACCGACGGCCTCGTCTCGAGCAACGCCGGCGGGTACCTCTCGCGGAACGTCGTCGGAACGGGACTCAGCGTCCTCGAACTCGTCGGCTCGAGCGACGAGTTGCTCGCGATCCACGTCACCGACGGCGCCGACGAGTCACGCTCGTCGGGGAGCGAGACTCCGTCTCGCCCGCGGGTCGAGTTCGAAGCGGTCCCGGGACTCGAGGGTGCAACGGTGCCCGAGACCTCCGACTACGTGGCCCAGACGCGGGACCTCGGCCCGGACAATTGCATCGCCATCGGCCCTGCCGGGGAGAACCTGGTGCGGTTCGCCTCGGTGATGACCTTCGACTCGCGGGCGTTCGGCCGCGGGGGCCTGGGGGCCGTCCTGGGTTCGAAGAACGTCAAGTGCGTCACGTTCGAGGGCGACTCGGCGCCCCCGGTCGAGATTTCCGACGATCCCGCGATGGACGTCCACCGCGAGGCCGCACAGTCGGACGACCGGATGCGCCGGCAGGGGACGACCGGGAGCACGGAGTTCATCAACGACGCGTTCTCGCTCCCGACGCGGTACTTCGCGGAGTACGAGTTCGAGCACGCGGCGGCCATCGGCGGCGACGCTGTGGAGGAGAAGAAGTACAAGAAGGGCGCCTGTTCGGCCTGCGCCTACGCCTGCAAGCTCCCGACCAGGGACGAGGAGACGGGCGTCGAGACGGAGGGCCCGGAGTTCGAGACCGTCTACGCCTTCGGCTCCCAGCAGGGGGTCGGCGACATCGTCGACGTGATGCGGGCGAACGAACTGTGCGACGCGCTCGGGATGGACACCATCTCGGCGGGCGTCACGGTCGCGGCCTACCTCGCGAGCGTGGACGAGTTCGGAAACGCCGAACTCGCCCGCGAACTCACCGAACGTATCGCCTACCGCGACGGGGTCGGCGACGCGCTCGCGGAGGGGGTCGAGCGGTGTCACTACGACCTCGGCGTCGAGAACTACACCGTCAAGGGACTGGAGTTCGCCGCCCACGACGGCCGAGTCCTCCACGGACAGGGGCTCTCCTACGCCGTCGCGAACCGCGGGGCGGACCACCTCTACGCGAGCATGCTGAGCCTCGAGTACAACGGCGACCTCGACCCCGAGGGAACGCTCGGGAAGTCCGAGACGCTCGTCGAGCGCGAGAACCTCAAGGGGTTCATCGACTCCGGAATCGTCTGCGTCTTCGGCCGTGACTACGTCACGGACCGCCTCGAAGCGCTGTTCGACGCCGAGTACGAGGAACTGCTCGACGTCGGCGCGCGGACGGTGCTCCTCGAGCGCGACTTCAACGCCCGACGAGGCTTCGATCGCAGCGACGACGGGCTTCCCTACGGATTGCCGGACCTCGAGGCGGCCATCGCCGAGTACTACGAGGTTCGAGGGCTGGCGGACGACGGAAGCGTCCCGGCCGAAACGCTCGAGTCCATCGAACCGGTCGCCCCCTCTGCCGACTGATTCGCTCTCGACCGAACCGTGGAACCGCGTCACTTCCGCCCCCTCGGGCGGCGACCGAGTCCGGACGCGTGTCGGACGCCGTGCATGTACGCGGGCGAAGAAAAACACTTGTATATCTGACGTGGCCTAGCGTTTACTAGATGACGCGTACAGTCGAGAAAATCAACGCCCTCGTCCGCGAGGATTCGTCGATGGCGAGCGCTCTCGAGGCGATCCGCGAGGAAGCCGACGCGAACGGCGGGGAAGTCGAGTGGAGCGACGTCAACGACGAGTTGACCAGCGGCCAGTGGGGGCGGATCATCGAGACGGGCGTCCTCGAAAACGGCGAGGAGGGCTGGCGCATCGCCGACCGGGAGTCCTTCGACGAGGCCCTCGACGAGGACGTCGACGGCGGGGCGGCCGACGTCGACATCGACGAGGAGGAGGCCAAGTGGTCCCAGTGGGACAAGATCGCCGGCGTGAGCTCGCTGCTGTTGATGTTCGGCTACTGGCTCCCGGACGTCCGCGATACGGTCGGCGCAGCGCTCGATACGATCCTCGGCCCGCTCGACGCGGCCCTGCCGTTCTACGCGGTGATCCTCTGCGTCGCGATGCTAACGGGATTGTACTCGACGCTGCTGCAAGCGAACCTCACCAACCCCGAGCGGATGGCCATGTACCAGGAGCGGATGAAGTCGGTCCAGGAGGAGGTCAAAGACATCCAGCAGCGCAAGAAGGACGCCGAGGAGCGTGGCGCCAGCGAAGGCGAAATAGAGCGCCTCGAGAACGAACTCGAGCGCGCCCAGAAAGAGCAGATGGAGGCGATGGGGGAGAACCTCGGGATGTTCAAAGAACAGATCCGGCCGATGGTCTGGATCATGCTGCTGACCATCCCGCTGTTCCTCTGGATGTACTGGAAGGTCCAAAGCGGCGGGCTCCCGGAAGCGGAGGCGAACGTCGTCATGCCGATCCTCGGTGAAACCGACCTGTCGAACCGACTCCGCGGGAGCTTCCCGACCTGGATCATCTGGTACTTCCTGTGCTCGATGAGCTTCACCCAACTCCTCCGGAAGTCGCTGAACATCAACATGACACCGGACACGAACTGAGTCGACGATCGATCGGTCGTCTCCCCGGTATTACCCACGACTTCGCCGCTCACCGGCTCGACGGCGACGGTTCGAAACCGAACGAGCGGCCCGCGCGATTACCCGCGTTCTGTTCTCGTCAGCGCTTTCGTATCGGCCCGGCGTCTTCGAGGACCGTGCGAATCGGAGACGACGGCTCGAGTGATTCAAAACCCATTTTACGGACCGGCGTGGAGGTGTGATATGTTACTCACGGTCTCCGGACCGCCCGGAAGCGGAAAGTCGACGACCGCGGCGCTGCTGGCCGACGCCTTTGGACTCTCCCACGTCAGCGGCGGCGACATCTTCCGCGAACTGGCCGACGAGCGGGGGTACACCCCCCTCGAGTTCAACAAGCTCGCGGAGGAGAACGACCAGATCGATCGCGACCTGGATCGCCGCCTACGCGAGATCGCCGTCGATCGCGACGACCTCGTCCTCGAGTCCCGTCTGGCCGGGTGGCTCGCCGGCGATCACGCGGACTTCCGCTTCTGGCTCGACGCGCCGGTGAGGGTTCGCGGCGAGCGAATCGCCGAGCGCGAGGACAAGGATCCGCAGCGCGCGGCGGAGGAGACGAAAGCGCGCGAGGCCAGCGAGGCCCAGCGCTACCTGGAGTACTACGGGATCGACATCCGCGACCTGACGATCTACGACCTCTCGGTGAACACGTCCCGGTGGGAACCCGACGCCGTCCTCGACATGCTCGTCACCGCCGTCGAGGAGTACGACTCGAGCGGCGACGAAGGAAAGACCCCGATCGCGGACGTGAGCTACGACTTCTGATGACCCTGCGCGGCCCACCCGAGGACCGAACGCCGGCCGAGTTGCTCCGCTTCGGCGTCGTCAACCTCGACAAACCGCCTGGCCCCTCCTCCCACCAGGTCAGCGGCTGGATCCGGGACGCCGTGTCGGAGACGCTCGACGCCCGCGGTGCGGACGTCGGGATCGACCGTGCGGCCCACGCCGGCACCCTCGATCCGAAGGTGACTGGCTGCCTGCCGATCATGCTCGGCGACGCGACCCGCCTCGCTCAGGCCTTCCTCGAGGGCGAGAAGGAGTACGTGGCGGTCCTCGAGTGTCACGGTCCCGTCCCGGCCGACGCCGAGTCCGTCGTCGCGGAGTTCGAAGGACCGATCTACCAGAAACCCCCGCGCAAGAGCGCCGTCTCCCGTCGCCTTCGCGTGCGCGAGATCCACGCCCTCGAGGTGCTCGAGGCGGAGGACCGACGCCTCCTCCTGCGAATCCGCTGTGAGAGCGGCACCTACGTCCGCAAGCTCTGTCACGATCTCGGGCTGGCGCTCGGGACGGGGGCGCACATGGGACACCTGCGCCGGACGGCCACCGAGCCGTTCGACGACTCGACGCTCCACGGCGCCTACGACCTGCTCGACGCCCTCGCCTTCTGGCTCGAGGACGACGATCCCGATCCGCTCACCGAGATCGTCGAACCCGGCGAACGGATCCTCGAGCACGTCCCGTCGGTGACGATCGCCGAGAGCGCCGCCCGAGAGGTCGCGAACGGCGCGCCTGTCTACGCCCCCGGCGTCCTCGAGGCCGACGACGTCGAACGGGGCTCGCTCGTGGCCTGTTACACGCCGAACGGCGCGGCGGTGTGTCTGGGCAACCTCGTCGGCGATCCGGAGGCGGAGGAGGGCGCCGTCGTCGACCTCCAGCGAGTGCTGATCTGAGTCGACTCGAGGCTGATGTCGGCGAACACCGTGACGACGATGAAACGACACGCTTAAACGCTGGACGCCCATCGATTCTGATGCGGGACCGTGGGGTAGTGGTATCCTCTGCGGATGGGGTCCGTAGGACCCGAGTTCGACTCTCGGCGGTCCCACTCGATATTCTCTAGGTGTTCATCCCCAGGCACCTCTGGGTGTTGATACTGCTGAAATCAGCATTTAGGAGTGGTCATGATATCGGTGGAATTATTCACACACTCCGTCGACTCGAGGTGCCTCCACTGCGGAGCCCACATCACCGACCGTTTCCGTCGCGTCTTCGGTGGCGATGCTGGTCGCGCACAAAAAAGGAGGATATATGGCTGGATCAGAGCGGCATCGACCATTCGTTGCTGCATTCAGGACAGACGAATTTGGCTACGATTTTATCTCCAGAGGCGTGCGTATCGCGCCGCTCACCCAGCCCATCATCACACTTCAGACATCGGGCCATCATCCGGCAAGCGGAGGGTTTCGACCATCGTCGAATCAGTCTATTCCCCCAATGTGTTGGTGGGTGGGGAGAATGTGAGCGACATCGACAGCCGGACCCCGGAAAGCACGGTGGTTCTCGATGAGCGCCGTCGAACCTGTTCCTCGACCGGTCGCTGCGCTACATCGGGTTAGTCGCCTCGAGTGTCCGGTCGGCTCTCACGGTGGTTCGCTCCCGACGACGGGAGGTGAGGAGTATCCGTGCGCTTCGCGGAAGGGGCCGGCAGGTTCGCGTTCGCGACTATCGGTTGAAGTGCGCGTGTATCCCGGTCTCTGAGCGGGTGCTCGACAGTCGATCGACCGTCGGACTGACCATATCTTCTTCGAAACCACGCTTGATGAAACGTTCAATCCCGCTGATTTGAACTGATCTGAACGATGAACGCACATATTCTTTATGGGGATGACTGTCATCCATCCTTGCATGAGTTCGGAGGCGCGGGTTACCAACGGTGAAACGCGATGAGGGGTCCAACGCGGGGGCAGTCGACCCTCATCGGGTTCGTCCTCCTGGTCGGCCTCGTCGCCGTCGGCGGTCTCTCCCTGATGATCGTCGGGGAGCAGGCGTCCTCGGCGATCACGGAGGACACGGAGATCGAACGGGTCGAACAGTCGTTCGTCCAGTTGAGTCATGAAACCGCGACTGTCACCAGAAACAACGAGAAATCCGAGGTGACGGCCCTCGATGCGGGCGACTACGGTGCGATTGTACGGGAGAACACCGGTTCGTACAACGTGACTGCCCGCAACACGTCCGACGACGGAGACGAGTCCGTCGAGGTCATCGAAGAAGGGACCATCGGAACGATGGAGTACGAACATGAAGACGGAACGAAGATCGCTTACGAGGGGGGCGGCGCCTTCCGCGAGACGGGATCGGAGACGCGGGTCGTTTCGTCGCCGCTGCTAAATTACAATCACGAGAGCGAGACGCTTAACTTCCCAATGATCACCGTTCAGGGCGACAAAAAGCTCTCGTCGGGCGACGTGATCATCGAACATCTCGACGCAACCCGAAACGACAATAACTCCGTGAAGGACAAGCGGATCTACGTCGAGATCGAGAGCGAGTACTGTCGCGGCTGGGAGACGTTCTTCGACGAGCAGGCGGGGGGCACCTCCGTCACGCGTTCGTGTGACGAAGGGGACGAGGGCACCGTCGAAGCCCGATTCGGCTACGATGACGCGGAGAACGCGTTCGAGGATGGCGTGAGCCTTCCAAACGGGGAGGGGAGCATCGGCGGGAAGGACCAACACAGCCCGTTCGACGACGTCGAGGATAACGAATTTCCACCCCTCGACGAGACGATCCAGCTCATGCTCGAGGACGACGATGCGTACGACGAGGTGCACGAAGAGGTGATCGAGGACGAGGACCTCGAACTCTCCGACGGTATGTACTACGTCGAGGGAATCGGCGACGACGGATCGATCGACTTCAATCTCTCCGACGACGATGCGGTCCTCGTCGTGAACGGATCCATCGAAACCCAAACCGAAGACGACGGTATCTCGGTCTCCGACTGCGGCGACGACGGCGACAACCAGTTGCGCGTGTATCTGACCGGGGATCTTGACATGGACAACGGCGGGACGATCGCTCCAGAGTGCGGAGACAACGAAACGATCCAGGTCTACGGCTCGTCGGAGACGGGCGTGAACTTCGGAAACGGAAATCCGACGTTCGAGGGCCTACTGTACGTCGCGAGCGATGAAGACGAGTGGGAGGGAAGCAACTCGGACGAACAGGTGTACTTCCAGGGAGATCCGACGTTCGAAGGGGCGATCATCGCCGAGTCGGTGTACGTCGGAAGTGAGGTCCACAACGTCGAGGCGAGCGCCGTCGACGATTCGGAGGTCGACGTGATCCCCGAGGGGTACGAACCCGCCCCGCAGATCACCTACCTCAACGTGATCGAACACCAAGTGTCGATGGACGACGGCTGATCGCGACGCTCATCGGTTTACCACGTTCCCTTCATCTCGAGTTCCTCCACCACCACGTCCGGTGCGGTGACGTCATCGCCGCTCGAGTCCACGTCCCGTAGTTCCGGTCGTCCACCGGTACCGCTCGAATCTGTCACCTCGAACTCATCCACGACGCTCGAGCGTGACGCTTCAATCGTCGTCGTCCGCCGCGGGCGACCCCGAGTCGTCCGTGAACTGGGGCAACGGGACGAACGTCGTGCCGCCACAGGAGGTGCACCCGGTTCGGCTTCCGATCGGCTGCACGTCGCCGCTGGATAACTCGAGTGCGGCGTAGACGGAGCCACACTTCTCGCACGCGGCGACGATTCGCGCCTCGTCCTCGTTCGTCATCGGTCCGGAATCCGAACGATCTGCGAAAAAAGATTGAGAGAAGACGAGCGGAGTAACAGACTCGGTACTCCTCCCGTGACAATAGCGACGTGAATGACCGCCGATTCCGATGCGAAGCGGGGGTACGACGACGGACGACTCCCGTTAGAGTAACGTCACATGCGTACGTCGGGTCACCAAGACACGCCGAGTCGCCCGGGGCGAACTGGACGGGAGACGACGGCGCGATTCGAGCCCCGACCATCCCATGATCGACGCACTCGAGCCGCCGAACGACGCCCGTCACTTCCTCTACCGCGTCGTCCGCTGGGGGCTGCGCGTCTACTTCGTGTCCCTCCTCGTCGCCAGCGTCTACAGTCTGCTCTGGGTGTTCGAGATCGCGGGGGTCCTCCCACGCGGGTTGCTGTCGACGATCTGGATCGGCATCGCCGCGATGGGGACCGTCTTCCTGGCGTTGCTCGTCCCGCTGTTCTACACCACGCGGCCGGGCTCGCGTTGAGCGGGGAGTGGCCCGCAACGCAACCCTTATCCAACCGGCCGCACCTATCGACGCCTCGAGTCTCACCATGACGGTCGTCCTCGCGGGCGTCGGCGCGGATAGCACCAACCTCGGCGCGCTCGGACCGCTGTACGACGACGGGACGTTCGAGTACGTTCCGATCCCCGAGAAGACCCGGCGAACCCGAGAGACCGAGACGCTCGGCTCGTGGGAGCTTCGGAACGGCGGGGCGGCCGCGGAGCTCACCACCCGGATCACTCCACAGCCGGTTCACGACGGGACCCGAACGATCGCCGGGGAAGAACTCGCGGCGTGGCCCCTCCACCACGACCCAAACTTCGAGGCGTTGACCTACGGCGAACACCGCACGAGCGGGTACGTCTCTCGGCTGCGGGCGCTCGAGCCGGGCGACGTCGTCGGCTTTTACGCCGGACTGCACCGTCCGGGCCGCGACCGCGCGCACCGCTACCTGATCGGGTACGTCACGGTCGAGGAGGTGGCGGTGATCGACCCGGAGACGCCGACGGCCGAGCGCGAGGCGATCCTCGAGCGCCACGCCGACAACGCACACGCGAAGCGCGCTCGAGACGGCGAATTGTACCTCTCGGAGAAGACGGTCGTGATCGTGGACGGGTGCGAGCCGGGGGGGTTGTTCGAGCGGGACCCGATCCGGCTCAGCGACTACTACGTCAAGCCGGGGAACGAGCGGGCACAGTACTACCTCCGCGAGGTGGTCGCGGAGACGTTCCGCGTCGAGGCGGGCGGCGAGAACATGATGTACAAGCCCGCCTACCGCTGTGCGCTCTCCGGGGAGGAGTTCCGCGACCTCGTGGGAGTGCCCGGTTCGAGGTCGGGAGGCGGTATCCCGCCGGAGCTGGCGACGTGATCGCCGCCCGTACGGGGGTCCTCGTGTGGAACGGAGGCCGGAGACGAGCATCGACCGCCGCCGTCGGTGTCAGACCGGTCGGTTTCTTGTACTATTCCGTCGAACACCGTCGTAGTGACCGACGAACGAGAGACGGGTGAGCGCGTCCCGCGCCACGAGCGCGTCACCGTCCACCCGACGCCCGGCCCGCGGAATTCCCTCGCTCACTGGACCCGCGCTCGCAATCCCCTCCGAATCGCGATCCAGTACGTCGTCGTCTGGCTCGCGCGGGTTTCGCCGAGTCTGAAGCTTCGCCGCTGGCTACTGCGCCGCATCGGCGTCACGGTCGGTGCGGGCGTCTCGTGGGGTCTCGAGGCGACCCCCGACGTCTTCTGGCCGGACCTCATCACGCTCGAGGACCACGCGATCGTGGGGTACGACGCGACGATCCTCTGTCACGAGTTCCTCCAGGAGGAGTACCGGACCGGTGCGGTCGTCGTCGGCGAGCGAGCGATGATCGGCGCCGGCGCGATCGTCCTTCCGGGAGTGGTGATCGGCGAGGGAGCCCGCGTGGCCGCCAACTCCCTCGTCACGCGCGACGTGCCGCCCGGGGAGACGGTGGCCGGCGTGCCGGCGCGCCCGATGGGAGGTGGCGGCGACGCGAGTCAAGGCGACGTGCCGGGCGCGGACGATCCCCTCGAGGGGGACGACGAAGCGACGGATCCCGCAGGGGACGGTCGCTGAGTGCGGGAACGTTTACGCTCGACGATCAGACGAGTCCCTGGAAGATCGAGAGCCCGGTGACCGACGCGACCGTGATGGTAACGGTCCAGAGCGCGAGGCTGACGGCCATCCAGCCGAACACAGACCGGCCGCGCGCGCCGAGGCCGAGCGCGATGATGGCGGCGAGGTGGACCCCCGTGGCGATCGGCGCGGCGAGCGCGAGTCCGGGGAGGCCGTAGCGCCGGAAGAACCGTCTCGCTCGAGCACGCCGACCGCTCTCGACGCGCTCGAGGTTCGTGTTCGATCGGACGAGTCGGTCGTAGAGGAGGACGATTCCGGCGATCGGGAGCAGGTTGCCTCCGAACGCGGCGGCGGCGACGAGCGTCGGGTCCAACCCGAGGCCGATCCCGAGCGGGACGACCACGAGCACCTCGAGCAGGGGAATCGCCGCGAGCACGAACACGAGGAGGTACCGCCAGATTCCGTCCGCGTCGGCGAGCCACCTCCGCGCTCGAGAGTCGAACTCGGGGTCGGTTCCGATCGAGGGATGCGGCGCCGACCCCTCGGCTGCGAACAGCCGAGCCGCCGTCCGGACGGCCGACCCAGTATCGGTGCCGAACGAAGCGACTACGGGCGCGTGATCGAGGGCGGCCAACGGGAGCAAACAGGTGGTCATCGATCGAGACGGTGGACGCAGTTCGGTCGGGCCTTACAGCGACGACCAGGCCTTCCGCGCCCGGTTCCACGAGGTGAGGTCGGCGATCCAGCGGGCGGCGATGAGCTTCTTCAGGTTCTTCGCGGGGAAGCCGCCGAAGGTGTCGACGGGGAGGGACACTCCGAGGGCCGGCTTGACCTCGTGGGCGACGGCCTTCTCGCCGACCGAGACGACGGTCCCCTTATTATCGTACTCCCACGTCTTCAGCGGGCGGTTCTCGGTCGCGCGGGCGATGTTCTCGCCGGCGACCTCCGCGGCCTGCCAGGCGGCCTGAGCGGTCGGCGGTGCGGGCTGGTCGCCCTGGTCGACGATCGCCGAGTCACCGATGGCGAACACGCGCTCGTCGCTCGTCTGGAAGTTCGCCTCGGCCTCGACCCGGTTGTGTTGCTTTTCGAGTTCGGCGTCGTCGAGGGCGTCGCGACCGGTGATGCCGCCGGTCCAGACGAAGACGTCGTACTCGAGCGGGTCGCCTTCGTCGAAGTGGATGACGCCGTCCTCAGCTTCCGTGATCGGGTCGTCGGTGTGGATCTGGACGCCCGCCTCCTCGAGGAGGTCGCGCAGGGCCTGCTGAATTTCCGGGTCGTTACCCGGGAAGATCTCCTCGAGCGCCTCGACGAGGTGGATCTCGATCGGCGCGCGGTGCTCGTCGCGGAACTCGGCGACCTCGCCCGCCGTCTGGATGCCCGAGAGTCCGGCGCCGCCGATGACGACCTGCGCGGGGTCGCCCCGGGTTGCCTCCTGACTCGCCGTGCTGATCTCGTTGTGAATCTCGAGGGCGTCGTCCAGGCTCTTGAGCGTGAGCGAGTTCTCCTCCAGGCCGGGGATGCCGTAGTAGGCGGTCTGACTGCCGAGGGCGACGAGGACGTAGTCGTACTCGACGTCGTCACCCTCTCGCAGTTCGACCACGCGCTCGTCGACGTCCAGGCCGACGACCTCGTCCTGAACGAACCGCGTTCCGGGATCGGTGATCTCGCTGATGGGAACGGTGATGTCGGTTCGGACGTCGGGGTCGCGAACGACGCGGTGGGATTCGTGGAGAACGAGGTGATAATCGACGTCCGCGATCCACGTGAGCCGTGCGCTGCCGTCGAGCTCCGACTGGAGCTTCTTGATCGCACCAGCACCGGCGTACCCGGCGCCGAGAACGACGACATTCTCAGTCATACCACACACTGCGAAACACTCCGATACAAAGGTGTTGAAACTCGTACGGTCGTGTCCACTGTTCCCAACTATCACAATTTTTCGAGATCGATCCGGCGAACCCACCGACGACTCCGGGGAGGCGGAGGGAAACCCGGAGACGGGGGCCGCTCGCGGTCAGAGGATTCGCTTTCCGAAGGCGCTCGCGGTGAGGTCCGCCGCCAGGGTCGCCGTCTCGTTCGCCTCGTCGAGGATGGGGTTCACCTCGACGACGTCCATCGAGCGAAGGAACCCCTCCTCGGCGTCCCGCCTCGAGACTGCCTCGAGCGCGGCGTGGGCTTCCCGGTAGGTGACGCCGCCGCGGACGGGGGTACCGACGCCCGGGGCGGCCTTGGGATCGAGCCAGTCGAGGTCGAGGCTGACGTGAACGCCGTCGGTGCCGGCGGTCGCGACGTCGAGGGCGTCCTCGACGACCGCGGCGATCCCTCGTTCGTCGATGTCGGACATCGTGAACGCGGTCATCTCGCTCTCGCGGACCAGTTCGCGCTCGTACTCGTCGATGCTTCGGAGGCCGACGTAGGCGATCGACGCCTCGCGGATGCGGGGCGCGACGGGCCAGTCCATCGCCTCGAACGCGCCCCGTCCGAGGATCGCCCCGAGGGGCATCCCGTGGACGTTCCCAGTGGGGGACGTCTCGGGCGTGTTGAGGTCCGCGTGGGCGTCGAACCAGATCGCCCCGAGCGTCGCCCCCTCGGCCGACCCCGCCACGGATCCGATCGCGATCGAGTGGTCGCCGCCGAGGACGAGCGGAAACTCCCCGGCGTCGATCGTCTCCGCCACCCGATCGCGCAACCGGGTGCAGACCTCCTCGATCTCGCCGAGGTACTTCGCGTTCCCCCTCGCCGGCTGCGTGGCGTCCGGATCGCGCTCCTCGGCCCGCGGTACGTCGAGGTCGCCGTCGTCCACCGACTCGACGCCGGCCCGCTCGAGTTCGTTCGCGAGGCCGGCGTACCTGATCGCCGACGGCCCCATGTCGACCCCACGGCGATCCGCGCCGTAGTCCATCGGAACGCCGACGATTCGGACGGTTCGATCCATATCGGCCCTACGACCGGGGGGCATTTGATCGTGCGGGCCGACCGCGCGAATAAGACGACGATACCTTTAGGGTTCGACCCTTCTAATTGACCGTAGATGATGCTGAGCGACGTGATGGAAGACTACCTCAAAGCGATCTACCAGCTCGAGCGCGAGCGCGACGAGCGGATCAAGACTTCGGAGATCGCAGAGGAGTTGGACGTCACGTCGCCGACGGTCACCAGCATGCTCGAGAAACTCGAGGACCGAAGCCTCGTCGACCGCGAGAAGTACCGCGGGGTGACCCTCACCAACGAGGGCGAGACAGTCGCCCTCGAGGTGATCCGCCACCACCGGCTGCTCGAGGCCTACCTCACCGAGCACTTAGATTACGACTGGGCGGAGGTGCACGAGGAGGCCGACCGCCTCGAACACCACATCAGCGAGGACTTCGAGCGGCGCGTCGCCGCCGCCCTCGAGAACCCGACGGTCGACCCCCACGGCTCTCCGATCCCGGGGGCCGACCTCGAACCGCCGGCGGCCCGGACGGGGGCGCCCATCTCGGCGTTCGAGGAGGGGGACGCGGTCGTCGTCGAGGAAGTCGCCGACCGCGACGCAGAGGTCCTCTCCTACCTCGCCGATCACGGCGTCGAACCGGGCGTCGAACTCGTGATCCTCGAGGTCGCGCCCTTCGGCATGATCACCGCCCGCGCGGAGGGTCACGACGACGCCGTCTCCCTGCCGGCCGACGTGGCCCGGCACGTTCGCGTGGCCCCGCTGGCGGGACTCGACGTCTGAGGTCCCGCAGCGAATTCCGAACGATCGAGAACGTCGGCGCACCCTTGACGATCGTTCATCACATACCGTGGCGGATCCGAAGGTCGTCCCGTCAGCCCGACGGACGTTGAAATCGTCACGGAAACTCCGGCGACACCATCGGATTTAAGCAAATCAACTACGAAGGTTTCGCCATGTCATCGATCGAACTCACTCCCAGTCAGAAGAAAATTCTGCGGGCCCTGACCAACCTGCATAGCGAAACCGACGACGCGATCAAGGGCGAGGACATCGCCGCCCAAGTCGACCGTAACCCCGGGACGATCCGCAACCAGATGCAGAGCCTGAAAGCCCTGCAACTGGTAGAGGGGGTACCCGGCCCGAAAGGGGGCTACAAACCCACGGCCGCGGCGTACGAGGCCCTCGAGATCCAGCAGATGGACGACCCCGCCGCCGTCCCTATCGAACACGACGGCGAACCGGTCGAGGACGTCATCGTCGAGGAGATCGACCTCTCGAGCGTCCACCACCCCGAACTGTGCCGCGCGGAGATCCACGTGCAGGGGGCCATCGGCGACATCCAGGAGCACGATTCGGTCACCGTCGGTCCGACGCCGCTGTCGAAGCTGCTCATCGAGGGCACGGTCGACGGGAAGGACGACACGAACAACATCCTCATCCTCCGGATCGACGAGATGATCGCACCCGCGGAAGAGCCGGAACACTAGCGCGACCGGATCGCGACCGACCGCAGCCTCGATCGACCGGTCGTAGCTGCGGTAGTCCGTCCGGGACCGCAAAACCGCCGCGCCGCCGCCGACGGAACGGGTCCGCAGCGCCGACCGTCGGATCGCCGACGCGCATTCGGCGATCGATCTCGAGGGTGAACGCGCCGTTTTTCTGCCGTCCGTCACATCGGTTCCGGGACGCTCTCTGTCTGTCCGTCGCCCGGACTCGACGCCGTCCCGTTCGTACTCGGCCGTCTTCGTCGTGCCAGCACAGTCGCTGACCGAACGTCCTTTCGTCGCCAAAAACGGGTCGTCCGTCGAATTCCGACGGTGTCGTGATTACTCTTCGTCTCGCATCGCGTCGTCGACCGACGCCGCCGGGATAACGTCGACGCTCGCGACAGCGTCGCCCGCCTCGACGTCCATGACCGTCACGCCCATCGTGTTCCGGCCGACCTCGGAGATCTCGCCGGCGCGCGTGCGCATGATCTGGCCCCGTTCGCTCATGACGACGAGGTGGTCGTCGTCCTCGACGGCCTTGACGGCGGTGACCGGTCCGTTCCGCTCGTTGGCCTTGATGTCGATCAGCCCCTTGCCGTACCGCGACTGGGTTCGGTACTCCGAGAGGAGCGTCCGTTTCCCGTAGCCGTTTCTCGTCACCGTCAACAGGGCCCGGTCGTCGCTCTCGTCGGTCGCGACCAGTCCCGCCACGGCGTCGCCCACCTGGAGTTTGATGCCGTTGACGCCGCGGGCGTTGCGCCCCATCGCGCGCACCTCGCTCTCGTCGAACCGGATCGTCATCCCCTGCTCGGTGGCGATCACGAGATCCGTCGAGCCGTCGGTGACCTCGACGTCGACGAGTTCGTCGCCTTCCTCGAGGCTGGCGGCGATGATGCCGGTCGAGAGGATGTTGTCGAACTCCTCGCCGGCGGTCCGCTTGACGTAGCCGTTCCGGGTGACCATCGTCACGTACTCGTCGTCGCCGAAGGCGTCGGTGTCGACGATGGCCGTGATGTCCTCGCCCGGGTCGAGGTCGAGGATGTTGACGGCCGACTTGCCCCGGGCCGTCCGGCCCATCTCCGGGATCTCGTACGTCTTGAGCCGGTATACCTGACCGTGGTTCGTAAAGCACAGCAGGTAGTCGTGGGTGTTGGCCCGGAAGACCGTCGAGACGCGGTCGCCCTCCTTGACGTCCGCGCCGATGATGCCTTTGCCGCCTCGACCCTGGGGGTCGAACCGGTCTGCGGGCATCCGCTTGACGTAGTCGTCCTCGGTCATGACGACGAGGACGTCCTCCTCCGGGATGAGGTCCTCGTGGGTGACCGTCCCCTCGTCCTCGACGATGGAGGTCCGCCGGTCGTCGTCGTACTCGTCTTTGACCTCGCGGAGTTCCTCCTTGATGACGCCGTACAGCGCCTCTTCGCTCTCGAGGATCGCCGTGAGGCGTTCGATTTCGGCCTGGACCTCCTCGTACTCGTCTTCGATCTCTGCGGCCTCCATCGAGGTGAGGCTGCCAAGTTGCATCCGGACGATGTGCTCGGCCTGGGCCTGCGAGAAGTCGAACTCCTCGCGCAGCCCCTCCTTCGCCGCGGAGCGGTCTTCGGAGTTGCGGATCAACTCGACCACGTCGTCGACGTTCTCGAGCGCCTTCAGGCGCCCCTCGAGGATGTGTGCCCGGTCCTCGGCCTCGGCGAGGTCGTACTCGCTGCGCCGGCGGACGACCTCCCGGCGGTGGGAGATGTACTCCTCTAAGGTCTCCTTGAGCGTCAGCACGCGCGGCTGGCCGTCGACCAGCGCGAGGTTGATGACGCCGAACGTCCGCTCCAGGTGGTTCTCGAGCAGTTTGTTCTTGACGATCTCGGTGTTGGCGCCCCGCTTGAGTTCGATCACGATGCGGACGCCGTCGCGGTCGGACTCGTCGCGCAGGTCGGAGATGCCCTCGATCTCCCCGTCGTTGACGTCCTCCGCGATGCGCTCGACCAGTCGGGCCTTGTTCTCCTGATAGGGGAGTTCGGTGACGACGATGCGCTCGCGGCCGCTCTTCCACTCCTCGACCTCGAACTCCGCGCGGACGCGGATCCGGCCGCGGCCGGTCGCGTACGCCGAGTAGATGGCGTCGCGGCCGACGATGTTGGCGCCCGTGGGGAAGTCCGGCCCCTTGACGTGCTCCATCAACTCCTCGACGGTCGCGTCGGGGTTGTCGGTCAGTTCGACGGTGGCGTCGATCACCTCGCCCAGGTTGTGCGGCGGGATGTTCGTCGACATCCCGACGGCGATGCCCGAGGAGCCGTTGACCAGCAGGTTCGGGAACGCCGAGGGGAGCACGATCGGCTCCTGCTTGCGGTCGTCGTAGTTGGACTGGAAGTCGACGGTGTCCTTCTCGATGTCCTCGAGCAGTTCCTCGGCGATGGCCGACATCCGGGCCTCCGTGTATCGCGGGGCCGCCGCCGGGTCGCCGTCCATCGAACCGAAGTTCCCCTGGCCGTCCACGAGGGGGTAGCGCATCGAGAAGTCCTGGGCCATTCGCACGAGCGTGTCGTAGATTGCGCTGTCGCCGTGGGGGTGGTAGTCACCCATCGTCTCGCCCACGATGGACGAGGACTTACGGTGGGACGACCCCGAGGTGACGCCCATCTCGTGCATCGCGTACAGGATGCGCCGGTGGACCGGCTTCAGGCCGTCCCGGACGTCCGGGAGGGCCCGCCCCGCGATGACGCTCATCGCGTAGTCGATGTACGACTGTTCCATCTCGTCTTCGATGCGGACGTTTTCGACCGTCCGTGCCTCTACGTCCGTCGGATCGGGTACGTCTGAACTCATGTGTTACGTCGGCCTCGTCTTCCGCTCAAATGTCGATCCACTCCGCCTCCGGAGCGTGATCCTTGATAAATTGTTTTCGCGGCTCGACGGCGTCGCCCATCAGGACGGAGAACATCTTGTCCGCCGCCGCCGCGTCCTCGATCGTGATCTGCTTGAGAATTCGGTTCTCGGGGTTCATCGTCGTCTCCCAGAGCTGTTCGGGGTTCATCTCGCCCAGCCCCTTGAACCGCTGGACCTGGGTCGGATTGCCGTCGCACTTCTCCTCGACGATCTCGTCGCGCTCGGCGTCCGTCATCGCGTCGTAGGTCTCGCCGCGGTAGCGAATCCGGTACAGCGGCGGCTGGGTCGCGTAGACGTAGCCCCCCTCGAGCAGCGGGCGCATGTGCCGGTAGAAGAACGTCAGGAGCAGGGTCCGGATGTGGGCCCCGTCGACGTCGGCGTCGGTCGCCATGATGATCTTCTTGTACCGGATGTCGTCGACGTCGAACTCGTCGCCGATCCCCGCGCCGATGGCGGTGATCATGTTCCGGATCTCGTCGTTCTCCAGAATTCGGTCCAGGCGGTGTTTCTCCACGTTCAGGATCTTCCCCTTGATCGGGAGCACGGCCTGGAACTCGGGGTTGCGGGCCTGCTTGGCGCTGCCGCCCGCGGAGTCACCCTCGGCGATGAACAGTTCCGCCTCGTCGGGGTCTTTGGTCTGGCAGTCGGCGAGCTTTCCGGGGAGGGAGGTCGACTCGAGCGCGGACTTGCGCCGGGTCAACTCTTCCGCCTTCTTCGCGGCCTTGCGGGCTTTCGCGGCTTCGACGGCCTTGAGGACGATGGCCTGGGCGGTATCGGGGTGTTCCTCGAAGTAGGTTCCCAGGCCCTGGTGCATCGCGCTCTCGACGATGCCCCGAACTTCGCCGTTGCCGAGTTTGGTCTTGGTCTGGCCCTCGAACTGCGGGTCAGGGTGTTTCACGGAGATGACCGCCGTTAGCCCCTCACGGATGTCCTCGCCTTTGAGGTTCTCCTCTAAGTCGTCGAGGAGGTCGTTGTTCTGGGCGTAGTCGTTGACGGTGCGCGTGAGCGCCGTCTTGAATCCCGTGAGGTGGGTGCCGCCCTCGCGCGTGTTGATGTTGTTCGCGAAGGCGTGGATCGAGCCCTGAAGTTCCTCGGTGGCCTGCATCGCCACCTCGACCTGGATCCCATCCTCCTCGTCCTCGAAGTAGATGACGTCGTCGTGCATCGGCGCCCGCGTCTCGTTCAGGTACCTGACGAACTCGCGGATGCCGCCCTGGTACTCGTAGGTGTCCTCGACGAACGAGCCGTCCTCCTCGGTTTCGCGTTCGTCGCGGAGGGTGATCCGGACGCCCGAGTTGAGGAAGGCCAGTTCCCGCAGGCGGTTCGAGAGCGTCGAGAAGGAGAACTCGGTCGCATCGAAGATGTCGCCGTCCGGCCAGAAGCGGATCTGGGTGCCCGTCTCCTCGTCCGGCTCCATGTCGCGGACGCGCTCCATGTCGCCGACCGGTTCGCCGCGTTCGAAGACGTGGCGGAAGACGCCACCGTTTCGCTTCACCGTCGCCTCGAGCCGCTCGGAGAGGGCGTTGACGACGGAGACGCCGACGCCGTGGAGGCCGCCGGAGACCTGGTAGGACTTGTTGTCGAACTTGCCGCCCGCGTGGAGAACCGTGAGGATCACCTCGAGCGCGGGGCGGTCGTACTCGTCGTGGGTGTCGACGGGGATGCCCCGGCCGTCGTCGGACACCGTGACGCTCCCGTCCTCGCCGATGGTAACGGTTATGTCGTCGCAGTATCCGGCCAGCGCCTCGTCGATCGAGTTGTCCACCACTTCGTAGACGAGGTGGTGAAGCCCTCGAGAATCCGTAGAACCGATGTACATCGCCGGCCGCTTTTGCACGGCCTCCAGGCCCTCGAGGACCTGGATCTGTCCGGCTCCGTACTCGCTTTCTTGAGACATGAAAACCTGTTTTCGGATAGCGTCCGGTTCCTAATAAAACTCCCGCACGCGCGCGAGCGCGTGAACCCTTATCAGACCCTCACGTTCATACAGTGACACGTTGTCACGGTCCGTTCGTCACTCGACCGTAGAGGAAAGCCACCACAGCGGAGACGAGGAGATAATAACAGAGCGTTAGACCCAGCGCGACCCCGTCGGGGGCGAACCCCTCGTAGAACACGTCGAGTACCGCGTGAACTGGCGCGAGTACGAGCGCGAGGACGCGGTCCGCGGCGACGAAGGGCAACCACGAGTCGAACCAGCCGGGCGTGAAATCTTCGAGCGGCTCCCCGAGGAAGTACTGGAGTTCCAGTCCGACGAGCAGTCCGAACGTCACAATCGCAGGACGGGACGATCGGAGGACGATACGGGTCGGGCTCCGCTTCGCTGAGTTCGGCGGTACGGCACCCATGGCGACGAATCGTCCTGCCGAAATATGGTCGTTTCACAGACACGATCCGGTAACACTCGATCGGACGCGCTCCCTCTTTCACTTCCACCGAGGTAGCGGGAACGTTTTAAGGTCCCCTGCGCTACCGTAGCGGTAATGACGTCCTTCCAGCAGTCGACGCTCGGCGACGAGCCGGGGATCGCGGAGGAGCTGGCGGAGAGCCAGCGATCGATCTCCATCGCCGAGTTCTTCGAGAAGAACAAGCACATGCTCGGCTTCGACAGCGGCGCTCGAGGCCTCGTGACGGCCGTGAAGGAGGCCGTCGACAACGCGCTCGACGCCGCGGAAGAGGCGAGCATTCTCCCGGACATCTACGTCGAGATTCAGGAGGTCGACGACTACTACAAGCTGATAGTCGAGGACAACGGGCCGGGGATCACCAAGGAGTCCCTGCCGAAGGTCTTCGGGAAGCTCCTCTACGGCTCTCGCTTCCACGCGCGCGAGCAGTCCCGCGGGCAGCAGGGGATCGGGATCTCCGCGGCCGTCCTCTACTCCCAGCTCACGAGCGGGAAGCCCGCCAAGATCACCAGCCGAACCCAGGGGTCGGCCGACGCGCAGTACTTCGAACTGATCGTCGACACCGACGAGAACGAACCCGAGATCAGCGTCGATCGGACGACGACCTGGGATCGCCCCCACGGGACGCGCATCGAACTCGAGATGGAGGCGAACATGCGCGCCCGCCAGCAACTCCACGACTACATCAAGCACACGGCGGTCGTCAACCCCCACGCGCGTCTCGAGCTTCGGGAGCCGAAGGCCCACTTCAAGTTCGAGCGGGCGACCGACAAACTCCCCGAGGAGACCGAGGAGATCCGCCCGCACCCACACGGCGTCGAACTCGGCACCGTGATGAAGATGCTCTCGGCGACCGACTCCCACTCGATCTCCGGCTTCCTCCAGGAGGAGTTCACCCGCGTCGGGAAGAAGACCGCCGAGTCGATCATCGACGAGTTCCGCGACCGCCACTTCGGCCGAGAGATGGCCTGGGTGACCCCCGACGCGAACGAGCGCGTCGACGTCGCGGCGGCGGTCGAGGCGGCCACGGCGAACAAGGGTGCGGCGGCCACGAGCGACTTCGCGGACACCGTCGCCGACACGGTGTCCAACCGCGAGCGGATCGCCCACCACGAACTTCGCGAGATCGTCGGAAACGCCGCCAACCACGTCGAATCCGAGCACGGAACGACCTTCGGCGACACCGTCCGCGAGAACGCCGTCGAAGCGGCGTGGCTCGAGATCACGGGGCTCTCCGCCGAGGAGGACGGTGACGCGAGCGACGAGAGCGCCACCGAGGAGTCGCGGCTCGTCGCCGCCCTCCACGCGCTGGCCGACGAGGCCACGAGCACCCGGAAGGACGACGAGGTGATCCACGCCTTCGCGACGCGGCTGGCCGGCAAGTTCGCCGACGAGGAGGACCGCCGTCACCGACTCACGCACAAGGAACTTCGCGCCCACGTCGACCGCGCGGCGGAACTCACCGAGGAGTACGACGAGGTCACCTTCGGCGAGACCGCCCGCGAAAACGTCACCGAGGCCGTCTGGAGCGTCATGCGCACGGTCCCCGACGACGCGCCGCTCGTGCGCGAACTCGAGGGCGACCGCGACGCCACCTCCGACCTCGTCGAGGGGATGCGCAACACGGACATCATGGCGCCCCCGACGCGGTGTCTCTCGCCCATCTCCGACGACCTCATCGAAGCGGGGCTGAAGAAGGAGTTCGACGCGGACTTCTACGCGGCCGCGACCCGCGACGCCGGCGTGTCGGGCGGCGATCCGTTCGTCGTCGAGGCCGGCATCGCCTACGGCGGCGAACTCGAGGCCGAGGGGAGCGTCGACGTGCTCCGCTTCGCCAACCGCGTCCCCCTCGTCTACCAGCGCGGGGCGTGTGCGACGACCGACGTCGTGAAGTCGATCGGGTGGCGCAACTACGGCCTCGACCAGCCCGGCGGTTCCGGCCTGCCCAACGGGCCGGCCGTCATCATGATCCACGTCGCCTCGACGAACGTGCCGTTCACGAGCGAGTCGAAAGACGCCGTCGCGAACGTCCCCGAGATCGAAGACGAGATCGAACTCGCGGTGCGGGAGGCCGCCCGCGACCTCAAGAGCTACCTGAACAAGCGCCGCTCGATGCAACAGCGCCGGAAGAAGCAGAACGTCCTCGGGAAGATCCTCCCCGAGATGGCCGAGAAGGTCGCCGAGGTCACCGGCAGACCCGAACCCGACATCGACGACGCCATCGCCCGGATCATGAACAACGTCCTCGTCGAGCGCCACCTCGAGGAGAACGGCGACGGCGCGAACGTGAAAGTCGTCGTCGAGAACCACTCGAGCACGAACGAATCACTCGAGGTAACCGACATCGTCTCCGCGGAGCCGCGGAACCTCTCCGACGGCGCCTCCGTCGTCGAGATGGACGGGGAGTGGTTCGTGAAGTGGCAAGCCGACGTCTCGAGCGGCAACGAGGCCGTCCTCGAGTACGACGTCGACGAGGAGGCATCGTTCGATCTGGACGTGAAGGGCGTCGAGAGCGAGAAACTCACCGTCACCAACTGATACAATGAGCGCAAATTCCGACCAGCAGGCTCGCGAACGCCTGATCGACCTCGCGGCACAGTTTTACGACCAGTTCGAACTGGGGGAGATCCCTCACATGGCCGTCCCGACGCGGACGAAGAACAACATCGAGTACGACGAGGAGATGGGCGTCTGGGTCTACGGCGACCGGACCTCGACGCGCTCGGCGAACTCGGTTCGCGGGGCCCGGAAGCTCCTCAAGGCGGTCTACACCATCGAGTTCCTCACCGAGCAACTCGAGCAGGACCGCTCGTCCACCCTTCGTGAGCTGTACTACCTCTCGGAGAGCTGGGACAACAACGAGGCGCAGTTCAACGACCAGGACGAGTCGAACCAGCTGATCGAGGACTTAGAGATCGTCTCGGAGGTCACCCGCGAGGACTTCCACATGCGCCCGGAGGAGTCCGGGGCGACGATCATGGGCCCGCTGCACCTGCGCGAGCAGACCCGCCGCGGCGAGCGCGAGATCCACTGCCAGGAGGACGTCGGTGAGGGCGGCTACCAGATCCCGAACAACCCCGACACGATCGAGTTCCTCGACTCCGACGCGGAGTTCATCCTCTGCGTCGAGACCGGCGGGATGCGCGACCGACTCGTCGAGAACGGCTTCGACGAGGAGTACGGCGCGCTGATCGTCCACCTCAAGGGTCAGCCCGCCCGTGCGACCCGACGGATCACGAAGCGCCTCCACGACGAACTCGACCTGCCGGTCACGGTCTTCACGGACGGCGACCCGTGGTCCTACCGCATCTACGGCTCCGTCGCCTACGGCTCGATCAAGTCCGCTCACCTCTCGGAGTACCTCGCGACCCCCGAAGCCGACTTCATCGGCATTCAGCCCGCTGACATCGTCGAGTACGACCTCCCGACCGACCCGCTGAGCGACTCCGACAAGAACGCCCTCGAGAGCGAACTCTCCGACCCCCGCTTCCAGACCGACTACTGGGAGGAACAGATCGAACTCCAACTCGAGATCGAGAAGAAGTCCGAACAGCAGTCGCTCGCCTCGTACGGCCTCGACTTCGTCACCGACACCTACCTCCCCGAGCGACTCGAGGAGATGGGCGTCTTCTGAGGGACGTCGGTCCCCTCACTCCGCCGAAAACTCGGGTTCGCCGACGGCGTCCGTTTCGGTCCCCGACTCCCCCGTCGAATCCGTCGAACCCTCCGGCAGTTTTTCGTCCGAAACGGGTTCGTCGAGTTCGGCTCCGATCCCGTCGACGTGACCCCGATTGCGGGGGGATGAACCGCGATCCAGCCCCGCGCAGTGGTCGCAGTAGTAGTTCTCTCCCCGTTCGGTGGTCACGAGTGAAACGCCGAACAACGTGAGCACCTCCCGGTAGGTGCGTTCGACCCCCTCGTCGATCGACCGGTGGCAGACCGCACACGGCCGGTCTGGCGACGCCACCCGACGCTCCTCGACGGATTTGGCACGCCCGTTGATTGTGATCGGATCCCGGTCGCGCACCCGTCGACGAACCGAGGGGATCATCGCCGCACCCACGACGAACAGGAGGACGCCGAACCCGCTCACGAGCAGCGATCCCTCGAGGAGGAGCGCCAGGCCGAACAGCCACAGGAGGCCGACGGTGAAGATCAGTTTGGCGGGCGACGACCGGTCGGCGGACGTCGCCCGTTCGCTCGAGGAGCCCGACGGATCCGACGACTCGACTCGAGCCGTACGGTCCGGTCGGACGACCTTCCGCTCGGCGTTGCCGAAATACTGGTACGCCGCGTAGAGGGCGTTTCCCAGGCCCATCGTCCACCAGACGGTGATCAACGCGACGAGCAGGTGCGTGCCCGTCGGGCCGAACGATCGACGGACGAGCACGGCGTGGTCGCCGAAGTCGTGTTCGAGCTCCCACCCCTCCTCGAGTTCGTTCGCGATCCGCCGCTCGAGCGTTCGGCGATCGACCGCGGAGACGTGTCTCGAGGCCGATTCACGTCCGGATTCTGGGCTCCGAGCCGAGGTCGAACGAGAGGTCCGGCTTCCCGCGGATCGGGTTCGGGAGCCGAGAGTCGACCGTCGGTGGCGGCGCGCCCGCTGGTCGGTGGACCGTACCTGACGCGCGCCACAAGACGGACAGTACCGCATCGACGAGGAGACTGGCGCGGCGCACTCCTCACACCGCTCCGCGTCGACTGGACCGCCGTCGCGGGCACCACTCATGGGTGAGATAACAGGGGGCACCAGAATAACGGTTCGGAGCGGTTAGATACCTTACCCGTTTGCCGCTCCCCCGCGGGTCGGCGCCCGAACCGGCGACCGACGGATCAGTCTCGATGCGGGGACTCGAGGACGACCGGGACGCTGCGTCTCGCGACGTCGACGACGAACGCCTCCTCGTCGGCGGCGATCGCAGGGAAGGTGTCGTAGTGGACCGGGAGTACGAGGTCCGGCCGCATCCGACCGACCAGTGCGGCCGCTTCGTGGCGGTCCATCGTGAACGTCCCTCCGATCGGCGGGAGGAAGAGATCGACGGCCAGTTCCTCGTGGGACTCGAGCGCGTCCGTGTCGCCGGGCCAGAAGGCGCAGACGCCGTCGATCGTGACGCCGAAGCCGCAGCCGCGTCCCGGCGGGTGGTGCGGTTCACCGTTCTCGTCGACGTGGGGGCCGTCCGGGTCGTTGTGCGCCGGCGTCGTGAACAGGTCGAGCGGTCCGAGGACGAACCCCTCGTCCGCGCGGACGCGTTCGACGTCATACGGCAGGGACTCGGGTTGGTCGACGAGCCGTTCGATCCCGTCGGCGTCGATCGACTCGTGGACGAGCACCACCGCGTCGTCGCGGGCCACCCGTCGGATCGAGTCCGGATCGTAGTGGTGATCGTGGCTCACCAGCACCAGGTCGCCGTCCCGCGGCTCGTACCCGTCGAGCACGCCGTACTCCTCCGGACCGGGGTCGAAATAGACCACGGTGCCGGTTCGCCCCTCGAGGCGGACGGTCGCGAGGCCGAGCCAGTCGACGGTCACCGCGCCGAAGTGGACTGTCATGTGAATCGAACTCGTCCTCCCGTTCGCTCAGGCGGCCGAAAAGCGTTCGCCCCTCGAGTCGCCGGGTCGGAACCGATCGGAACGCCGCTCAGGGGATCCGCACCGAGTGGCGGAGCGTCCCCACGCCCTCGACCTCGATCTCGACCTCGTCGCCGTCGGACAGCGGACCGACCCCCTCCGGCGTACCGGTGGCGATCACGTCGCCGGGCTCGAGGGTGAGGTAGGTCGTGATCTCGGCGATCAGCTCCGGAACGGGGAAGATGAGCTGGTCGAGCGTCCCGTTCTGTTTCGTCTCACCGTTGACTCGGCTCTCGACGGAGGCGTCGTCGGGCACCTCGTCCGGGGTGGCGAGGACGGGACCGAGCGGCGCCGCGCCGTCGAACGCCTTCCCGCGGATCCAGTTTTGCTCCTGGCGCTGGTCGTCGCGGTTCGAGAGGTCGTTCACGCAGGTGTACCCCTCGACGACGTCCATCGCCTCGCTCTCGGAGACGTGGCGACACTGCTCGCCGATGACGACGCCAAGTTCCGCCTCGTAGTCGATTCGATCCTTCCCCGCGGGGACGGTGACGGTATCGCCGTGGGCGGCGACCGTGTTCGGCGGCTTGAGGAACAGCAACGGCCGATCAGGCACGTCGGAGTCCATCTCCGCGGCGTGGTCGGCGTAGTTTCTCCCGATGCAGACGATCTTCGACGGCTCGCAGGGCGGCAGGACGTCGATCTCGTCGGACTCGAGGTCGTACCTCTCGTTTGCGAAGTGGACGGCGCCGTCCTCGACGGTCCCGCGTCGCACGGCACCGGCCGGATCTCGAAATCGGGCGTATCTCATGCTCGAGTCTTGGCACGGGGCCTCAAAAACGTTGACGTGGAGGCGAAGCGGCGTGCGTTTCTGTCGCACTGCGGTTCCAGAACGGAACGCTTTTTATTACCCTGGAGCAATGCCCAGATACGGGCTCCGTTGGTGTAGTCCGGCCAATCATTTCGGCCTTTCGAGCCGATGACCTGGGTTCAAATCCCAGACGGAGCACTTTTCGAGCGAAACGTAGCATCGCGGAGTGGAGCGAAGAAAAGCGCGCACGGTCTGGGATTTGAAGGAGAGAAGTCGCAGCCTGCGAGCGAACGTTGTGAGCGAGTAGGACCGTCTACGCGTGGTTCAAATCCCAGACGGAGCATCTTGCTGCGAACAACTCGTGAGCAGCAAATGCGACCCTGGATTTGAATTAAACCAGTCGCGCGCAGCGCTGCGAGCACGTCTGGGCGTAGTTCAAATCCCAGACGGAGCACAACAAAATGGTGCAGAAGTCGCCTCGAGCGGCCGCGTTCACCCGAGAACCGCCCACCGCCGTCGGAGCCGTCTAGTCGCCACTGGAATCCGAGAATCCGGTTCGGAGTCACATCGAGATCGCTTCGAACGTAGAGCAACCGCACCGACAGCCGTCTTTCCGTCCGATGAGGTGGACGGTGCCGTCCGAGAGGATCCACGCGGAGTAGACCGCCCCGCAGTCCGAGCACCGGGCGGCCACTTTCTCGCGCTCGTCCATCTTCGACGAGTGTTCGGACACGTCAGTCCCCCTCGGATCTGGACCCGAGGCCCTCGAGGCGCTCGAACGCCGATTCCCACTCGATCGGGTCGCCCGCCAGGGTGCAGCGCAGGTGGTCGCCGTCGCCGAGCTTCGGGACGGCGCTGTGGAGGAGAACGCTCGAGTTCACCGTTTCGGCCGAGCCTCCGCGGTGCATCCCACCGTTCACCACCTGAAGGGCGTCGACGGCCACGTCGGCGAGGGCGATCGGCGTTTCGTACGCGACGAGGTTTCCTGCGGCGGTACGACGGCGGCCACGCGCGGGCACACCGAACTCGCCGTCGATCGGTCGTGCGGAACGGGGTGCGGCCATAGCCGAAGGCTAGGCGCATCGGTCGAAGAGGATGGGGGTTGTATTGACTACCCCGTCTTGGCGGACCGACGACTCCGTCGGACGCACTTCATTCGTCGTCCGGATGGCTGATGGTGAGGGTGCTCGTGATGAGGTTCCGGTGCGCGGAGTGGAACCGCTTCGAGAGCGCCTGCTGGGAGACGTCCATTTGGTCCGCCAGTTCTCTCATCGTCACGTTCTGGGGCACCTCGTAGTAGCCCTCCTCGAGCGCGGTGAGCAGCGTCTCGCGTTGTTTCGGCGTGAGATCGTACTGAGCGCTCGCCATCGGCTGTTCCTGTTCTTTGATCCGGTTGAGTTCGTAGGAAATGCCGTTGTCGGCGCAGTACGATTGGAACGTCGTCAGGCTGTCGCGATCGTCGAACCGCATCCGCAGTTCCCAGTGTGTGGATCGCCCGACCGCCTGCAGGATCGTCGACCCCAGTTCGACGTACGCGTAAACGATGGACTCGACGTTCTCGGTCCACTCGGCGCGGTACAACCGCGCGTCCTCTACCGAGTCGATGTGTGCGACGGTCTGCACCGTCTCGTCAGCCGCGAACGCGGTCTCGAATTCGTCGTGATCGCCGCCCGTAACCCAGAAGTACGGCATAACTCGGTCCTCCATCGTCGCCACCACGCGCTCGATTTCGACGACCATGTGCGGCGCCGCCGTGAGTGCGCGGTTCAGGGCGAAATCGTCCGACCGAACGGAGAATTCCGCGATGACGCTCATACGTCCGATTAGCCGGCGACCAGAATAAACTCGATGGCGAGACGGGACGCTCGAGTCGGCGACTCCGCGTTCACCATCATCGCCAGAATGCGCGAGGGCAAGACGCTCCGTCTTGCCGCACTGTGGTCAGTGCGAGGGGAGGGAATCGAACCACGGTCGCAGGAAACCTGCTCCCTGATTCGATTCCCTCCTGCATCTCGCTCCGTGCGATCGTGCACTTCGCTGCGATGCGAGGGGAGGGAATCGAACCCACGAACCCCTACGGGAGCGGATCTTGAGTCCGCCGGGAGCGTTTTCGCGCTCTCTGCTTAATTACCGGCAAAGGACGCCGATAACTCCTAAACTTGCCGCGACCTTCGGTGTACGCGGAAGATTACAAGAGTCGAGACTATATAATAGGCTACGTTCGCGGACAAAAATACACTTGCCGTTCAACGAGTCCGGGATCCACTAATTGTATTCCGGCTCTTCCTGACCGAGTAAAACTCCGCACTCCTTCCGTAATTTGCTCGCGGAATGCCGCCGACTCGGATGCACCCCCTCGTCTTCCTCGAGCTTACCCATCTCTTCGTAGATCAGCGCTAGCTGGCGAACATCAACTACGAGAAGGGCTTTGGATTTGAGCATTACCATAAGTTAGATTCTAGAATATATTATAACTATCGGTCATCAATCCATTTGGCAAATTGTCAGGAATTGACAAAAAGATAGCAATCCAATAATTACATGACCTTTGACTGAAGTACCTACCAGTATTACGAATGAGTCAAGCGACACTCTCCAATCGTCCGTATCAGAACTCGAATCTCTTTTCGGGTCACTATCTCGACGAGCGCCTTGAGCTACGAGAAGAATGGAACTGTGACGAAAAGGCGAGAGAGGTCATGGGAGAGCTTCAGTCGTTATACGAATTAGAGGGAGACCTGCTCAAGAGCTATAAAGAAGATGCGTTGATCGACGAGTGGATCTCCAAAGTTATCGATATTCTTGGATTCGGAACGCAGGTCGAAACGACGCTACCTGAGAGCGAGGGATATGTAGATATACTCCTCTTTGAAAGCGAGGGGGCACGGAGAGATGCTGCATCGGTCTATTTAGACACCCAAGATACTTCTGACCTCTTCGGTCGCGGAGTCGGCCTCCTTGAAGCCAAACAGTGGGACGCTGATTTCTCTCAGCGTTTTAGCGAGCAAAGACCATACAGAAACGCTTCTCACCAGATTAAACACTATCTTGAACGAACTCCCGAATCTATTCAGTGGGGCATTCTTACTAACGGTCGCAAGTGGCGGCTTTACGGAACCAAAGACTACGAGACGCAAACTTACTATGAAGTTGACCTTCCCGAACTCCTTGAGCACGGTGATCTTGACCAATTCAAGTACTTCTATCTCTTTTTCCGCCCGGAGGCATTTCAGGAGACAGGCGGTACAACCTTCCTTGATGCAGTTTGGTCCGAGAGTGAGACAGCGGCTCAAGAGCTTGGAGAAGATCTACAGGACAATGTTTTCACAGCTCTCCGGCTCCTTGGACGTGGTTTGGTAGAGACCAACGATCTCGATATTGATCCCGATAACGAAGAGGAACTATCTCAGTTGAAGAACCAATCACTGGTCTATCTCTATCGTCTTATGTTCGTGCTCTATGCCGAAGCGCGAGGTCTTATCCACCCCGAAGGACAGAAAGCTGTCCGCGAATACGAACAAAACTTTAGCTTGGACGAACTACGCCTCGGGATCCACGAGATGATCGGCGAGGTTGATGATGGATTTGAGTCCGAGTACAGTGAGTACTCGACAACAATCTGGAACCGGCTCCAAAATCTCTTCCACCTCGTAGATAAAGGCGAAGAATCGCTGGGTATCCCACCATACAATGGTGGATTGTTCAATGAGGAGCAAAACCAGTTCCTTAGTGAAAATCAAGTCAACGACCGTTATCTTGCAGAAGTCATTTATCGACTATCTACAACCGAGAATGACGAAGGACGATATGTTCTGGCAGATTACGCAGACCTCGATACTCGTCACCTCGGTAGCGTTTACGAGGGATTGCTTGAACATCAATTCCGAATAGCGCCAGAGGATTACGCAGCGGTTGCAGAGGACAGTGGACAGGTTTGGAAGCCTGCCACTGATGTAACCGTAGCGGAAGCGGTTGAAACCGTTCCAGAAGGCGGCCTATACGTTGTCAACGATGAAGGTGAGCGAAAGGCAACTGGTGCATATTATACACCAGACCATGTAGTCACATATATTGTTGAGGAAACGATCGATCCGCTACTCGACGAGATCCGTGAGGACCTGATTGAGCAAGGGTTTGAACCGGGAACTCAAGAGTATATAGGTCCATACTTACAGCGGGTTACACAGCTGAAAATCCTTGATCCCGCGATGGGCAGCGGCCATTTCTTGACTCGTGCCACAGGCTATCTTGCAGAACAGGTGATGAACGAGGTTCGCGAAGTCGAGTCCGAGATGGGGGTAGCTTTCGATGAACAGCACGTTCGTAGGGAAATTGCCAAAGAATGTATCTACGGAGTGGACCTCAATGAGATGGCCGTAGAACTCGCTAAGTTGTCAATGTGGCTTGAAACGTTAGCAGCGGATCGACCACTAGCTTTTCTTGACCACCATTTAAAATCTGGGAACTCACTCATAGGGTCGGATGTTACAGAAGTACTATCGGACGATACCGAGGAGAATGGTGGACAACTAACACTCCAGCAATCGTTTGCTCTTGTACGTGAACGCACTTTAGACCATGTAATGGATCTCATGCAAGAACTGTTGGAGATTGATAACGAGACACTCGAAGATATCAAATCAATGGAAGAAATATATAACGAGATCCATGAAGATCCCTTCTACCAGAGGCTATTCGAATTGACAAACGTCCATACAGCTGAAGAATTTGATCTTGATGTGCCTAACGGCGTTTATGAACGAATGGCGAATACAATAGAGAATGAAGATGAATGGGAGGAAATTCGAGATGAGGATTGGTTCAAATCGGCCCAAGACCTCGCAAAACAAGAGACGTTCTTTCATTGGGAATTAGAATTCCCCGAAGTTTTCTTTAACGAGAATGGAGAGAATAAAACTGATGATGGATTTGATGCAGTAATTGGAAACCCCCCATACGTTAAAATACAAAACATACCAAACGAATACAAAAAATTCTATGATTCACAATACGTAACATCAGAGCAGAGGTATGACTTATATAGCTTATTTGTTGAAAAGGGGAGTGAAATAACGAATAATCACCTTGGGTATATCTTACCAAACAAGTTTTTTGAATCCAATGCCGGAGCAGCACTCAGAGAATATCTCGCGGAATCAAATAGCCTTCGAAAAATAGTTGATTTTGGTCAGAATCAGGTGTTCAGCGGTGCATCGACATACACATGCTTAATATTCCTATCAAAAGGGCAGAATACAGGTTGTGTGAAATATAGTAAGAAAAGTAACAAGCCAAATGAAATCAACAATCTATCGTTCACAGAAGTTGATATTCACCCAAACAAAAAATGGAACTTAATGTCTAAAGATGAAAGTAAAATATTGGATAAAATAGAGAATACAGGAAAGAGCATAGATGAAATATCTGAGCAAATATTTGTGGGAATACAAACAAGTGCTGATGATATTTATGTATTAAATGATTGTACGGTCAAAGAGGGATATGTTGAGGGCTATTCAAAATCTCTCCAAGAAACTGTTAAAATTGAATCAAAACTCATGGAGCCATATATTGGAGGAAATGCAGTATCTCGATATGCGAGCATATCATCAAAGAGGTTTATCCTTTACCCATATGATCGAAACGGTGACATAATACCCGAAGAAAATCTCAGCGAGCGATTTCCTTTAGCATATGAATATTTGAACCAACATCAGACGGAGCTAATTAACCGAGGAAGTGAAAACCATGTCTATGACCCGTGGTATTCACATTGGCGGCCCCGGTCACCACAGCAGTTTAAAAGGGAGAAAATATTAATTCCAGAGATATCAAAAGGAGGTGGTGCAACATACGACAAAGACGGTAATTTATTCCATTCAACCACAGTCTATAGTCCCATTATGGAGGATGAGTACAAAGATAAGTCCAATGAAATACTGGGTATTATAAACTCAAAATTAGTGTGGTATTATATAATGTGTACGGGAACGGTCCTTCGAGGTGGTTACTATCGATATAAAACCGACTATTTAAATCCGATATCAATACCAGTCAATAATTTGCCTGCTTCCATGCGAGATGCGGTAAATGATATTTTAAACTATCAGGAAAGATTAGACCAGCTTAATGTATCTCTGTTGGACCATATTGGGTCATACTCAGAAGGAAAATCACTTTCTGAAATCGGTCTGGTTCAACCAGTGGAGGGAACAGCTGACTCAATTCTCAGTGAAACTGCTGATGAACGTGAAAACCTTCGAATTGGTACTGCTAAGATTATTCGTGAGTCATCTACATCAATCACAATCGAACTCACAGCTCGCTATAAACCAGAAAATGAAGATGATTACGAAACAGATCAGTGGGGGTACACTGAAACCGACCCTATTCCAGCACTTCGAATCTTGAACATCACAGAAAGTGAGGCTGACCTGATTGAGGCCTTTGTTCCTGTCGCTGTAGACGAAGCAGGTGGGTTTGCTAACTTCAGGGAGACTGCTACCAAGACAAACTCACTTATTGATCGTCTCAAAAAACTCACCCTACCTGCAATCGGTGACGTCCGGCAAGGATTGAAAAGTTATACCAAAACAAAATCCCAAGCCGAAGAACTCGAAAGAAATATAAAAGAGACAGACAAGTTGATTGATGAAATTGTCTACGAACTGTATGGGTTAACCCCCGACGAGATCGAGACTGTTGAGAAAGCTGTCGAAGAGTAAGAAAATATTTTATTCAATTTGTTCCATTGCATCAACGAGCGTTAGCCCATGCTGTGCAGCAAACCTATCTGCTAACACCCATGCTCGTTCAGCCCGAAGCGGTTCTCTTTCCTCAAGATCATGAGCGTGTCTAACCAACGCTTCCGCAATCAGGAGATCATCTTGTGGGTGTCGGACCATCCTATGGCTGGCTCGGCGCGTTCTCGTACTTAAAATCTCATTCGAGGGGTGGTCGCAAGTCTCGACCTCGGAAATCCATCGTGTCCTCCGAGTCGAACTCAATAGTGAATAAGAAGGCATCCAGTTCCCGCCCCGTCTCCTCAGCTGCATCATCTTCGAATATCTCGACGACAGTCCCATGCCGACCGTGATAGCGGTCATGATCCGGGTCTACCTCGTTCGGAATATCCACCCGAACTCGGTCGCCTACTGTGAATCGGGGCATCTGGTAGATACTAAATGAAGCCGCTCTTTTTTAGTTAACTACGTTCCGCCATCTCTGACCACTCACAACCACACGAGTGGCACGTATAACACCTCTTCACCTTCGCACCTTCGTCTTTTTCGAACACCCATACATCGCTGTCGTCGTTACATCGAGGACAGGTTTCCTCGACTTTCCAAGCTGTTTCCATATTTACAATTGAGTTTACATGAAGGCCGCGAGGCCGGTCTGGAGCTGGTTCTTCAGTGCTGCGTCAACGTTCACATCCACCGCATCGAGGATCGTCCGCAGCGGCTTCACGATCAGACTGTCGTTCATCTTCGTCGTGTCCAACGTCACCGTTTGCGGAACGGTCGAAGGATCGTCGAACGCCAGCACGTCGATCTCGTGTTCGAACCCGTCCACGGTGTAGGGCTTCACATAGACCCGCTTCGGCTTTGATCCGCTGCCGAAGTTCTCTCCGTACAGCTCGTTCGCGAACCACGCCGCTCGCGGATGAGCGTCCTTCGGCGTACCGTTCGTCCACGCATACTCCTCGAGCGGCTTCGAGAGGCCACCGGGGATTCCCACACGCTCGAGGTCGGACCCCGTGGGCTTGATCTCCTTCGCCGCCTCGTAGATCGTCTGGCCGATCTCGGCTTCGGTCGCACCCTCAAGGATCTTCTTCAGGATTGTGTCCTGCAACTCCTTCGTGAGCAGGGCAATGTCGCTCCGAGTAAAGCCCGTGATCGACACCTTCGGGTCGCAGTCCTTGCCGTCCTTCCACGTACAGAGGTAGGCGTAGCGCTTCTTCTTCCCCGCTTGGAAGAACCGCTCCATGTACGCCTCGACCTCAATCTCCCAAAGGTTGTCCTCGGGGGGAATCCCGTATTCTTCTGCGAGAGCCGGGTAGACCTCGGTGTTCAGCGCTTCCGCAATCTTCTGCGCTTCCTCGAGACAGCGCTCCTTCGACCAGTGAGCGGGGAAGCGAACATAGTTGCTGTCGGTATCTCCGTAGATCACTTCACCAACCGTTTCATCGTTGATGTACCGCTGCGTGGCCTTGATGACCTGCTGACCCATCAGCGTCGTTGACTCGGCGACAGCCTCGTCGTACAGGAAGAAGCGCTCCCACCCCGTAATACCGTAGATGCTGTTAGTTATTGTCTTACTTACATCATATCTCTCACTGTATTCTTCGTACTCCGGGGTGCCTGCCTCGTACTGGTTTCGGAGCTTCTTGTACTCAGCCTTGAGCGCAATCGCGTCGTCAACGAGTTCCTTGAAGATGCCATCTACGTCGAGACGGAAGCGAGCGCCAGTCGGCGGCCTCGAGTGCGGGCCATCGAAGTTACCCGACGGCAACTTCGTCTCGGGACTTGCGTTCAGCATCGCCATCGTGTACGGGTACAGCGAAGCCAAGTCCATCCCGACGACGTTCTCCGCAACGCCCGTGTACGGCGGGAACACGTACGCTCCCTCGTATTTCTCTTCCTTCTCGACGAACTCGGCATCGGGAGCGACGACGCCCTTCTCGTAGAGCTTCCGCCGGGTCATCATCTCGATGAACTGGTAGTTGTTCACCGTCCCTTCGAAGTCGACACCGACCTCATCGCGGAGCGCTCCCTTGAACGCCAGAACGCCACACTCGCGTTCGATTTCCACGACGAGCTGTACGTCGATCGCGTTGTAGCGCATCAGCTTGTCGGCGTCGTTGCACCACATCTCGTAGATCGACTCGCCCGTGTGATCGATCTTCTGCTCGCCGAGTTCCTCTTCAGCGACCGCATTCAGTGAGTACGATCGCAGCTCCCCGCGTTTGGTAGACTTGTAGGCGGGCAGCATGTCGTAGATCGTCTGCCCCTTGATCCGAACGTGGCGGCCCTTCAGCCGAACGTTGTTCTTACGCTCAGTTCCGTTGCGGCTCAGGCGGTACGGCGGAATGTCCAGCCGCACCATTCGAGCCACAAGATATGGCATATCGAACGATTCTATGTTCCACCCCGTCCAGAGGTCTGGATCGATTTCCTGAATCCAATCGGCGAATCGCTCGAGCATCGATCGCTCGTCGGGATCAAAGTGTAGTGCGGTCAGCCCTTCGGGTTTCCCATTCGGGAACACATCTGTTACGGAACGCCCCGCTAAGTCGATGAAGCCGTGATACTCGTCGGTGTAGTTGTCGTGAGCCACGATCGAGAGGATCGCCTTCTCGCCCATCTCGGGGAAGTCGCCCCGATCGTCAGTCTCAATGTCAAACGTCACGACTCGAGGCTCTACCTTCATGTCCACCGGGTCAATCTCCTCGTAGTGGCAGAACCGAGATGGGGCCTCGACGCCCGTGTAGATCCCCAGATCGATCCGGGCGCGGGCCGTGAACCACACATCGGTTTCGTACGTCCGGCTGAAGAGAGAGGCCACTTCCTCGAGATCCCAGAGCTTTCGCACCTCAATCCGTCCAAGCGGCTCGCCGAACAAACTCTCGTAGCCGTCAACATCGAACTTGAGGACAGCCTGATTCGTGTAGAGCGAATCCTTCAGGCTACGCACTTCGTGACTCGGCGCGAAAAAGTAGGGATTGAACCCGTAGATCGTAATCGAATCCGCGATTCCCTCAGTCGTCCGACCGTACAGCGTCACTGTCTGGCAGTTGTGCTGTTCGCTCCACTGCGTTACCGTGTTTGTTACGTATAGCTTCATTCTGTCGTATTTCTTCAATTATCCGTTCGGATCGGCAGAAGACGCCGTTCTCGGTCAGCCACTCCTGTAGCTGACAGTTGTTGATCTGCGTGATGAGAACGGCCCTCTCTTGCGGCTGCATCAACTCGCTGTAGCCTTTCAGCAAGAGCGGAACGGCGTGGTAATCGATCTGGTAGTACGACACGTCCATGTCGTAGTTGTCAGTCGATTCTGGGTCGCAGATAACCTCGGAGATGCACGTCTGTGATGATCCCCCCGGATACCAGAGGTACGCCTCAAGACTCTCGTCGATACACCAATCCCCGTTCTCGTCCTTCTCGCCGATTACCACCTTCAGCTCGGGTTCACTGACCCGTTCCTTCAGCAGCTTCGCCAGCCCCGGTAGAAGGGGCAGTTGTTCGTACCTCGTTTCAACGATTCGAGGTGTAAAGGTACTGGGTTCCATATCAGGTTTACCAGACCGAGCAGCCGCTAAGAATTACCAAGCGACCGTGTGCCCAACTCGGTTGGAACAGGTATGAATTTACTTCGTCATAAATATTTCTCTAGATTCAGACGTTCACCCACAACACTACCGATTTCTCAACTCTTGTCGTCTGGAAATTCTTTCTTTCCAGTCTTTTATATTGTTCTCCAAACACCACGCCCGGCCCGGAAACGGAATATCATCTTCCTCACCGAGCCACGGCTCAATGTCCAACGGATCTTCGTAGTACCGCCGATCATTCTCCTTCGGGCGCGTGTACTTCGTCCGCTCGAGGCGACCGAGACAGATGTTCGTGCCGTTCCACTCCGTCCAGATGTTCGCGAAGCTCTGCTCGACGCTTCCGTAGAAGCCCTCGCGCTTTCGTATGAACTTCCGATCACTCCAGACATCGCCCCACCTCGCCCTCGAGATCGGAACGGCGGTATCGATCGAGCGAACCGGGACGTAGTATTTCTCAACCTCGAGCTGTTTTGTGGGATGGCCGCCGAGAACGTGAACCTCGCGACACTCGCGGTATTCGGACCACGGGTGGGGCGTTCCGCCGAACCGTTCCTGACACGGCATCCCGACGCGGAACCGACTCGGTACATCGAGGGGGTGGATCGACTTGGGCACCATGATGACAGTCTCACAGTAACGCTCCAGCTGCACAGCATAGCGCACCGCTTCGTTGAACCCAACGTTCTCGTCAACGTCGGGAGCCACGGCGTATTTGGGCCGCTCTCGCTTGACGACAGCAAGATGTTTGCGGAACGCTGCCTCTACGTCTTCCGGTCCCTCAATCTCAGTGAAGGGCCAGTCAACGAACTCAACGGGAACATCCTTCGGTGGACGCTTATTCGCCGATGCAAACCCGACCATGACACCAGATCGGGCTGCCGCGTACGCAATATCCTCACCGCCGTTCACCGTCGTTATCACGTCGACGATGTGAAATCGCTTGATCGGCGGTCGAAGGTCGTCACTATCGAACAGTTGGGCTTGCGCTTGGCTCATGGCAGAATTACAGCGGTTTCTTGTTCTCGTCGAAGTAGTTGGGACCGGGACCGCCGATCGTTCCCCACGACGAACTACAGATTTTGTAGAAGTCGCACTGACAGCCCTCGTCGGACTTCCATGCACAGAGCGGCTGCTCCTTCACAGGAAAGTCTTCGCGATCCGTGCTGGCCGTCATCTCCTCGACGTACTGGAAGATACGCTCGCGGCGTTCCGCATCGAGTGGGCTGATAACGAAGTCGTCGTTCATCGGGAAGTACCCGGCTACGGCGGCAATGTCCCACTCGTCCTCGAAGAGAACTGCGTAGTACTCTCCCTCGAGGAAAATCCCGTCGTCGCGGTACTTTGGGTCCGGGGTCTTCCCTGTCTTGAAGTCGATGATAACGACTCCTTCGTCATTCTCGACTTGCGGAAGGCTCGAGGCATTGACGATCACGTCGGCGTATCCCATCCACGGTGGGGCCTGCTCCCAATCCCACCCCTCGGCTTCAACTCCAACAGGCAGGAACGCTTTATCATCGGGGGCCGCCTTCCGCCGATCCATTTCGAACAGAATGAAGTTCGAGATGTACGGCTCGATCCAGTCAGCCCATAACGATACATCGGACGGGAGCAGCTCGGTGAGATCCTCGGGAACCTCGCTCCGATCGACGTAGGACTCGAGGAGGTTCTCGTAGTAAATCTCGTACGTCTCGTGGACCTGTCGCCCCCGCTTCGTGTAGTACGTATCCGGGGTCCGCATCCCCAAAACGTAGCTGTAGTAGAACTTCCTCGGGCACGTCTTGTACGTCGTTACTCGCGACTTGCTGATGTACGGAAGCTTTCCGGGAGCGCATCCCTCGCGAAGCTCCGTCAGCGTATCACTCTGCGTCGGCACTTCTTTCCTCCAGTATTTCTACGTGATTCGTTATGTCAGCCACCGTCGTTTCGCCGTCTTCGTTTGTTGTGAACTCGATGACGCACCTCGGCTGTGATCGTGCGTGGCTCAGGATCTCGACCAGTGTCTCTCGATTCGCAAATGTCACTACTGGATCACCTCCACCACTAGTTGATTTTTCATCACCTTTGAGTTCGACCTGCTCTGAAAGACGTCGAACAATTTATGGTGTTTGGTCAGCGATTCGAAATTGGCCTCGAATGTCAGAGGCACCCCATTCGAGCCACCACCACCATCGACATCATCACCAGTTGGGCGGGTTGGACCTCCCCAAACTTTTCCAACTTGTATCATACCAGTGGTTTTCCGGTCTGTTTCTCGTAGGTTAGATTCCGATACTCGCGCTCCATCTGCTGCTTATGAACCGCTTGCAGAACCGTGCGATTTGCTGCGATCTGCCGCTCAACGCGACGGACCAGATCATCGAGGTCACTCATCACCGACACCCACTGAATCAGCCTCGCCGTTCGAGGTCGCTCGAGGTGGATCGACCGTCACTGGCTGCCGGGCCATCTTCTCTCGCTCCATCTTGTTCACCGCCTGCATCGCCGCGTAGACGGACTCGTCAGTGTCGGCGTCGGCAGCCTTCTCGTAATTCATCGACGCGCCACGCAGCTCGCCGTTAACGCTCCGTGCGAGCTTGTCGAGCCGTCTCGTGAACAGCCCGACCGCGATCCAATCTTCAACCGTCTCGAGGACGACCGGCTCCTCTCCGACCAGTCGAAACAGAATCTTTCCGTTCAGCTGCCATGACGCACCATAGTCGGAGTTTTTCAGTTCGTACGTCTCTGCGCCTTCTTTCAGTATCTCGGGTACGCTCTTGGGTTCCATGATCTTGTCAGTCAAGGTGTTCCTGCCTCATTCGAATGATCTCGCCGCCACGCTCGGAGACAACCCCGTCGTGGTGCGCGATTTTGATCGTCCCGTTCGGGAGTTTCAGTACGTCAACGACGCCAGTGTACTTCGAGGGTTTGTCATCTACGTCGGGGTAAATCCAAACGGACCACGTAGTGTCCGGCGTCGGCTCTGGTTCGTGTATCTCTGTTACAGGCATGAGTTGCGGAAGCGCCCCTCATTTCATGACATATTTCAAACTAGGGGCGATTTTAACGTGCAGCGGAGTTCGCGTGAATGTTAACGGGCATCGTGCTGCCAGCAGCGTTCATCGGGTGATTCGACTTCTCGAGTACAGGTGCCGCCAGAGGCGAGATCGGCATCACAGGTGAACGACGCCTCTTCGTAAGCCCAATTGCTCTGGACGTGATCGGGAGCCTCTCGACTCATTCTTTTGGATACGTCCGAATCTGCTCGAGTGAAGACGACGCTCTCCGGCCTCTCGACCAGCACCGTAACGCGACTGTGAGTCGGTGAGTGGTGGAGAACCTCGACGATTCGCCCGTTGACCTCGAACGGTTCGTCGTAGCTGTACGTCTCTCGGGAATAGACCGCCATGTCACTCGTCACCTCCCTCTTCTTCGTCCTCGTCAGGATCGGGCCGAATCGATACGTCTCCGTACTCGATTCGGAGGAAGACCGTGTTGACGTAGAGCATTAAGTCGGTCAGCTCATCGGCGTACTCGGCTTCCCCCTCGGCCTCGAGCCGCTGCTGCTCTTCCTCGAGCCACTCAGCGGTATCGAGCGACCACGCTTTCAGAAGGTCGAGCGATTCGTGGATCGTTCGAACGTTCTCTGCGATCTCTGCGGGGGAGATGTATTCTTCATCAGACACTCCCGACAGCAAGCTGTTTAGTTTCTCCAACATAGTATGTCTTATGCAGTAGTAGATTCACTGTCGACGCGGCGGTCGTGGACAGGTGCGGCATCATTGAGAGCGGGGAACCCAGAAGATTCGAACCCGCCTCGAGCCGAGAAGTTGTAGTCTTCCGGGAGGATCTGCCGATTGCCGTTGCAGATCATACCGCATTCGGGGCAGATTTCATCACCGAGATGGTCGACCCACGCCGGAATTGTGTGTTCTCCGTTGTGATCCACGCACTCGGGACACATCGTCGTCGTGTACTCGATCGTTTTCGAGACGACGATCCCACCGGGAAGGTTCAGCATGATGGGAGTGCCATCACCACGGAGTTCGACATCGGTCACTTCGAAGTGGTCAGCGCGGGTGTTTCGGCGGTCAACGTGCATGATAGTGGTAGGTGTAGCGTAGAGATGATCGACAGGCGGTTCAGACGTAGACCTCGACGGGCCTCACGTCCATCTGGCAAGCACAGGAAGCGTTGAACGCAACACCGATGAACTGCGCTCGTAGGTGCGCTTCCGTCAGCGAATCAGCTCGGATATAGATGAATGACGGAACGTACTCGCCACCGTGGGTTTCGGCCACCCACAGGTGGTAGAGGCCGTTCTCTCCGTCGTTCTCCTCTTCTTCGTTCTCGGAAGGCTGCGAGTGCGAGCGTCCTTCAACTTCGTCGAAGTTCGAGGGAACCCTCGTCGGATGATCGTCAGCACCCATAGGCGACCCCCGGATTGCACTCTCTCGAGGCGTTGATGATCGAATGGAATCGCTTCCACTCATGATAGAGCGCTCCAATCGCAGACTCTCGCGTTCCGCCAACTGCGTTGAGCAGGGGAGCGTCGTCCCCGATGTAGTAGGCCACGAAGACTCCGTTCGTCTCTCGAACGGCCACGTTGTCGGCCTTCATTGTCCCACCTCGGGGACACTCCGGGCGTTTTGACATTCGGTACTGCTGATCTCATCGCTCTCTTCAATGCTGTAAGTCATAGTAAGTCTTTCGTAGTATATCTTATAGGGAGTGTCTTTAAGCCGTTACCATCGGTGACTGCCCGTCCAATGCCGGATCGGGTGCGTCACTGTCAGTATCGCGGAACTGGACCGGGTAGAGCCACGCCAACGGGTAATCGTCAGTGACGCCATGGACGGTCGCCGCCGGTTCACTCCAGACCGAGAGCGATTCCTCGTAGTCGCTCGGTGGGCAGATCGAGCCGGACATGAGAACGGGCCGGTTCATGACATGCTCGAGCTTGAACTCGTGGTAGTGGCCCCGGTAGGCAATATCGAACCCGTGCTTGATCTGCCATCCGCGCCACTTGTTCTGACCAGAGGCAGTCCCAATGTGCGGCAGGCAGTTCTGACCGTGCCGGAGGTGTCCCCGGTGCAGCCCGTTCCGCATCGTGAAGTTGATGAACGCCGTCGCGCCGGAACGAATGAACGTCACATTGTCGAGGTCACTCAGCCGCACCATCCGGTCGAGCATCATGTAGACGATCCTGTCGGCGTTCGCCTCTTGGCTCATTCCGTTGGCTCGCAGCTCGCCGTGATTACCAGCCTGACAGACGACCTGCACGCTGTCGAAGCGGGCCGCGAGGCGCTGGATCTGCTCGAAGTACAGCTCACACGCGAGGTCGATCTGTGCGTCGATCGTGAGATCAATCTCGTGGGGCTGGTGTGAGAAGATATTCTCACCAGTTACGGTGTCGCCGCCCAACAGCAGGTGAGCAGTATCGAACTGCCGGTCGGCTTTCTCTTCCCGGTCGATCAGATCCATGACGGAATCGGTCACACTACGAATCCGCTCGGCGGCAATGTCCTTGTTGAACACGAGGTTGCCGAACTCGTCGTAGACTTCAGCGCCGATGTGATCGTCAGATCGGTGAATGACCACATCCTCGTTCGACGGATCGTAAGCAAGGCCACCGTCCGCGACTGCCGGAACGCTCCGATCGAGGAGGCGAGTAAGCCGATCGTTCAGGTCGGCAAGGTGCTGGTTCGCTGCCTTCGTCTGGCTCGCTTTCGACGCTCGGTTCGCCGTCTGATTATAGTTCGTCGGGTGCGACTCGAGACGACGCAGCTCGGTTACGGGGTATCGCACCCCGTCTCGGTTAATGATCGGGATCTGCTCGTTGATGGCGCTCAGGTGGTCGCGTACAGTCGATTCCGTGATTCCAAGCGCGTCTGCCACTTCCGAGACGGTCGCGGGGAGCTGTTCGAAGACGTTTCTCTGTGCGGGCGTTAAGTTGTAGCTCATAGGTGTAGATGTAGCAGTGGCAGGGAGAGTGTGGCCGCCGTCAGTGGGCGGTCGCTGTCCCTTTATATTCGTGGTACAGGTTGCAGGACTCCCCAAGGCAGAACATCGGAGCCTGCGCCCAGATTGTGTCGCAGCGATATGGATTCAACTTGTGAGCGATCACCTTCTCGACTTGGTGCCGGGTGAAGTCCTCGTCGAACTCGTCGGCTTCACTGAAGAACTCGACGATCACGTCGATCGGGACTCGCTGATTCACCAAGTTGGCGATCACGTTCAGCTCCATTGCGTGACTCGCCGCGCCGTGACTGAACATATCGGGGCGCTCTCTGAACGCCCAAATACACGGCTTCTCGCGAGTCAGGAACGGTATATCCTCAAGTGTGATCTCCTTGTTCTGCTCTTCCTTGTAGCGCTCGAGTGCCTCTGGATCGAAGCTACTGATACCGCAGTAATTCGCACCAGTGGCCTCTCGAACGTACTGCGTGATTACGTCGCCCGCCTTCTCGTTGGGAACGCGGCGACAATCTGCTGGAACAGGCCGGGGAGATCGGGTCAGTTTCGCGTACTCGTTCGGCGTTATATTTGCGAGTTCTCGGACTGATACTGGAACGCAGTATCGGTCTTCATCGAACGCTTTCGAGGCTCCGACGTGCTTCGTGTTCGGAAGGCGGCAGAGTCGAGCCAGATCACTGCTGTCAACGTCTACCCATTCCTCGAGATCGAGGTACGTCTGCGCTTCAAGGAAATCAATCAACTCGTCAGCGTACCTCCGCATCCCGTTCTTGAACTGCGCCGCCGTCCCCTCGTTGGGATCGATGGCCGGGAAATCCAAGTAAAGGTGGACGCCTTTGTGACCGGATAACGCTGCCCGGAAGTGCTTATCAGAGCCTTCCTTTACCAGTAGCCGACAGACACTCCGTACACGAGTGAGGAGCGCCGACATGTCCCGATACCACGCTTGCGGATCGGGATTCGAACTTCTGTACTCGCCACCAGCTGGAATATCGAAGTCGATGAAGATCGTATCGATTGACGGAACGCAGCCATCTACGGTGTGACCGTGAGGGAAACTGTAGACAGAGACGTACGGTGCAACCGATGTTCCTTCAACCTCCTTGATGTACCTCCCGACCTCGAGCGGCGACTCTGCCCATTTCTGGTGCGCTGTAACCCTGCGCGGGTAGCTGGTACACCATACTGTGATTGCGTCCGCTAACTCTTCCGTCATTCATGGATTAGTCTCTGGCAATTCCCGCAGCGGAACTCGTCTGACCCGTATCTCCGCTTTTTGCGACGAATTAGAACATCCCGCTGGCAATATTCGCAATACTTCACATCAACGTCCCCTGTCCTGCTTTGCTCCCTTCGACGGTCGCGAAGTCGTCGCCAGCTTCCGCAACCTCGTCGCTTTCCGTCTCTGGTTCGGATTCAGATTCGGTTCCCCAGAGGGGCTTGCTCAGTACCTCCTCGATCTCTTCCTCGGCTTCATCGAGCGCCTCTTGGAAGCTGGTATCCTCGGTGATGTTGATCTGCTCGCCCGTGATTGGATCGGTGACGATCAGCCCTTCGCCGCGACAGAACCGCTCGATGTACTCTTCGGCGATTTCGGGTTCGAGAACCTCGCGAGCCACCTCTTCAGTCCGCTCCACAAGCTTCGCATAGTCGAGAGCAGTCGGGTGATCGACCACCTGAGCGAACGCCGTCGCGTACCACGTCTGCGGGTTATCCGCTTGGTTCACGTCGACGTACGCCTTCGTCTTCATCGACTTGAGCGACGAGTGAACGTCCCGATCCGTGATGTTGTAGCCGCCGCCCGACTGCCGGACAGCCGACTGGATCTTCGAGACGGTCATGGCCGTCTTCTCTTCGCGGAGCAGCTCGAGGATGATTAAGTCGATCTCGCGCAGGTTCAGCGCCGACATAATCATCTGCTCCCCGAAGATTTTCATGCCGTACCACACGTCGGCTGGCGTCACAAGGAGCGTCGGCTGGCTGTCGAACAGGATCTCCATGCGATCCTGATAGTGGAACAGCGCCACGCTCTCGATGAACTTGTTGAGCCGCTTGTAGTCGTCACGAGCTTCCGTGAAGTGCGTCGGAACCGGGTTCTGCTCCCGCAGCGGACGCCCTCCGGGGATGTTCATAATCGCACCGATCGACTCGTCTCGCGCGTACCGGCTCACCGGAATCGTCGCGATGTAGTTTTGGATCTGCTCGAGCTGCTCGTCGGTCAGATTGCACTCGTACAAGCCGCTCATGTCGTCGGCTTGCCGATCGAGGATGCGCTCGGTCTGTTCCTGCGAAGCATCGTTGCTGACGATCAGGCCACGGTTCCGCAGCTCGGGGAAGTCATTGATGTCGACGTTCTCGTTGTCGGAAGCGATCCCGACAATAATGCAGTCGGGCGGGTTGATCGTCATTCGGATCGTCTCACCGGAGGTAACGTCGGTGATCTCACGGCTCGCAGGGAGGCCCTCAGCGGTCGCCTTCAGGACGGCCTCGACGTGTTCCGGGAGACTCGCCAAGTCCTGATAGACGTGGACGCGACACTGGTTGATCTCGTCGGCAGCGTAGTACAACGCCGTAGGACTCAGTGTCGTACTCATCTCGTAAATGTCGCTGTCCGGGATCGGCTCGCTCATACACTTGACCGTGAAGGTCTTACCAACCCTCGATGGACCAAGCATGATGACCAGACCGCCACGGATCATTGCCGTGAAGACCGTCAGTGCCGTCTCCTCCTCGCCGACCAGACCGGCATCTTGAGCAGCACGGAGTACGTCGTACAGCTCGGGGGTTTCTGGCTCTTCTACTACTTCTGGATGTTTGTTGGACATGGCTGTGATGAAGTGGGTTCCGCATCCTGTATCCGAACGGAGACGTAGCTGCGCGTTTCATGACATATTTCAAACTGGCAGCCGTCCCAAGGGCTACAGAAAATCTCTCTCGCTACTCGCCGCTTCCGCCAGCCTCGCCAATCAACCGTTCCAGTTCAGCAACCGCCCCCTCGTGGTTCCGGGGAGTGAGCGAGAACGCTTCACTCCAGCTAATGACGCCGCCGTTCTCGTCGGCAGGGAACGCCATCGACTCATCCGCGAACGCAGAGGAGACAGAGCTAATGACGTAGTACTCCGATTCCTCGAGACTGTCACCGAGCTGAATCGACTCGGGGAGCCTGTGCAGAGTCGCGTAACCGTTGAAGTATTCGGACACATCGCAGACAAACGTTTCAGATTGAGTTTCAGTTATCATCTTCAGAGTCCTCCATTTTCTTCGAGAGAACGCGCTTCAGAACGCGCTGCTCGACATTCTCTCGGACAATCGCATCGAGTTCCGCAGACACTTCCTCGAGGTCGTCGCCTTCCTCGAGTTCCACCGTGACGCTCTCGTGAACGTCGATCGGTTCGAATTGCTCAAGCTGTACCTTCCGACCGTAGCTTACCGTGTGTTCTTTGAGCCTCATAAAGCGTGAATATGTTCAGCTATCAGCTGACGATCGCGTTCAGGATCGTATCCGTGCCGACCGACTCGACCATCTCCGGTGTGAGCGAGTTGTCCGACTCTTCCGCCATCTCGTTCAGGTTCGTAAGGATCTGTTCTTCGTCGGTCAGACCGAAGTCGCGGCAAAACTCTACGAAGTCAGCGACCGGACCGGGCATCCCACTGGTAGCCTCGTCAGAATCCTCGCTGCTATCCATCGTCGAGGCTGGAGCCGAAACCGGAGCGCTGGAGCCACTGGAAGCGTCTTGCCTGCCGCTGACGATCATTATCTGCTTGCCAGTCTTTACGTCGATCACGACAGGGCTGTGGAACTTGTGCTTCGGCCCCTGCTTGATGACCTTGAACACGTCAACCTCTCGCCCGATCAGGTCTTCACGTAGCTCGACTGCCCCCACGTCCAGCCAGTTGTGAATGTCGTCCTTGTCGACGATGATCTCCCGGCCAGCCGGAGTGAGCGTCTGAGCGAGAACCTTCGCAGTGGACGAGGGCTTCTGGCCGCCGTCTTCCCACATGATAAAATCCCCGAAGTCGATCGGATCGGCAGGGTCGGCCTCAATCCCGTTCTCTTCGTCGCCCTCAACTCGAGCGCCGAGCAGCTGGTAGCGGTAGTTCTTCGTGCCGATCTCTTCGGTGAACACATCCGGGGCATCGTCAGCGCTTAGCTCTTCGTTGAGAACGACCGGCATCTGCTCCCACGCGAAGAGCTTGACCGTACCGTCTGGCTCACCGTCGGCACCGAGACGCTCCATGAGAACACCGTCGACGAGCTTGCCGTCTGTGAATTTGATCCCGAGCGACTGACCCCACTGGTTGTCGCCGCCGTAGCAGGCATCGAGGACGCCACGGAAGGTCGCGTTCGGCTTCCACTTTAGGGTGAGATCACGCTCGTAGTCGCCACTGGAGCTGCTGGTGCTGGTGCTAACGTTGCTGGACTCAAAGGAGGCGTACTTGCTGTTCATGAATGTTGTGGATTTACTATTTCTTACGTTCTATTTCCTATAGGCGGTACAAGCAGGGTGGAGTATCTCTATTTTGTGTCATCACCCCCAAGCTTGCTCGGGGAATCGAACCCCGATCTCGAGCAACACCAGTGCAAGCCCCACCGGTCGCTCCAGTGGATTACAGTGCGTAGTACCTTGTTCGCATTACGTTGTTTCCCCGACCCCCGGCGGGGAATGGGAAGGAAGGGAATCGCACCCTTCAGTGGCTCAGAATCCAATTCCCAGATACAGACAGCAAGAAGTTGGCGGAAGGCCGCCTCCTTCGGACAATTCAGGTTGCCCAAACCAAGCGGTAACTACGGCAAGTGGTAGCAGTTAATACCACTCCGGGTACAGGACCCGGAAACCCGCTCGAGGAATCGAACCCCGATGGAAGACCACTACGGGTGAGTATGAGAGATTGGAAGTGGAATGGACTGTATGCGGTGGGACAAACCGCCGGGGCTTTCCGAACCCCGGAAGGGTCAAGTCAGGAATCGAACCCGAACGAGCAACGCCAGTTGCGTGACTGCCACAACTCCATCTTCCCCTCACTATCATAACAACCCTACCCGTCTTAAGTATTTCTTATAATGTTCCTCCTAGAACTGGATCACCGAGGTAGTAGCATAGCGCGTACTTTCTAAGACAGACTTATGACGCTTGACGCCGTATGGGGTTATCATGGCTGATGAATCATCTCAACCTCACTACCGCCAGAGTACCGGCGAAGAGGATATGGTTAAATGCCCCTACTGTGGCGATCACAAACGCTCGAGGGGCCTGTACCTGCATATCTTCCGATCCAGCGACAAGGATCACGGTGGTCACAAGGACGTGCCGGATACATGGGAAAAGGATAAGGAGAATCTCGAGGTCGTCGGCCAGAAGGAGCTGACGATCAACGTCCCCACGAGCAAGGACTTCGATCACGAGCTGCTCCTCTGCAAATGGTGCGGTGAGCGCTTCAAGGGCACACACGGCCTCTCTGTGCATCTGAGCCGCGTCGACGACTCAATACACCCGGAAGATACAGAAGTCGCTACAAGCGGCCTCAGAATCCCGGCAGGGCCAGATGTAGAAGAAGAGCTAATTGAGGACATTAACGAGGAACACGACCTCGATCTCGATCCTAAAGAGTGGACCGACGAGGCCATCCTGAAACGCTCTGACAGCGCCGTAGACGTATCAGAGGCACCTGACGGGTACATACCTATCCCCGACCTCGTGGAGCTGGCAGCGCACTACGAGAGCCGCGAGAGGGAGCAATGTGCTGAAGAACTTCGATCTCTCATTGAGCTGTACCGCTGATCGTCATCGTCAGATCGACTCTCCCTACCAGAAAAGTATATTACCGAGCCCGTTTTGACTAGTTTCTGTGAAATCTACGAGTTGGGCAATTGGTAGCGACCAGTCTTTACTGGAAGAGATCGTTTACCGCGTTGCTCGCGCCAATGATTGTGAGGTATCCGATCTTCCGATACTGTATGAGACAATAGATGTTGAAGCACTCGAGGCAATCTGCAATTCGGGACCCGTCAAGGTCACGTTCGAATACGCTGAGAATACGATCGTAATTGAAAATGGGATCGTTACGATTCTTTAAGTTCGATCTCCCATAGATCCTCGAAATAGTCCACGTCGTACTTAGCGGAAGGCGACGACCGCTCATCTCGAATCATATCCGCGTACTCCACGATTTTCAGAAAGCCCTCCTTGTCATTGTGTACGCCGTCCTCTAGTCGAGGTAGTACTTCGGTCAGGAGGATTTGGGCTGAGTTGTCGTGGACAATCAGGTACGGCTGTAGAGCCTCCAGAAAGTTTCGTACCCCGTCGCGACTTGATAGTCGCCACTCGAGAGAATCACCCATCTGGTGTATCTTCCCATTCACTCCCTGATCCATCGCCCAACTATCGAGGATGCTCAAAACCTCGGGGTTTTTTCTTCGCAGCCGAATCTCCGGCGTGATTCGATAGCCCAGACGAGAGTCCTTGTTCTTGGTGACGCTCACGGTGATTGCGCTTCCGCTATCAATGATTCCGGCTACGTATGCACCAGCAAGGTCAAATTCGCTTTCGTCCACTACTATCTGATACTTTTTGCGTCATCTTTCCAGTTTCGGATTCGGTATGCCTATTGCTTCCGTGCTAATCATCCTGTTGTAAGATAGACTCTATAAGAAACGCTTATTATGGAAGGGGTAGTAGGGATAATGAGGAGAACAGGGGAGGTAGCACTCCCCGGATCTAATTAGATCGAAAATCGCTCAGAGAAGCCCCCAAGGGCAAGTGAGTGGCTACACTGTATCGGTGTACAGTAGTAGTTACACTAATTAGATCCACTAAATGCTTCCTCCCACTGGTTCCTCTCTCTGGAACCAGTATTTGATTGAGACAGTACTGGGATGGCAGCGTTCCGCAAAACAATAAGTGGAAAACAGGGAGAAGAATCAGGGAGAAAAACCAGAAAGAAGAACCAATAACTGTTTCTTTTTGGTTTCCTCTCTTTGGTTCCTCTCTCTGTCTTCTCTGTCTTCCTCTCCCCGCCTTCCCTGTCCTGTCTGGTTGCTCTCTGGTGTCTCCTCGGTCTGCGATCTGTCTTGATGTGATCTCTATGCCATTTGACGAGTCTGAAGAAGAGCCGATCATCTCACCTGATACTGAAAATGCAACTCATTTCCACTCTGTTGAAGCGCCTGAAAAACACCGGAAGAAGTTCCGGCGACTACACGGCTACAATACTGGTGTTTATAACGGCCAGTGGGCGGATAAGGCTGAGCTGCGCCGTCTCGACAACCTCGCCGTATTCGATGCAGTGTCAAGCCAGCTTGAGCTTACGCCCTTCCAGAAACGCCGTGGACGGCTTCTATTCGATTCGCTCGACCTGAGACGCATCGGATACCGAGCATCGCTTGTAGCGGTCTGTGTGGCCGCCTACGTCTGCCGAGAAGACGGGCGGATGTACCACCCGTATCGGAAGAGCGAGAACAACGACGAGCTGTTCGTCGAGTTCCTCGAGTACCTCGGTGAGCGTCCCACCGTCGCCGCCAAATGCTACAACAAGGTAGCGGGGGCGCTCGAATGAGCGGAGAGTTTACGATCGTCGTCGATACTCGAGAGAAACGACCGTATCGCTTCGACGGGTACAACGTCGTCTCCGAGAAACTCGATACTGGCGACTACTCCGTCGTTGGATACGAGGACGTATTCGCAATTGAGCGTAAGTCGCTATCGGACTTCCTCAAATCGATTACGTGGGATCGAAAGCGCTTCCGACGTGAGATTAAACGAGCTGAGGTGCTGATCGGTTTCATCGTCGTGATCGAAGCTGACGTGCAGACTGTGCTGAACTGGAACTACGATCGACAGGTTCATCCGAACGCCGTAATGGGAACGATCGATAACTGGTCGTCGTATTACAACGTCGACTTCGTGTGGACCGGTGATCGGAACGGGGGTGAGGAAGCGACTCTTGAACATCTCAAGCGGTGGTACGCTGCATACTCAGCGTTGTATGACTAAACAGAGCCAATACTACTCTTCATGTATAGACACGTAATTGGGTGTCAACGGTAGAATTATTTGTTTGAATTGATAAGCCATACGAATATGTCTAAAGATAAAATAGAGATACTCAAATCGGGTTATGAATCCTTTTCAAACACAAACTCGGAACTACAGGTAACCCAGCAGTATTTGAATGGTAAAGCAATTGATCTAATTAAAATCGTTCTTTTAGTTGCAACTCTCATGGCGTCTATCGTCACGTTTTCAGACTTCTACCAATCTGTTTTTTACTTCATTGGAGGGTCAGCGATTTTAATTCTGTCATCTGTCTTCTGCATATTGACCTTCTCACATAATATGACCTATCATGTGGGAGTCTCAGAAGAAGCAAAGGACATGATGTTAGATGAAACAAATGTTGAAAAGCATTATAGGAATCTGCTTATAGCATATAGCAATTGTGTAAGGCAATTCGATGAAAAATATTCCAAAGAAAAGGATTATTTTCAAAGTGGCCTCGAATCAGCGGTGATCGCTATCCTGTTATATTTAATTGGAGCATTAAAATTCATAGCTATTGGGACAATGTACCCGAATTACCCTATTTGGTATGACGTGGTTGTCGTAGGCGGATTCTCTGGATTACTCGCTGTCCGATTATTCCGTCGATTTCAAGAATAGTTATTTTAATTATGGATAAGCCATTATCACCCCATATGTCCGATGATGACGACAGCGGAAATGGGGATGAAGGCTACCCAACAAAACCGATAGACAAAGAGTACGACGACGACGAATAACTCACAAAAATATCAATCTTTTCAAGGTCGAGAGATACGGTTGATATCAGTCCGAACACTCTATGTTCGGGCAGATCCACCAGTTTATACAGAGGATCTCATCTGGAGCAGGGAGGGGTGCGTTCTGCATTCGTCACAATACCGTTCCAGTTTTCTTTGTCTCATTGACTTTTCTTTCCTGCTGTGGGTCATTGTTCACTGCTCCGTACATCTCCGTTCGTTCGAACCCAGTCGAGGCACTCCGAACAGATCCACCCGTTGTGCGGAACCTCGTTACCGCACTGATCATAGTATACACAGGCGTTGTCCGGGTATTCCACGACTCCGGGTAGTGTGGACTGGACAGTAGCGTTCATACACTGCATTTCGACCAACCACACGCCATACAGGTAGCACAGCCACTCTGGAAGGCGAGCGCGTTTGATCCACATTTCGGGCAGCGGTTTCCTTCGCTGAAGGAGGGCGTACTCATCGTCATTGCGTGTCCTCCATCGTGTTCAGCAACTCGAAGACGAGCGCTGTCTTGTCGCCGAAGAGTTCCTCGGCTTCGCCAAACCATTCGGCGATGTAATCTCTTGCTCGGTCGTTCATTCCCACTACCCGAGCCGTGTGATACTCGTCGTAAACTTCAACCAACATGGCGAGGCGTTGCTGCTGCTCGAGAGCGTTTTCCTGTGATTGCATAGCTCTGAATTAGAGTACGTCGTCCAGTCGACGGCGGTTCTCGAGATCGGCGTTCTGATACGCCTCTTCGTAGTTGCCGTCCCACAGCATGTCAAAGAAATACCCGCTGCTGTGGGGCCGACCGGCTTCTGCGTTATCGTCGGCCAGCTGGCCGCTCTTGATCCAGAAGCGAACCTGAGACGCAACATTCGATTCGGGGTACCGCCGAACGAACTCAACAAACATCTCGCTGGCTCCAGCTCGCTCGAGGAGGTTGCCACCTTCCGCGAACTCGGAAGTGAATTTCTGTTCAGTCATGGTAGCAATTTGGGCAGTTTGGGATGCCAGCCCAGACCCGGAGTGGGAGTCGAACCCACAGATGCCTCTACCGGGAGTGTGTGTCAGTTAGAATCCAATCCCCCTATTGCTCGAGAACGATCTCTTCAACAACAGCCCGCTCAACCTCTGGTAGTTCTACCAACTGGCTGGCAGCAAGCTTAGCATCAGACTCGAACCGATACGGTGGAAGAAAGACGCTATCCCCGTCGCTTGTGTCCACGGTAATTGCGTACTTGACGATTTTCATAGAATTTCATGATTCTGTTTAGTTAGCGGTCAGCAAGGAGTCCATGAACTCCTCAAATTGTTCGAACTCTTCTTTTCTATCCTCGAGAGTGATCTCGTACTGTTCGATCTGAGCGAGGTTCCGGGCAATCTCGCGTTCCGAAACCTCGGCGTTCTTCCGCTGCTCGCGTTCGTATGCTGCTTTCACCTCTCCGATCATGCGCTGCGGATTGAACAACAGCTCAACGGCGATACGACTGTACGTCTCGATGGAACCGATTTCGGATGTTCCATTGAAATCGTGCGTCAGAGCCGATGTGAGACCGCTGTGTAGCGTCCAGAAGTTCATGGCCGTACGAGTGCCACCCTCCATTGGAGAGCGGTTACGGGCCGACGTAGCGGCTGCTCGGGCCAGATACCCCGGAAGGCCGAGGTACTGGTAGAAGTCTTCCACGTCGTACGGCTGGTTCAGGAAGTCGATCTCGACCTCGAGCGCTTCCTCGATGATCTCACCGAGTATGTCGCGAAGCGCCGTCATTTGCGTCAGCACGTCTTCCCACCACTCAGCGACCTCGGTCGGTTCGCCAATGTGCTTGCGACTCTTCCGCTCAGTCAGATTCCGCATGGAGTTCTTGCAGAACGTATCCATTGCGTATCCCATCGCGTACATCGAGCAGCTGCCGTCGTACGAGTTCCCGACCGAGAGGCCGACGAAGAGCGGATCGCGGTCGCCCTCGAGATGGAGCTGGCTATCGGGATCTTGGAACATGACTTCACCGTGAACCTGAGCGCCGTTATCATAGACACGGAACTCACCAGCCACATTCCGAATATCGGCGTCGAGGAGCGCTTTAGCGAGCGGGAAGAAGAAATCGAAGTGCGGAACCGCCGCGTACCCATCGGAGTGGGTCGCGTAGGCCATATAGTCGCCATCTTCCTCCGTCAACTCTTCACCGGACAGGGATCGTCGCGCCAATTCTATCGCGGTATCTGGATTGATCGTAGCGTTCGAAAAGCTGATTGGGATCGGCTCGCCTTCTGGATCGTAGGGGTTTCCGACGTAGAGCGGAGCGACCTCGACGGGATCGAGGGCTTGGATAGCACTCGAGAGGGAGTGTTCGGGCTGCTCGTCGAGGCCGTATTTCTTCATGAGGTTGGAATCCATTTCCACGGCGTCGACGCTGGTCAGTCCACTGAAGCGGAGCTTGTAGTCGGTGTTGGTGTTCATATAGGAATTTCTCTGTGTGAACCGCATCGGGCTGCTGTGTTCCCATCGCCCGAAGGCCCCGGCAGTGTCGCGACTCACTGCGTTGACGCTACAGGGCAGAACTATGGAGTTAGAAGATTACCGCCAGCCGTAGACGGCCTTCGAGTACCGGAGCGGCCAGTTGTCGCTCGGGTACATCTTCTTGAGCTTGTCGGGAGTCACGTCGCTGTAGCGCGAGCGGTTATCCCGCAGCGTGACTTCGCCGGGGCGGGCCGGGTTGTGAACGGGCTGCTGCGTCGTCGACATCAGGCAGTCACCTCTTCAACGCCGTTGTCGATCTCGGGAAGCTCGGAGACTTCCATGCCAGTCTCCGGGTCGATTACCATTGCTTCCGGGTCTTCAAACGCCTTCTCGATGAAGAAGGTGATGCTCGTCTCGCGCTCGACACCGTTCTCGAAGGAGAGGATGTAGGATTTGGTCATACGATTCACGGCAGTTCTGGATGCCAGCCAATAGACGGCGGGGGAATCGAACCCCCGTCAACTACCAGCCCGCCTTAGAAATTAGACGAAAGCGCTCTCGATCTGCTCGACTTCGAACGCCACCGCTTCCTCATTCAGCGCATCCTTTATCTGAAGCGCCACCTGCGTCAGATCCGCCGTCTTCATGTCGGTGTGGAACGACTCGACAAGGGTCACTTCCTCACGAACCAGCTCCCCGTCGTTCATCACGTAAGCTCCCTTCGCTGGTAGCGTCGTGGCTCCCCCGAAGAGATTTGAAAGCCGGATCACCACCTCGTCGACCACATCTTCGGCCCCGTCCTTCGTTGTCGGGATGTAGAACCGGACCTTCTTGGACCGGGACATGATGGGTTCATACACGATCGAACCGCCTTCCGCTAACGATGAATCGTAACTCATGTTTGTTAGTCTTAGAAGGTACGTCTTTCAGGCCAGTGAGACAGGGCAGTGTTCGTAACAGAACTCGATCCAATCAGGGGAAGCCATGATTGGCTTCTGCTCAAACTCTGGATCGTTAAACCCACCATTGAGATACCACGCCGCACCGGTCTGGCAAACGATTTCGGTGAAGAGAAGACGGTGAGCGACCGGCGGGTAATACTTCTTCTGGTGGTGCCATTTCTGGAACTCGCCCCAGAATGAGAAGTCAACCCCGTTCTTATAGTGGCCCCAATAGTCGTGAACGCCTCGACCTCGGATGTTCTCCAGCTCGCAAATATCATCGGTGGGTCCGTAATAATTCGGGTGAGATCCACCGCTGAAGATCGCGAGGTGGCCGTTTTCGTCTATATCGTGGCACATCTCGTCATAGGTTAGGTACGGGTCGTCCTCGGTAATCGTCACGTTTCCGCCAAGCTCGAGGTGAAGCTTCGCCCAGAGGACGTCGTTGATCGAAATGATCGCGTCGACCGCTTCTCGGATTTCATCCGTGAGGCCATCGGGTTCGGATTCGACATACTGCTTGCCGATCCGTTCCGCTACTTGCCGCTCGGTCAGCTGGAAGTTAGAAGGTACTACGGTCTTGTGGTACATCGCTAGTCGCCAACCACGATTTAAATCGCGGAAGGCGGATGCCTCGTCGGGTTGCGAACCCCGGTTACGCTCTCGAGGCTGTAACCGGGGAGAATTCTTCTCATTATCAGATTCTCCCGGTTTATTATAAAGCTGCCGGAGGTTTGACTTACGAACTATATCTTACAGAGCATAGCTCAAGTGTCTGTTCTGGTTCGCTTCACGTTCCCGCTCACAATACGGGCACACGTAGCGATAGCCGCTGATGTGGGAATTGTACACTCGAGTCATCTCCATATCGTGTCGACGGCAGGTTCTCATCTGAGGTTCGTAACGATCCGCGTTCTCATAGAGCAGCACCGGGGGCAGGGTGCCGTAGGCATTCCGTTGCTCGTTCCGCCGAACCGCTCACCGCAGCTGTCGCACTTCCACGGAATTGTAGCGCTCATGCAGCACCTCGAGTCTCGCCCCGTCCGAGTCGGCAGTCGGGGCAGTAGTAGCCGATGTAGTTGCGTCCCTTGCTGTACGTCGTGTTGCAGTCGATGCACCGTCCAGTGTCGCGATTTTGGATCATGGCTTTCAGAATATTTTCACTCGAATCACCCGGAAGTCTCCGGGTTCAGTCTCGCTCAGTAGGTCGCGGAACGCCGTCGCTTCATCTCGAGAATCCACCAAATCGGTGTCGCTTGAGGGATTTTTCATGAAATTGCCGGTCGCGCTGTCGATCACTGCGAAGCTGATCTTCATGCACTCACCTCGCCGCCTTCCGCGTTCTCGGTCGATTCAACGCCGTCAAGTCTGGTAATCTGGCTCATGATTTGTACGTCTTATGAAGTATTTCTTACAGTATATACTTATCGGCACTTCGTGAAGTTATGGTAGATCGTCACGATAGGGTAGATCCCGTCGCTGTCCGGTTCCGAAGAGACTACGATCTCGTACCGGAACACCGACCACTCGAGCTTGAACTTCATGTAACCGTCCCGCTTCTCGTCCAGTTCGAGTTCACCCTCCTCGATCGCCTCACGGATGATCCCCTCGTGGACCATCCGCTTGGTATCCTTGTAGCGTTCGTAGGAGTGAGTCGTGTGGCGGTACTTGGAGACGTCGCGGGGTAGTTCTACTTCGGTGTGGGTCTGCTGTGCTACTGCCATAGTTACCACTGCTCGGTTTCTGAGCAGGTTTGGGCTAAAGCCCAAGGGTTCCCATGAGGAATCGAACCTCACTGGTTTACGCAAGCCTGCCAATCAGGTGGGAACCAAGGAATCGAAATACTGCTCAGTGCAGATGGAACAGTTAACGCTTATTCAATCTTCTACACCCCAATTCACGGAAACATCGTCATCATAAAGGTGAATATTGAATATGTCTATACCTTCTTCCTCTTCTGTTATATCAAACTCTTCTTCCCAGAATAAGTCGCCTGACTCGATTTCTACCCGATAGAGATCGCGGCTCAGTTTTACAAGGTCTACGCTTTCATCTGGCTCCAAGGTATAATCGTCGTTGAGAATCTTATCGCCATTTTTCAAAATCGTCACAGACACTTCCTTCTCTCGTCCTGATTGATTCCATAATGTCGCAGTTGTATCAGCATTTGAGGTTGGTATGCTCGAGAAACAACCTGAAAGTCCAACCGCTCCAAATGTGCCAAGAATAGCCCGTCTAAACATACAATACGTCTGCTTCAGGTGAGTAAATATCTTCTGCAAACGCTCAATACGCACACACAGTGAGCGTGCAATCTGGTTAAGGAATTATAGTGAGGCAGTGGACTCCGTCCTACAGAGAGCCTTCTGGAACGTTCTCTCGAGGCTGCCATGGGGGTTCAGCGAAGCCCACCGATTCAGTACCTCGTGTTCGAGGCAGTGATCCTCGGCAGCTCGGATCTGGGCCGATCGCCGTAGTTCGTCGACGGTCAACTCAATCGTGACCTCGGCCTCCGATAATTCCAGCTCCCACCGTCGACCCTCGATCGCGCTAATCCGGTAGTCACCGATCCAGTCGGGATCGAGATAGAAATCCAGATTCGGGTTCGGCATTTCTACGTCGATCTCCTGAGTGACCTCGCCGTGGATCTTGACGGAAGAGCCAGAGTGTCGGTCGGTTTCGATGCAAATCGCTGGTGCAGTGATCTCAAGGTACATTGTTCTGTGTCGTTTGAAGTGTGTCTTACAGGCTATTCAGGGAAGGATAACGCCGAGATCGGATGGAGCGACGAGGATTCCCTCAGTTTCCATCTCGTCGACGAAGCGGATCTCTTCGCGATCGCCGGTCCCGAAGATGTTTGAAACCATCACGGCCAGCTGGTCGTAATCGTAATCCGGGTAGTGAGCCAGCAGGTCGCTGATGACCGTTTCACGGGGCGGAATATCCCACTGGCAGGCTTGGGACGGCTTCCGCATCCGGGGAATTTCATGCTCGGAAGTGATCTGAATGAAGTCGTCGTCGGCGAACAGCTCGGTGAGGTATCGGGGTTTCATGGTTTCAGTAGTAGCCGCCGTGAGCGTTGATCTGGCGAAGCGCCCACTTCTCGCATTCGTAGCAGAGGTACGCATCTTGGCTGTAGGGCAGGTTCAGGAAGTCCCACATTAGCATTCCCTCGTTGTATTTACTCGTCGGTACGTCGTCGGCGTTGCAGCTGGAACAGGTCGTCATAGGTTCAGAGATCGGCGGGATCGTATTCGTCGAGGCCGAGTCCGTACGCCAACTCGTCATCAATTTCAAACTCCGGCTCGAGGCTGTCGCGGTCGTCGTAGACGTTGCTGTCGTTCCAGTCAGGGTCGTAGTGGGTAAACATGGATCTCTCTCAAGTGTTATCCGTGGTTGTACAGGTCTTCGAAGTCGCACTCTTCGCCGAGATCGCGGTTATCCTTTGAAGCTCCGTGGTGTCGTTCGGTTTTGCTCGGCGTTCCGCCAACCTTTGCGTGTCCCGTTTCCTTGTCAGTAAACTGGTATGCCATCTTCTCTCTCGTGGTAGATGCCTCGTTTCATATCATGTTTCAAACTATGAGGCAGGCAGTCGTTTGTATGTCGTTCTAAGTTTGTCTTACAGGGCCTAGAGGCTCGAGATCAGGCTGACTTCAGCGTCGGTCAGAGACTCACCGTTCTTGACCTTCTCAATCAGCGCTCGGATCAGCTCAGCCTTCGCGTCTTCCACCGATTCGCTCTCAGCGTCGTCCGTCTCAGTCTCCGATTCGGGTTCAGGCTCCGATTCTTCGGTGTCGTCCTCGGTTCCGCTAACCGCGCTGATTCTCGATTCGATCGCCTTAACCGCCGTCTTGCGGTTCTTGCCGTTCTTCTCGTCAGTCAGCAGCAGGTTCAGGTCGTCCACGTCGTCGATCTGCTGGAGCTGCTCGCGGATCTCCTCGACGGTGAACTTGTGGATGTTCGTCTCAGTCTCAGTCTCAGTCTCAGGTTCGGGTTCGGGTTCAGCGACCGGCTTCACGGCCTTGCCGAACTCGAAGTCGTTCGCCTCGTCGTTCCATCCCTCGTCGAAGTAGGTCGGTCGACCCAGAGCGCCCTCGATCGTCCACTTCGATCCGTCAGGGTTTCGCGGTAAGAGGATGTAATCCTCGGTTTCGTAATCGATCCCGACGCGCTTCGCATCCTCAGCTGGCAGCACGTAGTAGTTTTCGAAGCACTCGCGTTCTTCGACGGGGAACGCCCTTCGGACCATCGGAAGGGTTCCCGGAAGCTTCGAAGTCTTGCCGTTCTTGCCGCTGTATTCCTTTTTCTTAGCCAGAACCGACTTCAGCAGCGCCTTCAAGTCGTCGCCGTCGTCGTGTTTCGCCACCTTGCTCAGCACGCGACCCATATCGACGTAGCACTCGTATTCAGTGTACGTCTCGATCTGCTCGGGGGTTAGTTCCAGCGAGTTGACGGTCGTTCCGCTAACGGTTTCGGTGTTTTCGTCGGTCGTTTCAACGGTCAGGCTCTCGGTGTTAACTGCCATAGTTCTAATTGGTTGCCACTAACTGCTATCTGCTATTCGTCAGGCGGTTCGTCGAATCAAGAAAGTGGGTTCAAAGTTCCCCACGATGGCCCTGAAGGGCCGTACGGAAAGGTGCGCTTTGCTTTGTGTGGGTTACACATGTCCTTTCAGATAGGTTTTAGCTTTCGCTAACCGGCTTCGAAAACCCTAACATGGTATTCCAATTGACCGTATCTCGTTCGTCCGCCACTACGTGATACTGCTCCTATCCTTTAAGCGCAAACCCCGAAGGATTTGCGGAAGCGGGCGATACCTCGGAGGGTATGCACCACGCAGTGACCTTCGCTTGAGCGAACCCAGAGGCTACCGAAGGTTACGCATAGGTCCGTTAATCGCATGGATCTCCATGAAGAGTCTCCACCGCTACAGGTATTCATGCCCCTATGGGAGTTTTCGACTTACCGCGTTTCCCCGTGAACCCCGTAGCTACCGGAACGCCGCGTTCCGATAACCCACGCTTCATAGCCAGCCATGCTACTACCGTTAAGTCGCTAACGGCGCTCTGAAGGCTCCACGGTCGACTTCTTACGGTCGACCACACGTATCCGCTACGTGTGTGAGGATTAGGGACGTACTTCGATCGATACCCACAGGGCGAATCGATCAGGTATGCGCTTCGACGGTTTCCCTGCCGGTTACGTCGGCTTTTAGGCTGCTACGCCCTCGGTACGATCCAACGCCCCCGTAGGGGCGAAGGCCCTTGTGTGGTGCGTATCTGGCTTGTTAGGCCACTTAGCGATACGCACCCAAATCCCGCGCATACCTTGCGAACGTGGCAACAAAGGGCCACAGCGACTCCCGGTCACTTCGACCGGTTCAACGTCGCTGACTGAGCAAATAAGGGACAAACAAATAAATCTTTTCATTTTTGGTTAATATCGGCCTAGAGGGGCTGAGCCTTCCGCAAACGAGCGAATTGATAGATATGGCAGAGTATCGTTAGCAACTAACTTTCACTGAACTTATCCGCTGAATCTCAAGAGTTTCAGCTGTGTAGTTGACTTATGACCATTGGTTAGAATCTCTGCTTCGTTTTCAGCCAAATTCCGCGAAAATGCGCTCTCGCGACAACTGCGACGAAAGTGCAAGGAACGGTGGTTTGGACCTACTCAAACCCTCGAATTACCTCAACTAACCGCCGTCAACTTCTCGAGCCTTGCGCGATACCTACCAGTAATAATCAGCCGATTGGTATGCTCGAGTGAGTATTAATCTCGAGGGATACACTGTGTGGTTTATTCGTATGGGTTATGACACCAGTGGATCGGGTGGGGGCCGCGTAATACGGACGTAAGTCTCTCAGAAATTTTCTGATTTTCGCTCCCCATTTAGAGATTCGATTGATATTATTTGGTTGTGAAAATTAACCGACAAGACTATGAAAATGCGCCACCAGACCGTGTTGTGGTCGGTGAAAAAACCGATCACAGGCGACGGGGTAACAATGTGTCCACACCCCGGCAGCCTTCGAGGTGCGTCCTCCGCAGACCGCGCCCGAGAAAGTCTCCGCTGGATTACATCGCATGAATATGCATATCTACCACCAAACACTTCAGCATGCTATGCGAATTCCTGCTTAGTAATACTATTTGATGGAAATATTATCCTGTGGTAGTATTTAAACTCCGGCCCCCCTATATATACCCTTGTCTATTACTAAGGGTGAGGAAGGTAGTTTGAGGAGTTATTCTGATGAGTGACGACGCTTTAGCTCACGGAAGCTCCCAGTTTTTCCGCTTCCTCGGGTTTACTCTCTGTGTGGCTCTCTTTCTCTCCCTTTTAGCCACCGGCTGTGATGGACAGGACAAGGAGAAGGGCGGCGTTCCGCAAAGGAATGCGTGGGTAACGAATCGGGAGCTGATTAGCGTCACTCCCGAGTGGGTCACGAAGCGGTTTACACTGATTACAGTCTCGGAAACTCAGGCAGGCAGGGTTTGGCGAGTTCTCTCTACGCACTTTATCAACTTTTTGATACATGGCATCTAATGAAGTAACCGGCAAGACGGAAGCCGAGCTTCAGGAGATGCGAGCGGAATACGATCACCCGTACCTCGAGTTCGAGGAAAAGTACTGTCTCGCAAAGATTCCACGGCAGCCCGAGGACTATGACGGGCCGCCGCGCTACTGCGTTTCGCAGAACGTCAAGAGGAACGGGCGGTGCAAACATCACGGCGGGTGCGTTGTCCCCCGCCTCGAGAATCTCGACAAGTTGGGCAACATGAAACACGGCATGTACACATCCGACGAACACCTGCGCGAGACGATGGACGAGCGCGAGGAGGAACTCTACGATTGGGTTCTCTCGTGGCCGGAAGCATATGGGATCGACCTCGTGTCAGATCCCTCGGCAGCTCACGACTTCCAGACCCTTGCGATCGAGATCGTCCGGGAGGCTCGAGGCAAGGACTACATCTTACGTCACGGCGAGATCCGAGAGAAGGGCGTCTACCTGCCCGATGGGACTCTCGTTGAGACGGAGGAGCTGCCAAATTCGCTGAACGAGGCAATGGCTTCGCAAGTTCGTCTCATTCAGAAGATCAAGGACTCTCTTGGGATCACCCGGAAGCAGCAGATGAAGGACGACCAAGCGCAGTCCGCTCACGAGATCATGGACGGGATCGTCGACGTGATGGGCGGACTCGTCAAGGAAGCGAACGAGTACGATCCGTCAGCGTTTGAGGACGACGAGTAACGTCTCGGGTGCGCTGGACTGACACCAAGTTGGGCAAACAATGACAGCCCTTTGCACCCGGTGATATAATCGCTCTTGCGAGGGTAAGGCTACTACCTTACAGGTAAGGGTTTCCCCGAGTAGGAAACTGGGGGAGTGGGGGAGTGGCCGCGTTCCGCGAACTGATTGTCAATCAGCTCTCGGGGAGCTACAGTTTACGTTCGGGATCGGCACGATCCCCCCACCTGCATATTTCGATCTATCTATCTATGGCACAATTACACGACACTGGAGAGGAATTTATCCTGAAGGAAGCGTTCGGTAACGGAAGCGGGGCCAGCTCGGTGAGCGTCGGTCTGTTCAACTATTCGGCTGACAACCTCAGCGATCCCGATGACGTTGGCGACATTACGACTGAGCCTTCCGGCAGCGGATACGAGCGCCAAGACGTTTCGATCGGCTCTGGGTTCTCGTTTGCGAGAGTCGGTGGAGACTGGCAGGCGCTTCTAAGTGATGTTGTCTTCGACACTGACGACTCGAGCGAGATGATTGATGGCTACTTCGTCACCGCTACATTCGAATCTGAGGAAGCTGGTGACTCCTCGCCGCAGGAACACCTGTTGTTCTCCGGCGAACTCGATCAAGAGTACGACCTCGGGAGCGTCACCTCGTTCACGCTACAAGGAACTGGCCTCTCGCTCTCGTAAGCCGTACGCTACGTTCTGAACACCCTGTGATTGCGGTCGCGGTCTTTCTATGGAATCTGAAATTCAAGAGCTTCTCGAGCGGCGCGATCTTCCCGAGATCCGCGAGTTCATCGAGTCATTCCCCAACGTTTGGTCGACGGGGATCGGCTACCGGATCGTTGATGGGAAGCGAACGGATACGCCCGCGATCATTGTCAACGTTAAAGAGAAGGTCGACGAGAGCGATCTCGAGGAAACGGAGCAGATCCCCGACGAGATCAATGGAATCGATATTGACGTACTCGAGACAGAGATTCCTACGTACGACAGCGTTTCAGATACTCGGCGCAACAAAATCGAACCACTAATCGGTGGCATTCGGGTTGCTCGAGAATCGGGGCCGGGGGGTACTCTCACCCTCGGAGTACGCGATTCGAACGGAGATCCCGCGATTCTTACCTGTCGCCACGTCGTCGACGATGATCTTTTCGATGAAGGTGACGATGGCTCCAAGCTGATCGGAAACCCGGTCTATCAGCCGTCGACTGCCTCCTCGGATAACATCATCGGAGAAGTTACCAAGGCGAGCGACTGGAGCGGAACCATCGAATCCGATTGGGCGGTCGTCAAGCTGGACGATCCGAATCTTTTCACGAATCATGTACTCGGATTCGGTGTGCCCGGCTCGATTCGCGAGCCAAGTTTCGATGACTTAATCGTGGGTTCCGGCATCACGACCGGGATAGGAAACACGGAGCTTGTTGCGGTTGATGTTACGGTTCCGATCAGTGGAACGGACGTGGTAGGCGTCTACCAGTATCGGAACGGGGACGCCAAATTCAGTGAGTCCGGTGACAGTGGTAAGCTGGTCGGTGTCGTCGATGTAGACAGCGAGGTTCTGCACCCCTTCGGGATGCACTTCGCTGGCGGGAGTTCCTACGGATACGCAATCCCGATACAGCGTACGATCGACGAGGCCAATGTCTCGTTCGATACTGGAACCTATTCGATTCAGGGTGACGGTAGTGATCCCCACTTTGAGGGCACTATCGTTGCTGCTGACGGCCACCTCGTTACAGTCAACGTCACGAATACGGGTGGATCAACGGGTACAGCCTCTCTCGACATTGTAGACGGAGACGGCGAAATTCTCGGTCGAGTTCACACGACGCTTGGAGCGTTCGAACATGAGTACCAGACCATTCAGCTAACGCGGGAAGTCGAGGACGCAGCCGAGCTGAAAATCCTGTTCGATAAACATTGGGGCGAGATCACGACGATCGGTTCCGGTAATGTTCGTGTCGTCGAGTTCTCACCTGACGGCGAGTATCTGGCAGCCACGCATAACGGAAATAAGCAGCTCGCGCTCTACACGAATGGTGGTCGCACGAAGGATTGGGTTCGTGGCGTTACGTTCCCATCCGTGGATGGAACCCTAATCGCATCAGCGACGTTCTCACAAGACGGATCACACATCGCGTATACCGCGTGGGGCGGAGAGGTCTACGTCTACGGACCCGGAACGTTCGGTTGGGAAGAGAAGTTCTCAACGGTTGCGGAAGGCAGCGTCTATTCGAGTTCCTTCTCTCCAGATGGTAGCTTGTTCGCCTTCGGCGAAGGTGCCGGTGGGAACGGAGAGGTTCACATCTACGACACGGACGACTGGAGCGTCGTACACACCATCTCCGATACGAGTTCGACGGTCGAGACGGTCGGCTTCTCCCCAAACGGGAACTGGTTCGTATACGGCACTCGAGGAAACAGCGTCAGAGTCTACAATGTAGGCGATTGGAGCCTCGCACAAGGCTTCTCACTGGCCGATGACTGTCGTGGAATTGCGTGGTCAAACGACAGTGGGATGCTCGCGATGGCGAACATGAAGCACAACATTCGTGTTGTTGACACGAATACGTGGGAAAACATAACGATAACCGGGTATGGATCTGAGGCCCCTTCGGGTTCATCTGACCGTACGCTGGCGTTCTCCCACAATGACGAATACCTCGCAATCGCATCTCTGGACGGCGAAGTATACGTCATAAATACCGACGACTGGTCACTGGAACAGGTTTGTGATACAGATGGCACGAGCGCGTTCACCGTCTCGTGGTCGCCCGACGATGAGTATCTCGCATTCGGCGAAAATGCGGGAGGCGCAAAGGTTCTCCTGACGGATCAGGAGAGCAGTGCAGTTGGCGGCTTCTCGTCACCGGTTACAGCGTCGACGGGTCCCCTCGAGGCGACATTCTCGGTCGAGGTGACTCTCTCACCCGCTGTAACAGCTTCAGAGGCTTCCCCGACCGAGAACATTCGGGGAATCACGGAAGCGCTCTCAGGCGCTGCTGTGGCCTCTGGTGAGTCGTCAGCCACTACTGGCACTTCGGAGACGACAGCCGTATCTGGTGCAACGCTGATCGAGTTGGTTGCGGAACCGGGGAACGCCTACGCCAGTACAGATTTCTTCCTTGTGGCGTCCGCACAGCCCGCTTCCGCCCACTCTTCGGCGTCTATCCCCGTAATTGAGCGGGATTTAGTCGCTGAAGTTGGGCCGATTCACGTAGTTTCGGCGTTGGAACGGCCCGCTTCCGCAACAAATACGCTTGGATCGGGTTCGATAGTCCCCACAAGTTCAACGATTTCCGCCCCAGCTGGCGAATCTGGGGCAATTTCAGTGGTTTCGGCCACACATTCGGTATCTGACGCGCTCTCCGCCGATGGATTTGCGGCTTCGTTCGCGGAAGGCGGCCAGATCGAGGCCGAGTCAGACTCGTTGGGAGCGATCGGCTTCATGGAAGTCCTCGGTGTGGCAGACGAGCCGACAAGCGTTGTCGCGATCCCGCTGGAGGGCGACCGGAAGTACTTCGAAGCGGTTCAAGCAGGCATCGTAAGCGCTTCGGTAACGCCTATCCGGGCCTACAAGCTGATTACAGCGCGACGGGTCCGGGCGGGCGATCTGCACACGGGCCTCGAAGTCGTGAACAGCAAGAATAGCATCGACGTGCAAAAACGGCGGTAGAATATCATGTCTACGTTTACAATCAAACAGGGAGACACCTCACCGGCTCTCGAGGCAACGCTTCGAGACGGCTCTGGTCTACCGATCGATCTTACTGACGCCACAGTCGAGCTGCGCGTTCGAGACGAACACGGTGAGGTTCACATCAACAGCTCCGCGTTCGTTGAACCGGAGGAAGATGGCGTCGTTGTCTACGAATGGAAGCCAGAGGATACCGCGAGGCCGGGCATCTTCCGTGGTGAGTGGCACGTCACCTTCGAAGATGGATCGGTTGAGACGTTTCCGAATAGTGGGTATCTCTCAATCTACGTCGTGGACGGGATCGGCGTATGAACAAACCCGCCGACTACTCCCGTGCTGGTCCCGGTGAGGGGGTAGCTAACCCGAAAAACGTCTCAAACTACAAGATGACTCGAGGCGGGAAGGCGTCCGGCCTCATCATCCGGTGGGAAGGAAACGGGTACAACCGCGATACCTGCTGGATTCGGGCGTCGATTGACGATATTGTCTCTCTGGGTGAAAATGAATGAGATAGTGGCTCAGTTCGCTGAAGAGGCGGGCGTGTCGGAAGAGGAAATTCGCGATCGATGGCGGGGGCGGCCCGATCGTATCGCCGAGGATCTCTTCCGCGTAAAGGACCTCGATACAGGCGAGGTCCGCGATCTGACGCTCTTCAGGCCATACCAGCCGAAGATTATGCACGCCTATTTCTACGGCGATGCATCTACGCTGAACATCTACAAGGGGCGGCGAATCGGCGTCTCGTTCATTATCATCGTCTGTGAGGCGATTGACGGGCTAATCAACCCCAATAGCTTCTTCCCGATCGTCTCGAGTAAGGAAGAGCAGGCACAGGCTCGCATTCGAGATCTGAAGATCCTCTTCGAGAACGCGAAGATCGAGATCCCGTTCGCCAAGACCCCAACGCAGTCAGAAATCGTTCTCTGGAACGGCACGAGGTACAAGGCATACACCGGGAACCCAGAAGGCGCTCGTGGTGACGATTCCGCGAAGACGGTCTTCATCGATGAGATGGCGTTCCTTGAGGACCAAGAGGCGACGAGTCGGGCGTTCAGTCCGTTCGTTTCTCTTGGTACGCAGGGCCTCATGGTCGAGGTTTCCACGCCGTTAGCGAAGAACGACCTCTTCATGCGGAACCATGCCCGTGGAACGGAGACGGGCTACGACGAGAACTGCAATAAGATCGGGACGATCTCGATCAAACAGCCGTCGTTCGCGAACGCAGACGAGATCGACGTGGAGGTGAGCCTGCTCGAGCAGGAGGTGATCCCGGTTCGACCGGATCTGAACATTGAGAAGGTCGAGGAGGATCGGGTGAAGGACCCGCAGGGGTTCGCTCAAGAGTACCTCTGCCGCCCGATCGATGACAGTTATCGGTTCTTCAACGAGGAATCGGTCGTTCGCGCTCAGGAACGTTCGCAGGCCCCGGATTACCAGTTCGGCCTCTATACGCCGAAGCTGCCGGGTGTCATGCGAACGATGGGCGTTGACATTGGGATCGATCATGACGATACCGTTGTCACCGTCTTCGATCACTTGGGCGAGAAACGGGATCAGCGGTATCTCGAGAAGATTACGAACGACGTGCTTGCGGAAGCGGGCGTTCCGAATCCAGATCGGGGTAACGCCGTTCACGTTGCTCACCGGATTGCACAGATTTACTCTGCGATGGGGGTCGACTACGTGATCCTCGACAAGACGGGTCCCGGTGAGACGTTCCAGCGGATCATCGAGGAGAAGCTCGGTCGCGGTGTGATCGGGTTCAACTTCTCCGATAAGGACGCGGTGAACGAGATGATGGGCGACATGAACGCCGCCCTTCGCAACGACAACGTGACTCTCCTCAAGGACGAGGAGATGTACGACCAATTCCTCTCGATCGTCAAGGAACAGAAGCACGACGGCCAGAAGCCGAGGTACTCGGGGAAGGATCACTCCGAGTCGGGAAAGGACGACGTTGCGATGGCGTGCGTTCTGGGAGCGTTCCCACCCGGCCTCTCCGTGGAGCCAGCTCGAGAGATGGTCACTCGAGATCCGGCTCCGATCGGCGGTGAGGGCGTGGTTGCGCCCTATGGAACGGAAGCGTTTGAAGAACAAGAGAAGCAGCCCGCCGATCCCCCGCCCGCGAAAGTCGCATACGGCTCTCGTGGTGTTTCCCGTGGGACTCGGCGGTCGTACACCCCGCGATACGCTCGGCGGCGGTCGCGGTTCTAATCTATCTATCTAACAAATGAGTGACGTTAAAGCGGCCCTGATGAGGCGGGCCAACGATGGACGGCTCGGCTTCATGCTCGAACAGCCGCGTGCCGTCATCAAGCGCCCGAGCGGTGTTAGTGGTCGGCCTGAAGTCAGTGAGCCTCCGCAGGAGAAGATCGAGGACTATCGGCTCATCGCCGACATGGACCCTCACGTTGGGGAAGCGATCGACACACTGGTCGACTACCTCGTGGGGTCGGGGTTCTCGATCAAGCCCGCGAATATTCCCTTCACAGAGCAGGAACAGACGGACGAGGATATTGCTCAGTTTAAGCTGCTCGTTGAGACTTCCGAGTTCGAGACGGTGCTGTACGAGTGGGTATGGCACGCTCTCGTTGACGGAACAGCCTTCCTCGAGATCGTCGTAGAAGACGACGTATTCAAGCCGAAGTTGCTCCCCACGGAGCGGATGAAGATCCAAACGGATGAGTACGGTGTCGTCGAGGAGTATCTTCTGGAAACTGAAGGTAGCGCCGACGACATTTCGTTCGATCCGTACGATATTGCGGTTCTTCGCTTCCATTACCACCCCGGCGAGGACTTCGGTCACTCGTTGATCGAGCGGATCGAGGAGCAGGCGAATTTCCTGCGCGACATGGAGATCGACCTTGCTCGGTTCATCTCGACGAAGGCGTACCCACCGGTTCTCTGGAAGTGCGGGACCGAGGAACGGCCTTGGAACCAAGAGCAGATCGAGAACTGGCTGGATACCGTTGAGCAAATTGAGCCGGAGTCCATGCTCGCGGTCGGCCACGACGTTGACCACGAGGTTGTCGGTGTCTCGAGTACCACGAGTCAGTCGGGCGTTCTGAATCTCGACAGTACCTTCGCGCACTTGCAGAAGCGCATTGCGTCGGGGATCGGGGTTCCTGCGTTCTTACTGAATATGGACGCCGACGTCGGGCGGAACGACTCGATCACGCTGATGCCGAAGTTCGATCGGCGTATCCAGCGATACCGTTCCATCATCAAGAACGCGATCCGCTACCAAATCTTCGTCTCGATTCTCGGCCACCCGAACCCGGAGGACTACAACGAGTTACCCCCGGACTTCGAGTTCGGGGAACACTCCTCCGACGAGGGCCGCCTCGAGATCGACTCGGCGATCAAGCTCTTCAATGAAGGGTTCCTTACCCGTGAAGCCTTCGCGCAGCGCGTTGGCATTGACCCCGAGATAGAGCTTCCTGACGAAAGTGAGTTGGCTGAGATTGTGGCGCTTCTGCAACAGTTGCGTGGCGCTGGCGATAACATTCAGAACCCGAACGGGGGACGACCAACTGACACGGGAAGCGGGGCCGAGTCCGCTGGACGCGAAGTAAAGTCACGACAGAATCCCGAACGGGACTCGAGTGACGGTCGCAAGCAGCGGGACATATCAAACGAGTAGCGAGCTATGGACGCCGATGATGAAGTGATCTATGAGATCCTTCAGAATACGGCCCGAACCGAAGAACGTACGAAACTAATCGAGCAGAACCTCGAGAAGCTATCCGAACGCTACGTTGATGAATCGAAGGTTCGCGATGAACGGCTCACCCAACTGGAGAGCCGGGTAGATCGACACACGGTCATTCTCTCCGGCGGCCTGTTTGCGGTTGGAGCTGCTGTTGTAACGGTCTTCGAACGTCTCGGGAGCATTCTGAAGTTTTAACCACGATGAAATGAGCAAGCAACTACCGATCAACGAGGAGCTGGCTTTCAGCGTCTCGTTTTCACTTCCCGAATCGCTGAAGCGGCCTGACGGATTCAACCGCTACGGCGTCAAGGAGTACGAAGACGGTTCCATTGACGTGATTTTCGCGGCGATGGAGCCGGGTGTTCGCAAGGGGATTCGCGTCACCGACGAGTTTCTGACCCGAGTAGCCGGGAACTTCTCGGAGCCGATCCCGATACAGTTGGACCACTCTCAGGGCCAGTTAGCGAACGTCGGCTATCTGAAGGACGTGCGCTTCGCGGACGGGTTCCTTCGGGTTCTGGGCCACGTTCCGAACACCGGCAACAGCGTCCGGTCGGACGTAATTGCCGACTTCACCCACGAACCTCCAGCGATCAATGACGGCTCTGTCGGGTTCGGGAACGACTACCGGATCGAGCGCAACGACGCGGGTGAACCCGAGTTCGTTGACGCGACGTTGGTAGAGTTCTCGCTGACACCCTTCCCTGCCGGATACGGCAGCGACGGCGGGTTATCCCCGCAGTTTGCGGAGGCGGCCAGAGAAGCTGGAGTGTTCAACGAACCAGATGCGGAAGCCAACGACGCCCCGGTGTCACATCTGAAGGGCACCAGTCGGGCACGATTTACAGAAATCTAATCTATCTATGAAGAAGATCGAACTTGAAACTCCGATCGAGGAGATGAGCGAAGCCGACCTCCGAGAAACCTTCTCGCAGGTCATGGAAGCGCACGAGGAGAACATCGCGGAGTTCTCCGAGCTTCAGGAGCAGGCGGAACAGGCGGCTGAGTATTCTGAAAAGATCGAGGAGCTGGAGAGCGACCTCGATGAAGCGAAGGCGTACTTCTCGGCGAAGGCGTCGGAAGTCACCAACATCTCCGAGGAGCTGCTCGCTGAGCGCTTCTCGATGGGCGAGCTGGTCGAGATGGCCGGTCGCGCCGATGAGGCCGCTGCCGAGTTCGCGGAAGCGCCCGAGACTGACGATGCCGACGAGGAGGCCGACGAGGAAGCCGAGGAATCGGTCTTCGCTGAGAAGCCTGCCAAGGCCCCGAAGTTCTCCGCTGACGCGGTTGAATCCCGCAAGGAAGCCGCCCGCGCCCGTCTGAGCAACGTCGGCGGCCTCTCCCTCTGAATATCTGATAACTTTCTACTACAATGGTTAACGTTGGAATTGCTACTGCTGGTGCTGAACAGCCTATCAACCGCCACGCCGCTGTCGCTGGCGAGACGATGCGCGAGGGCGACCTCGTTGGCATCAACTCGGACGGCGAGATGGTCAAAGCCGATGCCGCGTCGGGCCAGATGGCCCTAGGTGCGTGCCTGACCCCGGCGACCTCCCTCGACGACTATCAGGAGGATGAGGTCAAGCTCGTCATCGAGGCGAACCGCGCTCTCGTCGGTCGCGACCGCGTGTCCACAATTGCGTACGGCGTCGAAGTCGAGAACGGCGACGGTGACTGGGGCTTCGTCCCCGGTGAAGTCGTCTACCTCGGCGAAGATGGCGGCTACACGCAGGACCGCCCCGCGTCGGGCCTCGTGCAGATTGTCGGCGTTGCGCTGACTGAGGACCGCATCATGCTGGCCGTTCAGCCTTCGGACGAGACGGCCTGATCTGACTGACGACTACTCTGCGATAACATAAATTCTTAGACATTTCTATGGCTATCTACCGCGAAATCACTACCAAGGACGACGTTCCGCTCTCTGACCTTCTGCTGGACGCCGTTGCTGAGATCGACCTGTTCAACGAAGCGGAACGGCCTCTCCGCGAACTTCTGGCTCAGACTGTCACTGAGCGCACGTTCCGCGTCCACACTGGCGACATGACGTGGGAGGAACTCGCTGAGGGCGAACACGCCCGCACCGGGCGACTCGAGTCCACCGAGATGGCGTTCTCGGTCAAGAAGTACGGGCGCTCGCTCGGCTTCTCTCAGGAGTTCATCGAGGACAACACGGCTGACATTGTTCGCCGCCAGTTCGAGACGCTCGTCAAGGGCGCTCTCCAGAAGGAACACGAAGTTCTCTTCGACATTGTGAAGAACGGGTGGGCTGACGGCAGCAACCTCTGGTTCGACCCCGAGAACTACGGTGGCTACGAGTTCGACCGCAGCCACAACCACGTCTTCGAGGACACCGGCCACCTCTTCGATGACGAGTCCGCGCACACCGCGACGGCTCACATCCGCGAGGCGAACAAGGAGCTGCGACACCACGGCAAGCGCCCCACCATCGCGCTCATGAGCAGCGACATGGCTGCTGAGTTCGTCGACGAGCTGGCCTACGACGCCCAGTACCTCATCCCCGAGGCTGAGGGGCTGGTCAGCACCGCGCTCCCGGACACCACGATGCGCGTCGATGGTGTCTACCTTATGCAGACCGCGTGGCTCACCGACGACGAAGTTCACGTCATTGCTGGCGATGAGAAGCCGATCTACTTCCACGAGGCCCGCCCCGTCCAGCTCACGCAGGGGGAGTACGGCGGTCCCGTTGGCGATCCCGGCCAGCTGCTCGGCAGCTACGGGTCGGTTCGCTACGGCGCGGTCATCGCTGACCCGCTCGCTGGCGTCAAGTTCAACATGACCGATCTCGCCTGATCGGCCCGCTTCCGCAACTTGTGGGAGGAATAGGCAGATAATTTCGCATTTTCGTACACATGGCTAATAGCGATACAGAACTCATTATCGAGGTTCGGTCGATGACGTACTACACTGAGAACGTCATTGACGACGAGACGATGCGGGAACTCGTGCAGATGGGAAAGCACGAGGTTCGCGCTGAATCGGGCCTCGAGATACCGGACTTCTACGATAAGCAGTATCCGGCTGCGGAACGCGCCCTCTTCTGGACGGTCTGCCTGTTCTGCAAGATCCACATGGGCGAACTCGAGGGTCTGGACTTCAACGTCGGCGAGATCAAGATCCACCAGCTACCCGTTCGAGATATATCCCGTGTCTGGTACGAAAAGCTGGACACCCACATCGGGATGCTTCGCGGGCAATCTGCCGGTATGGGGATCGGTCGGGTTAACCGAGCGAATCGCACCTACGGTGGTTCACCGTGACGAAGATTATCGATGCGCGGGTCAAGACGGTGAACCTGATCTTCGAGAGGACTGCTGAACCGGTCAAGGTTTACCGAGAGGTGGATCTGGGCGATACCGATTCGTACGGGAAGTCTCTAGCGGAGACGATCTTCGTTGGCGAGGAAGACGCGATCGTATATTTCCCCGGTCGATCTCCCGGTGGAGCACGACCGGAACGCATTGAGGCCCGCTTTGGCGAACGAGTGAAGTGGGAACCACACATCCTCTTTCGAGCCGACTCGGTGGTTCAAGAGACAGATGTAATCGAGTGGGGCCTTCCGCAGTATCCCAAGAATCCGAACGCCGAGAAGCAACTCTGGGAGGTTGAAACGCTCGTTCCCCGTCCGACGCACTTACACGGCCAGTTGCAACGCCTCGTCGAGCAGGGATAGCGGGGGTGGTTGATGGACAAGCTGAAGTTCTCTGTCTCTGTTGAGAAGAATCGCGTCCCCAAGCGGATCAAGTCCTCGATCAAGGACGGGATGCGCGATGCGGGATACGAAATTCTCGAGACGGGCGAGGACGTTGCACAGGACCGGATTCGCGCCAAGGGGCGTATCTGGAAGCGCGAACTAATCAACAGCTTCGAACCACAGAACCACAAGGCTCCAAAAGGCCGCTGGCTCGTTCTGCGGAACATCTCCGAACACGCTGCCCCCGTCGAGGAGGGAGCGACGTACACGAAGCGAGGGCCGCCAATTGCGGCACTGATTCCGTGGATCTTGGAGAAGTGGACATTCAGTTCGGGGCTTCTGGGAGGTACTGAGTTCTCGGAACGCCGGGCGCTCCGGGTTAGCGAACGACAGCAGCGCTACGAGGAAATCGCCGAGGAGATTCAGAAGCGATTCTCGTTTGCTGATCTCGAGGGTAACGCTCCGAATCTCAAGGAGATGCAGAATCTCCTGTTCCACACTGCTCGCCACGACGATCTCGATGGGAACGCAGTGGACGAGATCCGACACGCTGCTATTTCGTGGAAGGGGAGCAGCACTCCGAACGATCGGGTTGCGAAGTACTCCCATCTCTCGAAGCGTGCGTTCGGCCTCGATGGGACGCCCCGTGCTGACTACGACGGAGATATACGAGAGAGCGAGATCGACGCCATGCGCGTCTTCCACGAGCTTTCGAACGAATACGCTCGGGAACATCTGAACGTCGACGAGGACGGCAATATACGGCTCCACCGGGGCCTGACGCACCACACCGCCGAGTTGGGCGCTCAGATATTCAACTACGCTGGAGACGACGAGTGGCAGATCAGCACGAACGCCCTCGAGAACTTCTCTACGAAGGAGGAGATAGCTCACGAGTTCTCTCGCGGGCTGGTGATCTCACAGGACAAGAATGTCGACTCCGACGTAACGTTATTCGTGGATGGCCTCTTCCATACGGGCCAGCAACACGAGTTCGAGGTCCACGTTCGAGGCGGGGATTCGTACACGGTTGGGCGTGACGAAGTGTTCCTCCCGATGATGGATCGGGCCGGTCCCTATCTGGACGAGCTTGGTCCGATCCTCGACGAGATCGAGAGTAGTGGGTTCGATGCGCTGACCGACAAGCAGCTGCACGCCTTCGCTCGGATCGTCTCGATGATGGATCGGATGGATGTACAGGTGACGACACCAGCGGGCCAATCCCGTCTGTTGGACTGGCAGAATGCGTTCATTGGGCGCGGTCTTCACCACGAGACGGGGTTTACCGAAGAGTCGTGGATCAACCGGGTAAACAGGATCATAGGATGACTGAACCACAGGACAACTCCGACGAGGGCTGGAATTGGCTACGAGAGGGTCACGATCCCTACATCGAGCAGCGTGCGAAGCATGACGAGGAGTACGCGGAACTAATCAAGCTCCACTATCCCGACCTCTACGCGAGTTGGGACTGGACTGACTAACTATGACGAATCAAACTGTTAATCTCAGCAACTACGACCCCAAGGTAATCGACGCTGCGTTCCGACTTCAGGAGAAGATCAAGCGCGAAGGACTCGAGGGGATCGGCTACATGGATCATGCGACGATCTGGATGGAGCGGAACGCGGCGTCTACTGTCTCGGACCACATTGGGGTCCATCTAAAATCTGAGTTCGGGGGTGGTACGTGAACGAAAAAGAGGCGATTCGGCGAACGATTGAGGTCCTTTCTGAAGCACTACCCGACGACGTTCACGTCCGAACAGAGGGCGGTGGGGAGTTCATGGAGCTTCCTTGTGTCATCGTCTCGTGGTCCACTCGCCGTCTCGAGCGCTTAGAGGGGAATGTTCCCTTCGCTGGCGTTCTGCGGAACGAGGACGGCGTAGCAGTCGGGGAAGTGCTGCACGCATACTTTGAGGTGCGGTTGGATCTCTGGTGCATGACGTACGACGACAGCGCGACCCGCCAAGCCGATGAACCCCATTGGGGCGAGGAAGGGCGGGACGAGCTGGTCGATCTGGTTCATCAGGCATTTCTCCCGTTCGAATATCGCCCCGAGCAATTCCACGCGGATACGTTCGAGTGGCAGGTCGGAGACGGCACCTCTCAGTCCGTCCCGACTGAAGAACCCAACTGGTTCAGGACCGACCAGACGGTGCGATTCCGCTACGTGAAGGAATACACCAACGAAGACGTTTCGGCGTTCGAAGAGATCGAGCGCCACGTTGACGCGGAGTAGGCGGCCTTCCGCAATCTCCGCAGTTTCTCTCTAATCTCTAATATGGTTACTATTGGAAATACTCGACTACCCGGAGTACAGCTTACCGTTCAGAGTTCCCGCTCTGTCGGCGTTAACGTCGGTTCTCCCGGCGAAGCTGGTCTAATCGGACAGGCCGACTTTGCGGAAGGGACCGCCGAACCCAACGAGGTTCACCGGATCACGAACGCGCCTACTGCGGCTGCTCTCTTCGGTCGTGACAGCCCACTGGCGATCAACGTTGCCGATGCACTCAGCGAGGGTGCCTTCCCAGTCTACGCGATTGCCCCTGACGAGATCGACGCCAGCGACGACGTGATGGGATCGACGGGAACGCTCAGCGAGGCTCCCCTCTCGGAAGATCCCGACGACATTACCTTCGAAGTTGGCGGAACGACGCTCACCACGACGGTCGTTCTCGAGGAACCGGAGTCGCTGTCGCCTTCCGAGAACGAAGTGCTGGTTAACCCGGTCGATGGCACGTATCACCTCGATGCGAGTGGCTCGGTCGAGGGGACGGCTTCCTACATTGCGCTCGACTACGAGGGAGCGATCGACGCACTGGTCGACGAGGAGGGTGACATTCTCGACTTCATCGGCATATTGCCGGAGAGCGAGGAGGTCGCGTCCTACCTGCACGACGTGGTGAAGGACATGGAGTCGAAGGGCGACTTCGCTATCGCTATCGCGGGCGCTACGTCCCATCTCGAGGACGTGTTCAGCTACGAGAACCCGTTCGACTCGTCCCGTATCCAGCTCCAGTACCCGATGCGGAACGCGGACGGCGAGAGTATGATCGGGTCGTACGTCGGGCTTCGAGCGGGTCTTGGCATGAACGCCAGCCCGATGAAGAAGCGTCTCTCTGGGCAGGACCGCCTCTACCACTCGCTGAGCCGCGAAGAGATGGAAGCGCTCGTTGAGGAGCGCGTGAACCCGATCAAGAGCGAACGTGCGGGTGCGCTCGTCATGGACGACGTGACCACGGTTTCGCCGGAAAACCCAGACGAGTACGAGTTCCAGCAGGGTATCTCGCGTCTCGTCACCGACTACGTGGCGGTCATCACGAACGAGAACGCCGACATGTTTATCGGCGAGCTGCACACGCAGGCGGCCCGAAACGCCCTTCGTGGCAACATCAAGTCTGAGCTGAAGGATCTCCTCTCGCTCAGTGCGATCGTCGGCTACACCGTCGAGGTTGAGCCGATCGACGCGATGGAAGCGCGGGTTAACGTCGGCATTGAGACGATCAAGCCGCTCCGCAACATCCGGGCGACGGTCACTGCCGGGCAGGTCGAGTAAGGCCCGCTTCCGGCACTTCTGAGCGATCTACGAGCAGTTTGCAGAACCTTCTTTAATCTTCTATGGTTGACAGGACTGAATCAGCGGCGGACATTCGCGTGAACGTCGGTGAGGAACAGATACCGGTTGAACAGCTCAGTGTCACGAAGGACATTGAAATTGAGACGATCTACGGAGCGGGCAACATCATTCCGTCCGGCTTCGCGATCAACCGCATCGAGTACAGCGGGAACATGACGATCAAGGGCCGGAAGAAGGACCTCGAGAAGAAGTTCTTCGACTCGAATGGGGTCCCGGTCGTGATTGCTTCGATTGTCATCACGCACCTTGACGGCGACTCTACGTCGTACGACAAGGTTCTGGTGACGAGTCAGGGCTACGAGGTTACGTCCGGTGAGACGACCGAGACGAGCTTCGAGTTCGTTGCCATGTCGAAGGACGAGGACACCAACCCGTCCGACGCGGCTTCTGGCAGCGAAGAATAGACTCTACTGACTACCCGACTCCCGCTCCTTCCCCTCTCCCTCTCTAATTTATCATGACTGACGAAACTACTGAAAAGAGCCGATCGACGCTGATGGACATGGTGGTTCGCGGAAAGGACTACCGCCACACTCACGAATTTGAAATGTTCGGCGAGACTGTGGAGGTCGTTCTCCGCCCCCTCGTCGACGCTGAGTTCCTGCCGATCACGGCGCTGATGCAGGAACTTCTCAACATCGACGAGGAGGAAGCGGTTGAACAGATTCGCGAAGCGAAAGAGGATGCGGAAGCGGAGGGTGGTGAGGGCGCTCCCATCGATGTTTCGCAATTCGATGAGGACTTCGTGAAGCTCATGCAGAAGGCTGCGAAGCTCGGGGTCGACGGCGAGTCGATGGGCCACTCACAGGAGGAAGTCGACTGGATGGTCGATAACATGGTCGGTGGCTACTCCGTCGAGCTTGGCGGCGAAGTTCTCGATCTCGCGGGCAACATCCGGGACGCTGAGCGCTTTCGTAGAAACGGGTTCAGGGATCGGTAGATACCTGATCTCCACGAAGGCGGGCGTTCCGTTAGCCAGAACGCAGGCTGAACTGACCCCACTGCAACGGTTCGTTCTCGAGCTATCGATAGCGAAGGAGCAAGAGGAACACGAGCAGGCGATGGCTGGTTCCGGTGCCGGTGCCGGAACGGGCACGGGTCCGATCAAGAACACCCTCGGGCCAGCAGGGAGCGGTGTGGGTGGCGGTGGCGGCGAAACAACAACTTTTGTTAACGTAGGATCAGATGGCGAACAAGAATCAAGTTAGAGTCACCGTCAACCTCGTCGACAACTTCTCTACGACGCTCGAGCGGTTAGACAAGCAGCTCGACAAGATCGGGAAGAAGGTCATCAGTCCCGAGTTCAAGATCAAGGGAACGAGCGACGTTGACCGGCTGAAGCTCTCGATGGAGTCGATCGACGACGTGATCGAGACGCTCCTGAAGGTCTTCGGGGAACGAGAACTCGACGAGGCGCTGGCGAAGAAGAAAGCACTCGGTGGAACGGAATCGATCCGCGTCGTCGTTCACGATAAGCAGCTCGACAGGGCTGCACGAAAGCTGAAGAACCTGCGAGAGCAGAACTTCGGAGTTCGCGGAAGCGCGGCGAGTAGTAGTTTCCTCCAGAGTATTCACGAATCGACACAGCGGGCCAGAGAGTACGAAGGGGCTGGACCCCGATCCGCGAGAGACTACGATCTGGGGGACACCAGTGCGATTGCGGCGGCAGCTCGAGAGCGTGAACGACAGCGTGCCCGGAATCGCAGTCCGCTGTTTGACTCCATGATGCCGCAGTCGGTTCTTGATGGCTTCATCACAAGCCGTAACCGACGACGGCGTTACGAGGCGGTCGACAATACACTGGCGTCGTTCAACGATATTGGTGGCGCGGCGAAGCGCTGGCTGATCCCGAAGGGGCAGATGGCGCAGGATCTCTTCGCGTTCCTCATGCCGTTCATGGCGACGTTCTACACCGCGTTAGCTGGTGCCGTCGCTTCGATCGGTGCGACGATCGGTGCTGGTGCCGGGATCGGAATCTTCGGGCTGCTGGGCTTCGGTGAGAACCCAGCGGACTCGTTACACTTAGCACAGGTCCGGCTGCGCCTCTTCGGACGTGAGCTGTTCAATGTCTTCAAGCCAGTTTCGAGGACGTTCGCGCCGTTCATGGACGAGTTCCTGAAGCGTGCCCCTCACGCGCTTGGGGCGCTCACTGAAGGTTTCCAGCGGCTCGCGGTGTACATCCCGGCGCTGAAGAGCCACGGGCAGGGCGTCGTCAATTGGGTCAACGACCTGCTCACCAAGATGGTTGAACTTCAGCCTCAAATCTCGCAGATTACGGCGCGGTTTGGGGGCCTGATGGGTACGAAGGCGCTCGACTTCTTCGAATGGCTCGTTGAAGAGCTATACGACAACCAAGAGGCGATCCTCTCGGTCCTCTCTGTCGGGAAGTCCCTGTTGATCCTCATCTACAGGATCTTCATGCTGTGGGCCTTCCTGTTCTCGGTCCTCCAACCGGTCGCTGATCTACTGAGCCGCATTGCGGAGATATTCACTAACAAGTGGGTTGCCGGGATCACTGCGACGATCATCACGATGACCGGCTTCCTGTACGTGCTGGCGCAGACGATCAAGGCGCTGGCGATCATGAAGGCGATGGGCGTTGGTTCCGCAATCGCCGCACTGATCGGCCCGTTGGCCTCTGCTGCCGGTGCCATGTATGCGTACGCAGCTGCGGTTATCGCGGCGTCGAAAGCGAAGGCGCTCCTTCTCGGTCTGGTGACGCTCGGCGGTGCTGCACTCGCTGTGGGTGCTGGTATCGCTGCCGCGAACGCGATCGATTCTGCTGCACCCGATACGGGTGGAGCTGGCGGAAGCTCCTACGGTGGATACGGTGGCTACGGCGGAGGGTACGGTTCCTACGGTTCTGGTGCTGGTGCGGCTGGCGGAACGACGATTAACGTCTACGGAAGCTACGACCGCGAGACGCAGAACCGGCTGAAGGACGACTTCCCCGGACTGTACCGACAGGAGCGGGGAATTGAAGAAAACACGGAGATGCCGAAATGACGATTCAGCGAGACTCGATTCCGGGTCAGCGCGGCCTTCCGTTTCGCATTCGTGGCAACGGTGTCTACTTCGCGCCGACGTACGTCCCTGACCGGATTCAGATAGCGAAGGAGCGGAATCTCGTTCGGCACGCGAACTTCTGCGGACTCGAGGACGTGTTCGAGGTTCACGCAAAGAACCGCGAGGTACACGTTACCGGAACGATCCTCCACTCGGAACTTGGATCGTTCGAGCGGGTCCTCGATCACAACGACGTTGCCGATCTCAGTACTCCGGGCTGGTCCGGGAAAATTCGGGTCGTACAAGGCGACTACGAAGGCCCTGTTGGGTGGGACCCACGAAGCGGCGACTACCTCTGGGGATACACGCTCGATTTGGTCAGCACTGGCGAAGACGAGGCCGAACATCTCCGATTCGCCGGGAACGGAATCGTTCATGATGGACGTGGACGCGGAACGGTCGGCGGCATCATGCAGTCGATTGCTTCGGATATGGACGACGCGGTTTCTTCACATCTTAACTCGTCATGACGAGCTGCAATTTCCAGAACGGGGTTGAACTACGGTTCCTTCGGACTGGAGTTGTTCTTCGCGTCTACGAGGTCGACATTCGAATTGAGCGAGATCGGTTCATTCACGCTCGAGCCACGATCTCGACCGAGGCGGCGTATCTTCTCTCCGATCGGCACGACGAGGAGAATCTGGAATACGAGCCGGTTCTGCTATCCATTGGCGGTGTAACGCAGGGGCGCTACATCTTCGATCCCGAGGAGATGAACATCGTGCAGGGTGAGGAGCAGGCGACGATCACGCTTGAAGATCCCCTGCACCTGTTCAATCGGGGCACGATCACGAAGACGTGGGACTCCGTTACGCCGAACGTCGCGATCCGCACGATCTGGCGGGAGCTTGATGATCCGCACCGGGCGATCACCGGGCTTCACTTCGTCGAGGAAGGACTCGAGGATGAAGTCTCGAGGAGCAACCGGCAGGTGATCTCCGACATTTACAACTTCGATATGGACGGGGAGACGCTCCATGAGCAGTACTCGGGCGATGATCGGTATCGTGCGAAAATCGCTCGAGCGTTCGAATCAGCGACGGTCTGGGCTGGTGAGCAGATCCTCGATCTCACGCCGGGGATCGACACCCCGAACTACGAGGGTGGGTTCACATTCGAGAACACGCCGTTGCTGGAGGCACTAATGACCGTCTGCGGTGAGTTCGGACTCACGGCGTGGGTCAAAGAAGACGGAAAGTTATGGATCGGCCTCCCGGAGCTGACGTACAACGAGATCATCGGTATTTACGGCGACCCGGACAGGGACCAATTCACGATTCGGGAGTACAACGTTACGCAGGGCCATAGCCACATCAACCGCGTTGTGGCGAAGGGGTCGTCTCACCTGTACCCGGACGACAACGGGCGCTTCACGGCGAATCTCTACCCCGAGGCCGAGGCGTGGGTCAACGACGGAGACGAGGTACTCGCGTTCGATGAGCCGCTCCGCATCCGCTCACAGGAAGCGCTTGAGAAGTTCGTTCGAACGACCTTGGTGAACGAGTACGCCAGCTACAAAAATGGCAATATCGTGTTCAACGGACTCGCTTCGGAACGCAACGCCGGTCTGGTGAAGCTGAGTATTGGTGACTCGATCATCGTCTCGCAGCGGATCGGCGAACACTGTCGTCGCGACGTTGATGGCGGCCACTTCGTCATCAACGAGATCCACCACCAGATCAATACTCGAGTTGGTTGGCAGGTCACGGTATCGCTTGGTGGCGTTCCGGTCGGGATAGAGTCGAAGTCGTACATGGTCGATCGGCAGAACCTCGACGTGTACAGATCGGTTGACGACTACTGGCAGGAGGAAGAAGAGGAAGACGACGACGGCTGGTGGGTCTTTGACGGGAATGCTGACGACAATTGGTGGCCGTTCTGGTGAGGGTGAGGTGTTATGGTTCAGTTAGGTAGGATCACGTCTGTTTCAGTCGATGAGCGCTCTTCAGACATTTTCGTGAACGTCGCATTGACGCCACGAAGCGAAGGGAGGATGATGCGCTTCTTGACGCCCGCCTCCGGTATGTGGATCGTTCCTCGAGAGGGGGACATTGTTGAGGTTGCGGAGACGGATCGGGAGTTCGTTGCCCGGTTCCCACACAGTCCGCCCACGTTCGAGATGCCGGATTCGTTAGCGGAAGGCGACTTCTGCTTCAAGTTCGACGACGATACCGAGATTCGCGTGCAGCGATCCGGCGGGAGCTACGATGTTCACGTTACGGCCAGCGGGACGGTTCACGTCGACGGCGACACAATCGCTCTCGGAGAGGGCGGCGTTCCGCTAATCACGGAGTTAGATGTACAGAAAGACAGCGACGGGAACGTCACGGATGTAATTCCCGAATATACGGACAAGACGAGGGCTGAATGAAGGATATTCAATTAGACGAGAATCTCGAGATCGTCATCGGGCCGAGGAACGACCTCGAAATCGTTGATGGTCGCGAGCAGTTCGAGCAATCTCTTCGGATCTGGTTGACTGCGTATCTCTACGAGGAGATCGGCGAGTTCAACAGCCCGAGCGTTCTGCGAAGCATTGAGCTGCAAATCGAGCGCGTTGCTCGAGCGCATGGCCGAATCGACTCGATCTCTTCCGTCGTCGTCTCTCCGAGCGAGGATGCCGTTGATGCGATTGATGTTTCTATCATCTATCTCACTGGCGAAACTTTTGACTTGACTGTATCTTAGTATGACTATCGTAGATGGACATTTTCAACCGGAGAGCAGTGACGACATTATCGAGGCACTGCTCGAGGACGCGAAGGAGTATTTCGGGGAGGATCTGAATGACGAGCAGCTGGCAGTCTTTCGTCTCTTCTACCAGCCGGTCGCGAATCGGCTTGCGGAAGCGCAAGAACACATCGGCCTCGTTCTAAGTTCGGCACAGATCGACTACGCCGAGGGGCAGGCACTGGATCTGCTGACGGCGCTGATCGGCGTTCCCCGTCGCGAGGCACAGCGGGCCGAGGGCGAGGTAACGTTCTCGAGGAACAGCCCCGCTACCACGGATTATTCGATTCCCCGTGGGACGCTCGTCCAGACAGAGGGGATCGAGCCGGTGCGCTTCCTGACGATGGAGAGCGGCCAGATACCCGAAGGTGAGACGGAGGTCACGGTTCCGATACGGGCGCTCTACGGCGGCGTGGAGGGCAACGTGGGTTCGAACACGATCACCGTCATGCCGTCGCCCCCGATCGGGGTCGATTCTGTTACGAACGAGGAGGGGACCTCAGGGGGACGCGATGAGGAGTCAGATGACGAGCTTCGCGAGCGTGCCAAGGAAGACTTAGCGGAAGGCTCCGCGTCTACGGCACCCGCACTCGTCACGGGCATTCGGAGCGTCGACGGGGTTCGCAGCGTCGGGATCTTCATCAACGATACGAACGTCGACCACACTGACGAGGGCGGCCTTCCGGCTCACTCGTTTGAGTTGGTCGTCGACGGTGGTGAGGATCAGGACATTGGCGACATGATCCTCGAGAAGAAAGCAGCTGGTGACACCTCGTGGGGTGGCGTCAACGGCGATCTGGTCGAAGTTGAGAGCCGCCTTCCGAACGGCCAGACGTACGATGTGAAGTTCTCGCGTCCGATCCCGGTGCCGATCTACGTTGAGGCTACGATCGAGACGACGGACGAATACGAGGGCGATGACGCGGTGAGGGACTCGATCACGTCCTACATCGGCGGAACGCTCACGAGCGAACACGAAGTTCCCGGTGAAGTGGACGTGGGCGAGGATGTTCTGTTCGGGAAGGTCGAGTACGCGATCCGTAGCGTTCGCGGTGTCTACGACGTGACCGACCTGAAGGTGGACACCTCTGAGCCGCCGGAAGGAACGTCGAACATCACGATGGACTACAACGAGCGTGCGCTGATCAGCGCAGTTGACGACTCAATTACGATCAACCATGAGTAAGCCAGAGGCCAGCAAGAGCGGCGATCAGTTGGTTCACGAGCTTCCCTCGTACATCCCTAACGATCCCGACAGCCCGAACTACGCGCTGCTCGACGTGATCGGCCACTCGATCGATGGTTTCGAGGAGGATATTGATCTGGTCGAGGACGCGACGAGTGTGCGGAACGCCCAGACTGTCGATCAGCTGTTCGAGCTGGCGAAGATGGTGGGCCTTCCGCCGCAAACGGATGAACCCGTGGGGAGGTATCGCGCTCGTACGTTCGCTCGCTTCGCGCTCATGTCCGGCGAGGGGACGATCGGTGATCTTCTCTACGCTATCGCCCGGATTTTGGACGTTGACGTTGAGCGGGTCGACTACCGCGAAATGGAGGACGACCGAGGGACGATTCTGATCTTCGCACCGGCCAGCGCGATCGAGGAACTCGGTCTGAACGCGGGGGAGTTGGCGCAGATTGTCAACGACAACGTTGCGGCGGGGTATCGAACCGAGACGAGTGTCAGCGGGACGTTCACGTACAGAACGCCCGAGGACTACGATCTCGATGAAAACGACCCAGAGTTCGGGTACGACGGACTCGACGAGGACGGCGAACCGAAGGGGAACGGCGGCACGTACGCTGGCTATCTCGAATAAAATATGGCAGACTACAGTTCTAATCTCAAGACTTGGGGTAGTATCGGGTCCGAATACCCGGATGGCTACAACTACGTAGAGGGCGAGCAGCCCGTCGATGCGTGGGACAACTTCTTCAACTACAACGCGCAGAAGGATCTCGATCACCTGATCTCGCTAACGAACAAGCGTCTCGAGTCAGGATCGGGAACGAGCTATCCCGGTAGCCCAGAAGACGGAGAGTTGTGCTGGCGTTCCGATAACGGGCGACTGGCAATCTTCGACGAGGATTACGACGGATGGCGCGAGGTCGCGTTCCGATCCGATGTAGCGGAGACGGAGGCCGACTTACAGCCAGTCCGTGACGAGATTGACGACCACAAGGCGGACACGAATAACCCGCACGAGGTGACGCACGATCAGGTCGGTGCGCCGAGCGATGATGATTTTGCTGCGCTCGTTTCGGCCCACAACAACGTCACAGAAGGAGTCAACGACCACCTCGCAGACAACGACAATCCGCACAACGTCACGGCGAGCCAAACGGGTGCGCTGCCTCTCGGTGGCGGCATCGTGACCGGTGACATTCAGCACGAGGGCATCCTGTTGAATGAAGATCGAGTCATTACGCCGCAGGTCTTCATCGACGGTCCCATCACCCACGACAAGCACGCGGTGACGAAGGAGTACGTTGACCTGTCGAACGAGGTTAGCGGCGGCGGCCCGTGGATCATGTCCGAGGGCGATATTAGCCGCAGCCTGAGTACGTGGTATCAGAACAGCACGGATCACCCGATCATCGTCTACGCTGCGGTTTCTGGCCGTGCAGTCTACCAGATCCAGATCAGCCCGACCGTCGAGCAGAACGATCTGATCCTTTGGGATCTCTACTCTGACAACTCGGACTTCCACCTCGGGACGCCGTTCATCGTGCCCCCGCAGTGGTACTACGCGGTCGTTGCTCCCGACACGACGGATCTCGAGGAGTGGACCGAGTACGCACTCGCGATTGGACAGGATGTGACGTATGACAGCGGCAGCGATGGTGGCAGCGGCGGCGACGAAGAGTGATCTAACTATCTCTATCTGACTATGAAAGAATATACCTCTGAGACCGGAATTTTTGTCGTTCTCAACGACGAGGGGCGAGTAATTGGAAAGGCGGATCTCCCGGCTGGAACGCACAAGATCACCGACGAGACTAACACCGAGAAGACATTCGATCTCCGGGAAAACGGCGACAACAGCCACATTTCGGAGTATCTCGAGTACAGCCCGTCGAACGCCGATCTTGAGCCGCGCACAAATGGGCGGGAGCTTCTCGAGATCATCGATTCGTTGTCCAACGGTCGTCGGGGAGACGCCGATAGCGTCACTGGTCGCCGCGTTCGTGACGTTACGAGCGTTGGACTGTAATCGATATAGAATCTCCCGGTCGATCTCGTCGAGTTCGGTGGAATCACCCGACATATGCGTAGAACGAATTCGGGCGATAAAATCCATCTGCTTATCATAGCATCTCAAGGCCAGTGATACTCTATTACTCGATTTAGAGTTAAGAGATACGCTGAGCGTGTTCAGTTCGCACATCTACGGACGGCGTCACGTTGTTTTTGACACGAACCGACCAGTTCGTTCAGAGGGTGCTGAATTCAGGGCGCGAATGTCGTATGAAACTGGGTCCGATTGCGAAGTCGGAGATCGCTCAGTACAAGGCGCTTATTGTTCGTCATCTTCTCGCTCTTCGTGAAACGATCCGATGAACGAGGATTGAGAACGGTCGATTGAGACTACAGTTTAATCGGCGTCTCGAGCGAAGGATCAGCATTGAGGATAGTGGATAGGGTCGGCTGCATCTGATCTAGTTGCTCGGTCGGTTCCACGAGTTGGCGCTCTGGATCAAAGTTTATGAGTCCTTCCGAGACCAACTTCGGGAGGTGGACATGATATAACGAGAGGCGAATCTCTGCTAATACGTCCTTAGACGCCTCTGTAATTGGCGTCTGATGATTGTACTTGAGGATGGCCTTCGTAAGGTCATTGAGCGTTAATGACCGCTGTTCTTCTGCGAGTATCCCCAATACGATCCGACGGTGCTGGTGTTGACACAGGTTGAGTACCGAATCGAAGGCGATAGACTCCTCACTCATTATACGAATGAAGCTGACGGACGGCCATCACGCTGACTTTTTCATGTACAAATCGGCTTTAAGCACCCAGTCAGGATTGGACGGCAAGAGCGGAGAGCGTGTTCCCGAGGACGTGCTTGATCCCCCCTCGGAGGCGGGAACCGACGGCCTGTTGTGAGATCCCGAGTTCCTCGCCGAGGTCTTCCAACGTGACCTCGCGCGGGGACTCGAAGTAGCCACGCTCGTAGGCGAGCACCAGCGCCTCGTGCTGGGTATCAGTGAGGGCGGCTTCGGTCGCCGTCTCGACCGGCGTGAGTGCGTGCAACTCCGCCAGCGTAATCGGGATGTCCACCTCTCGACAACGTCGTTGAAAGGCGGCGATGTCACTTCGATCATCACCACGAATCTCGAACGTCCACTGTTGGTTGGTACCGATAGCCTCGATCAGCGGCACCGCTGCCTCCGCCAGTATGGTGAGCACGTCGTCGTATTCCAGCGCCCACTCGACGCGTAATAGGTACTCGTCCTCAACGGAGTCAACGAGGCGGATCTCTTTCGTGCCGGGATGCTCGGTGAACGCGCTTTCGATATCATCAACGCCGGTTCCCCGCACCCAGAAGTAGGGGATCACCACGTCCCGTGCGGGAATAATTCGCTCCAGCTCGACTGTCACGTTCGGTAGTTGTTCAAAAACCGTTCCTAAGGGGAATTGGTCGGACGGCACCGTGAACGTCGCCTCAGTAGCCATACCCGAATCGATGCGTTCTGCCGTGAAAGGGTTTCTGCCAGTACATTCTCTCTGATACGTTCTTCGAAGTACTGTCCTAGCTGATACGTGTGTCGCCTATACTGAGCGATCACTTCCTTCGTAGATCGATCACAATCTCGTGCCGCATTCGCGCTATGTTTTCAGCAAGACTACTGAAACAGATCACTGCGTGAGAGTTTCAATAGAGCCATTTTCTATCACCCGAAATGGATTGATCGCGGTCTCAAAATCCATTCTAACGGCCTCTAATCCGATTTGTCGGTCGTCCGAATTTCGAGGGATACGAGTTTCTTACCCCATTTTATCCAATGCGTCTCTGCGATCTTCGATCGGAACCTGATCGTACCGCATGGTCGTCTGGGGGCTTTTATGCCGGAGCTGCGCTTGGGTGGCGGCGAGGTCTTCTTCTCGAGTCATATATGTCCCAACCGAGTGGCGAATCGCATACCAGCTTATTTTCCTGTTCTCGGTCGAGATACCGGCTTCTTCGCAGAGTTTGAGTATTAGACGACGGAGTGGCTGCGGCGTGTACGGATTACCTTCTCTGGTTAACCAAAGCGCATCAGTATCTTCGTAGAGCGGATAATTTTCTCTCTCTTCTAACCATCGCTCGAGCGCTTCCGCAGTCCGCATAGTGATACTCACTGTCCAGTTATCACGGTTCTTCGAAGAGTCCTCGACGGGGATTCTGAGCGCACCGTTTTCTAAATCAACCCAATCGGTTGTAGCTCTTCCAACCTCGATTGGCCGAAGGCCCGCATCGAGGCTGGTCCAGACCATTGAGGTGAACTTCCATCCGTTGACCTCTTTCCAGTCATCGGGTTCTACTTCGGCGAGCGGCTTCCGCAAGCGTTGGGAGACATACTTTTTCCATTTCTCACGTTCGTCAGCAGAGATACTCGTGTAACTCGGGATCGATCCGTAATCGAGGGCAGCCTGTCGGATCTTCTTTCGTTCCTCGACGGTGAAGAACTCTCGAGGCTGCGTATTGTTATCTTTTGTGAAGGTGAATGGTGGTTCCCATTCGTCTTCGTTATATTGGTGAGTTCGCCATCGGAAGTAGCGTTTCAGGGCTGCACGGCAGAGGTGCCGATGGCTGCCGGTGAAATCGCCTTTGGCGAGATACATCATATAGTCGTGCGCGTGGGCGTGAGTGAGGGGTACTACGAATCCTTCTCGTTCCCACACGAACCGTTCGAAGACACCGATCCGATACATGGTTCGTTTCACGGTATCTTCTGCGTATCCTTCGACCCGCTCTGGATTCTTCCCGAAGACGCTCAGCCATTCCGCGAACTCTTTCCTGTGATCCTCGTAGACAACGCGGCGCTTGTCGGTGAGGTATTCCTCTGCGGCCTTGGGAATTAGTTGAAAGGAGTATTTACTCATACGCAACCCCCGAAAAACTGCTCGAACGGAAGTGTTCCTCGTACACCTTACGAAGTCCTTCGCGTCTATCGATTTCGAGAACTGCTCGAATGGAAGCGGATTTTACTGTCATGGATCTTGCATCTGCTATACACTGAAAATCGCAAGACGGAGTTAAGGTGGTATGCGAGGGGAGGGAATCGAACCCACGAACCCCTACGGGAGCGGATCTTGAGTCCGCCGCCGTTGGCCGCTTGGCTACCCTCGCACGCAGGTAGTCCTTTCCCCCTGGACGGGTTAAACGAACCGATTTCGGTTCGGGCTTCGCCGCCCGACCCCCTCACTCGAGCGGTCCCGTCCCCTGCTTTCGTACGTAAGTGACGCCTTTTAGGGTTCTCCGTGGAAGGCGTTCGCATGACAGTCGAACGATCGCTGGTCCTCGAGGTCGCTCGAGACGAGGTTCCCGTCGGCGAACCGGTGACGGTTCGCGTCACGGACGAGGCGGGACGAGCCGTCGAGGGCGTCGTCGTCACGGTCGATTCGGTCGTCGAACGAACCGACGAGCGGGGCCGCTGTCGGATCGAAATCCGAGCGCCTGGGTCGTGGAAAGTGCTCGCGATCAAGGACGCGGAGGAGGCTCACAGTGAGACTGGCGAGGTCACCTATCGACCGACGTCGATGTTCGTCAGGGCGGTCCCGGAGTCCACGTCCTCGAATCGGCTCGAGCGACTGGGCTCGAGCGGAGAACGCCGTTGACGGAGCGCCGTTCGAGTCGGTTCGCTCGAAAACTGGTCGGACGGATACCACGGACGTCGACTCCCGTTCCGTGCCCGTCGATCGTCGAACGGCGATCTACGCCGGAGCGATCGGCGTCCGTGTTCCGTCGCCACCGTCGTCACCCTCTTCATCTCCCTCGTCCGCGGGAACCCTGGCGCCGCAGTTTGGACACTGCCAGTCGCCGTCGATGTGTGCGTACACCCGCTCGCCGCACTCCTCGCACCGACCGTAGGGGTGGATCATCATCCGAATCTTGGACCGGCGTGGGATAAGACCAACGCTGGCTCAGTTAACGCATTACGTAGGGGTTCGAACGAGGCGTCGGCCGCCGGTCTGATCGAAACGCGTCACCCGGCTGACCGACGGAGTTACACGGTCGTCGCCCGTACGCACGAACACCCGGACGATGGACGATCACACGCGCGACCCCACCGTCGAACCGCCGTCGGGCTCCCCGACCGGCTGGCTCGAGGCCGACGACCGCTGGGAACACGACACGCTCAGGCGGGCGACCGTCCACGGGGTTCGGCTGTTCAACGCGGGTGCCTACCACGAGAGCCACGACTGCTTCGAAGACGAGTGGTACAACTACGGCCGCGGTACCCGCGAGAGCATGTTTTTACACGGGATGGTGCAGGTGGCCGCCGGCGTCTACAAGCGCGTCGACTTCGAGAACGACGACGGCCTCCGCTCGCTCTTTCGAACCGCCCTGCAGTACTTCCGGGGGATCCCGCCGGACTACTACGGCGTCGACGTGCTCGACGTCCGAACGTCGGTCACGAACGCGCTCGAGGAGCCGTCGGAAGTCGACGGCTGGCGTATCCGCCTCGACGGGGGACGCCCGCTCGCTCGAGAGGAGGACTTCGCGTACGCGCGGAACCTCGAGTGAGGTCTCCGTGGCTCGGGGATCGCCGCACGCGCGAGACTCGCGGTCCGTTCGAGCGGGGGCGTACGGAAACGGCCCGAGACGATCTGTCCCCGGGTCCCGACGGTCTCCGAAACGAACGGTGTTTTCGTCCGGACCGCGAGCGGACAAACCGAATTGCCTTTGACGATCAGGGTACTAGATGGATCGATGAGAGTCGCACAGTTGGGATCCGGAACGCCAGAATTCGCGGTCGTCGCCGGGATTCACGGCGACGAACCCGGCGGCGTCCGGGCCGTCGAACGGCTGCTCGAGCAGCGACCGGCCGTCGAGCGGCCGGTGAAACTGATCGTCGCGAACGAGGAGGCCCTCGAGCGACAGGTCAGATACGTCGAGGAGGACCTGAACCGCGCGTTTCCGGGGGACCCGGACGCCGAGACGCTCGAGGGGCGGCTGGCGCACGAACTCGCGAACGAACTCGAGGGCTGTCTGACGTTCTCCCTCCACTCGACCCAGAGCCACGCCGAACCGTTCGCCATCGTCAACGGGGTCACGGAGATGGCCCGGGGGATCGTCCCCCAGCTTCCGGTCAAGTCGATGGTCGAAGCGGGGCCGTTCGTCGAGGGTCGGCTGTTCACCGTGGTCGACGCCATCGAAGTCGAGTGCGGCCTCCAGGGATCCGAGACGGCCGCGGAGAACGCCTACAGCCTCACGCGGTCGTTCCTGACGGCCGTCGACGCACTGCCGGGCGACACGGTCTGCCGGGAGTTACCGATCTACCAGCTCGTGGACGTGATTTTGAAGGACGGGGCCGACACCTACGAGGTGTTCGTCGAGAACTTCGAGCGAGTCGACCGCGGTGATCCGTTCGCGGCCGCCGACGGCGAGCCCCAGGTCGCCTCCGAACCGTTCTATCCGGTGTTGATGTCGTCGAACGGTTACCAGGACGTCTTCGGCTACGCCGCGGAGAAACTCGAAACGCTGTCGTCGGGGACGGCCGCGGACTGAGACGGTCCTGCCTTCTGACTCGAAGCGACCCTCAGATAGTTTCCGGTCGTACTGGAACTATCCCGTAGTCGTCAGTTTGACGCGTCGGCCCGGACCGGACAGCCTACCGTTCCACCGACCGGTGCGTCTCTTCCGTCGGTGATCGTCCACTCGAGACGGTCGGGGCAAACGTTGTCGGCCCGGGGGAACGTATTCGGAACCCACGGCCGATGACGCGCATCCCCCGCAGACGAGTGCTCGAGTCAGCCGCCGTCGGCGCCGCGGCTCTCACCGCCGCGTTCGCCGGGTGCCCGCTCGTCGAGGACGGTCGACCGGAGGAACGCGAACTCACGACCCCCGTCGACGCGCCCGACGGCGAGTGGCCGGACCCCGACTGGAGACCGGCCGACGGCATTCCCTCGGAGGACGACGTCGAACCCACGACCGTGGTTTCGGACCTCGAGATCCCCTGGGACCTCGCGTTCGCCGGCGACGAGGCGTTCATCACCGAACGCGACGGGGGTGTACGCCGGTTCGACGCGGCGGCGCTCGCCGAGGAATCAGGGCTGACGCCGGCCGACGGCGAGACGGTTCTCGCCGGCGAAGCACTCCCCGATCGAGCGGCGTCCGGCGAAGGGGGTACCCTCGGCGTCGCGCCCCATCCCGATTACCCCGACTCGCCCCTCGTCTACATCTACTACACCGCCGATGACGGGGGCCTCCGGAACAGGGTCGTCCGCTACGACCTCGAGACCGACTCGCTCGAGCGGATCCTCGAGGGGATTCCGGGGGCGTCGACACACGACGGCGGGCGGATCGCCTTCGGTCCGGACGGTCGGCTCTGGGTGCTGACCGGGGACGCCGGAAACGAGTCGCTCGCGCAGGATCCGGGGTCGCTCGCGGGGGCCGTCCTTCGAATCACGGCCGACGGGGAACCGGCGCCGGACAACCCGGACTGGGGCGACGGGAGCGATCCGCGGACGTACACCCTCGGCCACCGAAACCCACAGGGGATCGATTTCACCCCCGCGGGTGCGCCGCTGATCGCCGAACACGGGCCGCAGTCTCGCGACGAAGTCTCCCTCCTGCGTCCGGGCGGGAACTACGGCTGGGACGTCGTCCGCGGCGGGCCGAACGATCCGAAGTACGCCGGATACGGCGAGCGCGAGAAGGCTACGCCCCCGCTCCTCAACACCGGTCCCGATGACGCGACGTGGGCCCCGTCGGGGATCGAGTTCTACGACGACGGGACGATCCAGGCGTGGCGAAACCGGCTATTCGTCGCCGGTCTCGTCTCCGAGACGCTGTTCGCCGTGAGCCTCGAGCCGAGCGATAACGACGGTTCCGGCGCGGCGGGTGACGACGAATCGATCCGGTTCGACGCCGACTGGCTGGACGATCGGTTCGCGGTGACGGCCCGCCCACTGTTCGACGGCGAGTACGGCAGGCTTCGGACCGTCGAAACGGGTCCCGACGGTTCCCCCTTCCTTCTCACGTCGAACCGAGACGGACGCGCCCAGGGGGCGTTTCCGCGCGAGGACGACGATCGAATCGTCCGCCTCGACCCCGCCTGAATCCATCCGCGTGCTCGGCGTGCGGATGGACAGCATCACGAGAAGGTGCTCGTCGCACGACGGCGCCAGCGGTTCGACGCCCGATCCGACCGCATCGGGTCGTGACGCAACATCTATCCGGCGTCCCATCCTATCGTGGCGTATGGACTTCCCACCGTCCCAAGGACTCGACCAGGAAGAAGTCGAGGAGCACGTCGCCGAGACGATCGAGGAGAACGACGTCGTCCTGTTCATGAAGGGGACCGCGCTCATGCCCCAGTGCGGCTACTCCCGTCGCGCCCTGGGCCTGATCTCGCAGTACCGCGACGACGTCGAGACGGTCGACGTCCTCGAGTCCCTGCCGGAGTACCGCGCCGCGCTCGAGCAACACAGCGGCTGGGAGACCATCCCGCAGACGTTCGTCGACGGCGAGTTCGTCGGCGGCTCCGACGTCCTCGCGGAACTCGAGGAGCGCGGCGAACTCGCCGAGACGCTCGACGTCGAGTAATCGGCCGTCTCGATCGACGCACGACGGAACACCCGCTCGGCTTCGACGCGACGAACTCGACCGGCGAGGACGACGAGGCGACCAGATCCGCGACCGGTCACGGATTCGTACGACCGACGAGTACACGGATCCAATGGCAGACCATATATGCCACGCGGTCGTACTAGCGGACACGACTATCGCCGCACTTCCCACCCCACTATGTCAACAGAGGAATCCAGACACGTTTATCGGCTCCATTCGACCCTCGAATTGCCACTCGAAGACCTTCGGGAACACCTCGAGGAGGCGACGTACCCCGACGGGATCACCGACGTGGAGTTGACGCGGCGGAACAACACGCTCATCCTCAAGGCCATCGCGGAGGACGACTCGGTCAGCAAGTACACGCCGACGGCCCAGCTCAAAGCGAGCGTCACCGAGAACCGCGTCTACGAGGAGGACCCGGACGAACGGCGCAACTCGTTCCGGTGGGACGAGGAGGAAGAAGAGGAGATCGAATCCGAACTCGTCGAGTTCGCGGCGTTCAAGGGCGACCGCGAGACCGTCCTGCAGAACTCGCTGTTGCAGTACGAGATGTTCCTCGTGCTCGTCGACATCGCGCAGGCCGCGGAGAAGGGAACCCTGACCGCGATCTCCGAACACGGCGGCGAACTCGAGGCGACCCGCATCGTCGACGGCGAACCGCGGCCGGCCGACGTCGAGGTCGTCGAAGGGCCCAGAGAGCGGAATTCGGCGAAAAGCGGCGTCAACTGGCGGGACAACAAGTTCATCTCCGACTGAGGAAACCCACCGGAGACCCGGTTCAGTCCGCTGGTAGACTACCGACGGACGAACCCGACAGTTCGCTCCGGACGACCGTCTCGTGGGCCGTCGATAGCCGTTTTATCTGTCCGGTCGTAGTACCCCTATGGACGATCCCGGCACGCTGACGACCCTCTGGCGGCTGTCAGTCGCGGCGTTCGTCATGGTCACGCCGTCGCTGTTGTTCCTCGGACTGGTCCGTGGCCTCGAGCGACTCCGGGACGACGCTTTCGTCGACCGGTGGCTGACGGAACAGGGCCACGAGATCCAGGACGACGTGCTGACCGTGCTGGGAACGAGCCTCGATTCGGCGACCGGATCCGACGAGGGCTCGACCGTTCGGTGTCCGTCCTGTGAAACCTCGAACGCCGCGGGCGCGAGTATCTGTCACGGCTGTTTGAATCGACTGCAGTCGCGATAACCCGACCATCGCACGAATCGTGTCGGGCGCTGGAATTTGCGTTGCTCGTCCAGGCCCCGTCCACGGCGTGCGTCTCTCCGAATCAATTCGAAGGTCCGCGTCCCTCGCCGTCGTCTCGTTCGCCGGCTGGCAACGCCGCGCCGCCGATCGGTCCCGTTCGACGGATTCTATCCGCGGATCGAGCAGCGTTGGCGGACGGCCGGGTCGGAGCCGTCGGTCCGTCACCCGGACTCCTCGTCCGCAGCGACGTGTTCGTAGGTGGTGAACTCGCGCCAGTGGCGAAGGCCCCACATGCCGAGGCCCGTGCAGAGTAACCCGGCGGCGAGGAAGTACGCCAGCAGGTCGGGCGCGGCGATGTCGTCGGGATCGGTGATTCCGAACCGAATCCCTTCGACGGCGAGCGAGACCAGTCCGCCGGTCGCGATAGCGAGCCCCGTCGTCGCGATGAGGACCGTGACGCCGTCGACGGAGTCGTCGTCGAGTTTCCAGAGGCCCGTGACGAACGCGATCGCGGTCACGAGGACGTAGTACGGGAGTCGCACGCCGATTCCGGTCGTCTCGCCCGTCACGAGGGCGACGATCCCCACGAGGCTCGCCGTCATCACGAGGGTGACGCCGATCACGACGCCGAAGAACCGCCCCGGTCCGCGGTCGCGGATTCGTTCCCAGTCCATGTGGCCAACGCAAACCGAGACGAGAAAAACGTTGAGGATGACCGGTCGCCGATCGGACCGGAAGCATTTATGGAATGACTGCGAACCCGACCGTAGAATGGCAGCGTCGCTCGAGCGGTTCGCGGTGTCCGACGACGGCTTCACGCTCCCCGTCGAGGACGTCCTGACGGGACGGGGGTTCGTCACCGGCAAGTCCGGCAGCGGAAAGTCCAACACCGCGAGCGTGATCATGGAAGAGTTGCTCGATCGCAACCTCGGACTGTTGATCGTCGACACGGACGGGGAGTACTTCGGATTGACGGAGGCGTACGACGTCCTCCACGTCGGGAAGGGGTCCGAGTGCGACCTCGAACTCTCGAGCGACGACGCGAAGGGGATCGTTCCCCACGCGCTCGAGGACCAGACGCCGATCCTGCTCGATCTCTCGACCTACCCGACCGAGGAGGAAACCGAGGCCGTGCTCCGCGCGGTCGTCGACACGTTATTCGTCGCCGAGCACGACTACCGCCTGCCGTTCCTGATCATCCTCGAGGAAGCACACGAGTTTCTGCCACAGAGCGGCGGCGGTAACTCGGACCTGAAGGCGCTGCTCGTACGGGTCGCCAAGCGGGGGCGAAAACGCGGGCTGGGAATCTGCTGTCTCTCCCAGCGGCCGGCGGCGGTGGACAAGGAGTACATCACCCAGTGCGACTGGTTCGTCTGGCACCGGCTGACGTGGGAGAACGACACCGACGTCGTGGGGCGGATCATGGGGTCCGACGCCGCCGAGGCGGTCCAGTCGCTGGACGCCGGCGAGGCGATCGTGATGACCGACTGGGACGAGTCGACCGAACGGGTTCAGTTCCGACGCAAGCGCACGGCTGACGCCGGCGCGACGCCGTCGCTCGAGGATCTGGACCTCTCACGGCCCGCATCCGGTTCCGGGCGAAGACGGGAAAACGTGCCTCCACCGGCGGACTCGAGCGCGCCCGTCGAGGACTCGACCGGGGCGGGCGACGTGGTGACTGCCACCGACGAGGGGAGTGACGAACTGACGGCGACCGCCGACGCGAACGAAGCCGGGTCGGTGACGTCGGCCGAACCGGAGTCGCGGGCGCGCGCGACGCCCGGTCGCGGATCGAACGACGCGACGCTCGTGACCTACGACGAGTCGGCCGACCCGTACGAGTCGGATCCGTTCGCCGGGACGAAACCCTCGCTCGAGCGTCGGCGGGAGCGACACAAACCGCCGGAGGACGCGGCCGATCCGGTCTGGGAGGTCGGCGCGATGATCGTCTACCTGTACGACACCGTCGTCTGGTACCACGCGCTGGTGGCGTACCGACTCGAGCGGGCTATCGCGCGGGCGATCCGACGGGTCGACGCCGTCGCCGTCGGTCGGCCCCGACCGCGTCGGCCGGGGCGGTACGAACGCTTCGCGTATCGGTTGGCGGCGATCGCGGCGCTCGTCGGACTCTACGCGCTGGCGCTTTTCGCTGCGGTTCGTCTGGCGTGAGTCGCGCCGACCGTCGCCGTTACGCGGTCGACTCGAGTCGTCGGTGGTGCCGTCGCCGTCGAAGCCAGTAGATCGGTCCGGCGACGATGGAGGCCAGGGGGAGCGCGACGACGGCGTTGCCGAGGACGTAGACGATCGGCGAATCGATCGGTCGACCGGTTACCAGCACCTCGACGACCCTCGCGGCGAGGAGTGCGAGCGCGCCGCCGCCGACGTAGAGCCGCGAATCGGGTCGCCACTCGCCCGTTCGATCCGACTCGCGCTCGGCGGCCGCGTACAACCTTGCCGTGGCGTACGCGGAGAGGTGGAGTAACAGTCCGAGCGCCCCGTACGCGACGAACTTCGTCGCACCGGCCGCCCCGGTGTCGAACGGTTCGGGGCCGACGGTCGCCGCTACCCCCACGTAGGTGACGGAGACGGCGAAGGGGGCGAGCAGCACCGTCGTGCTCACCCCGGCCGGTTCCCTCGCGTCGTCGGAGCGAACGCGTTCGCCCGCCGGACCGAACTCGCCGTTCACCCGGTGAGAACGCGATTCCGCCGACGTCGCGTCCTCGCCCGGACCGGTGGACGGTACCGCCTCCTCCAGTGCTGTTCCCCTCGACCCGTCGTGTCCGCTGTGTGCGTACATGGTGACCCTGTCTTCGGTTAGATGACACAGCGTGTTCCCGCGCGCTCGTCGCGCCGGGCGCTCGGTACGCGTCGGCGCGTCGTGCCCGTCCGATCGCCGGGGTGACCCGCGTCGATTCCGGAGACGGCGTCGCCACTCGTCGGGAAAGGCTTATGCCATCGGAGGAAGAAGGCAGAGGTGTTCCACTCCCTTCGGCCTTCTTCACGTTGGATACTGGCTAGTCTTTGCTAGTTCTGGACCGGTCGGTCCGTCGACTCTTTAAAGTTATCACGCTGTGACGACACGTACCGTCGCTAGTAGGACGGTTCGAGCTAGTCCCCCGTTTCACCCCGTCGCGGTCGGGGCATTTTTGTCGCGTTTCGAGACTGATCGGTTCACGCTCATCTGAACTGATATGTTTTGTCGGACCCGTCGCACCGCTCCGTCGGCGCACCGATGCGGTGGGCGGACTCGCCGGCGACGCGCTCGTCGGATCCCGTGGGGCGGGTCGCTCCTCGCTCCATCCGGTCGAGTAGCGACGACTCGATCGGTTCGACGGCGCGCGCTGACGGGGTCGTCGTCACTCGAGGAGAGGAGGTCGACCGTCGAGCATCGAACCCCACTACTCGAGCCGTGTAAGGTCGTGCAACCGTCGATCCGAGTGGATCTCCGAGACTGTAAGACGAGGTTATCGGCCGTACGGCAGTATCGCGCAGCTCCCACACCGAAAAGTGGCCTTTCTGCTTGTCTTACTCCGGGCAGTGACCGTTCGCTGTACGTGTGCGTTTCAGTGCTGAAAGCCGCCCCCGGTCGCTGAAAGCGTTACCATTAACAAAAGGGAACGGCCGGGTAGTCGGCTGTACATGACGTTTCACGGTGATCTGGCATGAGATGTCTCTTTTTCACCAACACGCCAGCCCACGTCCACCTGTACAAACACACCGTCGCCGAACTCGAGGACCGGGGCCACGACGTCCTCGTTCTGGCCCGCGGCGACGAGTGCACCGAGGCGTTGCTCGAGTACCACGGGCTCCCGTTCGAGGTGTACGGCGAACGGGGCGCCTCGACGTACGAGCTGGCGTGGGAACTCCCCGCTCAGCTGGGACGGATCTTTCGGTTCGCCCGGCGGTTCGACCCCGACGTGATCTTCGGAATCGGACCGTACGCGGGCTACACCGGGCTGATAACCGGGACGCCTGCGATCGCCGTGCTCGATTCGGAGCCCTCGCTCGACCACGTCGTCTCCCGACCGCTCGTGCGCGCGATCCTCACGCCGGAGGCGTTCCGGAAGGATCTCGGAGAGAAGCAGTTCCGCTTCGACGGGTTCAAAGAGTCCGCCTACCTCCACCCCGACGTTTTCGAGCCGGATCCGACGATCCGGGCGGACCTCGGCGTCGGACCCGACGAGCCGTACGTCATCGTCAGGTTCAACGTCTTCAACGGTCACCACGACGTCGGTAAGCGGGGATTCTCGGTCGAGCAGCGCCGGACCCTCCTCTCCGCCCTCTCCGAGTACGCGACCGTCTTCGTCTCCGACGAGGGCGACGACCTCGAGTTCGACGACCTGCCGGCGCGATCGTTCGACCTCCACCCGGCGCGACTGCACGACGCGCTCGCCGAGGCGGACCTCCTGATCGCCGACACCCAGACGATGGTGACCGAGGCAGCGCTGCTGGGGACGCCGGCGATCCGGTCGAACTCCTTCGTCGGCGACGGCGACATGGGTAACTTCATCGAACTCGAGGAACACGGCCTGATCGAGAACGTCGCCGAGTTCGAGACCGTCCTCGAGCGCGCCCGCGACCTGCTCGAGGACGATTCGACGGCCGAGCGCTGGGAGCGAGCGCGCGACGAGTACGTCGACGACATGGTCAACCTGACCGAGTTGCTCACGGACGTGGCGCTCGTCTACGCCGATGGGACGCGCCGCGAGCGTTCGCGCGCGGAGGTGGAGGTGAGTTGATGCGGGTCTGCTCGATCGTCGGCGTCCGCCCGCAGTTCGTCAAGGCGGGAGTCGTCTCGCGGGAGATCCGGGCCGTCGGCGAGGAGGTGCTGGTCCACACGGGACAACACTACGACGACGAGATGTCGGACGTCTTCTTCGACGAACTCGAGATCCCGGAACCGGAGTACAACCTGGGCGTCCAGTCGAACACCCACGGCCGCCAGACGGCGGGGATGATCGAGGCCATCGAACCGGTCGTCGAGGAGGAGGACCCGGACGCGATGGTGTTGTACGGCGACACGAACTCGACGCTCGCGGGCGCGATCGTCGGCTCGAAGTGCGATTTTCCGGTCGCCCACGTCGAGGCCGGCTTGCGGAGCTTCAACCGGGAGATGCCCGAGGAAGTCAATCGCATCCTGACCGACCACGCGTCCGACGCGCTGTTCGCGCCGAGTCGCCGCGCCGTCGAGAACCTCGTCGACGAGGGGATCGAAGACGGCGTCTACTGGACCGGCGACGTTATGTACGACGCCATCCTCGAGGCCCGCGACCGGGCCGCGGAAACCTCGAGCGCCCTCGATGAGTTCGGCGTCGAGGAGGACGGGTTCGTGCTCGCGACGGTCCACCGCGAGCGCAACACCGACCACCGGGAGAACCTCGAGTCGATCCTCGAGGGACTCGCCGCATCCGCTCTGCCGGTGATCTTCCCGGCCCATCCCCGGACGGTGGATCGACTCGAGGAGTACGGCCTCCGCGAGCGCGCAGACCGAAACCTCGAGATCGTCGAGCCTCAGGGCTACCTCGACTTCGTTCGGTTACTCGACGCGGCCGAGCGCGTGGCGACGGATTCGGGCGGGGTCCAGAAGGAGGCGTTCTTCCTCGAGACGCCCTGCGTGACGCTCCGCGAGGAGACCGAGTGGACGGAAACGGTCGACTGCGGGTGGAACGTGCTCGTCGGTGCCGACGGCGACCGGATCGCCGAGGCGCTCGAGCGATCGTTCGATCCCGACTCGACGCCCACGCCGTACGGGGACGGGATGGCGAGTCGGCGCATCGTCAGCGCGCTCCAGGACGAACTCGACGTCGACGATCGCGGGGTGGCCATCGATCCGGTGCTCGAACCCGTCGAACCGTCGAACTCCCGCTGAACGGTCCGGGATCCTCGTCGGAATCGCCGGGGTGCTCGCACCGACTCGGATCTCCCGTCAGCCCTTTCCGCCGACCCAAACGATTTACGTCTGCTAATTATATCTAATTACACCGTATGCCAGCCAACTTCCCCGAGTACGTCGACGTCGATTACGAGGACGGAGAAGGCGAAGATCCCGAGGACTATCCGCACATCAACGACAAGATCGAGAAGGCCATCGAGGTCACGCGGGAGGGTCTGCAGCAGTACGAGAAACCCGCCGTGATGTGGACCGGCGGCAAGGACTCCACGCTCGTGCTCTACTTCGTCAAGGAGGTCGCCGAGCAGTACGACCTCGAGTTGCCCCCGGCCATCTTCATCGACCACTACCAGCACTTCGACGAGATCCACGAGTTCGTCGAGAACTGGGCCGACGAGTGGGACCTCGAGGTCATCTACGCCCGCAACGAGGACATCGGGGAGTACGTCGAGGAGAACGACCTGGAGCCGGGCGACGACATCCCGATCGCCGAACTCTCGGAGCACAACCGCCACCACGTCGAGAACATCCTCGAGTACGAGGAAGAGTCGTTCCCGTTCCTGCTCGACACCTACGCGGGCAACCACCTGCTGAAGACCGTCGCGCTCAACGACGCGCTCGAGGAGTACGACGTCGACGGCGTCATCTCGGGCGTCCGCTGGGACGAACAGGAGGCGCGCGCCGACGAGACGTTCTTCTCGCCGCGTCACGATCCCGACATCTACCCGCCCCACGACCGCGTACAGCCGATCCTCCAGTTCGACGAGGCGGCGGTCTGGGAAGCCTTCTGGAACTTCGTCGTCCCCGACACCGTCGAGGAGTTCCCGGACGACGGCTACGTCCCCGAAGGCAAGGACGACCTGCCGAACGACCTCGAGCCGGCGGACACGCCCGTCTCGCCGAAGTACTGGGAGGGCTTCCGGTCGCTCGGCAGCGAGATCAGCACCGAGAAGACCGAGGACGACCCCGCCTGGCTGCAGGACCTCGAGGGAACGACCGAGCGCGCGGGCCGCGCCCAGGACAAAGAGGACCTGATGGAGCGCCTGCGCGACCTCGGCTACATGTGACGATCGCCTGAGGATCACCGGTCGTCCTCGCCCGTTCGACACCGCCGACAACTCGTCGCGAGGTCACGCGACGAACTCGCCGTCATCATTGAGCGAAATTCCGTGTCGCTTCGCCGCCTCGAGCGCCGCCGCGGGCCGTCGGGACTCGGAGTCCGAAACCGCGATCGTAACGTGGCATGCTCCGATCGGATGGGTCTACCATACTCCGGCTCGTTCAGAAGTGTACGAGCGCACACCCAACAACCGAATCGTGACTGGGGGCCGGATACTTTCCGCCAAACTATTTCCTTTCCGACGTTCTATCGGCTCACAGAAAAAATACTTACAGCCGACGCACGTACCGTCCTGTACGACATGGACGAGACGTTCGAACGGCGGTTGGAGACGAGCGCCGACGACCTCGGACTGTCCGTCGACGAGATGCTCCGCCTCCTCGGGAGCGAACACGTTCGGGTCGTGGTCGCCCACCTGTTCGAACGGCCGGAGGTGACGCTCGAGGAACTCGCCGAGGTCGCGGTCGCTGCGACGGCGGCTGAGGAGGGCCGGATCGCCACGGACCGCGAGTACGAGCGGGTCCGGATCACCCTGTTCCACTCGACGCTCCCCCGACTCGAGGACCACGGCCTCCTGACGTTCGATACGGAAGGTCGCGTGGTCGAGAACGCGGAGATCCCCCGCTCTCTCTACACGTTCGTCCGCACGACCGCGTGACTCACAGTTCAACCATGGACGAACTCCGCGACGCGTTCGAAACCGTCGAGAGACGCCGAAAACGCCTCGTCGTCTACGGCGACGGCCCAGCGGTTGCCGACGGACTGCGGCGCCAGTTTTCGACCCGCAACGCGGACGTCGAATTCCGCCGAACTGGCGCGTTCGCCCACTCCGGGTTCGTCGTCGTGCGCGGGCAGGACGGGGAGTTCATGGGCGCGCTCGGACTGGATCACCTCGACGCGATCCTCGCGCCAAAGATCCACCCGCCGTGGCGGATCGACGACTCCGAACCGGACGTCGCTGCGGTGTTCGACTTTCTCGAGAACACGCTGTTCACCTCCTACGATCGGTCCCAGATGCTCGCGGTCTCACGTGAGATCGAAGAACGAGCGTGGCGAACCGCGGACGGGCGGCTGCACACCGGCTTCCAACGGGAAAAGGCGGCGGTGGAACAGGCGGACGTGTACGCCGAGTTGGCCTCGCGCGGGTCGCTCTCGGTCACGGCGTTCCTCGACGACGACTGGACGGACGCGACGCCGGACGTCAGCGTCGTCACCGACTCGAACGGCGAGATCGGTCGGTTCTGGTTCGTCTGCTTCGACGGGGCGGGCAGCGACATGCGCAAGTGCGCAGTGCTCGCCGAGGAGCGCGACCCCGGTCGCTTCTACGGGTTCTGGACGTACGATCCCGACCTCGTCGACGACCTCTTCGCGTACCTCGACTCGAGGTACGATCCCGATTGAGTACGATCGTCCCGCGACCGGCGGACCGTTCGTGACCCCGCCCACGGCGGGCGAGACGCCCGTCGGCCGAATTCGACCCGCGAACGCGGTCGATGCCGATGCTCACTCCGTAAATTCGACGTCCCCGTCGGCGTTCCGGCGGACGAACTCGAGCACCTCCTCGGCGCCGAGGAACCCCTCCGCGATGCGCGCCACCTCCTCACCGTCCTCGAAGAGGATCAGCGTCGGAACCGACCGGACGTCGAACCGCTCGAGGAGTTCCAGGTCGTCGCGGGGATTGACGAACCCGACCGGAATCCCGGTGGCTCGAGCGACGTTCCCCAGGACGGGTTCCATCGCCTGGCACTTCGAACAGCCGGCCGTGTACAGTTCGACGAGCGCGAGGTCGCGCTCGCGGACGAACTCGTCGAGGGCATCGCCGTCCTCGAGACAGACCGGTTTCGGCGTGATATCGGCGTCGATCATACTCACGCTAGCGGCTCGGGGAAGAAAGGGCTCTCGCTCGTGTGCGGGCGTCGTCGACCACCGCGGTGACTCTGCGCTCAGTGCGTCGCCCGGTACTGACCGTGTGCGACGCCGAGTACGAGCATGATCAGACCGAAGATCGCCATCGACGGCGTCACCATCATCAACACCGTGCTGGGCGACATCCCCATCGGCATCCCGAGCAACGCCGCCGTCCCGAGCGCCACGAGCAGCACGAACGCTGCGGCCGTCTTACCGAGGTCGAGTTGCATGGTCGAGACTCGGGAGCGAACCGTCAAATGTGATGGGAAACCGGCAGCACGTTCAGCGGCGTGTGTCGGACGCCGCAACCGGGTGGGCCGTTACCGCGCGGGCCGCACGACGTTCGCCAGCGCGACGACGATTCCGAAGAACCAGCCTAGCGGGAACGAGAACCCGAGCCACATCGCCGCGTACGCCGCCCCCTCGAGTTCGAAGTTCGACCGGAGGAACTCGTTGACGCCCCCGAGGAACAGCACGTTGTCGAGCACCCAGACGGCCAGGTCGTAGCTGGGGTCGAGCACGTACGGTTCGAGCGCGGGCGTGACGAGCGCGGCGACGACGGGCGGAAGGAACAGCGCCGTCATCGCGAAGGGGTAGGCAAGCACCACCGTCACGGCGCGACCGCCGAACTTCGCACAGGTCGCGGCGAGGGCGGTCGAAATCGTCGCGATGGCGCTCGCCGCCGCCACCGCGAGAACCGCGTCGATGGGAATTTCGACCTGCTCCATGAACGACATCGCCCACCAGGCGACCGTGAGCAGGCCCCAACCGAGCAGGGCGATGCCCGTGACGCCGACGATGCCGAGTCTGGTTCTGGTCGAGTCGAGTTTCGCCGCGTAGAAGCGGGTCGCGAGTCCGAGGACCGTCAACGGGTAGAGGAGCAGGAGGCCGATCGCGCCGAGAAGACTCCAGGCGTAGTAGGCGATCGACTGGGGGAGGGTCTCGGGTTTCCACTTCCCCATGACGGAGTGGCCGCGGCCACGTTGGCGCGGAAAGATCAGCTCCATCCACGCGCCGTGTAACCGCTCGATGTCGACTCTAACCGCGCCGACGATGCCACCGCCGCCGCCTCTGTGTGCGCGGGTGGACATACCGAATCCAATCTACCGATGGACCGTAAACTTTCCTCCTCATCACTTACCGATGACAAGACAGGTCTGGTTCGTGAGACGTGCGCGTTCCGGCCCGCGTCGTTCGCCGGTCCGCCGTCGCGGTCTCGACCCGCGAGTGCCGGGCCGCGCTCGAGGCGGTCGACGTTTCGCCGAGACGTCCACGAGCACCGTCAGATGCCGAAGATCGCCGGAAGCGTCACTTCCGGTTTCGGTAGCGCACGCCGGGGGCGGATTGATGGCGCTCGAGCACCAATCGGACACCATGAGCGTCAGCGGTCTGTGTCAGATCTGCGAGTCCCGCCCCGCCCAGGAGCGCTGTCAGAACTGCGGGGCGCTCGTCTGCGAGATCCATTTCGACGACGGGACGACCCTCTGTGCGGATTGCGCCTCGCAGGCGAAACCGGGTCGAACGGAGGACGTCGACACGTACCAGTTCTAGGGCGGGGCGAGCGCCGAATTTCCGGACTACGGCCACACCCGTCTCACGGTGACCACCATCCGCAACCTCGTGTCGGACGTCCTCGGCGTCGGCACGACCGTCTCGGTCGACCTCCAGGAGCGCGACGGGCGATTCGTCGCCGACCATCCGAACGCGTCGAGCCCGATGGACCTCGCCGTCGTCGAGGGTGTCGACCGCCTCGAGGAGCGACCGCCGGATGGCCCGGTCGAGGTCGAGGTCGTCGGACGGCTCGACGGTGGCTACGTGGTCGGCCGACTCGTCGGACTCGAGAGACCGGGGGAGGCGGAGGATGCGAACGGTAACTAATCCGGTCGGATTGGTACGTGCACCACTCGATCGATAGCTGCCCATTACGGCCGCAGTACTGGCCATCGTCGTCACCTCCTGCGCCGTCCCTTATCGCGCCCTCGAGCGACGTCACGCACCGCGCCCTCGAGCGCCGTCCCTCGTCGTGCTACCCGTAGCTACTCGGTTCGGTACCGGTTCAACCGCTCTTTCAGTCGCTTGGCTGCCCGTTCGCTCGCTTTCGCGAAGTCCTCGCCGGCGTCCTCGCCGGCGAAGATGATGCCGCGCGAGGAGTTGACGAGGCCGACGCCGTTGGCGAGGCCGAACTCGACGGCCGCTTCGGCGTCCCCGCCCTGGGCGCCGACGCCGGGGACGAGGAACGGCAGGTCGGGGACCTTCTCGCGCAGGTCCTCGAGTTCGTCGGGGTTCGTCGCGCCGACGACGAGGCCGACGTTGTCGTTCTCGTTCCAGAGGTCCGCCAGGGCGGCGACCCGCTCGTAGACCGGTTCGCCGGTCTCGAGTTCGAGGTCCTGGACGTCGGCGCCCCCGGGGTTCGACGTTCGACAGAGGACGAAGACGCCCGACTCCTCGTCGGCCAGGAACGGCTGGAGGGAGTCCCGGCCCATGTAGGGGTTGACCGTGATCGCGTCCACCGTCTCGAGCAGCTTGGCGTACTGGCGGGTCGTGTTGCCGATGTCCGCTCGCTTGGCGTCGAGGAGGACGGGAACGTCTTTTCCGTGCGCGTAGGCGACGGTCTCCGCCAGGGCGCGCCAGCCGTCGGGATCCTCGTAGAAGGCGGCGTTCGGTTTGAAGACGGCGGCGTGCTCGTGGGTCGCGTCGATGATCCGGCGGTTGAACGCCCACCGGGGGAGGTCGTACTCCCGCAGGTGGTCCGGAATCCGGGCCGGATCGGGGTCCAGGCCGACGGAGACGACGCTGTCGACCGTCCGGATCCGGTCGTGCAGGCGATCGAAGAAGTTCATCGGTGTGGGCTCGAGTGGCCGCGCGAGCGTCGAAAAGGTTCCTATACGGGCCGGTGATCGTCGCTGGCGACCGTCGTTTCGGGACGGATCGATCCTCCTCGGCGGCCGGTACGACGGGTGCGCTCGCGTCGCGTTCGGGACCGCCTCTCACGGCTTCCAAACTGTGTTGACAGTAAGTACTTGATTCGTATAATGGAGGGCTACTGTATGGCGATTCGAAATACCGAAACTCCCCCGTCGCGGTTCGAACGCGTCGTGGCCTACGTTCGCTCGACGCTCTCGACCGGCCGGCGCGCGTCGGCCGACGAACACCGCGAGAACGGGGCTCGAGATGGCGTCCGCGCGTCGACCGAGTCCCTCGAGGACCGCGGGAATCTCTTTCAGTGCGGGACGTGCAACAACGTCTACATCGCGGGCGAGAAGAATCGGTGCGAGAACTGCGAGGACGACGTGCAGGAGGTCAGGTCGCACCTCTCCTGTCAGTAGATAATCCTTACCGGCGATCACCGATCCGACCGCGCCGCCGATTCGGCCCCGACGTTTTTCGCGTCTCCGTGCCACTCCTGAAGCGCCGCGGGTCGCCCGAACATCGCGGGTCGCCAGAGCACCGCGAGTTACACGGCCTGACTCCCGATCGACGAGGGTATCGCCGTCGTATCGCGCCACCGGTCCCCGTCAGGCCTCGAGTAATTCGACCAGGTTCCCCTCCGGATCGCGCAGGAAGCAGATCGTCGTCCCGGTCGCGGTCGTCCGGGGCTCGCTGAGCGTCTCGACGTCGCCGGGGAGGCGCTCGTACGTCGACTCGAGGTCGTCGACGGCGAGGCCGAGGTGGGTCGCACCCGGTCGATTGAGAGCGTCCGCGTCGGCCTCGTCGCCCTTGGGGTCGTACGCAACGAGTTCGATGCGGACGCCCCCTCCCTCGAGGTGGGCGAAGTCCGCGCTGGCGTCGGGAACGTCGACCGCTTCCGAGAAGGCCTCCCCCGAGACCGAAAAGCGGTCCAGCACGGAGAGACCGAGGACGTCGCGGTAGAACGCGAGCGTCTCCTCGAGGTCGCTGACGGTGATGCCGACGTGGTGTGCGGTGGAATCGTCTCCGGTCATGGCTACGTGACCGACTCGAGCGCGGGCCGAAAAAGCGTTCGCTCCGCCGCCCGGATCGCCGACCCTCGTCAGCGCTCTCCCGCGTCCGTCGGCAACTCGGGGAGGCCGGCTTCGATCTCGTTCCGCCGATCCTCGAGCCACTCGGGGAGGACGAGCCGTTCGCCGAGGTGCTCGAGGTCCTCGTCGACGGTGTACCCCGGCGAGTCGGTGGCGAACTCGAACAGGACGCCGCCGCGCTCGCGGACGTAGACCGACTGGAACCACTTACGGTCGATCACCTCGGTGGGCCTGAGCCCCTGCTCGATCAGGACGTCCCGCCACGCGGGCTGGTCCTCGGTCGTCGTTCGGAAGGCCACGTGGTGGACCGTCCCCGCGCCGGGACTCCCCCGCGGCGCGTGTGGTTCCTCGAGGACGTCGACCACGTACCCGAGGTCGCCGTGCCCGTCGGTCTCGAACCGCCGGCGGTGGCGCTCGGCGTCGGTTTCCCGGTACCCCATCGTCCGCAGCAGGCCGACCGTCGACTCGGCGGACGACAGCGACAGCGTCACCCCGAAGAAGCCGCGAATCGCGTGCTCGGCGGGGACGGGTCCCTCGGGCGGATCGCCGACGGGTACGTCGGTGCGGCCGACCAACTCGAGCGGCAGCCCGTCCGGGTCCCGAAACGGGAGGACGGCGTCGCCGAAGCGGTCCCGCGGCTCGTCGGCGTCGACGCCAGCCTCGTTTAGCCGATCCGTCCAGTAGTCGATCGATCCCTCCGGGACCGTGAACGCGACCGCGCTGGCCTGTCCGGTGCCGACGCGCCCGGGGCGGGCGCCCTGGTAGGGGAAGACGGTCATGCTCGTTCCCGGACTCCCGCTGCGGTCGCCGTAGAACAGGTGGTAGACGGAGACGTCGTCCTGGTTGACGCTTCGCTTCACGAGGCGGAGGCCGAGCGTCCCGGTGTAGAACTCGAGGTTACGGCCCGGGTCGCTTCCCACCGCGGTGACGTGGTGGATGCCGGGGATGTCGGCTGGCATGCGACCGGCTACGCGGTCGGGCGTCGTATAAGTCGGGGTGGTCAACGACGGGGACGCAGCGGGCGACCCTACGGGCCAGACCTATCCCGTCGGCCGTGGAACGAGGCGTATGACGCGACTCGCGTTGATCGCCCACGACGAGAAGAAACCCGACCTCATCGAGTTCGCCAGCGCGCACCGCGACCAACTCGAGGAGTACGAACTGATCGCCACCGGAACGACGGGGAAGCGACTGCGGGAGGCGACCGGCCTCGAGATCGAGCGGAAGGCGTCGGGTCCGCTCGGCGGCGACCTGATGATCGGCGCAGAGGTGGCGGCGAACCGACTCGACGGGATCGTCTTCCTCCGCGATCCGCTCACCGCTCAGCCCCACGAACCGGACATCTCCGCGTTGTTGCGCATCTGCGACGTGCACGACACGTCGCTGGCCACGAACCTCGCCTCGGCGACGTACCTGGTCGCTGGCGTAGGCGACGATCGCTCACGCTAGCGAGGCAGACGGTCGCGCACGTCACGCATTTTATTATCTCCGCCTCCGGTGAGTTACGTATGACCGTCTACGAGAGCGACCTCCCCGGGGTCGGCAAGAAGTTCGAGATCGAACTCGACGGGGAGGAACGGCTCGTCATCGTGACTCACAACACCGGCAAGCGGGAGGTCTTCATCAAGGACTCGGAGGGCGCCGACAGCGAGAAGCTGTTCGAGGCCCCGGATCGGCTGGCCCGGAAGATCGGGACGATCCTCGAGGGGGCGTACTTCCAGCCCGTCCGGGCCGAGCGCGTCGAGACGATGCTCGCCGACGAGACGTACCTCGAGTGGTACAACGTCGCTGATGACGCCGAACTGGCGGGCGAACGGATCGGCGACGCGAAGATCCGCGAGCGAACCGGGGTCTCGATCGTCGCGGTCCAGCGCGAGGACGAGGTCATCTCGCCCCCGACGCCCGAGACGGTGATCGAGGTCGGCGACACCCTCGTCGTGGTCGGCGATCAGGAGGACTGCGCCGCGTTCGAAACGCTTCTCGGGAGCGAGTACGAGGAGTGATCCGACCGATGACGGGGACGGTGGAGGTGATCGAGAGTGGCGACTGAGACCGCGCTGTTCGACGTCGGCGTCCTCTTCGGGGCGGTCGGACTCGCGGGGGTGATCGCCGGCCGGATCAACCAGTCGGTGATCCCCTTTTACATCTTCGCCGGGATGCTCCTCGGACCGCACGTCCTCGGGGAACTCCCGTCGATCGTTGGCGCCAACGTCGGCGCCTTCGGGATCGACGTCTCGAGCGCGCTGGCCGGCATCGCGCTCGCGGACACCGACTTCGTCACCGTGGGTGCCGAGCTCGGGATCGTCCTCCTGCTGTTCTTCCTCGGCCTCGAGTTCAACCTCGAGCGACTGCTCGCCTCGCGGACGCTCATCGGGAAGGCCGGCCTGGTCGACCTGCTCAACTTCGCGGTCGGGCTCGTCCTCGGGTGGCTCCTCTTCGGGAACCTCCTCGCGGCGTTCCTCGTCGCCGGAATCGTCTACATCTCCTCGTCCGCGATCATCACGAAGTCCCTGATCGACCTCGGCTGGATCGCGAACGACGAGGCCGATCCGATGCTCGGCACGCTCGTCTTCGAGGACCTGTTCATCGCGATCTACCTGGCGATCGCCTCGGTGCTCGTCATCGGCGGCGACGACGTCGCCGAGACGGCGACGCAAATCGGGCTGGCGACGGGGTTCATCGTCGCGCTGCTCCTGCTCGTCCACTTCGGCGCCCCCCTCTTCCAGCGCGCGCTCGAGACGGACTCCCACGAGTTCGTGGTGCTGCGCGTGCTCGGCGTCACCGTCCTCGTCGCCGGCGCGGCCCTCTCGGTCGAGGTCAGCGAGGCGGTCGCGGCCTTCTTCGTCGGCATGGCCTTCTCCTCGACCGAGCACGTCCACCGGATCGAGGAGCTGTTCGAACCCCTCCGCGACGCGTTCGCGGCGGTGTTCTTCTTCTGGATCGGCCTCCTCACCGACCCGGGCGTGTTCGCGGACGCGTTCGTCCTCGTCGCGATCGCCGTCTCGGTCGCCGTGACGACGCCCTCGAAATTCGTCACCGGCTACCTCGGCGGTCGGATCTACGACCTCGACGAGCGGCGGTCCGTTCGCGTTGGTCTCGGGATGACCACGCGCGGCGAGTTCTCGCTCATCATCGCGAGCCTCGCGCTCTCGGGCGCCGGGAGCGGCCTCTCCGACGGGACCGCCGACGCGATCTACGCGTTCGCCGTGGGGTACGTCCTCTTCATGAGCATCCTCGGGACGACGCTCATGCAGTACGCGGACGACGTCGAATCGGTCGTCGTCCCGCGACTTAAGAGCGCCCGAGGCGTGCCCCGGCGGACCGACGACTGATACGGACTCCCGTCCGTCGGTACCGGAGCAACCGGGCGCCGTCCCGCGGTCGCCGGCCTCGAAAGCGTCGAACCGAATCCTCCGAACGGTCGCCCGTTCGGTCAGCCGCCGATCGTCGACTCCGGGAACGTCGGGTCCGTCCGCGCCATCTCGAGCGGGGTGTGCCCTCGAGCGCGCCGTCGAACTCCACGGTGTCTCGGGCGGGTCGTACCCGCCGGTCGCGGGGGAACCGAAACGATTGGCAACAACAGTTATCCCTGATTTTAGAGAGGTATGATGTCCGGGCTGGCAGGCGGATGCCGGCTTGGATGTGAGATTTTTTTGCCCGGACGACTAACCAATGCTAATCGGATCACATCAACGTTTTCATTATTCGTCATCCACGACGGGCTGGCGGCCATATCGCTCGTGCTGCCCCCGCGAGGGTCGACCGCGAACCGCCAGCGCTTTTCCGTCGGCCGACGCACTCCCGTCGATGAACGAACGCGATGTGCGACGACGGGGTGACCTGGCGTCGCGGGCCGCCGCCGCCGGCGCCGAGGTCGCGATCGACTCCTTCCGGTCGGCGCTCGAGGTCGAGACGAAGGGGGCGAAGACGGACGTCGTGACCCAGGCGGATCGGGATGCCCAGCGGACGGTCGCCGAGGTGATCGGCGAGGTTCACCCCGACGAGCCGATCGTGGGCGAGGAGGACGGCGTGCGCCGCGAGGTTCCCGAGGAGGGGCCGGCGTGGGTCGTCGATCCGATCGACGGGACGAGTAACTTCGTCCGCGGGATTCCGACGTTCGGGACGGCGGTGGCGGCCGTCCTCGACGGCGAACCGATCGCCGGAACGACGGTCTTCCCGGCGCTCTCGGACACCTACCGGTTCGACTCCGACGGCGCGTTTCTGAACGACGACCCGATCTCCGTCAGCGGCCGGGACGATCCCGACGCCTGCGCGGTCTGTCCGACGATGTGGTGGTCCGCCGCGGAGCGGGACGCCTACGCCGCCGCGACGAAAGCGATCGTCGACCGCTTCGGAGACATGCGCCGGTACGGCTGCGCACAGTACGAACTCGCGCTGGTCGCCGCGGGCGGACTCGAGGGAGCGCTCACCGACATCGTCTCCCACCCGTGGGACACCCTGGTCGGCGTCGGAACCATCCGGGCGGCCGGCGGCACCGTCACCGACCTCGAGGGGGAGCGATGGCGCCACGACAGCCGGGGGCTCGTGGCCTCGAACGGAGAGATGCACGAGGCGGTCCTCGAGGCGGCCCGAGAAATCGTCGAGTGACCTGACGTTCATCGGATTCGAAACCGGAAACGGTAAGCGGCCGCTGCTACCAGACTGGCGTATGGACGATGTTATCGACCGGATCGGCCCCGAACGCGCGTGGGCGGCGACCGTCCTCGCGCTCGTCGCCGCGCTGGTCGTCGGTTCGATCGCGTTCCCCCAGCGGGTGTACGTGGAGTTCGTCTGGCAGTACTTCTGGGGGCCGGTCGTCGCCGACGCCCACGGCTGGAGTTGCGTGGCCTGGGCGGGCGGCGAGCAGGTCAACTGCGCCGACGCGCCGGCCGGCGCCGGCCCCACCGCCGCGCCGGGGTACACGCCGGTCTCCTACGCGGGGTACATTCCGACGCTCATCCTCCTGCTGATCGGGATCGTCTACCTCATCCGGTGGCTCGACGTCCGGCGCTACCGGGCCGGCTTCTTCGCCCTGTTCCCGTTCGTGCTGTTCGGCGGCGCCCTCCGCGTGGTCGAGGACGTCAACGCGACCACATTCGGCGTCACCGGCGACCTGGTCATCCCGATGCCCTGGGTCGGATTCCTGATCAGTCCGTTGATATATTTCACCGTTTTCTTCATCACGCTCGTCGCCCTCGTCGTCTCCATCTGGCTCGATCGAAACGGGTACGTCTCGGGGTACGAGTACCCACTCGCCGGTTTCGGCGCGCTCGCCTTCGGGACGACGTTCGGCTACCTCGGGTACGTCGCCGTCACGGAGACGTACGTCGGGTTCAACCCGTCGATTCTCGCGCTGGTCGTCGGGGTGGCGACCGTCTCCACGGCGATCGTCTGGGTCGCCATCGAGCGCTTCGAGCCGGAGGTGAACGTCGGAACGGGACTCATGGGGGTGATCGTCATCTGGGCCCACGCGATCGACGGCGCCGCCAACTGGCTGATGCTCGACTGGGCCCACCTGTGGGACCTGCGCTACAGCCCGAAACACCCGGCCAACGAGGCGATCGTCTCCATCACCGAGGCGGTCCTGCCCGCGGCCGTCACCGACGTCACCGGCGCCGCCTGGACGTTCTTCCTCGTGAAACTCGCCGTCCCGGTGGCGGTGATCTGGCTCTTCGACGACACCCTGTTCGAGGAGAACCCCCGCTTCGCCACCCTCCTACTGGTCACCGTCGTCGCCGTCGGCCTCGGGCCCGGGACGCGGGACATGTTGCGCGCCACGTTCGGCGTCTGAGCGGTACTCGCCGCTCGAGGGAACGCGGCCTTTAATCGGTCCCGGGGGAAACGATCGGACATGACCGAGACCGACGGGTGGTTCGCAGACATCGACACCGGGGACGGCGGTGCGGGAGCGGGGGACCCCCGGCCCGTTCTCGACCGCGACGACCCGGACCGTCTCGAGGCCCGCGTCCGCGACGGCGAGGCGGACGAGCCCCGCGCGTGGCCGGAACTCGCCGTCGAGGCGGGCTTCGCCGACGACGAGGACGACTACTACGACGCGCTCCGCGAGGCGACCGTGGCCGCGACTCGAGCGGCGGTCGAATCGCGCGAGCGTGCCGACGACCGCCAGCTCGTCCACGCCGTGCGGGCGATGGACGACTGCGCGCGGACGGCGAACGAACTGGCCGAGCGCCTCGCCGAGTGGGCCGGGACGGTCGACCCCGACGCCGGTACGGGGATCGAGTACGCCCGCGATCTGGCGGCTCGAGACGAGCCGTCGATCCCCCATCCGGTCCGATCGCTCGCCGAACGGGTCGTCGCCCTCGCCGACGAGGCGGAGGCCCTCCGGGCGTTCGTCGAGGAGCGGACGCCGACGGTCGCGCCGAACCTCGCGGCCCTCGCCGGACCGGTGCTCGCCGCGCGGCTGATCTCGCTCGCTGGCGGCCTCGAGCGCCTGGCGAAGAAACCCAGCGGAACGGTTCAGGTCCTGGGCGCCGAGGACGCGCTGTTCGCCCACCTCCGTGGGCACGCCCCTTCGCCGAAGCACGGCATCATTTACACGCACGACGCGGTGCGCGGAACCCGCCGGGAGGACCGCGGGTCGGCCGCTCGAGCGCTGGCGGGCAAACTCTCGATCGCCGCGCGTGTGGATCACTACTCGGGGGAGCCGAAGCCCGAACTCGAGGCCGAACTCGTCGACCGCCTCGAGACGATTCGAGCGCGCGCGGAGTCGGACGCGGAGTCCGCCGGAGGTGGTGACGGTGAGTGACGGAGGTGAAGAGGGAGACGGGGGCGGAACTGGGGGCGGCGAAGCCTTACTCCCCGAGGGTGTCGAACGCCGGGAGATCGGGGGACGGGAGCGACTCGCCACCCGCGGCGAACCGGTCTACGGCGAGCCCACCGACGGCGAGTGGCGCGCGTGGGATCCCCACCGCTCGAAGCTCGGCGCGATGCTCGCGCTCGGGTTGGACCTCGGACTCGAGGGCGGCGACGACGAGACGGTGCTCTACCTCGGGGCGGCGAGCGGAACGACCGTGAGCCACGTCGCCGACTTCGCCGGGCCGACCTACGCGGTCGAGTTCGCGGCCCGGCCCGCTCGAGACCTGCTCTCGGCGGCCGAGTCGAGACCGCGGCTGTTCCCCCTGCTGAAGGACGCTCGGAAGCCCGAGACGTACGCCCACGTGGTCGAGTCGGACGTCGACGCGGTCGTCCAGGACGTCGCCACGCGCGGTCAGGCCCGCGTGGCCATCGAGAACCGACGGTTCCTCGCCGACGACGGGCGCCTCCTGCTCGCGGTGAAGGCTCGGAGCGAGGACGTCACGCGCGACCCGAACGCGGTGTTCGCCGAGGTCCGGGACGAACTCGAGGAGGGGTACGAGGTGCTCGAGTCGCGGCGCCTCGACGAGTACCACGCGGACCACCTGGGAATCGTCGCCCGCCCGCGGTGACGGCCCCTCTTCGGACTACGGTCGCAACACCACCTTGATGCAGTCGTCCTCCTTCCGATTGAACGTCTCGTACATCTCGGGGCCGTCCTCGAGTCCCACCTCGTGGGTCACGACGAACGACGGGTCGACGTCGCCCGATTCGATCCGGTCCAGGAGGGGACCGAGGTAGCGCTGGACGTGCGTCTGTCCCGTCTTCACGGTCAGGGCCTTGTTCATCAGCGGACCGACGGTGACGTTCGCGCGACCGAGGTAGACCCCGGGGACGGAGAGCGTGCCGCCCTTCCGGCAGCACTTGATCGCCTCGTTGAGAACGTACGGGCGGTCGTCCTGCAGCTTCGTCCCCTCCCGCACCCGATCGGTGACGCCGGCCAGGCCCGTGCCGTGGGCCTCCGTTCCGACGGCGTCGATGCACCGGTCCGGGCCGCGGCCGCCGGTCATCTCCATCAGCCGGTCGTAGACGTCCTCGTGCTCGTAGTCGATCGTCTCGGCGTTCCCGTGCTCGCGCGCCATCTCGAGTCGCTCGGGCACGCGGTCGATCGCGACGACCTGGTTGGCGCCGAACAGCCGTGCGCTCTGGATCGCGAACTGGCCGACCGGACCGCAGCCCCAGACGGCGACGGTGTCCTCCGGTTCGATCTCGGCGTTCTCGGCGGCCATGTACCCCGTCGGGAAGATGTCGGAGAGGAACAGCACCTGGTCGTCCGGGACGTCGGAGTCGATCCGGATCGGCCCGACGTCGGCGTAGGGCACTCGCAGATACTCCGCCTGCCCGCCGGCGTAGCCCCCGAGCAGGTGGGAGTAGCCAAACAGGCCGGCGGGGGACTGCCCCATCATCTTCCGGGCGAGTTCGGCGTTCGGGTTCGAGTTGTCACACAGCGAGTAGAGGTCCTCCTCGCAGAACCAGCAGGAGCCGCAGCTGATCGTAAAGGGGACGACGACGCGGTCGCCTTCCTCGAGGGTTTCGACCTCGCTGCCGACCTCGACCACCCGCCCCATCGGTTCGTGCCCGAGCACGTCGCCCTCTCGCATGCCCGGCACGTTCCCGTTGTAGAGGTGGAGATCGGAGACGCAGATGGCGGTGGCCGTGATCTCGACGATCGCGTCGGTCGGGTTGACGATCTCCGGTTCGGGGACCTCCTCGACGCGCACGTCCTTTTCGCCGTGCCAGCAGAGCGCCCTCACGGCTGCCCCCCGCGTTCGTCGGGTCGCGTCGGTCTCCCGAACGCGCCCTCGGTTTCGCCTCGATACGACGCCGACCGCGCCGATCCGACGGCGTGTCCGTCAGTCATCACTCGATCACCGGTCACACTGCACCCGGTCGGCGAGTAAAGCTGGGCCCTGAGGGTGCAAGAGCCGAAATGCGATCCTCCGCGGCCACCGACGCCACGATCGGACGATGGTCACCAACACCTATACCGACGGTCGTTCTACGCTAGCGCGGTATGTCAATACACCCCACGATCGGCGACACGCTCGAGGAGACGGTCGAACGCCACCCCGACCGGGACGCGATCGTCTATCCCCGGAAGGATCAGCGATGGACCTTCGCGGCGTTCGACGAGCGGGTGAACCGCCTGGCCGACGCGTTGCTCGACTGCGGTGTCGAGAAGGGTGATCGAGTGGCGACGGTGTTGCACAACGGGTCCGAAATCGCGCTCACCGTGTACGCGTGCGCGAAGATCGGCGCCGTGTTCACGCCGCTGAACTTCCGCCTGCCGGCGGGCGAGATCGAGTACATCGCGAACGACGCCGAAGCGACGGTCGTGCTCTTCGAATCCGCGACGCGGGAGGCCGTCGAGGGGGCCCGCCCGGCCCTCGAGACCGTCGACGAGTACGTCTTCGTCGACGACGACCGAACGTCCGTGCCCGAGTACGCCACGGGGTTCTACGACCTGCTCGGGTCGGGATCCGCCGAGCGCCCGGACGTGACCGTCGAGGAGGACGACGTCTACGCGTTCATGTACACCTCCGGGACGACGGGTCGACCGAAGGGCGTCGTCCACGAGCACCGGAGCATGGTCGAGCACGACCTCCTGTGCGTCGCGGAGATGAACCTCACCCGCGACGACGTCGGGCTGTCGGTGATGCCGCTGTATCACTGCGCGGAACTCCACTGCAACCTCTTCCCGCGCGTTCACCGGGGTGCGACGTCTGTGATACACCACGAATTCGATCCGGAGGCGACGCTCGAGGCGGTCGAGGAGCACGGCGTCACGGTGCTCTTCGGCGCGCCGACGGCCTGGAACGCCCTGTCGATGACCGCCGCCGGGGCGGACGTCGACGTCTCCTCGCTCCGCCTCGGCCTCTACGGCGCGGCCCCGATGCCGGAACGGGTGCTCGAGAACTGCCGGGAGCACCTCTGCGAGGACTACGTCCAGGCGTACGGGATGACCGAGATCGGCCCCGCGGGCGTCTTCCAGCCCCCGGAGGATCAGCTCTCGAAGCAGGGGTCGGCCGGACTTCCGGGCCTCAACCACCGCGTGCGGATCGTCGAACCGGACGCCGACCCGGAGCACGCGGTCGACGAGGGCGAGATCGGCGAGATCCTGATCGCCAGCCCGTGTACGATGCGCGAGTACTGGAACCGGCCGGACGCGACCGAGCGATCGCTGCGCGAGGCCGACGGGAAGACGTGGTACTACACCGGCGACCTCGGCTACCGCGACGAAGACGGCTACCTCTTCGTCGTCGACCGGAAGGACGACATGATCATCTCCGGCGGCGAGAACGTCTACCCCGCCGAAGTCGAGGACGTCCTGTTCGACCACGACGACGTCGAGGAGGCGGCCGTCGTCGGCGAACCCGACGAGGAGTGGGGCGAGGTGGTCGTCGCGTACGTCGTCGGTGACGCCGCTCTCGAGGAACTCGACGCGTTCGTCCTCGAGAGCGACCGCCTCGCCGACTTCAAGCGACCGCGCAGGTACTACTTCGTGGACGAGTTGCCGAAGAATCCCAGCGGAAAGGTCCAGAAGTTCAAACTCCGGGAGGACGAGGGCGAGGACGAACCGGAGCCCGACCCGATCACGTCGTGATCCACCCCTGAAAGCGACCGACGATACTCGGATCGGGCGTTTCGCGGAGCACGGCGACCGGCGGAGGGTTTGTTCTCACCGCGGCCCTTATTCGTGCTGACGTCGTTATCCCGTTGTTAGCCGCCACTCGAGGTCCCCATGAGTAAGCCCATTTCCCCCACGACAGACGACGTTCTGAGCCTCGGTCGTCCCCTCGAGGCCCTGCAGGCGAGCCCCGACTTCCGCGGTCCGGTCGAATCGCTCGAGGGCGAGTACTGCAACGACCACTTCGCGCTGATCTACGAGAGCCGGGAGGAGCAGTTCGCCACCGTGATTCCGTTCCTTCGCCAGGGACTCGAGCGGGGCGAGCACTGCCTCTACGCCGGCGCTCCGGAGTCGATTCCGGCGGTTCGGCGAGCCCTGGCGGAGGAGGGCATCGACGTCGAGGCGGCCGTCGACGCCGGTTCGCTCGCCTTCGCGACCTTCGAGGAGACCTACCTCGAGGGCGGGTCCTTCGACACCGAGAAGATGATGGAGACGTACGCCGAGGCCATCGAGGAGACGTCGGCGGAGTACGAGGCGTTCCGGCTGGCCGCCGAGATGTCGTGGATCCTCGACGGCGACGTGCCGACCGAGGAGTGCATGGCCTACGAGAGCCGGGTGAACGAGATCTTCGACGGCGAGGACGCCATCGCGGTCTGCCAGTACGACCGCCGGGAGTTCCCCGCGGAGGTCCTCTGCAACGTCGTTCGGGTCCACCCGCACCTGATCTCCGACACCACCGTCTGTCACAATTTCTACTACGTTCCGCCGGAGGAGTTCTGCGGACCGAACCAGCCCGAGCACGAACTCGACCGCATGCTCGGAACGCTGCGCTCGCGGACCGAAGCGAAGGTGGAACTCCAGGAACGCGAGGAGTCGCTGCGCTCGCAGTACGAGATCACCGCCGACCCGGGCCGATCGTTCGAGGAGAAACTGCAGGCCATGTTCGACCTCGGCATCGAGCGGTTCGACCTCGAACTCGGCGGGATGGCGCGGGTCGATCCCGAGGCCGACCGTTGCGAAATCGAGTACACGAGCGGCGACCACGACGACGTGCAACCCGGCGTGATCCTGCCGCTGTCGGAGACCTTCTGTGAGAAGGCCGTCGACGGGCCCGGAGCCGTCAGCGTCACTGATCCCGACGCCGAGGGCTACGAACACGTCACCGTTCGTCGAAACTTCGGCTTCGAGACGTACCTCGGCACGTTCATCGAAGTCGACGGCGGACCGGATCGAACGTTCTTCTTCGTGAGTTCCGAGCGGCGGCGACGCGAGTTCACGCCCGACGAGTACACCTTCCACCGACTCATGGGTCAGTGGCTCAAGTACGAACTCGAGGGACGCCAGCGTGAGCGGGATCTGGAGCGGACGATCGACCGCCTCGAGAAGTCCAACCAGCGCCTCGAGGGGTTCGCCTACGCCGCCAGCCACGACCTCCAGGAACCCCTGCGGATGGTCTCGAGCTACCTCCAGCTCGTAGAGAGTCGGGCCGACGAGGAACTCTCCGAGGAGTGTCAGGAGTTCCTCGCGTTCGCCGTCGACGGCGCCGACCGGATGCGCGACATGATCGAGGGGCTGCTCGCCTACTCGCGGGTCGAAACGCGCGGCGATCCGTTCGAACCGATCGACCTCGAACTCGTCCTCGACGACGTCCTCGAGGATCTCTCGGTGCGGATCGAGGAGACCGACGCGACGATCTCGAGCGGCTCGCTCCCGCGCCTCGAGGCGGACGGGAACCAGCTTCGACAGGTGTTCCAGAACCTGGTCGACAACGCGCTCAAATACTGCGGAGACGAGCCGCCGCGGGTTCACGTCGACGCCGAGCGCGACGACGACGCGTGGGTGCTGTCGGTGCGCGACGAGGGGATCGGCATCGATCCGAACGACCGGGAGCGCATCTTCGACGTCTTCGACCGGTTGCACGGCCGCGAGCAGTACCCCGGCACGGGTATCGGGCTGGCCCTCTGCGAACGGATCGTCGAGCGCCACGGCGGCGAGATCTGGGTCGACTCGGAGCCCGGTGAGGGCTCGACGTTCTCGTTCACGCTGCCGGCGACGAACTGAGGCGTAGGTCGCCGACCGTTCGTCTGCTGTTCTCTACCTCTGCTGTTCTCTACCTAATCTTCGGCCGCAGGCGCGCGCTGGCGGAGCCGCCGAGCACTGCGAGGCGGCGGAGTCGACGTCGTGCGAGTCGGTTGGGGAGGGTGAGGCTGCGGCGGGCGGGAATGAAAGGGGCCGGCTGGCTCCCCTCGGGAGCCAGCCGGGGGCTTTCAGTCCAAATTGTATTTACCGACGCGGCCGAAACCGTGTGACGATGGAACGCGGGTCGCCGGAATCGTTCACGCGGATGGGCACGCTGGGCATCGAGGAGGAGTGTTTCGTCGTCGACGAGCGCGGCCGCCCGACGAGCGGGACCGACGAACTCGTCTACGAGCACGACCCGCCCGAGATCCTCGAGGGGCGCCTCGATCACGAACTCTTTAAATTCGTCATCGAGACCCAGACGCCGCTGATCGAGCGGCCCACCGAGGCGCAAGAGGCCCTCCTCGAGGTTCGCCGCGCGCTCGTCGACCACGCCGAGGCACACGGCTACCGCATCGCCGCCGCCGGTCTCCACCCGCTGGCGAAGTGGCGCGAACTCGAGCACGCCGATAAGCCGCGCTACCGATCGCAACTCGATCGGATCCAGTACCCCCAGCACCGGAACACGACCGCGGGGGTCCACGTCCACGTCGGGGTCGACGACGCGGACAAGGCGGTCTGGATCGCGAACGAACTCCGGTGGCACGTCCCGATCATCCTCGCGCTGTCGGTCAACTCGCCGTACTGGAACGGCTTCGACACCGGCCTCGAGTCGGCCAGGGCGAAGATCTTCGAGGCGCTGCCGAACACGGGAATGCCGACTTACTTCGAAGACTACGCGGCGTTCGACCGCTTCGAGCGGCGGATGCTCGAGACGGAGTCGATCCGGGATCGCGGCGAACTCTGGTACGACGTCCGGCCGCACACGGCCCACGGGACGGTCGAGCTACGGACGCCGGACGGACAGGCCGATCCGGACGTCGTGCTGGCGTTCGTCGAGTACGCCCACGCGCTCGTCACCGCCCTCGCCGAGGAGTACGAGGACGGCGCACCGGGGTACGGTCGGGACCACCGACGCGAACTGCTCGACGAGAACAAGTGGCGGGCGATGCGCTACGGCCACGAGGCGAGCCTCATCGACCGCGAGATGGAGGACACCGTCGACCTGGGGGAACTCGTCGATCGGGAGTGCGAGCGCCTCGGCGTCGACGGAATCAAACGCGTCTACGAGCGCGAGAGCGGCGCGAGCCGGCAGCGACGGATTCGCGAGCAGGAGGGCGTCGACGCCCTCTGCGAGTCGCTCCTGTTGCGCGCGGGCTGAGATTCCGGTTCGCAGCGGCGGCCTCGAGCCGACGTCGGGGCGATCGTAGCGACCGAGCGTCCGTGGCGACGCGATTCGCTCCGAGCGGACGCGGCGAGGCCCGACGCTCGACTCCCACAACCCCGCAAAGGTTTATCCTCTCGGGAAGCTTTCACAACGGTAAGAGGACACATGGTTTCAGACGATACTGACGAGCATCGACCCGACGACGCCGTCGCGGACGCGTCGTCGGACGATGCTGAGGCGGAGGGCGAAATCCGGCCGGGCGAGAGTCGCAGGGGAGAGGCCGACGGGAACGGCGACCACGGTGACGGCGACTTCGGGGGTGCGATCGACCCCGACGGTGACGACGTCGACTCCGAGGTGACCCTCGAGAACGCCGACGCGCCGTCGGGTCGGAGCGCGGCCGTCGAAGGGGTGGACCAGCGGATCGTCGACCTGCTGTCGTGGATCCTCGACACGGAGACCCGCGCCAAGATCTACGTCTACCTGCTCGCCAATCCCGGCAGCACCTCCGAGGAGGTGTCGACGGGCACGGGCCTCTACCCGAGCACGGTCCGCGAGGCGTTGGCGGAGCTTCACGACGAAACCCGAGTCAGCCGGGAGAAGCGCCAGAGCGAGGGCGCGGGGAACAACCCCTACGAGTACACGGCGATCCAGCCGAGCGAACTCGTCGGCGGGGTCGTCGACCAGGTCCAGCGCGAACTCAACACCATCTTCACCCTCGATCGGATCCTCGACAGAGAACCGGGCGAGGGGTCCGACGCGGACCTCGAGGAACCCGTCGAACCGGTCACGATCACGGTCGACGACGTCGATCCGGCGTCGACCGATACGGGGTCGGATGCCGCCGACGGCGACGATCACGCCGACGGCGAGGACGGCTCGACGGACGACGACGCGTAACGTCGGAAGCGGCCTCCGTACCCGGTTCGGCTTTCGGTTGCGCTTCCAATACTCGGTCGCCGCGTACGCGACGGAACGCCGGCCGACGTCATCCGCCGTGACCGTGTCTCTCGCCTGAACAGCCCTGGAGGGCCACCTCCCCGAAACGGTCCTGTGGTATCCACAGACGCCCTCGAGTTGCCAGTGGAAACGTCACCGACGAGGAGTCCGGCACGGGTGGCGACGCCGACGTCTCCGTCCCCGTCCACTGTGACGACCGCGGCGACACCCTCGAGTTCGAACCCGGCGACGAGGTCGAGTTCGAGGTCTCGAGGGGAGACGTCGGCTGACGGAGAGGCGGACTCGAACGGGATCAGGACGAATCGGCGTCGAGGATCCCCGGGCGCTCGAGTTCGACGTCCGCGTCGACGGCTCGAGCGGTGATCGTGGGCCAATTTCCGGTGTCGGTCAGGGGCTCGAAGCCGTCGTCGGTCACGAGGACCGTCCCTTCGCTCTTGGCACCCTGGACGGTCGGGTTCCAGGCGTAGGCCATCGGCGTCGCGACGGGGGCGTCGTGGTCCGGCGTGGCGATCCACTCCCGCCCGGCGAAGCCGGCGGCCCCGCCCTGGTGGTGGCGCTCCCACTCGCCTTTCCAGCCGAGCGCGGCGTAGGCCTCCTGAATCTCGCCGAAGACGTCGCCCGCGGTTTCGCCCTTGGCGGCCGCCGTTTTCGTCGCGGCGAGGGCGGACGTCTCGACGCGCGCGGCGGCCTCGTGGCGCTCCTCGAGCCACCCGGGCGGATCGAAGGCGACGGTCCGGGTGCAACTCGCGCAGAGGCCGTGGCGCTGGGTCGTCACCGAGACGAGGGCGTAGTCGCCGAGTTCGTCGTGCGTGGGCGTGTAGTGGCGGTACTCGGTCGCCCGCTCGGAGCCGCCGACCAGGACGACCGGCGCCTCGATCTCCCGGGCGGTCAGGGCCACCGAGAGGGCGGAGGCCACCTCGTACTCCATGTCGTCCGCGAGAAGTTCGCGGCAAACCGCCTCGACGGCGGCGGCCGTCTCCCGGGCGAGGTCGCGGTAGCGCTCGACGTCGGTCTCCGTGAGCGGCTGTCGGAGCGGCGTCGGATCGACCGTCTCGAACTCCCTGTCGGGGACGTCGATATCGGCGGCCGCCGGTTTCGGCGCGTACTCGGCCAGCGCCTCGGCGAGCGTGGCCTCGTACCAGGGATAGGTCTCGAGGCGGAATCCCTGCCCGCCATCGACGTCGATCCCGTCGGCAGCCCGGAGGTCGGGCAGCTCTTCGGCGAGGATGCGCTCGGCTTCGATGGTGTCGGTCACGAGGTGGAGGTCGGATCCGTCGTATCCGATCGCAGCCACGCCGGCGTCGGCGGCTCGATCGACGACGTTGTCGCCGCCGGTGAGCCAGGCGAAGGCGTTTGGCCGGGCGAGCCAGACCGATTCGAGGTCGCGGGCCTCGAGATACGACGAGAGGCGCTCGAGTCGTTCCGTTTCCATAGGGGGTGGTCGCGAGGCCGGTTCTTGAATCCGACGGACGCCGCTCGAAACCGCCGGACGATTCCGGCCATCGCTTCCGCCGATTCTCGCGGACTCGGAACGACACGGTTCACATAAGTACGGCGACTCCTAAGCCACCGCTGAGATCCCGTGTCGTACGAAAATCAGACGTCCGGTTCGAATGCGCGTTCGTTGCTCGCTCGGTTCGACTTTCGACACCTGCTGACGACGACGCTGGTGCTGGTCTCGGCGACGATCCTGCTCGGCGTCGCGACCAAGGCGACCGGGTCGGGACTCGCGTGTGAAGCACAGTGGCCGCAGTGCGACGCCGGACCGTTCAACCTCCTCCCGGCGAACCTGCCGAGCTTCTACGAGTGGTTCCACCGTTTCGTCGCGATGTTCGCCGGTTTCGCGATCATCGGTACGGCGGTAGCCGCCTGGCGGAGCCCCACCGTCGACCGGCGGATCACCGCCCTCGTCGTGCTCGGAATGGCCCTGACGCCGGTGCAGGTCTACCTGGGCCGAGAAACCGTCCTCGAGTACGCGCTCCCGATCCTGTCGCTACACTTCTGGACCGCGATCACGATCTTCACGCTGTTCGTCGCCGCAACCGTGCTGGCCTGGGAACGGACGTTCTCGACCGCTCACGTCACCGGCGCGCTCGCTCTCGGGGCCCTCGCGGTGCCGTTTCACGCGGCCCTGAGCCCCGCCTTCGTCGGCGACCTCTCGAGTCAGTCGCCGGAGATGCAGACCGCCCAGTACGGCGTGACGCTCGTGCTGCTCGCGGCCGCGGTCGTCGCACTCCTCGTGGGGCGGTGGGAGTTCGAAGACGCCCGGATCGTCGGCTTGCTCGGGGTGACGACGATCGTGGCGGTCGTCACGGCGTACCTCGCGAGGCAGGCGGCCAATCCCGCGATCGAAGTCCTCTACCTCGGCGCGGCCGCCGTCCTCTTCCTCGTGTTCGTCGCCGGCGCGGTCCTCACCCGTCGCGCCGCGTCGACGGCTCGCCAGTTGGCGTAGTTCCTCCCCACGGTCGCCGCTCTCGCGTCCGTGACGGTCAGACGGTTCGTCCGCTCCAGTCGGTCAGCCGACGGTGACGACGAACCACGCCGAGAGCGCCGTCGCGCCGAGCCCGAATCCGAACAGGAGGTAGTTCGCGATCGGATTCGCCGCCCGAGTCACTCGCAGCGTGTAGTGACGGTTCGAAATCGGCCAGAACGGGCGGATTCCCATCGGCGTGATGACGTCGGCCGCCAGGTGCGAACAGATCGAGAGGATCCCGACGGCGAAGAAGAAGGACGCGTACGCGGGCCGGTACTCGAGGCCCTCGACGCCGAGTTCCGGATCGGCGGCCGCGAGGATCGGCTCGCCGACGGTGGCGACCGCGCCGGCCAGCGCCGCGCCGACGATCAGGGCGAACAGGACCGTGTGGGTCGGCCCGCGGTGGTCGACCATCGGAAGGTCGTTATCGCAGTCCGGGAGCGTCGACAGCGACACGCAGACGAACGCGCCCAGCAGCGCGAGCGTTTCGGACCCGGCCATCGCGACGCCCGCGCCGACCGGGGCGTACGCGAGCAGGGCGACCCCGAAGTGCCCCAGCTGGTACATTACTCGAGGAGAAGGCGGCGATCCGCATAAGTGCTCCGCGGTTCGCCCGGGGAGCAGCCGAGTAGTTCGGGCGGATCGCGGGTTCTCCCCGTCCTTCTCCGACCCGCAAACGGCCCGAAGCGGTCGTTCGGATCGGTTCTATTTTCCGGCGAAAAGCGGGCGGTGCGGCCACCCGCTTCCGGCGAGCGTCGATCCGTCGCCCTCGACGGCGGGGATCCACGATTCGCCGAGAGGGGAGTCGACGCGACCCTATTTAAGGGACTTCGATATCTAAGGACCTACTTTTTATTAATTTCTGTTGTTGTGATACTACGTTGGTCGAGTTATGGCACGTCGAGACCGATGTAAACCGATGTCCCTCCCGTATCGCCTCCCGAACGCCCTGGATCGGCTTCCGAACGGACCACCGGAGGCGTCGTCCCCACGCGCTCACCGGCCGACGCGAACGGCCGATCCGGTTCCCGGTGGGGACGCTCGCGCCTCGTTCGAAACCCGGGGGTCACAGCGTCGATGAGCGTCATCGCGACCGTCGCAGTCCCGGCGACCGCGTTTCCGCTCGGCGCGGCGCTCGAGTCCGACCCCGACGCCACGGTTTCGGTCGAGACGACGGTCCCCACGAGCGCCGAGGTGATCCCGTACCTGTGGGTTCCGACGACGGCATCGGTCGTCGACGCCCTCGAGGAGTGCTCCTCCGTCGAATCGGCCGCCGTCATCGACGAGGTCGACGATCACGCGCTCGTGAAACTCGAGTGGCGTGACGACGTCAACGGGGTCCTCGAGTCGATCCGTGACGCAGACGCGATCGTCCTGAGCGCGGTGGGAACGGTCGACCGGTGGACGTTTCGCCTTCGCTTTCCGAGCTACGAGCACCTCTCGGCGTTCTACGCCGCCTGCGTCGAGCGAGAAATCGCCGTCGAACTCGAGCAACTCCACGAAACCGTCGCGCCGAACAGCGAGCGTCGCTACGGATTGACCGGGCCCCAACGCGACCTCGTCGTCGCCGCGCACGAAGTCGGCTACTTCGACGTCCCCCGACGGACGACTCTCGTCGAACTCGGCGACCGACTCGGCATCTCCGACTCGGCGGTCTCCCAGCGTCTTCGCCGGGGGCTCTCCGCGCTGATCGACTCGACCCTCGCGGTCGGCCTCGACGGGGGAACCGACTGGACGGGTCGGCCGACCGATCTCGAGTCGGTCGCCACCGGGGACTCGGCCGACGGTTCGCGCTCGCGTGCGAACCCGGACCCGACGACGAACTCGAATTCGGACGGAGACTCGAGTACGAGTTCGGGCTCGGAATCCGATTCGGACCCGGCCGACGCGAGCGCGTCCGGTGATTCCGCCGAGTAGCACGTTGCGAGCCAGTTCTCGGCTCTGCGACCGACCGCGACCGTTATTGTGCGCCACCGCATTCTCCCGTTCGTGAAGAACGTCACCGACAGGTCGAGTAACCCGTTCGGGATGCGCCCGCCGATCGACGCCGATCCCGACGACGACCGGCCGGTTGCCGTCTTCGGGTACGGCGACGCCAACGCCGACTTCCACGTGATCGGCGACCACCCCGGCGTCCACGGCGGGAAAGCGACGGGCGTCCCCTTCACCGGCACCGAATCGGGCGAGGCGATCCAGGACGTCCTCCGCGACGTCGGCTTCGCGACCGGTCCGCGGGACCGACCGACCCTCGAGAACTGTTTCCTGAGCTACCTCCACATGTCGCGGCTCCCGGACGGTCACGAGCCGACCCCCGAGGAGTACGCTCGGCACGAACCCTTCTTCGACGCCGAACTGCGGGCGATCAACGCCCACATCCTCCTGCCGGTGGGCGAGCGGGCGACCGACCACGTGCTCTCCGAGTACACGACGCGGCGCCACCGACTCGATCTCGAGATGGAACGCCTCCACGCGCGAGAGGTCCGTGGTAGGGGATTCCTGGTCGTCCCGATCCGCGATCCGTCCGAGTGGGACGACGACGGTGAGGATCGCGAGGCGATTCGGGATCGCCTCGATGCGATCCGCTCGCGGGATTATCGCCAGACGAAGGGCGTTGCGACGCTGGTCGGGTGAGGACGGACGACCGTCGACGACCACCGACGGACCGTCGATCGGGCACCGGTGGCTGGATCGACGAGCGACGGGCGCCCGGTGGCCGGATCGACGAGCGACGGGCGCCCGGTGGCCGTCGGTGGTTACATCGTCGAACGACGGTCGGCGGTCGGCCGTCGGATCGCGGACAAAACGTTCACAAGCCAGCGCACGAACCGACTGCTAACCGAATGTCCCACGGCTCGCGGCTCCCCGGCGTCGATCGCCCCGAGTCTGAGGACCGGATCGTCCTCCACGTCGATGCGGATTGCTTCTACGCCTCCTGCGAGCGCCTGCGCGAGCCGGAGTTGCGCGGCGAACCCGTCGTCGTCGGCATGGGGTACGAACCCGGCGATTCGATCGGAGCCGTCGCCACCGCGAGCTACGAGGCCCGCGAATTCGGCGTCGAGAGCGCTCAGGCCATCTCGACGGCCCTCGAGCGCCTCCCTCGACGGGTCGACGCCGGGACCGACCCGGACCTCGACGTCGAGGAGACGGGCCACTACCGGCCCGTCGACATGGACTACTACGAGGAGATCGCCACAGAGGTGCGCGGGATCCTCCGGGACTGCGCGGACGTCCTCCGGATCGTCAGCATCGACGAGGCCTACCTCGACGTCACCGAACGGACCGCGTGGGAGGTCGCCGAGGGCTACGCTCGGCACGTGAAAGACCGCATCCGCCGCGAGGTCGGCGTGACCGTCAGCGTCGGCGTCGCCCCCACCATGAGCGCTGCAAAGATCGCGAGCGACTTCGACAAGCCGGACGGCCTCACCGTCGTCGAACCGGGCTCCGTCCGGGAGTTCCTCGCCCCGCTCGAGGTCGACCTGCTCCACGGCGTCGGCCCGGTCACGGCCCGGGAACTGCGATCGATGGGGCTCGAGACCGCGGGCGACGTCGCCGCGGCCGATCCGGAACCGCTGATCGAACGCTTCGGCGAGCGCGGCAGAGAACTGTACGAGCGGGCCCGGGGCGAGGACGATCGGGTCGTCGAGCCGAAGGGCGAGCCCAAGAGCTTCTCGAGGGAATCGGCGTTCGCGGAACCGGTCGCGGAGTCGGAACCGAAGGACGAACAGATCGAGACGCTCGCGGCAGCGGTCGCGGATCGCGCCCGGCGCGAGGGCGCCCTCTACCGGACCGTCGGCGTGAAGGCCGTCCTCCCGCCGTACGACGTCAACACGCGGGAGAAATCCCTTCCCGGTCCGATCGACGACCCCGACCTGGTCGAGCGGATCGCGCGGGAGTTGTTCGAGGAGTTCGAGGACGTTCCGGTCAGAAAACTCGGCGTCCGCGTCGCGAACCTCGAGTTCGCCGCGGCCGACCAGGCGAGCCTCGACGGCTGGGAGGGTACGGCGGTCGAGGAAGCTTCGAGTGGCAACCGAGAGACGGAACCCGACGCCGGAACGGGTACCGACGACGAGCCGGTCACCGACGCGGGGACGGACCTCGAGGCGGACGGAAGCGGAGCCGACGCCGCCGACGCGGAGTCGGGTCCGGCGGTGGGGCTGTCGGCGTGGGCGATCATCGACGAGGGAACCCCGCTGGGGGTCGATTCCCCTTCGCCGTCGGAGGCCAGCACGGACCCGGAATCGGTGGGAGGCGCGAATCCGGAATCGACGATAGACGCCAACTCGGCCGACGAATCGAACTCGAACGGCGAAGCGAGATCGACCGGCGACTCGGCCTCGGGGACTGAGCGGGGGTCGAACGGCGACACACCGTCGAGCGAGGGCCGCCCTCGAGGGGACGAGCGCTCGAGCCTTCCGCCGGGGCAGTCCACGCTCGCGGATTTTTCCGGGGTTACCCCCGACGAGTGACCGACCGTCGGCGAGCGAACGGGCGACAGGACCATCTCGGTTCGGTCGACAAGGACGGGAAAGCGGCGAGAACATTGAAATTATAAGCGCTCGTTGCTAACGTCAGAAGCGGACGACAATCGCATAATTTCACACTTCACACTTCACATGACCGAGGATTTCTACGACCTTCTCGACGTGCCTCGCGACGCCTCCAGCGAGGAGATCAAACGGGCGTTTCGCGAGAAGGTGCGTCTCTATCACCCGGACCTGAACGACGACGACCGCGCGCAGGCGCAGTTCACCGCGGTCAAGAAGGCCTACGACATCCTCGGGGATCCGGTCGAGCGCAAGGCGTACGATCGACTCGGCCACCGCGACTACGTCGCCAAACGGACCTCCGGCATTCCGTCGCCCGAGACCTGGCGGTCGTCGGACGGAACCGACGACGCCGACGCGGACGAGACCAAATCGAATGACGACTCGAGCGACGACTCGGCGTCCGCGTCCGCCGCCTCCGCTTCCTCGAGCGGTTCGACGTCCGCCGGTAGCACGACGTCCTCGAGCGGGTCGGCCACCTCGAGGACGTCGAACGCCTCGAGCACGGGCGGGTCGAATACGGGCAGGACGAGGACGGGATCGAACGCCGCGTCCGCTTCGGCGGGGGCGACCGACGGCGGGACGACGGCCTCGGCGACGAGCGCGACCGCACGCGGCCGCTCGCGCCGATCAGAGTCGGGAGCGGGGAGCGGTACCGCGGTCCTCCGGTGGTGGCGCAGACGGAAGGTGTCGTGGCCGCTGCTCCTCTCGTCCGTGGTGCTCTACCTCGTCGGCCTCGGTCACTTCGCGCTCGTCCATCGAACGGAATTCGCGGCGCTGCTCGCCGACCTGCGCGCCGTCGGCGCCGACCCGAACGGTCTCTGGACGCTCCTCTCCGGCGGTCGCCACGGGATCGAGACGCCAGCGGTCTTCGTCTCGAGCGTCGAATTCGTCGCCGCGCCGCTGCCGACGCTACAGTGGTACGGCGCGCTCGCCGGCCTCGTTGGACTTTCCCTCCTGCTCGTCCTCGCGGCTCGAGTCGGGTGGCGACCGGACACGTGGGGGCCGATCACGACGGACGAGTTGATCGTCGTCTCTCTGGCGGTCGGACTGGCGACGACGCTGCTCGGCGGACCGCTGCTCTCGGGGGCCGTCCTCATGCCGCTGCTGTTCGGCGTGATCGTCCACCGCACGCGGTCTCGCTCGGTTCGTTCTGCGTGGTCACCGTCGTACCTGTGGGCGATCGCGGTCTGGTTTCCCGCGGCGGGACTCGCGATCGGACTCGCGATCGATCACTCGCTCCCCGTCGATCTGGTCGCGTTCGTCCTCGCGCCGCTCCTCGGCGGCGTCGGACTCCCGCTGCGCGTGCGGATCCGCAAGCGCTTCGGTCGGTGATCCGCGACGCACCGTCCGTTTCGATCGCGTTCGACGGCCCCGAACGAGTTCGGTCGTGAGTAATCGCGTATTACCGCATCGCTCGAGAACCCGTCCGACGCGGCGACTGTCGCAGCAAGCGACTGCGACCCGAGTTTTTATGCGCGATTCGTCCCTAGTACGGAAACCGACGATCGGTCTTCGAGCGATCGACCGCAGACCATGACCGACTCTACGATTCGAACTCACAACGACGTCCGAGGGGACGCCGGGCGCGAGGCCAACGAGGTGATCGAGGAGACTGACGAGACGGACCGCTGTCCGGAGTGTGGCGGGCGGGTCGTTTCCGACGCGGAGCACGCCGAGACCGTCTGTGAAGAGTGCGGCCTGGTCGTCGCCGAAGACGAGATCGACCGCGGGCCGGAGTGGCGCGCGTTCGACGCCGCCGAGAAGGACCAGAAGAGCCGCGTCGGCGCCCCCACCACCAACATGATGCACGACTAGGGGCTCAGCACGAACATCGGCTGGCAGGACAAAGACGCCTACGGGAAGGCGCTCTCGAGCCGCCAGCGCCAGAAGATGCAGCGCCTGCGCACCTGGAACGAGCGCTTCCGCACCCGCGATTCCAAGGAGCGCAACCTCAAGCAGGCGCTGGGCGAGATCGACCGGATGGCGAGCGCGCTGGGCCTCCCCGAGAGCGTCCGCGAAACGACGTCGGTCATCTATCGGCGCGCCCTCGAGGAGGACCTCCTCCCGGGACGCTCGATCGAGGGCGTCGCCACCGCGTCGCTGTACGCCGCCGCCCGCCAGGCGGGTACCCCCCGCAGCCTCGACGAGATCTCGGCCGTCAGCCGCGTCGAGAAGGACGAGGTCGCCCGCACCTACCGGTACGTGGTGAGGCAACTGGGGCTCGAGGTCAAACCGGCCGACCCCGTCAGCTACGTTCCCCGGTTCGCCAGCGAACTCGACCTCTCGGACGAGACCGAGCGGATCGCCCGGCGCCTCCTCGAGACGGCGAAGGAAGAGGGGATCCACAGCGGGAAATCGCCCGTCGGACTCGCCGCCGCGGCCGTCTACGCCGCTGCGTTACTGACCAACGAGAAGGTCACCCAGACCGAAGTCGGCGACGTCGCCAGCATCTCCGAGGTGACGATCCGCAACCGCTATCACGAACTGCTCGAGGTCGAAGGGGCCGCCTGATTCGGTCCTCGGCGACGAGAAGGCGGTGTAGTGTTCATCTCCCGGAGACTCGAACTCGGAGCCCCGACCCGTCACGATCGTTCTCGAGCGGTCGAAATACGCCGTTTCCGGCACGACGGTCACGTATACGAGACGTTTATGGATTCTAACCTGTCTATACTCTTGGGTCGTCTCCGTGGATCCCGCAGTATGCACTGCGATAACTGCGAGTCGGACGACGATATCGCCTACACGCTGACGACGTACGTCGACGGCGGGTCGGACGAACGAGTTAACCTCCACTTCTGTTCGACCGACTGCCTGCGCGTCTGGACGTGAGGCGACGGCTCCGTCCGGGTACCGCCACGGCCGGACGTCTCGAATCGGTCGAAGCGGGAAAAAGAGAAAGAGCGTTCGGAGTCGGTCGAGGCGTGACTCTCGCGGGATCAGGCGCCGTCGTCGTAGATCTCCGGGTCGGCTTCGCCCTCGACCTCGATCACGCCGAGCATCCCCTTGCGGGTGACCCGGGTGAGGGCGTGGTCGACGATCTTGACTGGCCCCGGTACCGGGAACTCCATCTCGCCGGCGGTGGTGGTGCCGGGTGCGACGGCGGCCGTTTCGACGTATCGTCCCGGTTCGGAGACGAGATCCCCGTCGCGGTAGTAGCGGTTCCAGACGTTCCCGATCGGGTGGAGCGCGCTGGTCAGGTTGGGTCCACCGTTGGCGTAGTACACCCTGACGGTCTCGCCGACTTCGGCTTCCATGGGGCCGTGCCCGTCCGGGGTGAGCCCGTAGGCTTCGCCGTTTAGGAGCACGTACGTCGGCTCCTCGTTCGTCATCGCGTCGAAGTCGAAGGTGTGGTGACCCTCCTCACCGGCTTTCCCGTCGGTGTAGAGCTCGTGCTGGCCGAGGTAGAACTCCCGATCGACTTCGGGGAGGCCCTCCTCGCGCTCGACGAGGATCGCACCGAACATCCCGGCGCTGATGTGGTGGTCCATGTCCGGGACCGCACAGTGGTAGACGAACGCGCCGGGGTACTCGGCCGTGAAGCTGATCGTCGCGGCGTCGTCACCGGGCGCGAGCGTCGTCGCCTCGGCACCCCCGCCGGGGCCGTACACCGCGTGGAAGTCCACGTTGTGCGTCGCGAGGTTCGACTCCTCGGGCACCTCGAAGGTCAGGTTGACCCGGTCGCCGCGTCGAACGCGGACCATCGGGCCGGGGACCTGTCCTTCGAAGGTCATGTATTCGAACGTAACGCCCGGTTCGATCTCCGCGACCTCGTGTGTGGTCCGCAGGGTGATGTCGTGTTCCCGCGGCTCGTCCCAGTCGACCGGGGCGGGGATGTCGGTGGGGTCCCGCGCGATGCGGTCCACGGTGACTTCCTCGGCGGCCGGCAGTCCCTCGGGTTCGGTACTCGACTCGTTACCGCCGGTATCTGATCCGCCTTCGGGTTGTTCGCCGCCCAAGCAACCGGCGATCGCCGCGGCGCCGGTCGCGCCTACTGCTGCAATGAACTGTCGCCGGTTAGATTGGGTTAGAGTCATCATCCTTCTCCTCGGTTATCAGTAGGACCCCCGAGTACTCACCCCCCTCGTTGATTCTCGACGGTGGATAAACGGGAGAACATGTTCGGTCGGTTCCGGACGCCGGCGAGGATCCGCGACGCCGACGAGTACGCACGATAGGCGGGGGAATCGGTTTACGGCGCCACGGCGTCGATTACGATCGAGGAACTATCGATGGAAACGGACGTCCACCGAGCGGTCGACTGGAGCGCCGGCGTCGAATCCACCGTCCGATCCGTCGGCGACGTCCGATTACACGTCGTCGCCGCGGGCGACGAGGACGATCCGCTCGTCGTCCTGCTGCACGGATTTCCCGAGTTCTGGTACGGCTGGCGGTCCCAGATCGACCCCCTCGTCGACGCCGGCTTCCGGGTGCTCGTCCCCGACCAGCGCGGGTACAACCTGAGCGAGAAGCCCGAATCGATTCGGGCGTTCCGCACTCGAGAACTCTCGAGGGACGTCGCGAACCTGATCGCGACGGAGGGACGGGACGCGGCCCACGTCGTCGGTCACGACTGGGGAGGCGCCGTCGCGTGGGACCTCGCGCTCCGGCGCCCCGAAGCGGTCGACACCCTCGCGATCGTCAACGCTCCCCACCCGGCGGTGCACCGCCAGCTTCTCGCCTCGGACCCCGAGCAGCTGCTTCGAAGCTGGTACGTCTTCTTCTTTCAGCTTCCGGTGCTTCCGGAACTGCTCTGTCGAGCCGACGATTTTCGGTTTCTCGAGCGAGGGATGCGCGGACTGGCGAATCCGAGGATCTTCGGCGACGAGGAACTGGCGCGGTACCGCCGCTCCTGGCACCGGGAGGGCGCGCTGACGGCGATGCTGAACTGGTACCGAGCGGCCGCGCGATACCCGCCCGACCTCCCGCGGAATCGCGTGGACGCGCCGACGCTCGTCGTCTGGGGCGAGGACGACCGCGCCCTCGTCCCCGCGCAGGCCGTCGGCGCCAGGCAACATTGCCCGAACGGCCGCCTCGAGATGTTGCCGGGCGTGAGCCACTGGGTGCAACACGAGGTGCCGGAGCGGTTGTCCGGACTGCTTCTCGAGCACCTCGATGCGTCGTAGCCCGCTTTCTCGAGCGATCGCCGGAACACGTTCGGGGAATGAGTTGCACCCCTGGTCTCCGTCGGTCCGAGTAGAACCACCGCGGAATCCCGAGGCGGGGACCGTCGCCGCCGGATCGCACGCGGTGATCGCCGCTCGAGAGCCATGATCGAATCTCGCACGCGTCCGAACCCGGTCGGCAGAGTCGCCTCCGAACCGTCAGTCGTCGCCCTCGCCGTCGCCGACGCCGCCGTCGTCACGGCGTTCCTCGGCTTCGGCCTGTTCTCCCACGGAATCGAGCCGTGGGCCTATCCGACCTACACCCTCGAGACCGCCGCGCCGTTCGTGCTCGCGTGGGCGATCGTCGCCCCGCTTCTCGGCGCCTACCGCCGCTCGACGCTCGAGTCGTTCGGCCGGACGGTCGGGGTCGTGGGCGTCGCCTGGCTCGCCGTGACCCTGCTCGGAGGGGGAATCCGCGCGTCGTCGTTCTTCCACGGCGGGGCGCACCCGACGTTCCTGCTCGTCACGGCCGTGTTCGGGCTCGCGTTCGTCCTCCCGTGGCGGCTGGCGGTGAGCTACGGCCGCCGCGCGCGGCGGTGACCGACCCGCAGCCGTCGCGGACGAACTCGTTCGGCGCTACTCCTACCCGCTCCGTCGGCGACTGTCGACCGTGCAATGAGTACCTGCTCGCTCTGCGGACTGCCGACGCCCGAGCGACCGGTGACCGCCGACGGCGTCGACGGCTCGTTCTGCTGCCGCGGCTGCCTCGAGGTCCACGAGACGCTCGGTGATGTCGGCGGCGTGGACCGCTCGGACGTTCTCGAACGGGCGGGAAAGTCCGTCGAGCGGGAGGTGCCCGACGGTGCCGCCGAGGCCTTTCTCGCCATCGAGGGGATGCACTGCTCGACGTGTGAGGGGTTCGTCGCGCTGCTGGGCGAGCGCGAGGACGGGGTCCTGACCGTCGAAGCGAGCTACGCCACCGACACCGCTCGCGTCGTCTACGATCCCGATCGACTGACCGAGGTCGACCTTCCCGAGGCGCTCTCCGGCTACGGCTACGAGGCGCGGTTCCGCGACGACGAGGCGGCGTCGGGGCGGGCGCGCACCGACGACGAACTGGTCCAGCGGCTGCTGGTCGGCGGGTTCCTGGGGATGCTGATCATGCCGTGGTACCTCTTCTACCTCTATCCGAGCTACGTCGGGATCGAGACCGGGATCCTCTCGGTCGACGCGACCTCGCCCGTCGGGATCTACCTCCCGATGGCGATCATCGGCCTGCTGACGACCGGCGTCCTGTGCTACACCGGCTATCCCGTTCTCCGGGGCGCGTACGTGAGCCTGCGAGTCGGTCAGCCGAACATGGACCTGTTGATCGCCGTCGCGGCCGTCTCGGCCTACGCCTACAGCACGGTCGCGCTCGCGATGGGCAGCACGCACCTCTACTACGACGTGACCGTCGCCGTGATCATGGTCGTCGGCCTCGGGACGTACTACGAGCGACGGATCAAGCGACGGGCGACCGACTTGCTGGCGGACGTGACCGCCGCTCGAGTTCGAGACGCGACCCGCCGAAGACCCGACGGGACCGAAACGGTGCCGGTCGATCGCCTCGAATCCGGCGACGAGGTCGTCGTCCGGCCGGGAGAGCGCATCCCCGTCGACGGCCGGATCCTCGAGGGAACAGCCGCCGTCGACGAGTCCGTCCTCACCGGCGAGTCCCTGCCGACCACGAAGCGGCCCGGCGACCGGGTCGTCGGCGGCGCGATCGTGACCGACAGCGCTCTCGTCGTCGAGGTCGGAACGGACGCGGAGAGCACGCTCGACCGCATCGCGACGCTCATGTGGGAGATCCAGAGTTCGACGCCGGGCGTCCAGCGACTGGCCGATCGGCTGGCAACGATCTTCGTCCCGCTCGTGCTGACCCTGGCGGTCGCCGTCACGGGCTGGCGACTCGCGACGGGAGCCCCGGCCGGCGACGCGGTGCTGACGGGACTGACGGTGCTGGTCGTCTCCTGTCCGTGCGCGATGGGGCTGGCGACGCCGCTGGCGGTCGCCTCCGGGCTGCGCGACGCCCTGGAGCGGGGGATCGTCGTCGCGAACGCGACCCTGTTCGAGTCGGCTCCGGCCGTCGAGACGATCGTCTTCGACAAGACCGGGACGCTGACGGCCGGCGAGATGACCGTCCACGAGGTCCACGGCGAATCCGGCGCCCTCGAGCGCGCCGCGGCCGTCGAGCGCCTGTCCGAGCATCCGGCCGCCGACGCGATCGTGGCCCGCTCGGAGCGCGAGCGAGCGCCCGAACCCGGTGCGCCCATCGCGTCCGACGGCGGCCGCCTCGAGCCGCCGGCCGGAGAGGGGACGTCCGAAACGGAACGCGCGCTCGAACCGACCGACTTCGAGCGCCACCCCGGCGAGGGCGTGAGCGCGACCGTCGGCGCCGAGCGCGTCGTCGTCGGGACGCCCGCGCTCGTCGAGCGGCTGGTCGGACCGGTACCGAACGACCTCGAGCGGGCGATCGACGACGCTCGAGCGGCGGGTCGACTGCCGGTCGTCGTCGGCTACGACGGGAGCGCGCGGGCCGTGATCGTCGTCGGCGACCGGACGCGGGCCGAGTGGCGCGGCGTACTCGAGTCGGTCGCCGACCGCCGGGTGGTCGTGCTGACGGGCGACGACGAGGCCGCGACCGCCGCGTTCCGCGAACACCCGGCGGTCGATCGGGTCTTCGCGGGCGTCCCGCCGGACGGGAAGGTCGAAACCGTCCGTCGGCTGGCGCGCGAGGACGTGACCGCGATGGTCGGCGATGGGACGAACGACGCGCCCGCGCTGGCCGCCGCCGACGTGGGGATCGCCCTCGGCCACGGGACGGCCCGCGCGACCGACGCCGCCGACGCGGTGGTGACCGCGAGCGAACTCAGCGCCGTCACGGACGTACTCGAACTCGCGGCGGGGACTCGGCGGCGCATCCGCGAGAACGTGGCCTGGGCGCTGCTGTACAACGCCGTCGCGATTCCGCTGGCGGCGGCCGGACTGATCAACCCGCTGTTCGCCGCCGTCGCGATGGCCGCGAGCAGTACCATCGTCGTCGTCAACTCCTCCCGGCCGGTGCTGGTCGTACGGTGAGCGGGTTCGTCACCTCCCGGTGAACCGTCGAGCTCTCGCACCCGCCTGTCGTGACGCAGAACAAAATCCTCATGTCGGCGGTCGCCGCAGAGACGAACAGTGCGCACGTGGAACCGAGCCATCTCCGCGGTCGGCGGCCGACGAGTCATTACGGCGCTCGGCGCGCTGTACGTCGCGCTCGCTGCCGTGTGGGCGCTCGCCCAGATCGCGGCGGGGACGCACCCGGGGAACGTCGTCATCGTATCGCTGCTCATCGCCGGGCCCGGGTCCGTCCTCCTCTATTCCGGGTACCGGTTACCCCGGTTCGACGTCCTCGACGAATTCCACGATTCCATCGCGAGCTGGTGTCTCGGCGGCTTCGGCGTCATGTTCGGCGTCCTCGGGGTGTACAGCCTCCAGCCCGGCGAAGTCGTCGACGATCCGTCGACGATACTCATCCTGACGGCGCTCGCCAGCGTCGCCGGCCTCGCCGCCGGCATCCACGACGCGGACGCGAAAACGCGAACGAGGGAACTCGAGCAGCGCAACCGGGACCTCCAACGCGCGCGGGCGGAACTCGAGGAGACGGTCGGGCGACTCGAGGAGGCGAACGAGCGTCTCGAGCACTCGCGGACGTACACGAACCGAGTGCTGGACGCCGTTCACGACGTCTTCTACGTGCTCGAGTCCGACGGGGCCCTGCACCGCTGGAACGAGAGCGTCCGCGCGGTGACGGGGTACGCCGACGACGAGATAGCGTCGATGAACCCGGTCGAGTTCTTCGACGAGGGCGATCGCGAGCTGATCGACGACGCGATGACGGAGGCGTTCGAAACCGGGGGCGTTCAGATCGAAGCCGAATTGCGCACGAAAGACGGCGAGCGGATCCCGTACGAGTTCGTCGCCTCGAGGCTCGAAACGCCCGACGGTGAGACGGTGCTCGCGGGCGTCGGGCGCGACATCTCCGAGCGCAGAGCCCGCGAGCGGGAACTCGAAGCGCGGACCCGCCAGCAGCAGGTCGTGGCCGACCTGGGCCAGCTCGCCCTCGAAACCGACGACATCGACGAACTCATGCACGAAGCCGCCCGCCAGGTGGCGGCCGTCCTCGACAACGAGTACTGCAAAGTGCTCGACCTCGACGCCGGGCGCGAGGAGCTGTTGCTCCGTCAGGGCGTCGGCTGGATGGACGGTCTCGTCGGCGAAGCGACGGTATCGGCCGTCGAAGCGGACTCCCAGGCCGCCTACACCCTCGAGAGCGACCGTCCCGTCGTGGTCGAGGACCTCGAGACGGAGACCCGGTTCAGCGGCCCCGACCTGCTGCGTAGCCACGACGTTCGCAGCGGCATCAGCACGATCATCGGCCCGATCAGCGAACCGTGGGGCATCCTGGGCACCCACGACACCGAGACGAGGACGTTCTCCGAGGAGGACGTCAACTTCGTCCAGAGCGTCGCCAACGTCCTCGCCGAGGCGATCGAGCGCCGGCAGTACCAGACGGAACTCGAGGCGCTGGTCGACGACCTCGAACGATCGAACGAGCGCCTCGAGCAGTTCGCCTACGCGGCCTCCCACGACCTCCAGGAGCCCCTGCGGATGGTCTCGAGCTACCTGCGGCTGATCGAGCGCCGGTACGGCAACGCGCTCGACGCGGACGGCAAGGAGTTCCTCGCGTTCGCCGTCGACGGCGCCGACCGGATGCGCGAGATGATCGAGGGGCTGCTCGAGTACTCGCGGGTCGAGACGCGTGGCGACGAATTCGAACCGGTCGACCTCGACGAGGTGCTCGAGGACGCGCTCGCGGACTTGCAGCTCCGAATCGACGAGAACAGCGCCGAGATCACGGCCGAGTCGCTTCCCCGCGTCGAGGGCGACGCGAGTCAGCTTCGACAGGTGTTCCAGAACCTGCTGGCGAACGCGATCGAGTACAGCGGCGACGAGCCGCCGCGAATCCGCGTCTTCGCCGAACGGAACGGGAGCAGGTGGACGGTGTCCGTCGCCGACGAGGGAATCGGGATCGCTGCGAGCGATCAGGAGCGGATCTTCCGCGTCTTCCACCGCCTGCACAGTCGCGCGCAACACGCCGGAACGGGCATCGGTCTCGCGCTCTGTGAGCGCGTCGTCGAGCGCCACGGCGGCGAGATCCGGGTCGACTCCGAACCCGACGAGGGCTCGACGTTCTCGTTCACACTGCCGGCTGTCACGACGGAACCCGGCGATCGCGTCTCGGACGATTCGGAGTCGATTCACTGAACGCGAGCGCTCGAGCCCGATTCGGTAGGCGCGATGCGGCCGCTGTAGCGTAGTACCGACCGAAACGGGGTACACGCTGCTCGCAGGAGAACGGCCGGCACTGGCTGCTCTCGCCGGTACTGGCCGCGGCGTCGCGAGCAGGTGGGCACTGACTGTCGGCGGCTACGATAGGCAGGTGCGCTCTCCGATCGCGAAACGACGGGAGGTCCCCGACCGAGCGCGCGGTCGACGGCTACTCTTCGGGGACCGACGACAGGTACCGCCGGTACCGCCGCAGGGTATCGCCGTCCTCGTCGCGCAGTTCGACGATGAACTCCTTCTGCCCGGCGGATTTCTGGAGTTCGCTCTCCTCGAACGTGAACTCGAACGGCGACTCGTCGGCTCGCGCGATCTCACTGTCGCCGCTCGTCACGACGACGGTGTGGATCCCGGTCGACTCCGAGAGGTTGCAGCCTACGGTGCCATCGGATCGGGTACACGTGAGATCGGGGTTGACGTCCGAGCCCGAATCGTCCTCCAGCGCGGACTGGAAGTCGAGCATCATGGGCGAGATCGGCGCCGTCCCGAGGACGAGGACGATCGCGAGGAAGATCGAGAGGTTGATCTTCGAGCCGTTGCGTGCGATCGTCCGTCTGAGACCGCCCTCCGCGGTCCGCCGGAGCCGGATCACGAGCGGGACGATCACGGCGTGGGTCAGCGGCCCCCAGAGGATCAGGACGAATCCGTAAGCCCGCACGTACTCCAGGATCGTCCAGTCGACCCCGTAGGAGAGAACGAGGTTGCTCGCCGACCAGCAGAAGAAGCCGAAAAAGAGCAGACCGACGCTCTTGAACAGTCGCCAGATCGGCGTGTTCGCGTAGTAAACGCTCAGCAGGTCTCGCCAGGCCCGTCCGAGGACTCGTCTGGTGAAAGCGAGCGGCGATGCGGTCGCGTCGGCGTCGGTGTGTGGCATGGGTGGATGGAATCGTGAAATCGGTCGGCCGGTCGATCAGGCGCCGATCGACCAGAGCTGGGTGAGCAGGTACCAGTTCAACAGGTAGGTGATCACGAACGCGGCGAGGAAGACCAGACAGATGACGAACGTACCGCGCATCTCGTAGGCGTGGACGGGGTCGTCGGGATCCTCGGCCATCGCCAGTCCGCCGTCGGCCACGAGGTCTGCGTTGTCGCTCCCGTTCTCGACGCGGTGGCCGAAGAGCAGCGAGCCGACCGCCACGAGGACGAAGAGGACGCCGCCGGCGATGGCCAGCAGCGCGAAGACCCCGAAGATCGCGAACAGCGGGGACGCGGCCGAGAGGCTGAACTCGGTCCCCGGGATATTCTCGACGACCTCCGCGGTTCGGCGCGGGACGCCGTAGAGGATGCCGACGTACATCATCATCAGGACGGCCACGCCCATCGCGGCCGAGTAGAAGAACGGCTGGATCGACGCGAGCCGCTCGGAGACGTACTTGCGCATGAACATCGTCCGGATCACGAAGAAGACCAGGCCCATGAACGCGACTGTGGTCCCGAGGACGACCGTGCCGTGGAAGTGGCCGACCGTCGCGAACGTGTTGTGCCAGGTCATGTTGAGCTGCAACTGCCCCATCATGACGCCGGTGGTCCCGCCGAGGAAGCCGAAGAGGATGATCGAGAAGATCGTCGAGGAGAACACCGGGTTCGACCACGGCGCGGACGTGAGCCAGCCGAACAGGCCGCCGCCCTTGCCGCGCTTGCGCCGGCCGGCTTCGATCCCCGCCGGGATGGCGAAGGCGTGGATCAGGCTCGCGAACGTCGCGCCGTAGAACGCGTAGGAGGTGTTCCAGAGCCGCCACCCGGTCGAGACCGCGGGATCGGACAGCAGGTGGTGGGCCGCCCCGAGGTTGATGAAGAACAGGTAGAGGATGAACGCCGTCCGCGAGACTTTCTCGCTGACGACCTCCGCGCCGGCGACGACGTGGGTCAGGAAGTACCAGACCGCGATCATCGCGACGAGGTTGATCTGCTGGGTGCCGTGACCGATGATCCAGTACATCTGGCGGTACCAGGCCGCGTCCCACCACTGGATCATCTCGAGTCGCCACAGCAGGGTCGGGACGAACGCCACGAGGCCGCCGACCAGCGCCTCGACGGCGATGATCGCCGTGACGAAGGCGGCGAAGCTCACGAGCGGTAGCGTCCGGTCGGGGTGCTCGCGCTTCTCGAACCACATCGTCGCGAAGAACGGGAGCGCGGCGACGACGGTGCCGAGGATGAAGACGATCGCACCCGCGTAGAACAGCGGCGAGATCGGCATCGGAACGTAGGCGGTCAGCAGCGGCGCCTCGTTCGGCGCTTCGGTCGTCCAGATGGCGTAGTTGACTATCACCGCGCCGGCGACCATGACGAGCCAACCGGCCTTCGCGACCGACGGAAACGGTAAGCGCCTGCCGAGCACCATCGGCCCGCCCACGTAGAGGATGGCGACCTCCATGAACACCATCCAGAAGATCAGCAGGTTCCACGCGTGCACGCTGAGGTGCTTGTAGAAGGCGTCGGGCTCGAGCAGCCCGATCGCCTCCCAGCGGGTCATCGCGACGGTGAACGCGAAGATCCCGCCGTACAACAGGGCGACGACCGCCGTGAGCCCGAACAGCTTCACGTGATTGTCGACGGAGCGGTGGACCTCGAGCCCCGTCACGGAGCAGGTCCGGAAGCCGTCGTCGCGGTACTCGTTGTCGAACAGGCCGAGAACGTCGAGTTTGTGCGCCATCAGTCTCCCTCCTCCACCACGATCGTGCCGTGCATGGTCCGGTGTCCCTGTCCGCAGAACTCGTTACAGATGATGTGGTACGTGTCGGGTTCGTCGAACGTCATCGGGACGACCCACTCGTAGCCCGGCAGCACCTGCAGGTTGATCTGCTGGCTGAGGGCCTCCTCGGGCCGCAGCGAGAAGCCGTGCTGAACGTCGAGGGCGCTGAGGTGGATGTCGTACTCCGTGCCCGCCTCGAGGACGACCGGCGCGCCGTCCCACTGGAACCGCATCGCGTTGAGGTAGACGTCCGTTCCCGGCGGGACGAGTCCGTCGTCGGTCTCCGTCGCCTCATCCTTGTAGGCGCTCATCTTCTCCCGGTACTCGTCGGCGTCGACGCGGAACGTCTCGCCGATCGGGTTCTGGTCGCCGACGCGCGTCCAGGTGCTCATCCAGCCGAACAGGATGAGCGACCAGGCCGCGCCGAGTCCGAGCCAGATCGATTCGCGCCTGTCGACGGGTTGATTCCACCAGTTTCCGTCCGGGGGCTTGATCGGTGAAGTCATCGAATCACCCCAGCGGGACCGAGAACACGTCGATCCAGCCCCACCCGACGTACGAGAGCGCGAAGAACGCCAGCGCCGCCGCAGCCAGCAACCAGATTCGGTCGTACAGTCGTTGCATCGTCGGTGTCGGTTCGCTCGTTCGAGATCCAGTCATCTCCGTTCGATCGGCACTCGTTCTAAGAGCCGCATAGCCGTTCTCCCGCACATATTCCCCCGAACGCGGCGCGGTCGCTTCGCCTTCCTTCCGCGACAGATTGTGATAAAAAAGACCCCGTATGGGGCGGGTCAGTTGAGGGCGACGAACGGCTGTCCGACGCCCGCGAAGCTACCGCCGGCAGCGCGGACGTCACGCAGAAGAATACGAACTCGAGGAGACGCCCTCGGAGTTCGACGTGTACGAGGGCGAACTCTCCGGCGCGATCTACGTGGAGACCAACGACGAGGAGCTGACCCCGCTCGACCATATCGGGGCGTAGCCGGAGCAGCCGGACTCCGACGCGGTGGACACCATCACGTTCGCCGGGGGTTGACCAGGTGCGACACGGAGTACCGCACCGATGTCGACTATCGACACCGATTCTGATCCGACCGCCGACGACTGCCGGCTGTACACGGACGTCCACCGGGGAGCCGACACCATCGCCGAGAGTATCCGCTCGCTCGTCGTCGAGCCGCTCGACAAAGCCCGGTACGAGCAGGCGCCCGGCCACGCGCTGAACCAGACGCTCCCGGACAAGCAGGACGAGTTCGAGTTCGAAGTCAACGGCATCGGCGCGCTCGTCCTGCCCGACCGCCGCGAGATCGTCAACCACTCCTACAAGGGGGAGGCGATCACGGGAAACGCGATCACCGACGCGCCCGACGACTACCGGTCGTTTTGCGACGACGCCGAGCGGGCGTGGGCGGAGACGTTCGGCGAGTGGCGGTACATGTCCCACCAACCCGACCACCCGTCCCGTTCCCGCTTCTCAGAGGCCGACATTCGCACCGTGCTCGACGCGTTCGAGGAGACGCACGCGCGAATCCTCGAGCGGGCCGACCTCGAATTGGTCGGGCACGCCGCCGCGAACGATTACTTCGGCCTTCTCGCGGAGATCTTTGAGACGAACGTCAAGGAGATCATATCGCCAGGCTGCACCGACCTCTCGACCATCCGCGACAATGACGGCGTCGAAGTCCCGTGCAACGACGGCCTGATCGCCGTCCTGCGCCCCCTCGTCGACGGCAACGACGGCGACCCCGTCCGGGGGTGCGTCGTCGGTTACGACGACACGCCGGTCGGCATCTTCGCGCACGTGATCGACGTGACGAACCTCTCGCCGACGCAGACCACGACGTCGGACGTGATGAGTTTCGACGGCGAGATCGACCCGTTCAACCCGCTGGCGGAACTTGCGGTCGACGACGGGGAGTGCGTCCGCCTACAGGGCGACCTGCGCGCCGAACGCGTCGGCGAGGTCGACGAGGCGTTCGACGGCGTGACCGTACCCGAGCGGTACGTCCGCGGGCGGAGCACCGACGTTCCCGTCGCCGACATTCTCGACGCGGAGTGACGCACGAGGGCGGCATCGCTCTCGACCGCCGGGTGCGAGATCCGCTGTTGGAATTGCTCGCCCACGTCCACCTCCTGTTCGACCTGTCGTGCGGCCCCGCCGCACAGTACGACCAGTGGGCCGACGTTCCGTACGCCGATGAGCTGGATCTCCGCTTCCGCGACTTCACCACGATCGACAGGCGCGACGCCACCGTCCGGGCGCGCGAAGAGGTGCGCTGGACGCTCGAACGGTACCTCGCCGCGCGCGAAATGTGCGTCGATAGAGGTCGCGCGCAACACGCCCGCCGAGGCGGAGGCCGCCATCGACGTGCCGCGACAGGTCAACCTGCCCGTGGACAGCCACTTCGTGATGGTCAAGGACGGCTACGCGCCGGACGTGGAGACGACGCCCGTCCCCGTGGCCGTCCACGGGGAGACGACGTTCCACATCCTTCACGACGAGCACAACACGGTCAACATCACGATCCACCCCGGCGTCTATCGGTTCACGCTCCTGCCGCGCGGCCTGCGCCCGCCGGCGGAGTGGCCCGAGTGGCCCGAACCGTAGCCGCCCATCTCTCCGACAGCTGGTGGATCTTCCCGAGCAAACGATGGACCATCGGTTTTCTGCGCAGGTATACTCGTCGAGTGTGGCGGGCGGGACGGATCCGCCCGCGCCTCTCCTCACCGCCCTACTCGCCGCCGTCGTAGACGTCTTCATCCGCCTCGCCATCGACGTCGATCTCGGCGATTGCGCCCCGGTGGACCACCCGTGAGAGCGCGTGATCGACGATCTTGACCGGGCCGGGGACGGGGAACTCCATCTCGCCCGCCGTCACCGTGCCCGGGGCGACCGGCGTGGTCTCGACGTTGCGTGCTGGCTCGCTCTCGAGGTCACCGTCGCGGTAGAGACGGCTCCAGACGTTGCCGATCGGGTGCCACGCACTCGTGAGGTTCGGCCCGCCGTTGGCGAAGTAGACGCGGGCGGTCTCGCCCGTCTCCGCGTCGAGGCTGCCGCGGGCATCCTCGGTGAACGCGGCGGCCTCGCCGTTGAACAGGACGTACGTCGGGTCTTCCGCCTTCATCGCGTCGATGTCTATGGAGTGGTGGCCCTCTTCGCCGGGTTCGCCGTCGGTGTAGAGTTCGTGCTGGCCGAGGTAGAACTCCCGATCGACTTCGGGCAGCCCTTCCTCGGGCTCGACGAGGATCGCGCCGAACATCCCACTGGTGATGTGCGTGTCCATGTCCGGGACCGCACAGTGGTAGATGAACACGCCGGGGTACTCGGCCGTGAAGCTGACCTCGGCGGCGTCGTCGCCCGGGTCGAGCGTGGTGTCCACCGCCGCCCCGCCTGGGCCGTAGACGGCGTGGAAGTCGACGTTGTGCTGGAACGCGTTTGCGTCTTCGGGCACCTCGAACGTGAGGTTCACCCGGTCACCCTCGCGGACGCGAACCATCGGCCCGGGCACCTGTCCTTCGTACGTCATGAATTCGTACGTGACGCCCGGTTCGACCTCGGCAGTCAGTTCCTCGGTCCGGAACGTGAGGTCGTGTTCGCGTGGCTCCGACCAATCGACGGGATCGGGAACGTCGGTCGGATCCGCCGCGATCCGGTCGACGTCGAGTGTCTCCGCCTTCGGCAGGCCGTCCTCGCTACTTTCGTCGCTGCTCTCGTCGCTCCGATTCTCGTTCGTGTCGCCGCCCGATTCGTCACCGCCGACGCAACCGGCGACTGCGACAGCGCCGGCCGCACCGACCGTCTGGAGGAACCGTCGTCGATGTGCAGTGTTTCGGGTCATCGTCCTACACTCGGATAGAGGGCAAACATACGTTCAATAAGAGCGATGATTCTCGGGAAGTTGCAATCGGACGGCTAGATACCGGCATATCGTGGGCAGTTATGTGCCCGTACGGTGCCGCAATCGCGAGAACGGAATCGATCGTCGCTCGAGGTCGGCTATCCGGCGACCACGAGCGTCTCGAGGACGATCGCGACGAGGATCGCGCCCAGGTAGTAGTTCGAGACGTAGAACGAGCGCAGCGCGACCTCGTCGGTCGGCCGGCGGTACTGTCGGATGACGGAGCGGAGGAAGACGGCCCCGAGGGCGATCGACGTCGTCGCGTAGACGAGGCCGAGGCCGGCCAGCCAGCCGAGGACGCTCACGGCGAGGAGCGTCGCCCCCAGGTAGAAGGCGACGTGTCGGCGCGCGGCCAGCACCCCCTCGACGACGGGGAACATCGGGAAGCCCCCGCGCGCGTAATCCTCACGATACGCGATCGCGAGGCTGTAGAAGTGAGCGGGCGTCCACAGGAAGATCACCGCGGCGAGGGCGATCGCGGGTACTCCGACGTCGCCGGTGACCGCCGCCCAGCCGATCACCGCGGGAAGCGCCCCCGCGCCCCCGCCGAGGACCGTGTTCCAGGCCGTGTTGGGTTTCAGCACGACCGTATAGAGCGCGGCGTAGTAGACGATCGCGGCGAGGGTCAGCGCAGCCGCCAGGACGTTCGTCCAGACCACGAGGACGGCCATCGACGCGACGGTGAGCGCGACGCCGAACGCCAGCGCGTTCCGCGCCGGTACGAGGTCGTGGACCAGCGGCCGGTCCGCGGTTCGGTTCATCCGTCGGTCGCGGTCGCGCTCGTAGACGTGGTTGAACGTCCCGCTCGCGCCGATCGCGAGGACGCCGCCGGCCAGCGTCGCGGCGACGGTCGTCGGCTCGAGCGTCGCCCCCGTGAGCGTCGCCAGCCCCATCCCGGCGACCGCGACGAGGCAGAGCAACCACATCAGCCGCGGTTTGGTGAGCGTCAGGTAAGCGCGCGCCGTCCGCTCCAGGCGGGCGATGCGGCCGTCCGATCGCTCGGCCGAGACGCCGGTACCGTCTCCGTCGACGACGTCGGCGGCGTCCGAAACGGGGGGAGTCGGTTCGAACGGGTCCTCTTGCATCGATCGGGCGCGCGTGCCGTCCTCGAGCGTCCGGACGAGCGCCGCGAGGAGACAGGCGAAGATGACCATCGCGAGGACGAGGTGGACCCCGTCCAGGGCTGCGGGGCCGCCGACCACGATGGCGGCTCCGAGAACGACCTGTACGGGAAAGAGGAGCAGCGCCAGGCCGACGAGGCCGGCGACGCGGCGGCCGACGTCAGCCCGGCGGACGGCGAGCCCCGACGCGATGACGAGGAGCCCGGTCACGAGCGCCGCCGCGCGGTGTCCCCAGAAGAGGAGCGTCCCACCGGCGAGCGAGGCGACCGTTTCGTCGGTCGCACAGCTCGGCCACGTCGCACACGTCGCCGCGCCGTCGGTGGTCGAGACGGCGGTCCCGAGGGCGACGAGGACGTAGGCCGCGATGGTGGTCGTCGCGAGCAGGTCCGCGAACCGCCGTCGCTCGCGTTCGTCGATCATCCGTCTGTACCCCGTTCGTCAGTCATCCGTCTGTACTCCGTTCGTCGGTCATCCGGTGCTCCGTTCGTCGATCATCGTTCGACTGCAATCGCGCTCGTGGTGGGGAGTAGCTGTGGCGGGGTCCCCCGCCCCGGTGGTAGTTCTCGTTCGAGCGTCGCCGACGGCTCGATTCGTGCGACCCTACTCGAGCCAGATGACGGTCACGACCTCCTCGTCGAGTTCGACCGTCTCGTACGCGTAACCGCGATCATCGAGTTTCGGGTAGAGGAACTGCGGTGCGCGGTCGTTGCGCTGGACGAGCACCGTCTCGTCGGGCAGGTCGACGAGCCGCTCGAGGGTGCGCTGCAGCGGCTCCGGCGGTCCGAGCGACCGGACGTCGAGCGTCTCGGTCGGTCGATCCCTGGGAGCGGCAGTTCGCTCGATCGCGGAGGTGGGAGTCTGCATGGGTACGCGTTGGGTCGGCGGTCGCCTATCTCTCCTCCCGGACGTGTTCGGATCTGGGGGAGTGCGTCGGGTCGGGTCGGCGAGGACGACGACCCCCTCGTCGGTTCACTCCTCGCGCTTCGGGAACTTCGCGACGAACTTCTGGGGTTCGACCCGTTCGACCTCGTACCCGTCGACGTCGAAGCTCTCAACCTCGGCCTGGAACTCGTAGAACAGCGGCTTCGGCTCGTGATCGTTGACGATCGTCAGCGTCTCGCCGGGCTCGAGTTCGTCGAACGCGTCGTGGATCGTGGGGTGTCTGTTTACGGGCGGAATTTCTCTGACGTCGAGTGTCGTCATACGAGCTATCGTCGGGGCCCCGCCCGCTTGCCTATTCGTCCGAACACGTTCGGCGGGTGCGGCGACGGGCCAAAATCCTCGCTCGTTCAGGCCGTCGCGGCGCGGAGCCGTTCGGGGACGACGAACCGCTCGAGGATGAATGCGACTGCGGCGTATCCCCCCACCCGGGCCCACGCGGCGCCGTCGTACGACGCCACCCGAGTGACGCTCTGGAGGGCGAGAATCGCGACGAGGAGTGCGCACAGAAGCGATCGATTTCGGAGGGCGTCCAGGGACGTCATACATAATGTGGATCAACTTACAACAAATGGGTTCGGATCGGTCGCACCGGGATCGAATGGGGCGAGCGGGAGGATCATTCCCGGCCGGGAATCCCGTTGTACGCTAATTCATCCCATCCCGCCCTATCGATCCACAATTCTCACCGTATTCCATCCCAACCCGTTTCGTTTCATCCGGCTCGTCTCCCGTCGCTTCGCCTGCCGTCGTACGGTGCTCGTTCGCCGGATCGTCGATCCCCTCACGCCCTCTCGATGTGGACGTGCCACACGTCGTCGCGCTGCTCGCTCTCGAAGGCGAATCCGCGGGCCTCGAGCACCTCGTACAGGGGTTTGGGCTCGAAGGGCGCGACGAGGCGGAGCCGCTCGTCGGACTCGAGCGACGAGAGGGCTGCCATGATGTCTTCGAACGGCGGACCGTCGATGTCGCGGACGTCGAGCGTCTTGTCGGGTCGCGTGGTTGCCATCGGTTCGCCGTTCGACGCTTGGAGGGTTGGCTATTCGGCCGAACGGGTTCGCTCCGCTCGAGTGCACCGCGGTGCCGGCGGTGGTCTTCCCACCGGGTGGGAACGAGGCGAACATATTCGTGGCCACGGGCATATATTCCCGACCAGAACGTGTTCGTATGGCCCAGGCTACACTCACCGTCACGATGCCGGAGCAGGTGTGGATCCAGCAGATCTCCACCGCTCACCCCGACGCGACGTTCAGGGTCCTCGCCGCCGTTCCCGGCGCTAAATCGGGGTTCGCCCTCGTCAGGATCACCGGCCCCGACGTGGCCGCCGTGATCGAGGACATGAACGACCACCCCCAGCTGACGGAGATCACGCTCGCCCAGTGGAGCGACAACGAGGCGACGGTTCACTTCGAAACGACGGCGCCCCTGCTCATGTTCTCCTCTCGGGATTCCGGGATGCCGATCGAACTCCCCGTCGAGATCCGCGACGGCGAGGCGACCATCGAGGTGACCGGCTCGCGCGAGCGCCTGGCCGAACTCGCCGAGCAGCTCACCAACTTCGGGCTCCAGTATCGGATCGAGCACGTCCGCGAGCGCCTCCACGAGAGCCAGTTGCTCTCTGACCGCCAACTCGAGGTCGTGGTGGCGGCCGTCGAGCAGGGGTACTACGACACGCCCCGGCGGAGCTCCCTCACGGAACTCGCCGAGCACCTCGGCATCGCGAAGTCGACCTGCAGTGAAACACTCCACCGCGCCGAGGAGGCGATCATCAAGCGGTTCGTCGAGGACGTTCCCGGACTCGACGACGAAAAGCCGCTCGAGGAGCAACTCGCGAGCGACTGAGCGAGAAGGCCGTGAGCGATAACGCGTCGGGTGGTCCGTTCACCCCTCTCGAGACGCCAGCACCAGCAGCGCCGTCGTCGTCTCGAGCGCCTCCGGCGAGATGTCTTGGGCTCCGTCGAACCGAACGACCTCGCCCGCCCGCACCTCCCGTTCGTCCTCGCCGAGCGTCACGGAGAGTCGTCCCTCGAGAACGTGCAGGACGACCACCCGATCCGGGTGCTGGTGCGGTGCGACGGCGTCGCCGGCCTCGAGCGACAGTTTCACCGTCGGCGGTTCGTCGAACAGGCGAGCGTGGGGGCGACCGTCGACCGACGCCAGGTCCTGTTGCTCGGTCGACACGCGTTCGGATGATGGAGTCGTCATACGACCGAACGTCGACCGCGTCGCTGGGAGGACGTTTGCCCGAACCGGTTCGGGAGAACGGGTTGGATTTCGCCGTCGACGATTGCGATCTAGTGCTCGAGGGAAAACCCCGGTGCGAGTCGCCCTCGCCGTCGTCATTCCGTGATCGAGGAGTGCGCCGGCCGCGCGCGAACCGTCCGTACGGTGCTATTCGGTATCGCGGTAGGAGCATCTGCTATGAACATTTCGATATTCGGCCGCTACCGCGGTGGAAAGCGGCCGTTTGTGCCGGTGCAGTCGTTCGCGTCGGGCGACGACGCTAAATGAATATGCGAACATGATCGGTTCAATTCTCACGGGTTGGAAATCGCCTGCAGTCTTCAAACTCGTCTAGTGGTGAATCGGGGGTAGAGGTTCCACAGATGACTGTATTCAATTACGTGGTGACACGTCGCTCCGCCACGTCGAACCGGGGAGGTGTTCTAACCGGATGAGTGCGGACGACGAACTCTTCCCGGACGAGGGATCGTTCCACCCGCTCGGCGAGGAGTGGGAGTCGGAACTCGAGGGGATGCTCGACGAGACCGAGTACGACACGCAACTCGGAATCGACATGGCTCGCGACGCGATGCGAGTCACCGCGGGCGAACTCTCCGAGGCCGAGTTCCACGCGAAGTACCACGAGGACGTTCTCGACGAGTTCGGGGTCGACGACCGACCGACGGCGGCGGCGCTCGAGGAACTCGAGGAGGACGAAGGCGGACTCGTCGACGCGCTGAAGAACTTCGACGGCGACGGCGAGATGGACCGCCGCGAAGTGATGAAAAAGATGGGCGTCGCCGGCGCCGCGCTCGGACTCGGCGGCTGGGCCGCCACCGACGACTCACAGCCGGACGTCGGCGCCGCGGCCGAATCCGAAGAGGACGAGGGCACCCAGTGGGGGATGGCCATCGACCTCGAGCGCTGCGACGGCTGTCTCTCGTGCGTTCAGGGGTGTGCCGAAGAGAACGGTCTCGACCCGGGCGTCAACTGGATGTACGTCATGGCCTGGGAGGACGAGAACACCGAAACGCCCGAGGACCCCTCGGTCGGCGAGTACAACTTACTCGTGCGGCCGTGCCAGCACTGTACGGACGCGCCGTGTGAGAAGGTGTGTCCGACGACGGCCCGACACACGCGGAACAAAGACGGCCTCGTCCTGACCGACTACGACGTCTGTATCGGCTGTCGGTACTGCATGGTCGCCTGCCCCTACGGCGTCAACTACTTCGCCTGGGACGACCCGGACATTCCGGAAGAGGATATCCCCGACGACCACATCTACGTCGAAGAGAGCGAAGAGTCGGGAGAACGACGCCTCGACAGCCGCGCCCCGCGCGGCGTCATGAGCAAGTGTACGATGTGCCCCTCCCGACAGGACGGTCAGATGGGCGACGACATGGTCGCCACGACCGCCTGCGAGGAGGCGTGCGCGGATATGGGGATGAACGTCATCCACTTCGGCGATCTCAACGACCCCGAGAGCAAGCCGAACCGCTACCTCGACGCGCGCAGAGAGCAAGCTCGAGAAGACGGTAACGACGTCGACGGTCTGGACGGAGAAGATTACGCCGAGAGTTCGACCGCAGAGGGCAACCTCTCGACGTTCAGGCTGCTCGAGCACATCGGAACGGGCCCGAACGTGATCTACATCGGCGACGAGCCCGGCGCTGAAGCCGAACAGGTCGACGGTCCGACGGCTTACGAGGACCTCACGGCCGAGTACGAGGGTGAGAACAAAACGTACGAGTGGGACCTCGTCGACAACCGCAAGGAAGTGCTCGACGAGGGAACCGTCGGAGGTGCCTGACCATGAGTACGAAGTTACCAACCGAAGCGGACATCCTCCGTCCCATCCAGAACACGTCGAAGAAGTACTTCATCCTGTTCGGGGCGGCGGCCCTGGCGCTCGGGATCTTCCTCGTCGGCTGGATGTACCAGCTGTCGGAGGGCATGATCGTCACCGGCCTCAGCGACTGGGGGAGCAGCGGCGGTTCCCCGTGGGGCGTCTACATCGGCGCGTTCATCTGGTGGGTCGGCATCGCTCACGGGGGGATCATCCTCTCGGCCGCGGTCCGACTCCTCGGCATGGACCGATACATGCCGGTGGCGCGCCTCGCGGAACTGCTCACGATCGGCGGCCTCTCCGCGGCCGGTTTCTACATTATCGTCCACATGGGCCGGCCCGACCGCATGGTCACGAGCGTGCTCGGTCACTACCACATCACGGTGAACAACTCGCCGCTGGTGTGGGACGTTACCGTCATCACCGCCTACTTCGTGCTGACGGCGACCTACCTCTCGCTGACCATCAGATACGACATCACGCGGCTTCGTGACGAACTTCCCGACCGGTTCGAGCCGTTCTACAAGTTCATGACGATCGGCTACACCGAGAAGGAAGACGAGGTCATAGAGCGGATGGTCTGGTGGATCGCGCTGGCGATCATCATCATGGCCCCGCTGTTGCTCCACGGTGGCGTCATCCCGTGGCTCTTCTCGCTGATCCCCACCATGCCCGCCTGGGCCGGGGCGATCCAGGGGCCCCAGTTCCTCACCATCGCCCTCACGTCGGCCATCAGCGGCGTGATCATCCTCTCGTACGCCTTCCGCTGGGCGTACGACTGGGATCACATCATCACCGACGACGTCTTCCGCGGCCTCACCCTCTGGCTGGGCTTCTTCAGCCTGCTGTTCATCTGGCTGCAGCTTCACCAGGTGATCGACGGCTCGTTCCTCGCCACGGCCTCGAAGACGCACGCGACCGAGGCGAAGGTGTCGAACCCGTTCTACCTCATCCCGATCGCGACCGTCACCGGCGTGCTGGCGTACATCTTCGCCCAGGCGATCCGACCGTCGCTGTTCTCGAAGAAGCGCGCGATAGCCATCAGCTTCCTGGTGTTGGGCTCGACGCTGGTCGAGAAGACGTTCTTCGTCGTCGAAGGCCTCTTGCACCCGGAGTTCTCCATGTACGAGGCCGTCCCCGGGGTGTACGTCCCGAGCCTCATCGAATTCTCCTCGATCCTCGGCACGGTCGGCCTCGTGACGTTGATGTTCCTCGTCGTCGCGAAGGTGATCCCCGTGGTCGAACTGCACGCGGTCGAACACATGCAGGAGGGCCACGGCCCCGGCCACGAATCGACCCGCGAATCCGCCACCAAACCGGAGGTGTCCCATGATTAACATCGCATCCCTCTCGACGCTGGCAGCGCTCGGACCCGAACTGCTGTACCACAACTACGGCGGGTCGGAAGGATGGACCGGCTTCCCCCAGCTGGGAACGTTCCTGATCTTCGTGGTCATCCTGATGCCCGTCTACGTCATGGTGGTCGCGTGGTTCCTGGGCCGCCCCAAGGACAACAAGACCGGCCTGCTCGGCGTGAGTTACCTCGTCGGCATCACGACGAGCATGTGGGGATCGATGCTCATCCTGACGATCATCCTGGGCCTGGTCTTCTTCGGCGGTCTCCCGGGACAGTAGCGTACCGAACCGACCTCGACATTTTTCGCGTCGAAGGAGCCTCGAACGAGCCGTCGAGCGGCCGCGTTCGGTTCACTCCACTCGAGGAGCGCCACCGTCACGCGTCTCTCGACGGCGAGAGCGGGCGAACGAGATCCGAGAGCGGGCGAACGACGTTCGCCGACGATTGCAAGGGGGTCCTTGATGGAGGTCGCTTCGGACTGTATACGCAATGAGCACGAAGTTGCCAACCGAGGAGGACATTCTTCGACCCCTTCACCAGACGTCGAAGAAGTTCTACCTCCTGTTCGGGGCGGCGGCCCTGGCGCTCGGGATCTTCCTCGTCGGCTGGGGGTACCAGTTGTGGGAGGGGATGATCGTCACCGGCCTCGGCGACTGGGGGAGCGGTGGCGGCTCGACGTGGGGCGTCTACATCGGCCTGTTCATCTGGTGGGTCGGCATCGCTCACGGGGGGATCATCCTCTCGGCGGCAGTCCGACTCCTCGGCATGGATCGGTACATGCCGGTGGCGCGCCTCGCGGAACTGCTCACGATCGGCGGCCTCTCCGCGGCCGGCTTCTTCATCATCGTCCACCTGGGTCGACCGGATCGGATGGTCACGAGCGTGGCCGGCCACTACCACATCACGGTGAACAACTCGCCGCTGGTGTGGGACGTCACCGTCATCACCGCCTACTTCGTCCTGACGGCGACCTACCTCTCGCTGACCATCAGGTACGACGTCACCCACCTACGGGACCAGCTACCGGATCGGCTCGAGCCGATCTACAAGGTCATGACGATCGGCTACACCGAGAAGGAAAACGAGGTCGTCGAGCGGATGGTGTGGTGGATTGCGCTGGCGATCATCATCATGGCCCCGCTGTTGCTCCACGGCGGCGTCATCCCGTGGCTCTTCTCGCTGATCCCCACCATGCCCGCCTGGGCCGGGGCGATCCAGGGCCCACAGTTCCTGACTATCGCCCTCACGTCGGCCATCAGCGGCGTGATCATCCTCTCCTATGCCTTCCGCTGGGCGTACGACTGGGACCACATCATCACCGACGACGTATTCCGCGGCCTCACCCTCTGGCTGGGCTTCTTCAGCCTGTTGTTCGTCTGGCTGCAACTCCACCAGGTGATCGACGGCTCGTTCCTCAATTCGGTCACGAAGACGCACGCGACCGAGGCGAAGGTGTCGAACCCGTTCTACCTCATCCCGATCGGAACGGTCACCGGCGTGCTCGCGTACATCTTCGCACAAACGATCCGACCGTCGCTGTTCTCGAAGAAACGCGCGCTCGCGATAAGCTTCCTGGTGTTGCTCTCGACGATGACCGAGAAGACGCTGTTCGTCGTCGAGGGCCTCGAGCACCCGATGTTCGACATCTACCGGGCGATCCCCGGGGTGTACGTCCCGAGCCTCATCGAATTCTCCTCGATCCTCGGCACGGTCGGAATGGTGACGCTGATGTTCCTCGTCGTCGCGAAGGTGATCCCCGTGGTCGAACTGCACGCGGTCGAACACATGCGCGAAGGCCACGGTCCAGGGCCGCGGCGGGCCGAAGAGCCCACGACCGGATCGGAGGTGACCGACGATTAACACCACGACGCTCGTCTCGATCGCGCTGTACGCGAACGAACTGCTCTACCACGGCTACGAGGGGACCGAAGACTGGACGGGCGCGCCCAACGTGGGGACGTTCCTGATCTTCGGGGTCATCCTGTTGCCCCCGTACGTCATGGTGATCGCGTGGTTCCTCGGCAGGCCGCGGGACAAGAACACGGGCCTGCTCGGGGTAACCTACCTCGTCGGCATCATCGTGAGCATGTGGGGATCGATGCTCATCCTGACGGTCCTCCTGGGCCTGGTCTTCTTCGGCGAGATTCCCGGGAAGTGAATTGTCGGCGGTCGATCAGCGGCCGCTCGACCGCCCACGAACCGATTCTCGAACCACCACATGTATCCCGTTCGGAGCCCTGACTGACGAGTAACGCACGTTCACCATGAGTATTACAGAACACGAACTCGAGATCGAACTCGAGACGGTCGAGGATCCGGAACTCGGCGAGGACATCGTCACGCTCGGCCTCGTCAACGACGTCACGATCGAGGACGAGACCGCGACCATCTCGCTCGCGTTCAACGCGCCGTACGCGCCCCGGGAGTTGGATCTCGGCAACGCGATCCGCGACGTCGTCGAGGGCGCCGGACTCGAACCGGACCTCCGGGCCAGCGTCGGCCCCGAACACGGGTTCGACGACGACGTCCTCCCGAACGTCCGGAACATCATCGCCGTCTCCTCCGGGAAGGGCGGCGTCGGGAAGACGACGGTCGCCGCGAACCTCGCCGCCGGCCTCGAAGCCCGCGGTGCAACGGTCGGCCTCCTCGACGCCGACATTCACGGCCCCAACGTCCCGCGCATCCTCCCCGTCGAGGGCGACCCGGGCGTGACGCCCGAGGAAACGCTGGTCCCCCCGCGCTCCGACGGCGTCCGCGTCATGAGTATGGGGATCATGCTCCAGAACGAGGACGATCCGGCGATGCTCCGCGGCCCGATGGTCAACAAGTTCATGATGAAGTTCATGGACGACGTCGAGTGGGGCCGCCTCGACTACCTCATCGTCGACCTTCCGCCGGGGACCGGCGACGCCTCGCTGAACCTCCTCCAGACGATGCCCGTCACGGGCGCGATCGTCGTCACGACGCCCCAGGACATGGCGCTCGACGACACCCGGAAGGGGATCAAGATGTTCAACCGCCACGACACGCCGCTGATCGGCGTCGTCGAGAACATGAGCACGTTCCTCTGTCCGTCCTGCGGCGACGAGCACGACCTCTTCGGCGACCACGGCGCGGACGGGATCGTCGAGGACTTCGACGTTCCCCTGATCAAGCGCATTCCGCTGCACTCCGACTTCGGCGCCGACGGCAGCGACGGCCCGGTCGCGAAGGACGACGACAGCCCGGTCAAACCGGTGATCGACGACCTCGTCGAGATCGCCGCCGACCGGATCAGCGAGATCAACCGCCGCACGGTGGCCGCGAACGTCGGCGACGAGGCCGTGGCGGTCCCGACCGAGTCGGACAACTGACGACCGTTTCGGACGCGCCGACTGTCTTGACTGCCCGCATCGAGTTTCGGATCCGACCCCGCGAGTTTCGACGTCCTCCCTCGGCGGTCACCCTCGGCTCGAGCGCGAGTCGATTTCTCACGGCTATTTTCGGGACCTGCCCTCTAGTCACCGCGAGCTTTCGACGGCGGAAAATCGGCGACGGTCGTGAGCGATCGGCTCAGAGACGCGATTCGACGTACTTCGTGACGTGATCGCCGATCCGGCGCTTGTAGCCGGCCCGCCTCGCCAGCCGATCGAGCTCTCGAGCGACCAGGCTGCCGTACTGGACGGCCTTCTTCTCCCTGCCGGCGACCGACTCGGGGAGGTGGGCGCTCGCGATCCGTCGCAGGGCCCGTTTTCGCTCCGCCTCGTCGGCGAGCAGGTCGCTCGGCAGTCGGAGCGCCGGGTCGACGACGGCGTCGTGGAGGAAGGGGGCGACCGGTTCGACGCCGGCCGCGCGGATCGCGAGCACGTCCCGCGGAAGTTGCTCGGGGAGGGTTTCGATCTGCTCGCGGACGGCGCCGCGAACCGAGTCGGCCTCCACGCGGTGGTCCAGGTGGACGACCTTCTCGTAGCCCCCGAACAGTTCGTCCGCCCCCTGACCGATGGCGAGCGCGTCTCGGCCGTCCGCGGCGGCGCGTTCGGCGACGAGGTACAGCGGGAGGGCGATTCCGACGTCCATCGCGTTCGTCCGCCCGATGGCGCGGGCGACCGTCGGGACCGCCCGCTCGAGGGCATCGAGATCGAGGGTGACGACGGTGAGGTCGTCCGCCCGACCCATCGCCTCGGCCGCCTCGCGGGCGGCTTCGACGTCGGCGCTCCCCGGAAAGCCGACGACGTACAGCGGCGCGTCGAGGAGTTCGCCGACGATCGCGGAGTCGACGCCGCCGGAGAACGCCACCGCCACGTCGTCGTGGGCGGACCGCGCGTCCGCGATCGCGCTCTCGATACCCCGTTCGAGATCCTCGAGGAGGGCGCTTCGATCCGCCTCCTCGCACGATCCGTCGGATTCCGACGGTTCCGCGGCGTCGGGTTCCGGAAGCGACCAGAGCCGCTGGGCTCCCGACGCGTCGATCGCACACCCCGCCGGGACGAGTTCGGGGTCCTCGAGTCGCGTCGGTTCGAACGCCCACGTCTCCGGGGGCAGGCCGCCGGCTTCGTCGACGGCTACCGCGTCGGCCTCGACGTACAGCGGTTCTCGACCGAGCACGTCGCGGACGAGGCGACCGTCGAGGAAGCCGGCGAAGCCGCTCGTTCCGGGGAGCGGATCGCGGCACTCGATCGCCGCCCGGACCGTCTCCGGATCGGCGCCGCGGAGGTCGGACGAAACCTCGACGGTCATCGAAACAACCCCGTGAGGTGTCCCCTGATCCGGCGCGTGACGCCGCCGCCGAACTGGCGGAAGCTGATGTGCCAGGGGGTTCGCTTTCCCTCGACCGAGGTTCGGCCCTCGGAGATGGCCTCGAGGACGCTCTCGACGGAGCGCTCGTCGGCGTCGACGCGCGTGACCGCCTGACCGACCATCTCGCTGATGTGGGCGTCGCTGCCGGCGGTCATCGGCAGACCGTTCCGGCGGGCGAACCGCTCGGCCTGTCGGTTCGCCCGGCCGGTGAACAGCCGCGAGTTGTACACCTCGATCGCGTCCCCGAGGGCGAGTTGCTCGCGCGTGATCCGGGCCATCACGCCGTGGCGGGCCTCCTGAAACGGGTGGGGAATCACGGCCAGTCCGCCCTGCTCGTGGATCCGGTCTACGGTCTCCTCGTAGGAAAGTCCCGGCGGGACGGCCTCCTCGAGGCCCATCCCCAGCACGTGGCCCGCCTTGCTCGAGATTTCCATCGCGGGGATGCCCACGAGGTCGTACTCGGGCGCGAGGTCGGCGGCCTCGAGGCTCGCGTCGATCTCGTCGTGATCGGTGATCGCGATGGCGTCGAGGCCGACGGCGCTGGCCTGTTCCAGTATGAGTTCGACCGGGTCGCGACCGTCGTACGACAGCGACGAGTGGGCGTGGAGTTCGACCGACAGCACGGGTGACAATTGTCGCGGACTGAAGAAAAATACCCCGATACGCGGCGTGGTGCCCGGTCGTCTCCGTCGGCGGCTGAAGTCGAAGCGCTCGGACGCGACCCGGTTTGTGCACGTCCGTGCACATAGAAACCCCTTTAGGACCCACGGACCACCATTGACGTGAATGAGCCTTGCCGATTCGGACCGCGAACTCGTCGTCTCCGAGCTGGGGCGGGAGCCCACGCCCGCCGAGGCGGCGCTGTTCGAGAACCTCTGGAGCGAACACTGCGCGTACCGCTCCTCGAGACCCCTGCTGTCGGCGTTCGAGAGCGAGGGCGAGCGGGTCGTCGTCGGACCGGGGGACGACGCGGCGGTCGTCGCCCTTCCGAACGAGAACGGAGACGCTTCGTCGGCTGGCGCCGACTCCGATCGCGCCAGCGGGCGCGCAGACGAAACCGTCTACATCACGATGGGGATCGAGAGCCACAACCACCCCTCCTACGTCGACCCGTTCGACGGCGCGGCGACGGGCGTCGGCGGTATCGTCCGGGACACGCTGTCGATGGGCGCCTATCCCATCGCGCTCGCCGACTCGCTGTACTTCGGCGAGTTCGACCGCGAGCACTCGAAGTACCTCTTCGAGGGCGTCGTCGAGGGGATCAGCCACTACGGCAACTGTATCGGCGTTCCGACCGTGGCGGGCAGCGTCGACTTCCACCCCGACTACGAGGGGAACCCGCTGGTGAACGTCGCCTGCGTCGGCCTCCTCACCGAGGACCGCCTCGTCACCGCCGAAGCCCAGGAGCCCGGAAACAAGCTGGTCCTCGTCGGCAACGCCACCGGTCGCGACGGACTGGGCGGCGCCAGCTTCGCCAGCGAGGACTTAGCGGAGGACGCAGAGACGGAGGACCGCCCCGCGGTCCAGGTCGGCGACCCCTACGCCGAGAAGCTCCTCATCGAGGCCAACGAGCAACTCGTCGACGAGGGGCTGATCGAATCGGCCCGCGACCTCGGCGCGGCGGGCCTCGGCGGCGCCTCGAGCGAGATGGTCGCCAAGGGTTCCCTCGGCGCACGCATCGAACTCGAGCGGGTCCACCAGCGCGAGCCGAACATGAGCCCGCTCGAGATCCTGCTCGCGGAGTCCCAAGAGCGGATGTGCTACGAGGTGAAACCGGAGAACGTCGACCGGGTCCGCGAGATCGCCGAGCGGTTCGACCTGGGCTGTTCGGTCATCGGCGAGGTCACCGACGGCAACTACGTCTGCACGTTCGAGGGGAGCGAGGCGCGAAGCGCCTCGGATGACTCGAGCGGCGAGCAGCGTGAGCCGCGAGAGCGCGAGACCGTCGTCGACGTCGACGCGTACTTCCTCGGCGAGGGCGCGCCGATGAACGACCTCGAGACCGAACCGCAGCCCGAACCCGAGACGGATCTGCCCGACGTGGACCTCGAGGAGGCCCTCGAGACGGTGATCTCGAGTCCGAACACCGCCTCGAAGCGGTGGGTCTACCGCCAGTACGACCACGAGGTCGGGGTGCGCACGAGCGTCCCGCCGGGCGACGACGCCGCCATCGTCGCGATTCGAGAGTGCGGCGTCGGTCTGGCCATCTCCTCGGGCGCGGCGCCGAACTGGACGAGCGCGGCCCCGAAGGAGGGTGCGAAGGCGGTCGCCCTCGAGAACGCGACCAACCTCGCGGTCAAGGGGGCGACGCCGCTGGCCGCCGTCGACTGCCTCAACGGCGGGAATCCGGAGAAGCCCGAGGTGTACGACGGTTTCAAAGGGATCGTCGACGGGCTGGCCGAGATGTGCGCGGAACTCTCAGCGCCGGTCGTCGGCGGCAACGTCTCGCTGTACAACGACTCCGTCTCGGGGCCGATCCCGCCGACGCCGACGCTCGCGCTCGTCGGGACGAAGGCGGGCTACGACGCCCCGCCGCCGTCGGTCGAACCGGACCACGACGCGACGCTCCTGCTCGTCGGCGATCGCGCCCTCGAGTCCGGCGAGTTCCGCCTCGGGGGTTCGGAGTACCTCGCTCTGTTCGGCGGCAGCGATCGGTTCCCCGCCCTGCCGGAAAATCCCGCGCACCTGATCGAGACGCTCGCGGCCGTCGCGAACGACGAGGCCACGCTCGCGACCCACGACGTCAGCCACGGCGGCCTCGCCGTCGCCCTGGCCGAGATGGTCACGGAGGACGCGGGCCTCGAGGTCTCGCTCCCCGCCGACGATCCGACGGGCACCCTCTTCCACGAACAGCCCGGACGCGCCCTGATTCAGACCGCCGACCCCGAGGGCGTTCGGGAGGCGTTCGACGGCGTCGCGCCCGTCGCGGACCTCGGCGCGGCGACGGACGACGGATCGCTCCGCCTGTCGTTCGCGGGCGACGCGCACGCCGAGACGATCGAACTCGAAGCCGCGACGATCGAGAACTTGCGACGAACGATCGAGCGCGAACTCGAGTGAGGAGTTCGGTCGAGCGCGGCGCTTTTCGGCGCGCGTCGCGTTCGCCGGGTGGTGAAACGCGAGTCACAGGTGAGGAACGACGGTTCCGCTGGCTTCGTCGGCATTCGGGCGAGGAAGCCGTACTGTTAACCCGACATCTTGATATACTTTCGCGCCGAGCGGTAGCACGAAACTCCGTACCCCGCGAGGAAGGAGGATACTACCCGATGACCGTCGACCCCCCGTCAGTGCTGATCGTCGAGGACGAGCCCGACCTGGCGAACCTGTACGCCGCCTGGCTCGAGGAGCGGTGCGTCGTCGAAACCGCCTACGACGGCGAGCAGGCGCTCGAGGCGATCGACGAGGAGATCGACGTCGTCCTCCTGGACCGCCGGATGCCGGGACTGTCGGGTGACACGGTGCTGGATACGATTCGCGAGCGCTGCCTCGACTGCCGGGTGGCGATGGTCACCGCGGTCGAACCCGACTTCGACATCATCGGCATGGGGTTCGACGACTACCTCGTCAAGCCCGTCTCGAAGGCGGAACTGTTCGAGGTGATCGACCAACTCGTCCTGCGGTCGACCTACGACGAACAGCTGCTCGAGTTCTTCGCGCTCGCCTCGAAGAAGGCGCTGCTCGACGCCCAGAAGTCGGACGCGGAGCTGAAAACGAACCAGGAGTACGCCGAACTCGAGGATCGCCTCGCCGTCCGCCGCGTCCAGATCGACGAGACGATGGACGAGTTGCTCGAGCAGAAGAGCTACCGACAGCTCTGTCAGGACATCACTCGCGAATCGCTTCTGACGGAGTGAGCGAGATCGAATCGCCCTCGGTACCCCCGGTGTTCGGTGCGGACGCGCCCGATCCGTGCCCCCCGTTAGGTCTCCGATTCTGACGGTCCGTTCGCCGACCAAAACAGGGAGAACCCGATTCCGACGCCGATCTCGACGCCGACGGCCGGAAGAAGGACTTCGCGCGAGGGGTCTCCGAAACCGACGGTTCCGGTCGTCGGTCGAGACCGGGAATGGACCGAGCAGATCGCATCCGATCCGTCACGGTTCCGGCTCGAGCGTCGTCACGTCCTTGAGTTCGGTCTTCGTCCCGCCGCGGTCGCCCACGGCGACGTCGACCGACCAGTCGTGGGCCTCCGCGATCGCCCTGACGAGGGCGAGGCCGAGACCGTCGGCGACCGGATCGGAACGCGAACCGTCGGCGTCTCGGTCGGGTTCCCGGTCGGCATCGCCCTCCGCGCCGGGGTGGATCGTCGCCGCGTCGTCGAGCAGGTAGAACCCTCGAGCGCCTCGCGACCGTAGCGGTCCGTCGAAGCCGAGCAGTCCGACCTGAACGGTGACGGGTGCGTCCTCGTCGGCGCGCGCACCGACGTCGTCGAAGAGGGTCTCGAGGAGGTGTGCGAACCGATCTGGATCGGCCCTGAGCGTCGCCGGCTCCTCCACGACGAGGGAGACGCGGTCACGCTCGAGCGTGGACGCCTCGATCGCCTCCTCGAGCGCGGACTCGAGGTCGATCCGTGCGCGCGGGCCGACGGCGGTGGCGTTGCGGGCGAACTCCCGGATGTCGTCGACGAGTCGCTCGGTCCGGTCGAGCGTCGTCTCGACCGCGTCCTCGGCGAGGGGGAACTCCCACTCGTCGGCGGCCCCGTCGTCCTCGAGCGCGTCGGCCACGGCGTCGAGTTGATCCTTGAGGTCGTTCGAGAGAACCTCCGCGACGGCCTCGAGGCGTTCGGTCTGGCGCTCGAGCTGGGACGTCCGCTCCCTGAGGACGCGCTCCTGTTCGGCGCGGTCGAGCGCCGCGGTGGTGTTCTCCACGAGCGTCGAGACGAGTTCGACGTCGGTTTCGTCGAACCGCTCGGCCTCGACGGAGCCGGTCATGAGGACCCCGTGGGTGCCGATGGGCGCGATTATCTCCGATCGGATCGGCGTGTCGGGGTTGTACACCCCCTCGAGGGACTCGTCGTGGAGGTCGTCGTAGCGCTCGACGTCGCCGGACTCGAAGACCTCCCAGATGAGTCCCTCGCCGGGGTTGAACCGGGGGAGGCCGCCGAACTCGTCGTGTGCGCCGGCGGTCCCCGCCACGGGTTCGAGGTAGCCGTGTTCGTCCTCGAGCAACCAGATGCCGCTGATGGGGAGGTCGAGCAGTTCGCTCCCGGCGTGGACGGCGATGGCGCAGATCTCCTGGGGGTCGTCCGACTGGAGGAGCCACCGGGTGAGTTCGTGCATCGAGGTGACGACGCGCTCGTACTCGTAGCGCTCGGTGAGATCGCGCAGGATGGCGGCGACGGTCGCCGTCTCGTCCTCCACGGGGACGACCTGTAGTTCACCGACGCGGTCGTCGCCAGCCGCGTCGGTGTACGAGACCGTCACCCGCCGGTACACCGCGTTCCCGATGTCGACGTCGGCGATCGCTCGCCCGATGTCGATGGCCTCCTCGGCTTCGATCGACGCCAGTTCGGGGACGATCTCGACGTGTTCTCCGAGGAGGTCGCGGCGATCGGCGCCGAGGATCCGTTCCATCGAGTCGTTGACCGCGACGATTTCGGTCCGGCGGTCGAGCACGACCACGCCGTCGTGGATCGCCTCGACGACGGCCGCGTGCTGGGCGAGGCGTCGTTCCTGCGTTTTGCGATCGGTGACGTCCCGCATGAACACCGAGAGCCCGGACGCGGAGGGGTACGCGCGGGCTTCGAACCACGTCTCGAGGTGGGTGTGATAGACCTCGAACGAGACGGGGACCTGCTCGTCCATCGCGCGGTAGAAGCCGTCGGGAAACTGCGTTTCGACGGTCTCGGGGAACTCGTCCCACATGACGCGGCCGAGCAGCTCCGAGCGCGAGTGCTCGAAGAGCGTTTCCGCGCGGTCGTTGAGGTACGTGAAGCGAAAGTCCGTATCGAGCGCGAAGAACGCGTCGGTGACGCGATCGACGATCGGGGTCGGCCGCCCGGTCACGGGCGCTCACCCGGCGACCGCGGCGGCACGATCCCCGTCTCGAGCCCGGGGCGACGCGCGACAGGGCTACTCATCGGTTGTTCCTACCGTGGGTTCGCAAACGGTGTATTTCAGTGTCGCGGCCGACGGCGGTCGTACCGGTCACTCGAGCGTCACTACCGTTCCGAACCCGCGTTCGGTCGCCCGTTCGAAGACGTGCTCTGCGGTCGCGGCGTCGAGGACCGCCGTTCCGACGCTCTCGAGGACGATCACCTCGTCACGCGACCGACGTCCGCGCCCTTCCGCGACCGCCGCGCCGAACGGTACCGGATCGACGTCGGCGTAGCCCCGCAGGTCGCCGGTCTCGACGGCTTCCTCGGGGACGTCGGCGAAAACGCGACCAGCGCGCTCGAGGGTCGTCTCGTCCAACTCGCGCATCTCGGGCGAGTAGGCCCCGATTGCGATCACGAGCGCACCCTCCGCCAGCGCATCGCCCGGGAACACCGCTTCCGTGCTCGTCGTCGCGGTCACCACGACCTCGGCTCCGACGACGGCCTCGCGGGGGGTCGCGACCGCCTCTACGGGAACGTCGAGCTCCGCCTCGAGTTCGGCCGCGCACTCGACGCGCGAGTCGCTGGGAGAGAACACCCGGATCGACTCGAGGGCGGAGCCGACGGACGCGGCGATTGCCCGGGCCTGCCAGCGGGCCTGGGTTCCCGCGCCGATCACGGCGACCTCGAGCGGGCCGTCGACGGCGAGTTCGCTGACGGCCAGTCCGCCGATGCAGCCGGTTCGGGCGTTCGTGATCCGGGTGCCCGCGAGGTAGCCGACCGGTCGCCCCGTCTCGGCGTCGGCGAGGGCGATCTGCGCCGCGACGGTCGGCAGGTCGCGCTCCCGGTTCCCCTCGAACACGCTCACGAGTTTCGTCGCGGCGTAGTCGGCGCCGTGGACGTACGCCGGCATGCAGAGGCCGGTTCCGAGGGAGTCGTCGGACCCGTCCGGATCGAGCCCCCGCCCGATCGGATAGTGCGGACGGGCGGGTCGTTCGACCTCCCCGCGGTGCTGCTTCGCGAACGCCTCGGCGACGACCGGCAGCAGCGCCTCGAGGTCGAGCACCGAGGCGACGTCCTCGTCGGAGAGTAGGCGAACCATACCACGAGGGACGTCGAACGGCCACTTCAGTGGTGCGACGGAGGCGGATCGACCCCCCTCGTCGACGGTACGAGGAGAGTTGAGTGTGGGCGTATTTGAGTTCGGACGTGGTACCACCCCGCATGAGGGCCGTCATCGTCGGCGGCGGCATCGTCGGCACCGCGATCGCCTCCCGACTGGGCGAGACCGACCGCGAGGTGACGCTACTCGAGCGCTCTCGCATCGGGCGCGAGACGACCGCCGCCTCCGCCGGCATCGTGATGCAGACGGCGGTCGAACCGGAGCCGCTGGAGTTGCGCCTGCGCGAGCGCGGACGGTCGGTCTACCGACGACTGTTCGAGGACGACTCGCTCGAGTGGGAGCGAACGGGCGCGCTCTACGTCGCGGAAACGGAGGCGTTCGCGGAGCGACTCCGACGGTCGGCGGAGACGCTCGAGGACCGCGGCGTCGAGGCGTCGTACCTGCCGGCGGACGACCTCGAGCGGTTCGGCCTCGAACCGGGCGGGTTCGTCGGCGCGCTCCACACCCCGAACGATCGGGTCTGCGATCCCACCGCGGTCGCCGAGTGGTTCGCGACCTGCGCTCGACGGTGCGGCGTCGACGTTCGGACCGGCGTCTCGGTTACCGACGTCGCGCTCGGCCCCGACGGGTCGGTCTCGGCCGTGGAGACGACCGAGGGGCCGCTCGAGGCGGATCGAGTGATCAACGCGACGGGGCCGTGGGCGCCGATCCTGAACGAACGGGCCGGCGTCTCGCTCCCGCTCTGTCACACCCGCGGACCGATGGCCGCGCTGGAGACCGACGCCCCGGTCGAGAGTCCGGTGACCATCCTCGAGTCGAAGCGGTACGTGCGCCCGACTCGAGGGGTGGACGCGGCTGTGCCGGGCGAATGCTCGAGCCTCGCGTCGGACGACGGCTCGGGCGACGCGTCCGGGGCGTGGATCGGCGAGTACCTGACCGAGTACGTCGAGGGACAGCTGTACGATCCGGCCGACCTCCGCACCTCGAGGGAGTTCGCCGGGTCCGCCTCTGACCTCGCAGACGTCGTTCCGGCGCTCGAGGGTGGGTCGCTCGTCGACGAGTGGATCGGCCTCCGAACCGTCACGCCCGACGGCCTCCCGCTAATCGGCGAAACGAACGTCGACGGCTACCTGGTCGCCTGCGGAATGACGGGACAGGGGGTTACGATCGCGCCGGCGGTCGCGGACGTCATTGCCCGCCTGCTCGATGGGGACCTCGAAGACGAGACCCGAGATCGACTCGCGCCCGAGCGGTTCTGATCGGCGCCGGTCGAACGTGGAGGGAGCGTCGGGTCGGGCGTTCGCCGGGTTCAGAAGTGGTGACCCAGGTAGACCGCCGCCTCCGGAAACAGGGTCTCGAGCGTCGACGTGGTCTCCGGGCCGTGGGTCTCGAGCCGGCCGGTCCGCTCGAGGTCGCTCGCTGTCCGAGCGCCGACGACGAGTTGGGAGAGCGCGGCCACGTCGAGTCGGGCGTCGACGCTCGCGCTCGTGTCGGGATCGGCGTCTCCGAGGCCGACGAGTCGCTCGCACGTCGCACGTCCGTCCGCCACCGAGAGCTCGAACGTCGCGTCGTTCCACTCGACCAGGGGGTCCTCCACGGCGAGGGTGAGGTTCGCGTCCATCGGCGGGTAGGAGAGCGCGGACAGCGTCTCCGCCGCATCGACGAGCCTGACCATCGGGCCCGTCTCGAGGGCCGTTTCGACCTCGTCGGGGTCGCGGACGGTTTCCCGAATCGGGAGGTCCTCGGGGACCCGGAAGCGGACGCGTTCGACCTGCGGGTCGTGATCGGCGCAGAACGCCAATAGCGCCAGGAGAGCGTCGTGGTCGACGGCGACCAGTTCGGAGACGGCCATCGTCCGCCCCCGTCGCGTCTCGTCTCCCGACCGATCTTCGATTTCGTAGACGAGGTACCCCCGCACGTCCCCGTCACGCTCGTACGCGTAGACGAACGGCGCGGTTCCGTGGCCGTCGAAGATCCGGTGGCGCCACCACGCTTCGTCGCGCTCGAGCGAGATGGCGTACCGATCGCGGTGGGCCACGTACGCGGCCTCGAGTGTCGAGAAATCGCGGGCCTCGAGGCGGCGGAAGCGCCCGTCCTCGCGATCGTACTCCTCGCGCGCGAACGACAGGACGGACGGATCGCACTCGTGGATCGCGAGGCGGTTCGCCGTCTCCCAGCCGTACCGTCGGTAGAAGGCGTACCCGAACGGCCAGAGGATCGAAACCAGGCTGCCGCGCTCCCGGTACTCCTCGAGCGATCGCTCGAGCAACCGGGCGACGTACCCGCGCCGCCGGTATTCGGGCGGCGTCGCGACCGACGCGAGTCCGGCCGCGGGATGGTCCTCGCCGCGCACGCGCGCCTCGAGCCAGTAGTGGCGGCAGACGCAGCGCGGGACGTCGTCCGCCTCGACGTACAGCCCCCGGCGCTCTCCGAGGCGCGTCCGCCGGGTCTCGTGTTCGTTCGGGTCGTAGGCGACGGGGCCGTCCCCGGGGCTGAACGCGTAACTCCGGTACTCGTGAAACGCCGCCGGGTCGTCCTCGAGCGGGCGATAGTCGGTCATACCACCTACCGCGGTGGCGACCTTCAAAAGGGTTCTCGACGCGGCCCTCGTTCGTCGGCCCGATCGCTGAAAACCCGAGCGGTCGATCTGCGCCCGCTCAGGCGTGCCCGTCGACGAACGCCTCGATCCGGGCCAGCGCCTCCCGGAGGTCGGCGAGGCCGGTCGCGTAGGAGACCCGGAGGTGACCCTCGCCGCCCTCGCCGAAGACGTCGCCGGGGACGACCGCGACGCCCTGTTCCCGGAGGACGTCCTCCGCGAACTCCTCGGCGGTCCACCCCTCGGGAACCTCGGGGAAGCAGTAGAACGCCCCCTTCGCCTCGAAGACGTCCATTCCGATCTCGCGGAACCGCGAGAGGACGAACCGGCGCCGGCGGTCGTACTGGTCGACCATCTCGCGAACGTCGCGCTCGCAGGAGTCGAGCGCCTCGAGGGCGGCGTACTGGGCGGTCGTCGGCGCCGAGAGCATCGTGTACTGGTGGATCTTGTTCATCGCGCCGATGGCGGCGGCGGGCCCGAGCGCGTAGCCCAGTCGGAGGCCCGTCATCGCGTGGGCCTTCGAGAAGCCGTTGAAGACGATGGTGCGCTCGCGCATCCCCTCGAACGTCGCGATGGAGGTGTGCTCGCCCTCGTAGGTCAGCTCCGCGTAGATCTCGTCGGAGAGGACGGTGAGGTCGTGCTCGCGGGCGAACGCGGCGATCGGCTCGAGATCCTCGGCAGGCATGATCGCCCCCGTCGGGTTGTTCGGGTAGCAGAGGACGAGCGCGTCCGCCTCGTCGGCGCCCGCGGCCTCGAGTCCCTCGACGGTCAGCCGGAAATCGTCCTCCTCCCGCGTGCGAACTGGGAGGACCTCGCCGCCGGCGAAGATCACGCCGGGTTCGTAGGAGATGTACGCCGGCTGGGCGATCGCCACGGTGTCGCCGGGGTCGACGAACGCCCGGAAGGCGAGGTCGACCGCCTCGCTCGCGCCCGCGGTGACGATGATCTCCTCGTCGGGGTCGTAGCCGAGGTCGAACCGGTCCGCGACGTAGTCGGCGATCGACTCGCGGAGATCGCGCATCCCGCGGTTGGCCGTGTACGACGTGCGCCCCCGCTCGAGGGAAGCGATGGCGGCGTCGCGGGCGGCCCACGGGGTCGAGAAGTCGGGTTCGCCGACCCCGAGCGAGATCACGTCGTCGCGCTCCTCGGCGATCTCGAAGAACCGCCGGATCCCCGACGGGGGGACGGTCTGCACCCGATCGGCGAGTTCGAACGTCATGGCGAGAACGACAGGCGTTCGTCTTCGTCGCCGTCGCCGAGTTCGATCCCGTTCTCCTTGTAGGAGGTCATCACGTAGTGGGTGACCGTCTGGGTGATCTCGGGGACGGGCGCGACCTTCTCGCTGACGAACTGCGACACCTCCCGGATCGAGTCGCCCTCGACCTCCATGTCGAAGTCGTAGTCGCCGCTGACCAGCCGCAGGGCCGTCACCTCCGGGAACCGCGCGAGGCGCTCTGCGATGTCGCCGTAGCCGGTCTCGCGGTCGAGTTCGACGTTCAACTCGACCTCGGCGCGGACGCGCTCGTCCTCGAGCTGGTCCCAGTCGACGACCGCCTGGTAGCCGCGGATCACGCCCGCCGCCTCGAGTTCCTCGATGACTGCCTCGACCTCGTCCTCCTCGAGGTCGGTCATTCGCGCGATATCCGCGGTGGAGTACCGCGCGTTCTCACGAAGCAACTCGAGCACCTCGCGTTCGCTCATACGTCTCGCAAGCGCGAGCGCGAGTAAAAGCGTTGTTCTTCCGTCCTCGTCGGTCGCCTCCGAAACCCGGCCGCTCACCGGTAGTGTTTGAACAGCAGCGCCCGGACGTCGTCTTTCGTCTGGACGTCCTCGGTGGAACCGTCGGGCAGGGTGACCGTGTAGCGGCCGTCGCCCGAGCCCTCCTCCCACTTGTCGTCGTGGGTCTCGAGGAGGCTCATCATCTCGTTCAGCATGTCGTCGTCGTCCGCCGCGCCCCCCTCGTCGTCCTCGGTCGCTCCGTCGACACCGTCCGCGTCGTCGTCCGACTCGTCCGCGTCGTCGTCCGACTCGTCCGCGTCGGCGTCGTCAGAATCCGAACCAGAGCCGTCGTCGGCACCCGCCTCGTCCGCTTCGTCCGACTCGTCAGCCTCCTCCGCGACGTCTTCGGCTTCGTCGTAGCTGACCGCCTCGAGTTCGTGGGGGTCGTCCTCGCCGGCGATGGCGGCCTCGACGGAGGCGGCGACGTCCGCGGTGGCCCCGGAGTCGAACGCCGCCTCGACGTCGACGTCCTCGCCGAGGTTGTCGATCAGGAACTGCACGGCGTCCTGCTCGCGGACGAATCCGTACTTGCCGACGACCGATTCGGCGATCTCCTCGCGGAGTCGCTGGATGAATTCGTACTGTTCGTCCGTAACGTCGAGCGTCTTCATACCACACCGATAACGCGGGGGGTACAAATATGTGGGCCGTCCTCGAGCACGAGGCGCGACGGCTGAACCGCCGCGTGGGTCACCGAACCGCCCGTCGGTACTGCACGGGCCACCGCTCGCGTTCGGCCTCGAGATCCTCCTCGAGCGCGCCGGCCGCCCGCAGGCCGAAGTAGGGGTCGCGCAGGAACTCGCGACCGACGAGGACGAGGTCCGCCCGACCGTTGCGGATCAGCGCGTCGGCCTGCTCCGGTTCGGTGATCCCGCCGACGGCGCCGACGGCGATTCCCGTCTCCGCGGGGATCTCCTCGGCCAGCGGCACCTGGAAGTTCGGCCCGCCGGGGACGTCCTGGTCGGGATGGAGGCCGCCGGAACTCACGTCGATCAGGTCGGCGCCGATCTCGTGGAGGTCGCCCGCGAGGCGGACCGACTGCTCGAGGTCCCACGACTCGCGGTCGTCGAGCCAGTCCGTCCCGGAGATCCGGACGAACACCGGTTTATCGTCGGGCCAGACGTCGCGAACGGCCGCCGTCACTTCGCGGACGAGGCGGCTCCGGTTCTCGAAGCTACCGCCGTAGTCGTCCTCGCGACGATTCGTGACGGGGGAGAGGAACTCGTGCAGGAGGTAGCCGTGGGCGGCGTGGACCTCCGCGATCTCGAAGCCCGCCTCGAGCGATCGCTCGGCGGCGGCGCGGTACGCGTCGACGACCGCCTCGAGGTCACCCTCGTCGGCTTTCCGCATCGCGGGCGGGTTCCCGTCGAAGTCGGGGTACGCCTCCGGCGACGGGGAGAGGACCTCCCAGCCCGAGGCGCCCGCCTCGTCGGTCTCGTCCGGCTGAATCGGAACGTTACCCTCCCACGGTCGGGTCTTGCTGGCCTTGTGCCCCGCGTGAGCTAACTGGATACCCGGCGCGGCACCCTGATCGCGGACGAACTCGGTGATCGGTCGCAGCGCCTCGGCGTGCTCGTCGCTCCAGATTCCGAGGTCGTGCGGGGTGATCCGCCCTTCGGGGGTGACAGCCGTCGCCTCGGTCATCACGATGCCCGCGCCGCCGACGGCCCGGCTGCCGAGGTGGACGCGGTGCCACTCGGTCGCCAGCCCGTCCGGCGCACAGGAGTACTGACACATGGGTGAGACGGCCACCCGATTCGGTACCTCGAGGTCGCGCAACTCGAGCGGGGAAAGAAGCGTCATGTCGCCAGTTCGTTGGTACCCTCGTCTCATAATCCGCGGGGAGGGAGCGGCCTTTGCCGGGGCTCAGGTCGGCAACAGGAACGGGGTGACGGGGTCACTCGATCCGGCCGCCGGTCAGCCGCACCACGCCGAACGCGTGGGTCTCGTGGGCGACGGCGCTCGAGCGCTCCCGGAGGCGGCCGTGGGCCGCGTCGATCTTCCCGTCGAGTCGACGAACGGGGTCGGGATCGTACCGGAGCTTCGTCGTCGGCGGCGTGGAGAGGACGACGACGGCCCGGAAGACGGCGTTGACGAGGGGCGCGTACCGCTCGGCGCTCCTGGCCGCGTTGACGAGCACGACGTGACCGCCCGAACCGACCGCGTCGCACCAGTCGTCGACCGCGCCGGCGGGATCTGCGAGCATTCCCACGACGAACGTCGCGAGGATGGCATCCGCCTCGCCCTGGCCCGCGGCTTCGTCCTCCTCCGGAATCGGCGGCGCCGTCGCGTCGCCGCGGACGACGTGGACGTTGTCGTACCCCGCCGTGAGCGCGCGTGCGCGCTCCAGGACGGGCCCGGTGAAGTCGATCCCGATCACCGTCCCCTCGGGGCCGACCGCCTCGCGGAGGTAAGGGAGGTTCGCGCCGGTGCCGCATCCCATCTCGACGACGGTGTCGCCGGCCTCGAGCCGGCAGGCGTTCGCAGCCCGTCTCCGGAGGGTGGTAATGCCCGGCGTTCTGCGAGCCAGCAGGTCGTAGAGAGCCGCCCAGCGGCCGTAGAAGGCCTGCGCGTCCTCGTCCGCACCGCCACCCTTCGTCTTCGATTCGGTCCCGTCGGGTCCGTAGAATCCGTGTAGTGTCATCGTCGTCTCCGTTTCGCCTCAGAGCAGGCTCCGGATCGAATCGGCCACCGACTCCGGGTCGGAGCCGAGCACGTAGATGAGCGGTTCGATTCCCATGCCGCCAGTTTGGTAGAGCACCGTCGTTTCGGGTTCGGATTCGATCGCCTCGCGGACGCTGCGCCCGACGTCGCCCGATTCGTCGAACTCGGCCGCGACGTGGCCGCGGTCGAGCAACTCCGCGACCAGCTTCGGGTCGTACCTGATGTTCGTGGCCGCGGCGACGTCGGCCCCGCCCCCGCGGGCGGCGAGCAGCACCGTCGCGACGTGCTCGGAGACGCCGAACTCCGGATCCGCGGGGATCGTGGCCTTCCCCTTGACGTCGAAGATCCGCCCCGGGACGCCAGCCACGTCGTCGACGTCGGCCGCGTCGGGCGTGCAGGCGACCAGGTTCGAGCCGACGGCGGGGAGGAGGCCCGCGAAGCCGCTCGCGTTCTCGAGGAGCCTGAGGCCCCGTCGGAGCGAGGAGAGTACCCGCTCGCTGGTGCGCAGCTCGCTCTCGGGGTCGTGGACGCGAAAACTCGCTCCGTAGTCGTCGAGTTCGGGGACCGCCTCCTCGTGGAGTTGCGCGAGGAGGTCGCCGCCCGTCTCGAGGTCGCGAACGAGCACTTCGATCTCGATGAGCGCCTGGACGGGCGTCACGTGACCGGCGGCGAGTCCCTCGGCGAGTTCCTCGACCACCGCCTCGACCCGCTCGTCGGTTGCGATGCGGTGGTTGGTGGACACGTCGCCGTGGGCGTACTTCGAGACGGCGCTCTGGCTGATGCCGAGGACGTCCGCGACCTGGCTCTGGGTGAGCCCCCGCTCCCGAAGTTCGCCGGCGAGCATGGATCGGACGGTCGGCAAGAACTCCTCGACGACGATCTCTTCGACGAATTTCATTCGTTGATCCCCGGTACGGACCCGCGCAGGAAATACGCTTGGACGTTCTGCGGCGTCGCGGTTCGGTCCGATCGGCGGATCGATTCGGATCCGACGGTCATCCCTAGCCGCCGCGCTCGAGTTGATCCCCGCCGAACTCGTCGTCGCTCTGGATGCGCGAGGCCTGCGGCCCGTCCTGGTCCTGGTACTTCGAGCCGCGCTCGCTCCCGTACGGTCGCTCCGCCGGCGTTTTGAGCTCCGTGAAGGTCAGCTGCGAGATGCGCATCCCGGGCGTGAGCGCGACCGGCGCGGTGCCGAGATTCGACAGCTCGAGGGTGATCTGCCCCCTGTACCCCGGATCGCAGAGGCCCGCCGTCGCGTGCACGACGACGGCGAGGCGCCCGAGGGAGGATCGTCCCTCGACGTGGGCGATCAGGTCGGCGGGGATTTCGACGCGCTCGTGGGTCGTCCCGAGGACGAAATCGCCCGGGTGGAGGATGAAGTCGTCGCCGTCCTCGACGACCGTCTCGGTGACGTACTCGCCCACCTCGCGCTCGGAGTTCGGGTGGATGCAGGGGATGTTCGTCCGTCGAAACTCGAGGAACTCCCGCCCGAGTCGGAGGTCGATGCTCGCCGGCTGAATCTGCAGGTCGGGGTCGTCGAGCGGTTCGACGACGAGCGAGCCGTCGTCGAGGCGCTCCGCGATGTCTGCGTCCGAGAGGATCATGATCGTGTTCGTGTGCGGGAACTCGAGTGGGAGATGTTAACCGCTTCGGAAGGACGCACCGTCGACGGTGCCATCTGATTGGAACTCCACCGTAGCGATGGCGTCGGCGGCGTCCGCCCCCTCACTCGAGTGCGCTCTCGATCGCCTCTTCGACCGACTCGTAGTCCTCCGACGATTGGAGTTCCACCGGCTGGCCGTCGACGACGACCGTCGGCGTCCCTTCGACGCCGGCGTCCGCGGCGGCCTCTCGCGAGGCTTCGATCTCCTCCCGGTAGGTTCCGTCCTCGGCGTCCGTCCGCACCTGCTCGGCGTCGACGTCCGCCTCGAGGTCGCTCGCGACCGACTCGATCGCGTCGTCGGAGTAGTCGTCGGAGCGGTCGAAGATCGCGGTGAAGAACTCGAAGAACGCCTCGTCGTCCGCCTGTTCGTGCACCGACCGGCCAGCGCCGGCGATGGCCCACGACCACGTTTCGTGGACGGGGACCACGAAGTCGCGGTGCTGGTAGGCGACGTCGCCGGGGTCGACGTAGTTCGAGACTATCTCGGGGAACACGGACTCCTCGAATCGCTGGCAGTGGGGACAGGCGTAGTCGCTGAAGACGGTGACGGTCACGTCGGCGTCCGAATCGCCCAGAGTCGGCGCGAACGAGGACTCGCCGTCGCCGGCTTCCAGATCTATCTCGTCGCCGCTTCCGTCGCCGTCGCCGCCGTCGCCGAGACAGCCGGCGAGGCCGACGAGCGCGGCCGCGGCTGCTCCGACGAATTCCCGTCGTGGAAGGATCATATACACAGTATCGACTCTGGATGCAAATACGTAGCGGACGGCGACTCGGCTCGAAGCGTCATTCGGTAATCCATCGAGCAGTCGCTCGAGCGAGCGGGATCGCCGACGCTTTACCGCTCGCGGTCGAGTTCGCCGCTATGAAACAGGCGATCGTCGCCCGCACGGACGTCGGCATGGGGAAGGGAAAGCTGGCCGCGCAGGTCGCCCACGCGTCGCTGTCGGCCTACGAGAAGGCGGACGAGCGCAGTCGCCGCGAGTGGAAACGCGGCGGCCAGAAGAAGGTCGTCCTGAAGGGCTCGAGCGAGCGCGAACTGTACGAACTCTCCGAGATCGCCGAGCGGGAGGGGCTCCCGAACGCCGTGATTCGAGACGCCGGTCACACCCAACTCGAGCCGGGGACGGTCACCGCGCTCGCAGTCGGGCCGGGGGAGGACGACCTCGTGGATCGAGTGACGGGGGATCTATCGCTGCTCTAAGTTCGAACGCCGTCCGTAACCGACCGTGAAGAACGATTCCACGAGCGCGCCGGCCCGAGAACGAACCGATTTATCCCCGGCCGCCCAACCCCGCGACAGTCAGCATGCGCGAGGCACACCCAACGGAGCGGGCCGTCGGAATGGAGTACTACGTGAGCGACGCCGACGGCGTCGGCGGGCGCCTCCGCGAGGCGGACGAGCACTTCCGCGTGCGCGAACTCGAGCGCTTCTCCACCGAACCGCTCGAGGCGAGTCCCGACGCCTACCCGCACCTCGTCTTCCGCGCGACGCTGCGCGGGTGGGACACGAACGATTTCGCCGCCCGCCTCTCGGACGCGCTCGGGGTGAGCCGCGAACGCGTCTCCTGGGCCGGAACGAAGGACAAGTACGCCGTCACCACCCAGCTGTTCTCCGTCTACGGAGCCGACCCCGTGGACCTCCCCGACGTGAACGGCGCGGAGATCGAGGTCCTCGGTCGGGCGGGGCGCTCGCTCGAGTTCGGCGATCTGGCGGGCAACGAGTTCGAGGTCATCGTCAGCGACCCGGAACGGCCCGAAAACGCCGTCGGGATCACCGAGGAGTTGGCCGCATTCGGCGGCCTCGAGGAGTCCATCGGTGAGGGAGCGGCCGACTCCAGCGGCGCCGATGGGGACGGACCCGCGACGGCCACCGTCGGCGTCCCTAACTTCTTCGGCCAGCAGCGCTTCGGTAGCCGTCGGCCGATCACCCACCAGGTCGGCCTCGAGGTCGTCCGCGGCGACTGGGAGGGCGCCGTGATGGCCTACCTGGGCAACCCGACCGACGCGGAACCCGAAGGAACCCGGGAGGCGCGCGCCTTCCTCGAGGAAACCAGGGATTGGCACGAAGCGCTCGAGCGGTTCCCCAACCGACTTCGGTACGAGCGGTCGATGGTCCACGAACTGGCCGAGACCGACGGCGAACCCGGCCCCGACGAGTTCCGGGCGGCCCTCGAGCGCGTCCCCTCGAACCTCCAGCGCCTGTTCGTCCACGCGGCCCAGTCGTACGCCTTCAACCTGATCCTGAGCCGCCGACTCGAGCGCGGCCTGCCGTTCGACCGTCCCGTCGAGGGAGACGTCGTCTGCTTCGCCGACACCGACGCGCCGGCGGGGCTCGAACTTCCGGATACCGACCGCGAGCAGCGAGTCGACGAGCGCCGGGTGCGCTCCGTGACGCGCCACTGCGAACGCGGCCGGGCGTTCGTAACCGCGCCGCTCGTCGGAACCGAGACGGAACTCGCCGACGGCGAACAGGGCGAGATCGAACGCGAGGTGCTCGACGAACTCGCCCTCGAACCCGCCGACTTCGACCTCTCCGGGGAGTTTCACTCGACGGGAACTCGACGAGCAATTCTGGTGCGAACCGACCTCGCGGTCGACCTCGAGCCCCTGCGGCTCGCGTTCGCGCTGCCGAAGGGGTCGTACGCGACGGTTCTGTTGCGCGAGTACCTGAAGGTGGACCCTGTCTCGCTCGGCTGACCGTGGGTCGCCGAAGGTGATTCGCACATGTCCACCAGGGGCGGTTCGAACTTCGCCCACCAGGGGGTAGTTCAAACGACCTTCGTAAGCCGTGCGTGCGGTTATGTGGGCATATGTGCTACTCCCTTGCATGCGAATGGAGTTACGGGTGTGCAAACGCTGTTTCGAGGGGGACCACGGGAACGAGCGGAAGACGGCGGTGACGCGGGACATGGTCGCCTGCGCCCGGCGAATCCGCGAGTACAAGGACCTCATCGAACTCGACGCGCTCTACGTCACGATGGTCGAGGAGGGCGACCGGGGCGGCGCGGAGGCCCTCCCCGTCTACGTCGCGAGCATCGAACGCGACCAGATCCAGATGAACGACACCCAGCTCGTGATGGAGGACGAGCAGGGGAACGTCCTCGTCTACCCCGAACCCGAGGACATCCTCGAGGTGCTCACCCGGAACGTCGATCAGATCGACGCGCGAACGCGTCAGGACGTGACCGTCGACATTTCGGACGAGAGCGCGACGATGCTTTCGGTACGATGACGGGGGGACTCACGCGGACGACGAAACCGTGTCCGCGAGATGAGTGTCGTATGCTGGCACATAACACCTTTCGTCGCGCGTCACGCAACTCGATGCCATGAACGTAGGGGCGTTCGTGTGCTCGTGCGCCGGCACGTGCGACATCGATCTCGAGGCGGCTCGCGAGGGGATCGACGACGTCGACGTGGCGGCGAGTTCGAGCATGCTCTGCGGAGACGGCCTGCCCGCGCTCGAGCGAGTGATCGAGGAGTACGACCTCGACCAGCTGATCGTCACCTGCCCGGAGGCGAACGCCCAGGCGCGACTCGAGGCGGCGGCGACGGAACGCGGCGTCCACCCCGACGCCGTCGCCTTCCTCGACCAGCGCGAGGGCGCCGGCTGGGTCCACGACGAGACGGCGGCGACGGCCAAGACCGCCCGGATGGTCAACGCGACGTACGCCGGACTCGAGGCGGAATCGGTCGAACGTTCGCACACCCGCGAGGCGGGCGAGACCGTGGCGGTCGTCGGCGATCCGGAGGTCGCCGCGGCGCTGTCGGACGACGCGGACGTGACCTTGATCGCCGACGGACGCGATTTCGCCGACTGCGAGTACGACCTCGCGGACGTGTCGATCGAGCGCGGGCGGGTCGTCTCCGTCGACGGCTCCTTCGGCGAGTTCACCCTCACCCTCCGCTCGCTCGTCACCGACGACTGCATCTCCTGCATGAAGTGCGTCCACGAGGGCCCGGACGGGAAGGTGACCCGTCGCCCCGTGGACATCGACCCGGACGTCGGCGACGAGCGGCTCCCGCGCGTGTGCCCCACCGACGCCATCGACCTCGAGGGGGTCGACCGAACGCTCGAGGCCGATCAGGTCGTCTACCCGGACGCGACCGACGCCGCGCGAGGCGGGCGCCTCGGCTTTCACACCGCGCCGATCGACGCCGCGACGATCGCCGCCGTCGAGGGCCTGCTGGGCGGGATCGCGAAACCGGAATTCCTCGACCTCGAGATGGACGTCTGCGCCGCCGGCGCCTCGAGCCAGCGGGGGTGTACGGAGTGCGTCGACGCGTGCCCCCACGGCGCGGTCGAGCGGCCTCGGATCGACGAGGTGGCGTTCCGGGAGGACCTGTGCCAGAACTGCGGAGCCTGTACGAGCGCGTGCCCGACGGGCGCGACGACGTTGCGCGAGCCGTCGAACGAGCGCATCGCCCGTGAGGTGGAGTCCCTGCTCACGCCCGACGAGACCGCGAGCAGCTGGATCCCGGGGCGGGGCGGCTCCGGCCTCGACGAGTCGGTAATCGCGTTCGTCTGCTCGGAGCGCGCGTCCGATTCCCTGTCCGAGTACGGTCGACTCGCGGCGTCGGGGAAGGCGGACGTCGAGTATCCACCGATCCTTCCCGTTCGAGTCAACTGTACCGACACCGTCGGGGAGGCTCACGCGATGCACGCTCTCGCGGCCGGCGCCGACGGCGTCGCCATCGTCGGCTGCGGCGGAGACTGCCGCCACTCGGGGCCCGATCCGAAGGCGGACCTCGTGGAGCGTCTCGAGCGGGCGGTCGCGGATCTCGGCCTCGACCCCTCCGGCGGCGGTCGGATCGCCTTCTTCGCACCCGACCCGGCCGACCCCGGCGAGTTTGTCGAGGAGATTTCGTCGTTCGTTGTCGGCCTCGAGGACACCCCCGTTCCCGAGGGCGAACACGAGGCCACGGGCGGAATCGACGACCCGGGCCGCGAGAACCCGCCGTTCGATAGTCACGGCTGGACGCTCGAGAGCGTCCGGGCGATCCTCGAGCACGTCGAACCCGAGCGGGACGTGATCCGCGGCCTGAAGGACTTCGGGAAGGTCGAGGTGAGCGACGCCTGCACGCTCACCCCCACCTGCTCGAACCTCTGTCCGACGGACGCCCTCCGTCGGACGGAGTCCGGCCTCGAGTTCAACCACGAGCGCTGCGTCAACTGCGGCCTCTGCGCGGAGGGCTGTATCGAGGACGCGATTCGCATCGAGGACGGACTGCACCTCGAGTTGCTCCCGGAGAACCGGGCGGCACGGGCGCAGGCGGGGCGGGCCGAACGCGAGGCCGAAGCCGAAGCCGCGGACGCCGGCCGCCACGGCGAGGACGGTTCGGAGCGGCCGGACGACCCCGCCTGGACGCGGATCTTCGAGGGGTCGATGCTCGAGTGTCGAAACTGCGGGCGGCCGTTCACGAGCGAGCGATCCGCCGAGCGGATTCGGGAGGAAGTCGGCGACCTCGTCGCGGGCATCGCACCGCAGGCGGACGGGAGCATCTTCGACTACTGTCCCGACTGCCGAACGATGCTGCTCTCCGACCGGGGGACCGCGAACGGGGTAGACGGAGGTGACGACTGATGGAACCGGACGCCGACCTGCGCGACGCGATCTACGCGACCCGTCTCGACCTCGTCGAATTCCTGATCGGCGCGCTCGCCGACGTGCCCTCCGAGGCGTTTCTCGAGTCGCTGCTCGAGGGCGAGATCGAACCGCCGTCGACGGGCGTCGACGAGGACATCGACCGCGGATTCGACCTCCTCGAGCGCTTCGTAGAGGAGAACCGCGACCGCTCCCCCGACGCGGTTCGGGACGACCTCGCCGTCGAGTACACCCGCCTGTTCGTCGGCCCGCGGCCGCCGGCGATGCCCCACGAGAGCTACCACCGCGAGGACGCCGACTTCCTCGGGAAGGCGGTGACCGTCCTCGAGGCGGACTACGGGGCCGCCGGGTGGTCGCCGCCCGAGGACTACCCCGAGGAGAGCGACCACGTCGCGGTCGAACTCGCGTTCCTGCGGTACCTGATCGAGGCCCAGCGGGAGGGCCGGGAGGAGGCCCTCGGCTACGAGCGCGTCTTCCACGAGGAACACCTCTCGCGCTGGATCGACGACTTCGCCTCGGACACCGTCGACCTCGCGGACGGCCCGTTCTACGAGGCTGTCGGCCACCTCCTACGGGGGTTCGTCGCGTTCGAGGGCGACCTCGCGGAGCAGGCGCGGTAGTACGACCCGGGTCGAACACCCGGGGACCGACCTGGAACGTCAGCGACCGGCCTCGAGAAACGCCCGCGCGAAGAGATCGACGTGCAGTTTCAGGATCCGGTCTGGGTCGAGTCCCGTCTCCGTCGCCTGGCGCTCGAGGAACGCCTCGAGGTCGTCGCTCGGCTCGTGGGTCACGGTTTCCGAGTCGGCGTCGACCTCGAACGCGACGTCGACCGCGCCCGAGACGAGGTGTTCGATCTCGAGCAGCGCCTGCTCGACCTTGGTCTCGATCGCCTCCTCGTCGTCCAGGCGTCGCGACTCGCCCCACTCGTCGGCGGCGGCCAGGAAGTCCTCGCCGAGTTCGATCGTGAGGGTCATCGGTCCCCCTCGATCCCGGACTCGAGGGTCCAGTCGGCCTTCTCGGCGGCGGTCTCGAGCGGGACGTACTCCCAGCCCGCCTCCGCCGCGATCGCCTCGTCTCGTTCGTCGACGCCGACGACGACCATGCGCTCGGCGTAGAACATCGAGTTCCGATCGATCTCCCGGAGGCGTTCGCTCGGAGCCGTCCCGCTGCCGGTGAAGAAGTCGGCCTCGACGCCGCGCTCGCGCTGGAACTTGGTGATGACGTGCGTCTCCACGTCGCCGACGATGCCGATCCAGTCGGCCCACCCGTTCGCGTTCGAGAAGACGAACGCGGGATTCTTCAGCCGGCGGGCCGCCCGGTAGGTGAACGCCAGCGTCATCTCGTCGACCCCGCCGCCGTGGGTTCCGTCGGCGGCCGATCCCGCGGGTCGTGGCCCCGTCGCTCGCCCGGACTCTTCCGGCGATTCGTCGCTCGCGGCGGTTCCGTCGGTGCCTGAAGCGGTCCGGGAACGCGGGCGCGAAGCGCCCGTTCCGGTCCCCGCGCCGCCCGACTCGGTCGGGATGCCCACCGGCTTGTTCCGGTTCGCGTGCGGGACGTGCGGCGCGGGCGTCGCCGTCGGATCGGCCGGGTCGGAGCCGTCGATCGTGCGCTCCGCGCCGCTCGAGGACGGCCCACCGTCCGATTCGCTCGAGTAGCAGGCGCCTCCCCCCTCGGCTGACGCGGTGGTGGAATTCCGCGGCGACGGCGGGTTCGAACGGCCCGAATCGGGCTCGTCCGACGGATCGCCTTCGCCCCGCCAGAACCAGTCGCCTGCATTCGGTTCGTCCGCCGGGTCATCGTCCGTCGATACCTCGAGGTCGTCGAGATCGATGCGGTCCGTCATCGCGTCAATCACCTCCTTCGGTGGACGTCGCGTCTCGCGGATCGGCGCCCCGCCGTCCGCCGGTTTCGGTCGGAACCGGCGTCTCCTCGTCGGCGACGTCAGCGAGGCCGAGGCGCTCGAGCGTCGCCGACGTCGGGCGGCCCGATTCGTCCCAGCCGCGACGCTCGTAGTACCGATCGAGCAGCGCGTCGAACGCGTCCGGGTCGATCCGTCGGCCGTCGTTGGGGCCGCCCTCGAGCGGGACGGTGAGCGCCGCCGGGAGCGCGTCGTCGGTTCGGTCGAACCCCTCGCGCACGTTGAACAGGCGGACGAGCGTCCAGACGCGTTCCCCGACGCGCTCGAGGGCGTCTGGATCGTCCTCCCTTCCGATCGCCGCGAGCCACTCCGCCGCCCGATCGAGCCCCATCGAGTCGCCCAGGAAGTCGTCCGCGACGAGGCTCCAGAGGACGGCCCGGCGGTTCTGTTCGGCGACGACGACCTCGACCCGGTCGGCGGTCGTCCACTCCTCGGCGTCGACCGCCTCGAGTTCGACCGGCCGGGCGCGCCGGTGGCAGGCCCCCCGGTCGCTCGTCGCGTAGGCCAGCGCCATCGCCGTCGCTCCGCGGGGATCGTACGAGGGAAGGGCCATCCCCTTGACCGAGGGGATGAGGTCCTCGCCGCCGTAGGTCGCCGCGGCGGTCTCGACCCCCCCGGCGAGGGCGTCCCCGAGGGGCGTCGACCGGGTCGCGATCTCCTCGAGCAGGTCGCGAGCACCCTCCTCGTCGCCGAACGAGAGGTTGCGCTCGAGGAGCCCCTTCTCGCTCGCACGGACGGCCCAGGCGACGGCGTTCCCGCTCGAGATCACGTCCACCGCGAGGCGGTCGCAGATGCCCCCGAGCGTGGCGACGGCGTCGAACTCGTCGATTCCGAGGCCGGCGCCGAGCACGATCGGCGTGGATCCGCGGGGGACGGTTTCCGCGTCCCCGTCGCCGTCGTCCGGAATGCGAAATCCCCCCGGGACGGGGTCGCCCGGCCGCTCGCGATCGCTCGCGGCGTCTCGAGCGGCCTCGATCCCGATCCCGTCCGCGCCGTCGAACCGACCCTCCTGCCAGCCGCGGGTGGGCAACACGCCGACCTCGTTCGCGAAGTCGACGGTCTCCAGGGTCTCGCTCGAGGCGTGCCAGCGGCCGGTGTCGTCCGCAGCGAACCGACTCTCCTCCCGTTCTCTGAGATCGGCGAGCGCGTCGGACGATCCCGGCGGATCGCCGCGCGCGACCACCGCCTTCAGCCGCTTGTCGCCCATCACCGCCCCGGCGCCGCCCCGACCGGCGTGGTGGTCGCCCCCGTCGGAGGCGATGGTGGCGTACGAGACGCCCGCCTCGCCCGCGGGGCCGATGCACGCCGCGGCGGCGTCGGAGAAGCGGTCGTCCGTCTCTCGAGCGTCGAGCCCCCACAGCTCCTCGGCGGATTCGATCGAAAGCTCGCCACGCTCGACGACGAGAGCGACCGGCCGCTCGGCCCGTCCGGTGACGAGGATGCCGACGTGGTCCTCGAGCGAGCCCGCGAGCCGACCCGGCATCGACCCGCCGGCGTAGGAGTCGAGGAACGTCCCCGTCAGCGGTGACTTCGTCGCGACGACGTAGCGCTGCTCGCCCGGGAAGTGGCCGGTGAGGGGTCCGACGAGAAAGCAGAGAACGTTCGCCGGCGATCGCGGGTCGACGCCCGCCTCGAGTTCCTCGTAGAGGTAGCGGGCGCCGAGGCCCTTCCCGCCGACGTACTCGCGGAGCCACGACTCGGGAACCGGCTCGCTCGCGACGGTCTCGGTCGTCAGGTCGACGCGAACGAGGCGATCGGCGTGGTCCATGATAGCCACCGTCAGTACTCGACGGAGCCTAAAGAGGGTTTTTGCGCTTTCCTGATGCGAATTCGACCGACGGCGACGGGCTCGAGGGCGCGAACGCGATCAGTTGTACTCGCGCCAGCGGTGGCCGCACTCGGTGCACTTGAAGAAGCGCGTCGGCGGTTCGTCGGCCGAGGCCGTCTGTTTCAGCGCGTACCACGCCTCGGCGTTGCCACAGTCGTCGCAGCGCACGTCCGAGGCGATCGGCTTCCCCTCGAAGTTGGCGTTCTCGTCCGACTCGATCACGTCGTCGTCCGTCTGGGCCTCAGTGGTGACGAACGCTCGCTCGCGCTCGCGATCGCGCTCGACCGTCGCGCCGCAGTCGTCGTTCGAACAGACCATTCGATCGCCGTCGGCTTTCATCATCGAGCCGCACTCGTCGCAGAATTGCATACCTCGGGATACGGACTCCGACCGAAAAAGCGTCACCCTCCCGGTCGCGAGCGCCGAAGCCCCGCGTGCGCGCACCCCCACGCCGGCTGGTATATCGGGGCTGGGTTTTTCTCCGGGCGCGACGTAGGACGAGGGTGATGCCCACACCCAGTATCGGTCCGGAAAAACACCGACAGCGGCGCCTGGCCGCGGAACTCGAGGGGCTGCAAAAGCGGATCGAGGCGGTCGAACACCGACAGGTGCTGTTGCGGAACGCCCTCGACGGCCTCGCACGCACGTCCGGCGTCTCCGTCGGCTGTCCGTGCTCGCACTGCGACCGGAGCTACGTGCTGATCGAGGCCGGGATGATGTACTGTCCCACCTGCGGCGACAGGACGGTGCTGTGACAGTTCGAGCCGCACCATCGCGCCGCCGCGTCGACGCCCCGATCCCGGTCGAGCGATCCCGGGCCGGCACGATCACCGACGGTTTCGATTCTCCCGCTCGAGACGCTCGTCCTCGAGGACGACCGGACAATTGATCACCCGGAACGTGTCGAGCGACGCCATCTCGAGTATCTCCGAGCCGTCGTACGTGCACGCGACCTCGGGCGGCCGCGCGAAGTGTTCGCAGCGGTGGCAGTAACTCGCCTTTTCGATCTCCCTGACCTCCCGCTCCGTCTCCGAGTCGACCGGTGCGGGATCTCGTTCACCTTCCACCCGTTCCCAGAGGGCCTCGGTGTCCAGGTCGGCGACCGACTCCCGTTCCAAGAACTCGTGGACGGCGTCGGGTTCGTCGCCCGCCTTCGATGCGCGCTCCTCGAGCGACGCGACGAGGTCCTCGAGGGGTACCCCTCGTCGCGAACTCGAATCGTCCGATTCGGTCGCCGTTCGGCGATCGATCGTGTCGATAGTGTCGGACGCGTCGGGGCTCGAATCGTCCGTCACTCGGCGTCACCTCCCGTCGGTCGGCCAGTCTCGCCCCTCGTCGCATCGCGCGTCGTACCCTCCGTTGCGTCGTTCGTCGCATCACCGGTCGCGTCCACACTCTCGGTCCCGTCGGCGTCCAGTTCGGATTCCACCGCGTCGAGCGCCGTCGACGGTTCGGGATCGACCGCGCGCTCGACGCGCCCCTCGAGCGCGGGCGGATCGCCCGTCAAGAGCGTCGGTGACCCAAAAAACGACGTCTTGGGTTCGACCTCGGCGAACGAACGCGCGCAGTGGGGGCAGGTCGGATCGGCCAGCAGGCCGAGGTCGACCCGCGAATCGCACGCCTCGCAGGTCGCCGTCCGGACGCCGAGGCGGTTAGCCGATCGTCGAAGGGACTCGACCTCGGCCGCGCGCCGCCTGCGTTCGGCGAGGGCGTTGCGGTGGTCGCGGAGGTCGAGCAGCGCCCTCGCGAGCGCGTTCGAACGGTCCTCGAGTTCGTCCGTCCGGGAGACGAGGTGGTCGAGGACCGACTCGAAGTTGTCGAACCCCGACTCGACCGTCCGCTCGAGCGCGCGGAGGTCCGACTCGACCGACGAGAGGTCGTCGACGGTCGCGTGTTCCGGGTGGGCGTGATCGGCGGGCGCCTTGGCGTCGGCCTCGCGCTTGACCTGGATGACGCGCTCGCGCACGTCCTCGAGCAGGTCGCGGAACTCGGCGCGCCGGGACTCGAGGTCGTCGGTCAGGGTCTCCTCGAGGTCGGCGAGGTCGTCGGCGCTCGCGGGAGCGAACTCGTCGTCGGTCGCCGCGTGGACGGCGACGACGAGTCGTCGACAGACGTCCTCGGGACGCTCCTCGCGCTCGTCGGCCACCGCGTCGATCCAATCGGCGACGTCGCCGGGGAGCGCGATCGAGACGGCCCGATCGTCCCCGTTCTGGCTCGCCATCACCGTCCGGTTTGGCGGACGATCCTATAAGGATTATTGCAGAATTTTACCGATAGTTATAATACGGTCCCAGTGTCCGGAACGAAAGTCGGACGATCACCGTATTTTCCGAACGTTGCTCACGTCGAACCCGGCGTCGGTGATCTCCGTTTCGAACCGGACGACGTCCTCGTCCTCGAACCGCGAGAGGACGCCGCGAAACTGTTCGACGACGAGCGTGCGCGCCCGCTCGGAGCCCCCCGACTCCCACTCGAAGCGGAGGGTGCCGTCTGTCGCCTCCTTGAGGTGGCCGAGTTGGGTCGGCTCGAGGAGGTCCGCGTTGACCAGCAGGAGGACGACACCGCCCCAGCGGGAGGACGCGCGCTTGAGCCCCTTGAGCAGGACCGTCAGGTCGCCCCAGTTCAGTTCCTCGTCGGGGAGCGAGAGCAGGTCCGTCACCGAGTCGACCACCACGAGGCTCCCGGGGGCGTGCTCGGTGAGGTAATCCCCGAACGCCTCGAGGACGTCCCGACGATCCGTTCGCTTACCGAGATCCCCGATGTCGGTCGTTCGACCGGCGTACCAGTCGGTCGGCACCGGCGTCAGTTTGAAGTACTCCGGGGAGAGGTCCCGGAATTCGACGGCGGGCGCGCCGGCGTCGACGAGGTCGTCGTCCATCGCGAGGCGCATCTCCGAGCGGATCGCGGCTTCCTCGTCGGTGAACGAGACGTAGTGGACGGACGCCGGGAGGCGCACGTCGCCCGACTCGAGGCCGCCGTAGTAGAGGTCGAACCGCTCCTCGTCCGCCAGAGCGAGGGCGGCGACCGTCGCGCTCGTGTAACAGAACTCGCGGGCGCCGGCCCCGGTCTCGCCGGCGAGCAACACGACGCTACCGCTCGGCGCGCCGCCGCCCATCATCCGGTCGAGCCGGGAGACGCCGAGCGGGATGCGCTCCATACCACCGAGGTTCGCGCGAACCCGTTTACCTGTTGTGGCGGCCGCGCGGTTCGATCCGCGCGCCGTCCCGAGCGGGCGGGGAGCAGAGCACGGACCCCTCGAGGCCCTGGTCCGCGAGGGCGTCGTCCGCCGCGGCCCTCGCCTCGTCGGCGTGGGCCTCGTCGGTCACCCCGTAGACGACGGGTCCCCAGGAGGACTGGCCGACGCCGCCGAGGACCGGACAGTCGGCGAGCGTCTCGACGAGCACACCGGCCGGCGGGCGGAACAGCCCGCCCTGGGCGTCGGCGTACCAGGAGCCGTTCTTGCGGCCGATCTCGGCGATCGCTTCGCCGAACGCCTCCAGTCGACCCTCCGCGACGGCGGGGAGCAGCCGTCGGGTGACGACGCTCGCCATCTCGTCCGCCACAGCGGGGTCGGCCCGTTCGACGACTGCGCGCATGCTCGCGTCCTCGTCGTCGCCGCTCCGACCGGGGTCGGCCTCGGGGACGACGACGAGGATGCGCCAGTCCTCGGGCAGGTCGTGGCGGGCGACGACCGGCGGCACCGTCCAGTCGCCCTCCGCAGGCGGTTCGGTCGTGAACCGGTTCGTCGGGTGGCCGGCGTCGACGACGAATCCGCCCGATTCGAACGTCGCCACACCGACGCCGCTCCGGCCGCCCCGCCCCATCGCCGGCGCGCGCTCCCGAACGCGCGGCTCGAAGTCGTACGCGACCGCGACGGCGGCGAGCACCGAGAGCGCGAGCTGGGTGCCGCTGCCGAGCCCCACGTGACGGGGGAGCCCGCGCTCGAGGCTGACCGCGGCGCCCGGGACGTCGAGAACCTCCGCGGCGCGGCGGGCGTACGCGCGAACGAGGTCGTCGTCGGTCTCGATCCCATCGGCGGACGTCGCGCTGACGGTCACCCGCGGCCGCTCGAGGCCGACGCCGATGCCGCCGTAGAGCCGCTCACGGGCCAGCGAGAGGTTCTGGAAGCCGACGTGGAGTCTGGCCCCCACGCTGACGGTCGCCCGTGCCGTGTCCATGGCCGCGGCTACGAAATCCCCACTCAAGGGGGTTTCGACGCCGACAATCGTCGCTCGAGGTGGTGGGCCCTCCTCGAGTGACGGTTCGATTCACGACCGATCGGTCACTCCTCGGGCGGGAACCGGTCGGGGACGGGGTCCGGTTGGCCGAGGTTGGCGAACAGGAGCAAGAGGTAGAGGCCGACGACGCCGAGGACGGCGACGCCGATCACCCCGGCGGTCCCGCTCTGCCCGACCCAGTTCGCGTACGCGAACGAGCCCATACTCGAGAGGACGTCGACGACCGTCGCGATCAGCCAGAGGCCGACGAGGATGAACGCGACCAGGAAGACGGGGTTCTGCCGGAGCGCGGTGCGGACGCTCATGACTCGTGCTAGACTGGGACGAGGAGTCCGATAAGCGTTTTTTCGAGGAGCGGGAGTGTCGCGTTCGCCGAGTGGTCGTCGGAACCGCTCGAGACGCGCGGCGTCGGCGCGGAGTCTGACGTCCCGGCGAGGCATTTATATCACCGCCGCGACCACACCGGGTATGGCAGACGACGGCGACCGACACCACCAGAGTCGCCTCTTCACCACCGAATCGGGCGAATTCGACGCGGAGCGGGCTCGAGCGGAGTCCCTCCCCGTGGAGGACGGCGAGGTCGTCGACACGGACGAACTGGCCGACCACCAGACGTACCTCGAGGGGCGGGGAATCTACGACGAGCGAAACCGGATCAACGACCTGACCGGGCGGGAGTGGAAGTACGCGACGAAGTCGGTGATCGCCGAGGGCTACCCGCCAGACGTGCAACACGACCTGCGCAGCGAACACGGCGGGCAGAAGCCCCCGCGGCTGTGTGCGGACCTCATCGGTCGGTTCAGCAAGGCCGGCGACACCGTCCTCGACCCGTTCGCCGGCGTCGGCGGCATCCTGCTCGGCGCGAGCTTCTGCGAGCACGAAGGGACCGGCCTGCGCGACGCCATCGGCTTCGAGCGCAACGAACGCTGGGTCGCGCTCTACGAGGAGATCCTCGAGCGCGAGAACGCGAACCGACGCGAGCGCGGCGAACCGCCGCTGGCCGTCCAGGACATGCGACGCGGCGACTGCGAAGACCTTATCGAGGAACTCCCGTCGAACTCGGTCGACCTGTTGCTCACCGACGTCCCCTACTGGCACATGGACGAACTCGAGCAGACGCGCAACCCTCGAGCGACCCGCGAGAGCAAACTCGGCGCGTTCGACGCCGACTCGCCACCGGAGTCGCTCGACGCAGTCGACGAAAGGGACGTTGACCACGATCCGGGTGCGGCGGCCGACGCGGCCGGCGATGACGTCGGTGCCGAGAGGGAGTCCAGCCAAACGAAGGAGGACTGGCTCGACGACATGGCCGGGAAGTTCGCGCGATTCGCCTCCGCCGTGAAACCGGGCAAGTACGTCGTCGTCTTCATCGGCGACATGTACCGCGATCAGTCCTACGAGTTCCTCTCGGCGGACCTGGCCCGGGCCGTCTCCGCGGCGGCGCCGCTCACCCTCCGGGCGAACCTGATCTGGTACGACCCGACGAAGGACCTCCACGTCTACGGCTACCCGTTCTCGTTCGTCCCCTCGATGGTCCACCAGAACGTCCTCGTCTTCCGCGTCGACGACCCCTGAACGGCGCGAGCGATCGGGCGTCATCGCTTCGTCGTGCGAACGTCTGACTCAGATTTATGACCGTCGAGGCGGACGTCGCTAGTAGGCGCGACCGGGACGCTTTCGCTCCCCCACTCATTCCCGGCGCGCCTGTGCATTCCACAACACACCCCCACTTCGCCCTCCCCCCTCCTCCCCCGAGCGCAGGGCCGATTGCGTACGACACGCTAGGGGGACGTCTGTCCGTCCGCGAGAGAAAAACGAGGACGACCGCCGTTCACGGGAAGGACGACGGTGACAGTCGTTCGCGGTCGACTCGGCGGGTGGTCGCGGAAACCTCGAGACGCTGCGGTTCGTCGTCGACGCGGACGCCCCACCTCACGTCTCGGCCGGCAACAGCGCGGCGCGCACGTCGTCGACGGCCTCGATTTCCGTGACGACGGCGACCTCGTCGCCGGCGGCCAGTTCGGTCCCCGGCAGCGGGATGGTCAGCGACTCGCGCTCGCGGCCGTGGGCGTAGATGCGAGCGGCTTCCGGAAACTCGAGTTCGCTGATCCGCTTGCCGACCGCCGGCGAGCCCTCGCCGATCTCGATGACGGTGAGCTGGAGGTTCGCCGCGAGGTCGGCCACGACGTTGAAGTCGCCGCCGAGTAACGCCGTCTTCGCCCCCGCGGCGCCGAGTCGCTCCGGGTAGATGATCTCGTCGACGTCCTCGGCGTACTTTTCGTAGATGTCTTCGCGGTAGTCCTCGTCGATCCGGAGGACCGTCCGGCAGTCGTGGTGGGTGGCGACCATGCAGGCCGCGAAGTTGACGTTGAGATCGGGCGTGAACGCGCCGATCGCGTCCGCGGTTTCGATCCCCGCGTCCATCAGCACGTTCTCGTCGTCGCCGCTCCCGAGGATGGTTTCGAAGCCGTCGTTCTCCGCGCGCTCGACGCGATCGTCGTCGTTGTCGACGATCACGACGTCGTTGCCCTCCTCGGCCAGGATCCGCGCCGTTCGGGAGCCCACCCGTCCGTACCCGACGATGACGTACTTCATGCTACACAATTACACGCTCCGTGGTGAAATACGTTCGCTCGAGGACGGCCGGGGGGTGGATCGTCCGTTTGACCGACGGGAGCATGACGACCGGGTACGCGTTCTCTAGCGATCGTGGATCCCGGTCAACCGACGACTAGGACTCGGAGATCGTTCAGGTTCGTCCCCGTCGGTCCCGTCACGACGAGCGCGTCCCGCTCCGCAAGGTACGGTTCTACGTCGTTCTCGGCGAGTGCCGCTCGAGCGGCCGCGGCGTCGTCGACGGTCGAGGCGTCCACGATCGCGCCGGCGGCGTCGGTCGGCCCGTCGATCCCGTCGGTGTCGATCGCGGCCACGGTGATCCCTCCCGCCACCTCGAGCGCCGCGCTGGTCGCGAACTCCTGGTTCGGGCCGCCCCGGCCCTCGCCCCGTACCGTGACCGTCGTCTCCCCGCCGGAGAGGATCACCGCGGGCGGCGAAACGGGTTCCCCCGTCGCACGCGCCTCCTCCGCGACGGCGACGTGTGCGAGCGCCGCCTCCCGGGCCTCGCCGCGGATCCGTGACGAGAGGACGAGCGTCTCGTATCCCCGGGACGCCGCCACCTCCCGCGCGGACTCGAGGACGGTCATCCCGTCCGCGACGACGCGGTTCGTCACGGATTGGAACGCCGGGTCGTCGTATCCGGGGGTTTCGGGGAGTTCACCCGCCGCACCTCGCTCGAGGCGTCGTGAGACCACGTTGGGGACGTCGATCCCGTACCGGTCGATCACCTCGCGCGCGTCCTCGTAGGTGGACCCGTCCGGCGCCAGTGGTCCGCTGGCGATCACGCTCACGTCGTTGCCCACGACGTCGCTCAGGATCAGGGAGACGACCGTGGCGGGAGCCGCCCGCTGGGCCAGGCGACCGCCTTTCAGGTCAGAGAGGTGCTTGCGAACGGCGTTGATCTCGTGGATGGTCGCGCCGCTCTCGAGCAGCGCGTCGGTCGTCTCCCGCAGCGCCTCGAGGGTGACGTCCCCCGCCGGCGCCGCCATGAGCGCGCTCCCGCCGCCGGTGATCGCCGCCAGCACGAGCGTCCCCTCGTCGGCGGCGTCGGCGGCCTCGAGCACCTCGCGCGTTCCCTCGACGCCTCGCTCGCTCGGGACCGGGTGATCGCCCCGGCGAACCGCGACGCGATCGATCTCGACGGGGTCGTCCGTGACGACGACGCCCCCGTCGATCCGGTCGCCGAGGATCCCCTCGAGCGCCGCGGCGACGTGCGCGGCCGCGTTTCCGCCGCCGAGAACGACGACGTCGTCGTAGGCCTCGAGGTCGAAGGTCGCGTCCGCGACGCGGAGGGTCGCTTCTTCGAGGGAGACCGCGTCCCGGACGACCCGTCGGGGGTGGCCCGCCTCGATCCCCGCCTCGAGGCACTCGAGGGCGACGTCGCGCGCCTCGGTCGTCGCCAGACGGTCGCGTTCTCCGATCTCGATCACTGGCAATCACCCGGCGGAAGGTGGCCGGCTCGAGACCGACTACCGCGCGGGCGAACGAACCGCGACGTACCTTCCCGCACTGAACTGACGGTCGCCATGGTCGTACGTGTTCGCCGACTGAGTAAAGTTCGCCGGTCCGCCAGAACGCTCGAACGGTTCTGATCTCCGATCCACCACCTGATCAAAAGCTGACTGCGCCGGGATAATACACGATCGTGCGTAAGATCTCCTCCGGCGCAGACGGGAACCTTTAACTTACCGGTGTTGTTATGCTCGGTCGTCCAATATGGGGCTTTCCGAAACGCTGGAGGAGTACTTCGGAGTCGCCGAACACGGCTCCGACGTGGGTACCGAAACCGTCGCGGGGGTCACGACGTTCCTCGCGATGTCGTACATTATTCTGGTGAACCCGTTCATCCTGGCGGAAGCGATCGACGTTTCAGGCTACAGCGAGCTGCAGGTCATACAGATGATCGCCATCGGGACGATCATCGCTTCGGCCGTCGCGATCCTCGTGATGGCGTTCTACGCCAACCGACCGTTCGCGCTCGCACCGGGGATGGGGCTAAACGCGTTCTTCGCGTACACGGTCGTCCTTGGAATGGGTATCCCGTGGGAGACGGCGCTCGCAGCGGTGTTCGTCGAGGGGATCATCTTCATCGCGATCACGGCGGTCGGCGCTCGCGAGTACGTGATTCGACTGTTCCCCGAACCGGTCAAGTTCGCCGTGGGAGCGGGGATCGGCATCTTCCTGCTGTTCATCGGACTGCTCGAGATGTCGATCGTCATCCCGGACGAGGAGACCGCGGTCGCGCTCGGCGGGATCGCGACGAACCCCGCCGCGCTGCTCGGCCTGCTCGGCCTGTTCGTGACGTTCGTCCTCTGGGCTCGAGGCGTCACCGGCGCGATCATCGTCGGAATCGTCGCCACGACGGTCCTCGGCTGGTTCGCCTACTTCACGGGCCTCGCCGGGACGTCCGTCCTCCCGGCAGCCCTCGTCGGTGAAGGGGGCGAACTGTCGTTCGCGGTCGTCTCCTCGCCCCAGTACGACATCTCGCCGCTGCTGTTCGCGTTCGTCGACGGCCTGCAGGACGTCGACCCGTTCACGTTCACACTGGTCGTCTTCACGTTCTTCTTCGTCGACTTCTTCGACACCGCCGGAACCCTCATCGGCGTCTCGCAGTTCGGCGGATTCCTCGACGAGGACGGAAACCTGCCCGACATCGACCGGCCGCTGATGGCCGACGCCATCGGCACCACCGTGGGCGCGATCGTCGGCACGTCCACGGTCACGACGTTCATCGAGTCCTCGACCGGCGTCGAAGAGGGCGGTAAGACCGGGCTAACGGCCCTCGTCGTCGGCGTCCTCTTCATCGCCTCGCTGGTGCTCATTCCGGTGATCGCGATGATCCCCGCCTACGCGTCGTTCATCGCACTCGTCGTCGTCGGGATCATCATGCTTCAGGGCGTCCTCGACGTCGACTGGCACGATCCCGCGTGGGCCGTCTCGGGCGGCCTGACGATCACGATCATGCCGCTCACGTACTCGATCGCCAACGGGCTGGCGGCCGGCATCATCGCGTACCCGATCATCAAGGCCGCGACGGGGGAACTCGAGGACGTCCGACTCGGCCAGTGGCTCATGTCGGTCGTACTCGTCGGGTACTTCTACGTCTACACGAGCGGAATGCTCGGCTGAATCGCTCGATTTAGCCGATTTTTCCCGATAACCCGCCCACACCGCCGCAACCAGTGCGCTCTTACGACTCGAGGCCCGATTTTCTCACCGACATGGCAGAGATCACGATGTACGAACTTCCCGGCTGTCCGTACTGCGCGAAGGTCCGCCGGAAGCTCGACGAGCTCGACCTCGAGTACGACGTGATCGAGGTCCCGCGGTCCCACGACGAGCGAACCGAGGTGAAGGAGGTCAGCGGCCAGACGGGCGTTCCGGTCATCGTCGACGAGGAACACGGCGTCGACGGCATGGCCGAGAGCGACGACATCGTCGCGTACCTCGAGGAAACCTACGCCTGATCGACCACCGAGCGCGGTTCGTCCCTCGGCGAGAACTGAGTCGAGTGTGAGCGTCTACTTCTCCGGAGTTTCGAGGTGCTGACGGCTCGAGCGCGTTCTCGACTCATCGAGTACGATTTCGTTTCCCCGAGGTACGGTTTCGTCTCCTCGAGTACGTTTCCACCCGTTCGAAAACTGGGTCCCTCAGGCGGCTTCTTCGCGTTCCGACCGCTCCTGGATCACGTCCCGGAGGTCGTCCGCGTCGCGGAGCTCCTCGAGTTCGTCGCGCTCGAGGAGCGCCGTCCCGTCGACGGAATCGCGCTTCGCCCGGTCGACGACGTAGACCGAGCGGGTTCGAGTAACGCGCCCGATCGAACTCATGATCCGGGCGCGCTTCTCCGCGGCCTTGGTGAACTTCGAGTGGCCGGTGAGGACGACGTCTTCGCCGTCGTCTTCCTCCTCGCTGACGGCCTTGAACGGCGAGCGCAGCGTCGGGTGAACGCGAAAGCCCGCGCGGGTCAGGACCGCGACGACCTCCTCGTCGTCCGGGTCGGCCTCGGGTTCCGACGGGGTCGAATCGGCCTCGTGGACCTCCTCCGCCCCGTCGAGCACGTCGACAGGACTCGTCAGCGGCGCGTCGAACAGGTCCTCGAGCGCCATCGCCACCTCGATGGAGGCGTTCATGCCGTCCTCGTACTTCGAGACGGTCCGGCGGGAGACGCCCAGTTCGTTCGCGAGGCGGCCGAGACTCCAGTCCCTGTCCTGGCGCTCGTCGGCGAGCAGGTCGCCGTCGATGTTGACGTAGAGGCCGCCGGGCGCCGCGTAGATCAGCGGCGCGACGTTCTCGATGAACAGGTTGTAGGCGGTGTCGGGGCTGAGGACGGGAACGCCGTGACGGAAGTACACCACGTCGGGCTTCAGGTCCTCGTCGCGACTCCTGAGTCCGATGACCAGCGGGGTCGCCCGGAGGTACTCCCCCAGCCGACGCATCTCGTGGCCGGTCGCCTCGTTGAACGCGTCGATGTTCCCCAGGATCTTTACGAGGATGAGGTCGTCACCCCTGCGCGCGGCGACGTCGAAGCTCTTCGGGCGGATCGCACACCGGTCGCTGACCACGAATCCCGCGTCCTCGAGCATCGCGGTGACGTTGCCGACCAGTGCGGAGCGGGACATAGAGGGATGTAAGCGAGTCCACGTATATTACGTTTTCCCCGAAACGAACCCGTACTGTCGGGCGATTTCGACGTCTGCCAGGAGTATATTTATATAGGACTTCACGTCGGATCGGACCGCCGTACCCGGCTTCGGACCCAGTCCGGCGTCGGTTCCGGACGCGCTTCGAGGGGAGCCTCGAGGACGACACGCCGGATCGCTCTCGAAAGGCGTTACTCCGCCCACCGAGTAGCGCGGGTGATGACCGTCGTCGGGATCGACGATTCGGACTCGAGGGAGCGCGGCATGTGCACGACGTACGTCGCCGCGCGGATCGCCGAGCGACTGCGCCGCGAGGGTGCCGAGGTCTCGCGGATCCTGCTCGTACGCCTCAACCCGGCCGTGAAGTACAAGACGCGCGGGAACGCGGCGCTCGCGATCCACACCGACTGCGCGTCCGACGTCGTGTTTTCCTACGCGCGGGAACTGCTCGAGGAACTCGCCGAAACCGACGACGAGCGGACGAACCCGGGGCTCGTCGCGGCCGATCACGATCCGACGGCGGTTCCCGAAGCGGTGGGGCGGTTCGCGCTCGAGGCGATCCGCGACCACCTCGAGATCGACGACGCGGCGGGGCTGATCGACGAGTGCGGCTACCGGTCGTGGAGCGCCGGGAACGGCCGCGGCCGGATCGGCGCCCTCGCCGCGGTGGGCGCGTGGGCCGCGCTCTCGCCTCGAATCGAGTGGACCTACGAGTACATCTCCTACCGGGAACCCGAGCGCTGGGGAACTCCGCGGGAGGTCGACGCCGAGAGCGTCTTCGCCGCCGCGGCGGAGGGGTACCCGGACGTCTGGGACACGGTCGACCGCGGCGAGGGCGAGGCGGTCTGCGTCCCCCATACGCCCGGTCCGATCCTCCACGGGATCAGGGGGGACGACCCCGACGCGGTCCGGACCGTCGCCCGCCGAATCGACTGCGAACCCGTCGCCTCGAGCCGATTGTTCGTCACGAACCAGGGGACCGACGTGCACCTCCGTAACGCGCGCGACGCGGACGAGGAGATCGTCGACGGCTGGGCCTACCGCGTCGACGGCCGCGTCGTCTCACCCCCCGAAACGAGACGCGGTGGGCACGTCTTCGTGACGCTCGAACTCGAGTCCGCCGATGCCGACGAGTCCGACGATTCGAGTGAAGGCGGTGAAAACGGACGACGCCTCGAGTGTGCGGCCTTCGAACCCACGAAACGCTTTCGCGACAGGGTGCGCGCCCTCCGCGTCGGCGATCGGATCACGGCCTGCGGGGAGGTCGCCCGCGGGACGCTCAAACTCGAGAAGTTCGCCGTCCGGGACCTCGTCCGAATCGAGCGGGTGACGCCCGCCTGTCCGGACTGCGATCGAACGATGGAGAGCGCCGGGCGTGACCAGGGCTACCGCTGTCGGACGTGCAAGACGACCGCTCCAGGGAAGGTCGAGCGTCCGCTCGAGCGCGCCCTCGAGGGGGGGTGGTACGAGGTACCGCCCTGTGCGCGTCGACACGTCGCAAAGCCGCTGATTCGAGGTGGCTTCGACGGACAGGTCCACCCCGAGCGGTGATCGACGATCGCAGTCCTGACGGCGGCTCGAGGCGACCGGTGGATCGTCGCGATCGGTGCGTCCGGTCGGTCGGGGATCTCGGCGTCGATGTACATTTTCGATCACGACCGTTACGATTCGGGCACCGTCGCCGAGGAATTCGGACGTATGTGCGATCGCACCTCACGCAACGTTTATTGTAAACGCAAGGCTTTAATCACGTATGCACGCTGTGAGTTTCAGTGAACCCCGAACCGGTGGTCCGACGAGCGACGACTCCGTCACCGCGTTTACGTTCGGGTTCAATACAATCAAACTCACAGCACGAGGCCCCAATTGGTCGATGCCGACCGACTGGAACGCGGACCAGTCCGTCCGGGACCGTCCACCCTATTACCCGCTGGCCTCGGGTCACGGCCATCCGTCGTGATCGATGAGTACGTCACAACACCCGGTCGCGCTCCGTCTCGAGCGGATAGTCGGCGGTGACGCCAGACTGCTCGCGCTGGTGATGATGCTCCCGCTGATCGACGGGGTCTTCCCCGCGTTGATCCTCGCCGGCGCGCTCGACGACCCGCTCGGCGCCGTCCAGGTCGGCCTACTGATCTTCGGCGGGAGCGCCACCGTCGCGGTCATCCTCGCCGAGATGACCGGCACGCCCCGGGAACAGGTCGGCATCGTCCTGTTCGTGGGGGTCCCGCTGGTCGTCCTCGCGGCCGTCCAGGCCGCGCTGGCGCCGGCGATCGAGAGCGTCATCGACATCGTCGTCTTCGAACGCTTCGCGGCGCTCGTGATCGCCGCCATCGCCGCCCACACGGCGAGCGCGACGGTCGGCGAGTACATCCCCAGTCCGGGGGTCATCATCGGCCTGGGGCTGGTCGCGAGTCTCGACCCCAGCGGCATCACGGTCGTCGTGATGGACGACCCCGTCCTGGTCGCCAACGCGGTCCTCGCGGCCGCGGTGGGCGTCGGGTTCGCACTGTCGGTGGCGCTCGCGGCCCCCTACCTGCGGACGTACATGGACGTCGACCGCTTCCGCTTCGGCAGCGCCGTCGCGCTCGGCCTGCTCCCGCTGTCGCTGCTCGGGATGGCCTTCGGACAGGCGCCGCTGGCCGCGCTGCTCGTCGCCGCGGTGTTCTCGATCGATCCGCGGAGCACGCAGCAGTCGGAACCGGTCGAAGAACGAACGGAGAGCGTCCTCGAGATTCCCGAATCGGCGACGGTCGCCGACGGCGGACACGCGGACGCCGACGTCGAGCTCGCGGAGACCGACGCGACCGACGAGGACGGCGATCGCGATGGCGAATCGGACGAGACGGTGGACGAGGTGTATCCCGGCGACGACACCACGGACACCGCCGGACGGGCCCCGTGGCTGTGAGGCCTCGTTCACCCGACGACGGCCGAATCGAAACCACTTTAATCGGGATGCCCCAAGGGAATCTCGAGGGGTCGTGGCCAAGCCAGGCATGGCGACTGACTCCAGAGGTCCCGCGCCCGGGACGACACTCCAGACTGATATACTGATCGGGCACCTGATCAGTGTCCGTGTGATGACCCTCTGGAGTTCCGAGGCGCACCGGAGATATCAGTCGATCGGGGGTTCAAATCCCTCCGACCCCATATTCTCGCGGCGAGCAACCTCGCGAGCCGCGAGTATTGGACGAGAAGGGGTTTGAACGAGACCGAGGTTATGCGCGCAGCGCAGGTTCTCAGGCGTTGTTCAAATCCCTCCGACCCTGACACGGCGGACGAAGAACCGCTTCTCTCGCGTTCTCGAGACGCATTCACCAGAGAGGGAGACGTGACAGTCGAGTCGTGACCGTCGCCCTCGAGCAACACTGACCAGTCAGTCCGATCCGCTTTCTCAACCAGGTACCGAGGGACAGTAGCCGAGTCGGGGGGATGAACTGTCAGAGGCACGTCTCGACTCGGCACCTACGGCAACGATGCTGAGTCGGTCCGGCGAGTCGGTACCCCCGCTGGACACTGGCCAAGTCGGTGGTTCTCCGCGACCGTCCGTGGACTTCTGCGGGTGTTTCTCGCTTCACTCGACCCCGTCCGGCTCGAGCGCCTGGACGCTGATCGAGATGAAGTAGACGAACATGAAGAGGAAGAAGCCGACGGTGAGCGGGATGATCCGCCGGTCGATCACGGCGAGTCCCAGGATCGCCGCTGCGACGATGCCGACGACGTAGATCAGGATGAGGAAGACGCCGATCGCGACGTAGAATCGGAGATCGGATTCGAAGTGTTCTCGGACGACCATACCCGTCTATGACGAGTAGAGCGGGAAAAGCGTTCACGTACGCGTCCGATCGGCGACGGTTCGAGTCGACGCGCCGCGAGCGACCTACCGCCGCAGATCCGGCCGAACCCACTCGAGGTAGTACCGATGTTCGCGCAACCACGCCTCGAGATTCCGTCCTTTCCAACAGGTTCCGAGACACGGCAGGTGATCGTCGAGGCCGATTTCGTGGATCGTCAGGGCGCCGGTCCGATCGTCGTAGCGGAGCACTTCGCGACCGGTTCGACGGAAGCCGACGACTGCCGATCCGAGGGTGTGCTCGCGGGCGAGTCGCTGGGCGAGTCGTTCCGGGTCGCCGGCCCGGTCGACCCCCTCGAGATACCGTCGAAGCGACGTCTGGAGCGTTTCCGGGTCGAACTGCGTCGGGTGTGCGGTTGCCATGGACCGATCGTCGACGGTGGGGGACGTAGGTGCGACGGGGCGGCTTCCGTTTCCGATAGCTCGGCGAAACGCTCGAGCGCATCCCGCTCGGCGGCGAATCACGGAGAGCGACGCGGTTCCGAACGAACTCGCAGAACCGATCAGGACGGACGATAGAGGAGATCGGTGGGCGGCCAACTGTCCAGTACCTCGGCGGCCTCGAACACCTCATCGACGGATTCATCGTCGGCGAGCGATACTTTCCGCTCCTCCCAGTCGAACTCGAGGAGGTCCCGCTCGCTGAGTTGCGGGAGGTGGTGGTGGACCAGGCGCAGGTGGGCCGCTTCGACCTTCTCGTCGTCGATCCGATCCGGTTCGATACGGTGTCTGCGGGCGGCCACCTGGCGGGACAGTTCGTCGACGTTGGCCGATCCGTCGCGCTCGAGGAGTTCGTGTAAGACGAGTTGTCGATCCGCGCTGGCCAGCACCCGAAACGCGTCTGTTTGCTTCATATTCGATACTGTTTGTACGGGCGGCTTTGACGGACAAAGGGGTGTGGCCTACAGCGATTGGTATCCTTGCGGTAGCGTGTCGGCGCTTATTAACGACGGTCAGTCGCTCGGACAGCGGCAGCCGTCTGCGCCGATCACGATCGGCCGAACCGACGGCGCGGCACGGTCAGGGTTCGTACGGCTGGGCGTCGGCCACCGACGGCGCGCCGAGGGCGAGCACCTCGACGGAGTCGGTCGCATCGTCGGGGTTGAACGCTCGGTGGGGGCTTTTCGGTTCGGCGACGAACGCGCACCCCGCTTCGACGACGAACTCCTCGTCGGGCGTCTCGACGTGGAGCGTGCCGGAGAGAACGTAGAACGCCTCCTCCTGCTCGTCGTGGAAGTGGTACGCGAGCGGAAGCTGTTGGCCGGGTTCCGCGCGGTAGACGCGCAGTCCGACGTTCTCGAGTCCGACGTGGTCGCTGATCGATCGCGCGTCGACTGGGCGATCCTCGAGGGGCGAGACGTCCTCGGGATCGACGACGTGGTATCCCATGATCGTCACGGTATTTCGAACGACGACCGATATACGTGCCCCTTCCGTGCGGGCGGGAGGGGGATGGACGATCGAATCGAGACGTTCACCCTCCTTGCGACGGCCGAGTTGGCGGACCGTCGTGTTCCCACCTGCGACCGATCGAGATAGCTCGCAAGCACGACGCTAACCACCGTCTCGCCCGTTGCCAAACTCGATGACCGCTGATCGAACCCGCCGGGAGGAACTCGTCGCGGAGGGACGCTACTCGGTCGCGAGCGTCGACGATGGGTCGACCGACTACGTGCTCGTCGCTGGGGACGACGAGTTTCCGATCGACCGCGAGGATGTCGACGACCTTTACGCGGTCGTCTCCCGGTTGCGAACCCTCGAGACCGACGCGGAAGAAGCGATCGACGAGGTCTCGCTGACCTGCCAGGAGTGCGGAACGGAGTGGACTTACACGGGATCATCGATGTACGCGTCGTGCCCCAACTGCGAAGCGGAAGTCCCCGTCGAAGGGATCGGGCCGTAGAGACACGGGATCGGACGGAGAAACCCGAGGAAAGCTCGAGGTCGGACGGGAATTGCTCGCACGCACGAACGATGGTCGCTTCTGGTCTCTGCGCTCGAGATCCAGAGCGCCGACGACTGAACGCTCTCGGACGGCACGAGGACCCGAAGCGGACCGTCGGTCCGCTCAGTCCATCGGGAATTCCTTCTGGAAGCCGCGGAACTCCGTGCGGTGGGCCTCCTCGTCGGCGAGGATGGTGACCGCGACGTCTTCGGTCACCGGATCGTTCGCCTCCTCGGCGGCCTCGACCAGGGATCGGTAGGTCTCGATCGCCCCTTCCTCCGCCTCGAGGACGCCCTCGATGACCGACTGGACGTCGGTCGTGTCCGACGGGGGCTGGAGGCTCGACTGGCTCGCCTCGAACTCCTCGGAGCCCGGCGGGGACTCCTCGAGCTGTTTGAGCCGCTGGCCGAGGATGTTCGCGTGCTCGAGTTCCTCCTGGACGTCCTCCTCGAGGCTCTCTTTGACCTCCTCGGCGTGGACGCCGTCGAGGACGATGGCGTTCGTGAGGTAGTTCATCACGGTCTCGAGTTCGTCGAGGTACGCTCGCCGCAACAGGTCTGTGACTTCGTCGGACGTCATGGCCCTTACTGCTACGTCGACGAGGTATATAGGACCCACACCGGCGATTGATTGCCCCGGTAAACCGTGCGCATGGCGCGGCCGGTCGGCGTGGGCCGACGGATCCGCCTCGAGTTCCTCGATCGACCGACGACGCTCCGATTGATGACAGAACGGATCGTTTCGATGTTCAGTATCGTGTATAAACGATTCATTTCACCACGGGAAGTTTGAGAAAAGACTGATAGTGGATGCGTCATAAGCGGAAGGTATGAGAGACCTCGACGAGACCGACCTCGAAATCCTCCGACTGCTCTCGGAGAACGCTCGACGGCCGTACAACGAGATCGCCGACCACGTCGGTCTCACCCCGCCCGCGATTTCCGACCGCATCTCCCGACTGGAGGAACAGGGGGTAATAAGGGAGTTCACCGTCGACCTCGACCAGTCGAAACTCGAGCGGCCCGTCTCCGTGCTCGTCACCCTCCGGGTGGAACCGGCGGACGTCGACGACGTCTACGCCACCGCGGCCGACCTCGACGGCGTCGAAAACGTCTTCGAAACGCTCGACGGGAGCGTCGTCGTCTACGCGAACCTCCCGGACACGGACGTCCGTTCGTGGCTCGAGTCCCGCTTCGAACTCTCGGACCTGGTCGATTACGAGGTGTCGCTGCTCAACCGCGCCGACCGAATCGTCGGTGTCTCCGCGGCCGGGTTCGCCCTCGAGTGCGTCGTCTGCGGAACGGAGACGACCGGCAACGCCATCACCCGAACGATCGACGGCGAGATCGAGACGTTCTGTTGTCCGTCCTGTGCGGACCGACACGTCACCCGGAACGAGGCCCGTCAGGAGGCCGACGACTGACCCCTCCCGCCACACGTGTGCGGTTCGCTTCGGCGAACGAGAATGACCGTTCGTCCACTACGTCGTGTCTCCCGTGGATGAATTTGTACTCTCGGCTCGAGTCTCGCCACCCTAGTAGTCGAACGTCCACCGGCGCGCGCCAGCGCGATCAGCGACCGACGGGGCGATACGTAGGGGTGAACGCGGGACCGATCGGTCGATCGCTCGTCCGCACTATATACAGTATTAATCTGTACACCCAATATTAGGACGTTTACGCCCCTCGGTTTTTCGAGACGTCCGAACCGTCGACGTCGCGTCGGTGGCGTCCCGGGAGCCGAACAGCGTCAAGTATTTATACCATGTCCCCCGTCGGTATCTGATACAATGTCTACACCAGACGACGCCGGCTCTGAGACCCCTCAGGGCGGTCGAGTTCTTCCAGGGCACGTTAGATTCCACTGACGAAATCGAGACGGCACGCGTCTTCGATACCACGCTCCGGGACGGCGAACAATCGCCCGGAACTTCGTTCTCGTACGACGACAAGCGTCAGATCGCTTCGATCCTGGACGAGATGGGAACCCACGTCATCGAGGCCGGGTTCCCCGTCAACTCCGACGCCGAGTTCGAAGCAGTTCGCGACATCGCTTCCTCGACCAGCACGACGACCTGCGGGTTAGCCCGCGTCGTCGACAAGGACATCGAGGCGGCGCTGGACTCCGGCGTCGAGATGGTTCACACGTTCGTGAGCACGAGCGACGTCCAGATCGAAGACTCGATGCACGCCACTCGATCGGAAGTCGTACAGCGCGCGGTCGAGTCGGTCGAGCGCATCAAGGAGGCGGGAGTGACCTGCATGTTCTCCCCCATGGATGCGACCCGGACCGACGAACAGTTCCTGGTGGAGGTCATCGAAGCGGTCTCCGAGGCGGGAACCGACTGGATCAACATCCCCGACACCTGCGGCGTGGCGACGCCCGGTCGCTTCCGAAAGCTGATCGCGAAGGTGTGCGACCACACGGACGCGTCCGTGGACGTCCACACCCACGACGACTTCGGGCTGGCCACCGCGAACGCGCTGGCGGGCATCGAAGCCGGGGCCTCCCAGGCGCAGGTGTCGGTCAACTCCATCGGCGAGCGGGCGGGTAACGCCGCCTACGAGGAGTTCGTGATGTCGGTCGAGTCCCTGTATCAGGTCGATACCGGGATCGACACGACCCGCATCATGGAGCTCTCGGAAATCGTCGAGGAGAAAAGCGCCATGGAGACGCCGGGCAACAAGCCCGTCGTCGGCGCCAACGCCTTCTCCCACGAGAGCGGCATCCACGCCGCGGGCGTCATCGAAAACTCGGACACCTTCGAGCCCGGCGTCATGACCCCCGAGATGGTCGGTGCGAAGCGCCGACTCGTCATGGGCAAGCACACCGGCACCCACTCCGTCCGCGAGCGCCTGCACGAACTGGGCTTCGACCCCAGCGAGGAGCAGGTGCGCGCGGTAACCCGGCGAGTCAAAGACTACGGCGCCGAGAAGCGCCGCGTCACGGTCGACGACCTGGAACGGTTCGCCGAGGAGGCGGACGTTCCCCGGGAACAGGAGCACGAGGAGGTGCGCGTCTAGGGATGACCTCCCCGTTCGCAGGCGTTCGCGAGCCCCTGCTATCGAGCGGTGAGTACCGGCTACAGCCGACTCGTCGCGATCACGAACACGATCGGGAGCGCGTTCGCTCGCACGGGGACGGTCCGCGTTCGCATCGCGGATCCGACGGAACACGCAAACATTATGTTCCTCGACGCGCCTATCACTTCAGTAATGACGAACGGCGCACCCACGTCGGCTCTGCTGGTCGGCATTCGCGCCATCGCGACTCCTATTGTAGGGGCTCACTAGCCCCTTACATCGCACTCCACAGCCCCGGATTCGCACCGTTTTCGAACGTCAGAGCGAGTAGCTCACCAGCAAGCCGACACCCAACCACGCACCAGATGACACACCACCGCACGACCACGAACGATCGCCGGGCGCCCGAACCGAATCGGGCGCCTGCGGGAGGGAACCGATGAGCGAACGCGCGACACCCGTCAAACCGACGGAAGAACAGGAGCGCGAACAGTCTCGAGAAACCGAACGTCCCTCGGACGGGGGCGCCGACGCCGCCGGTCCGGGTCCAAACGCCGACGGCGCGACCGCGACGGAGCCCGTCACGACGGGCGCCGAGGCGGTCGTCCGGGCCCTCGAGAACGCCGGCGTCGAGTACGCCTTCGGGGTCCAGGGCGGGGCGATCATGCCCGTCTACGACGCCCTGTTCGACTCCGAGATCTACCACGTGACGATGGCCCACGAGCAGGGCGCGGCACACGCGGCCGACGCCTACGGGGTCGTCGCGGGCGACCCGGGCGTCTGCCTCGCCACGTCGGGACCGGGCGCGACGAACCTGGTCACCGGCATCGCCGACGCCGACATGGACTCGGATCCGGTGCTCGCGCTCACCGGCCAAGTGCCGACCGCGTTCGTCGGCAACGACGCCTTCCAGGAGACCGACACCACGGGCGTCACGACGCCGATCACGAAGGACAACACGTTCTCGAGCGATCCAGACCGCGTCGGTAGCGACGTCAGCGAAGCGTTCGCGCTCGCGCGCGAGGGACGACCGGGCCCGACGCTGGTCGACCTTCCCAAGGACGTCACGAACGCGGTGACCGACAGGGAGCCCGACGAGCCGCGAGTGCCGGACACCTACCACGTGCAGGAGGAGGCCGATCCGGAGATCGTCGAGGCCGCCGCGCGCCGGATCGAGGAGGCGAAGAAACCCGCCATGCTGCTCGGCGGCGGCGTGATCAAGGGGAACGCGAGCGACGTCTGTCGCGAGTTCGCGATCGAACACGAGATTCCGGTCATCACCACGATGCCGGGCATCGGATCGTTCTCCGAGGACCACGAACTCTCCCTCGAGATGGCGGGCATGCACGGCACCGGCTACGCCAACATGGCGATCACCCACTGCGACACGCTGATCGCCATCGGCACCCGGTTCGACGACCGCCTGACGGGCGGGATCGAGACCTTCGCGCCCGACGCGGAGGTCATCCACGTCGACATCGACCCCGCCGAGATCTCGAAGAACATCCACGCGGACTACCCGCTGGTCGGCGACGCCGCGACCGTCGTCGAGCAACTGCGCGAGGCCGTCGAGACCTCGCCGAAGGCGAAGAAGTGGCGCGCCCAGTGTCAGCAGTGGAAGTCCGACTACTCCATGGCCTACGAGGTGCCGGAGGACGAACCGGTCCAGCCGCAGTTCGTCGTCGAGGCGCTCGACGAGGCCACGAGCGACCGGGCGGTCGTCACCACCGGCGTCGGCCAGCACCAGATGTGGGCCTGCCAGTACTGGACGTTCACCGAGCCGCGCACGTGGGTCTCGAGCCACGGCCTCGGGACGATGGGCTACGGCCTGCCCGCGGCCATCGGCGCGCGCCTCGCGGCCGACGACGACCAGGAGGTCGTCTGCATCGACGGCGACGGCTCGTTCCTGATGACGATCCAGGAGCTGTCGGTGGCCGTCCGCGAGGACCTCGACATCACGGTGGCCGTGCTCAACAACGAGTACATCGGCATGGTCCGGCAGTGGCAGGACGCCTTCTTCGAGGGCCGCCACTCCGCCTCCGACTACCACTGGATGCCCGAGTTCGACAAGCTCGCCGAGGCGTTCGGCGCGAAGGGGTTCCGCATCGACGACTACGACGAGGTCGCCGACACCATCGAGGCCGCGCTCGCCTACGACGGGCCGTCCGTGATCGACGTCCACATCGACCCGCAGGCGAACGTCTACCCGATGGTGCCGAGCGGCGGCGACAACGGCCAGTTCGCGCTGACGGAGGATCAGCTATGACCGTCGAACGGAGGCCGTCCGCCTGCACGCGAAACACTCGGAGGTGTTTCGCATGACTGGAGGACTCGACGGACCCGCACCCGAGGAACGACCGTCCCCGAAGGGACGACGAACGTCCCAGGGGATCCGGATCGACCCCGAGGTCGAAGCCAGCCACGAACCCCGACGGACGGTCATCTCCGCGCTCGTCGAGCACGAGCCGGGCGTCCTGTCGGACGTCTCGGGACTCTTCTCGAGGCGACAGTTCAACATCGAGAGTCTCACCGTCGGACCGACGGAAGACGAGGAGCGGGCGCGGATCACCCTCGTGGTCGAGGAACCCGACCCCGGCATCGAGCAGGTGAAGAAGCAACTCCGCAAACTCGTGCCGGTCATCTCCGTGCGCGAACTCGAGCCAGACGCGATGCGGCGGGAACTCGCGCTCGTGAAGGTGAACGCCGACCGGCCCGATCGAGTCGCCGCGGTCGCGGAGATGTACGGCGCGAAGACCGTCGACGCCTGTCCCGAGACGGCGACGATCGAGATCACCGGCGCCAGGCAGAAGATCGACGCCGCGATCGACGCGTTCGGGCAGTTCGGCATCCGGGAGATCTCCCGAACCGGGACGACGGCGCTCGCCCGCGGCACCGACGTGACCGCCGACGAAGACGTACAGACCGCAGAAGAGCGAGTTCGCTCGCAGACCAACCAGCGACAGGAATACACACAACACGCAGACGATGACTGACGAATTCACCACCGACATCTACTACGACGACGACGCGGACGTATCGCTCCTCGAGGACACCACGGTCGCCGTGCTCGGCTACGGCAGCCAGGGTCACGCCCACGCGCTGAACCTCCACGAGAGCGGCGTGGACGTAGTCGTCGGCCTCCGCGAGGACTCCTCCTCGCGCGCCGCCGCGGAAGACGAAGGACTCGAGGTGGCCACCCCGGACGAGGCCGTCGCGCAGGCGAACTACGTCTCGGTGCTCGTGCCCGACACGATCCAGCCCGCGGTGTACGAGAACGCGATCGAGCCGAACCTCGAGGACGGCGACGTCCTCCAGTTCGCCCACGGGCTGAACATCCACTACAACCAGATCCAGCCGCCGGAGAGCGTCGACGTGACGATGGTCGCCCCGAAGAGCCCGGGCCACCTCGTCCGTCGCAACTACGAGAACGACGAGGGGACGCCCGGCCTGCTCGCGATCGAGCAGGACACGACCGGCGACGCCCGCGAGCGCGCCCTCGCGTACGCCAAGGGGATCGGCTGCACCCGCGCCGGCGTCATCGAGACGACGTTCCGCGAGGAGGTCGAGTCCGACCTCTTCGGCGAGCAGGCCGTCCTCTGCGGCGGCGTCACCTCGCTGGTCAAGCACGGCTACGAGACGCTCGTCGACGCCGGCTACTCGCCCGAGATCGCCTACTTCGAGTGCCTGAACGAACTCAAGCTCATCGTCGACCTGATGTACGAGGGCGGGCTCGGCGAGATGTGGGACTCCGTCTCCGACACCGCCGAGTACGGCGGCCTCACCCGCGGCGACGAGATCGTCGACGAGCACGCCCGCGAGAAGATGGAGGAGACCCTCGAGCAGATCCAGAACGGCGAGTTCACCCGCGAGTGGATCCTCGAGAACCAGGCGGGACGCCCGAGCTACCACCAGCTTCGCGACGCCGAGAAGAACCACGAGATCGAGGACGTCGGCGCCCGCCTGCGCGAACTGTTCGCGTGGGCCGACGAGGAGACCGAGGACGAGGACGAGAAGACCCGGGTCCAGGCGTAAGCCGCGGACCTCGAGACAGCGACACGACACCACCGACCACCCACGATGACACGAAACACGGAATCGACGGACGACCGCACGATGAAATCGGTCAGCCACGCGAACCCATACACCGGGGAGACGGCCGGACAGCTGTTCCGGCGCGGACCGACGATCGTCGCCGACGGCGGTCGCGCGGACGCGGTCGACGAGGAGTCGGCCGAGGCCGACGACGAACCGGCGGTCGACGACCCTGAGGAACGGACAATGAAACACGTCAGCCACACGCCACCCAACGGCTCCGACGGCGCGAACCGCGTCTTCGAGCGGGGCACGCGACAGGGTGAAGACGTAGAGGCGCCGAGAGAGGAGCGTAAATGAGCGAGGGAACACTGTACGACAAGGTCTGGGACCGGCACACGGTCACGACGCTGCCGACGGGGCAGGATCAGCTGTTCGTCGGCCTCCACCTCATCCACGAGGTGACCAGCCCGCAGGCGTTCGGGATGCTCGAGGAGCGCGACCTCGAGGTCGCCTACCCGAAGCTGACCCACGCGACGGTCGACCACATCATCCCGACGGCCGACCAGTCCCGGCCCTACGGGGACGACGCGGCCGAGGAGATGATGGCCGAACTCGAGGAGAACGTCCGCGAAGCGGGCATCGAGTTCTCGGACCCGAACAGCGGTAATCAGGGCATCGTCCACGTCGTCGGCCCCGAGCAGGGACTGACCCAGCCCGGCAAGACGATCGTCTGCGGGGACTCCCACACCTCGACCCACGGCGCCTTCGGCGCGCTCGCGTTCGGGATCGGCACCAGCCAGATCCGTGACGTGCTCGCGACGGGGACCGTCGCCATGGAGAAACAGCAGGTCCGGAAGATCCAGGTCGACGGCGAACTCGGCGAGGGCGTCGAGGCGAAGGACGTCATCCTCGAGATCATCCGTCGACTGGGCACCGAGGGCGGCGTCGGCTACGTCTACGAGTACGCCGGCTCCGCCATCGAGAGCCTGGGCATGGAGGGGCGGATGTCCATCTGCAACATGTCCATCGAGGGCGGCGCCCGCGCGGGCTACGTCAACCCGGACGAGACCACCTACGAGTGGCTGGCCGAGACCGACTACTTCCAGGAGAACCCCGAGAAATTCGACGAGCTGAAGCCCTACTGGGAGTCGATCAGATCCGACAAGGACGCCGAGTACGACGATATCGTGACGATCGACGCGGACGAACTCGAGCCGGTCGTCACCTGGGGGACGACCCCCGGACAGGGCGTCGGCATCACGCAGTCGATCCCGGCCCCCGAAGAGCTTCCCGAGGACAAGCAGGAGACCGCGCGACGCGCCCAGGAGCACATGCGCGTCGAACCCGGCGACACGATGGAGGGCTACGAGATCGACGTCGCCTTCCTCGGCTCCTGTACGAACGCCCGCCTGCCCGACCTGCGCCGTGCGGCGTCGATCGTCGAGGGGCGCCGGGTCCACGACGACGTCCGCGCGATGGTCGTTCCCGGCAGCCAACGCGTCCAGCGCGCCGCCGAGGAGGAGGGCCTGCGCGACGTCTTCGAAGAGGCCGGCTTCGAGTGGCGCAACGCCGGCTGCTCGATGTGCCTGGGCATGAACGAGGACCAGCTCGAGGGCGACGAGGCCTGCGCCTCCTCCTCGAACCGGAACTTCATCGGCCGCCAGGGCAGCAAGGACGGCCGGACGATCCTGATGAACCCGCGGATGGTCGCCGCGGCGGCGATCCAGGGTGAAGTCACCGACGTTCGCGAACTGCCGGAAGCGGAGGTGACCGCCCGATGACCGACGTAGACGAGGTCGAGATTCCGGAAGTCGACTACGTCGCTGGAACGGGCATCCCGATCCGCGGGAACGACATCGACACGGACCAGATCATCCCGGCGCGCTTTATGAAAGTCGTCACCTTCGACGGCCTGGGCGAGTTCGCCTTCTTCGACCAGCGGTTCGACGAGGACGACGAGCCGAAGGAGCACCCGATGAACGAGGAGCGGTTTCGGGACTCGTCGGTGATGGTCGTCAACAGCAACTTCGGGTGCGGCTCCTCGCGCGAGCACGCCCCGCAGGCGCTGATGCGCTGGGGCATCGACGCCATCGTCGGCGAGAGCTTCGCGGAGATCTTCGCGGGCAACTGCCTCGCCCTCGGCATCCCGACCGTGACGGCCGACAGCGAGACGATCCAGGAACTGCAGGACTGGGTCGACGAACAGCCCGACGGAGAGATCGAGATCGACGTCGAAGCCGAGACCGTCACCTACGGCGTTCCCGAATCGGACGCCGGCGAGACGATCGACGTCACCGTCGACGACGCCCAGCGCAAGGCGCTCGTCGAGGGCGTCTGGGACACCACGGCGCTCATGAAGGCCAACGCGGGCGAAGTGCGCAAAAAGGCCGAGGAGTTGCCGTACGTCGAGGCCTCGGCGATTCCCGAGGCCGAGTAGCCGAATAACCGAGCACCCTGGCGGCTCCGAACGGGGTCGAAACCGTCGCCGTCACTTCTCGAGTACGTTTTCTCCCAACGATCGAGCTCGATCGGGCCCGCATGCGGACGACCTGTCTCGAGCGAGCGAAGCACCACGTCCGCCACCTCGCGAGGATCGACGATCGGTTTCGGATCCGGAGGCCGTTCACCAGTCCGTTTGGCGTGGACGGGCGTCCGCGCCGGAAAAAGCGATACCGGTGATCGCGAGGCGGCGTCCGATTCCTCCCGGCAGAATCGGCTGTCCGGGGGCGACGACTCCGTCCTACGAGAGCTGGGCGGCCACGTCCGTCGAGGAGACCATCCCCACGTACTCGTCGTCCCCGTCGACGACCGGCAGGTGCTTGATGCCGAAGGTGGTCATCATGGCGGCGACCTCCTCGAGGTAGATGTCCGGCGGGACGGTCTCCACGGACTTCGTCATCACGTCGGCCACCTGCACCTCCGAGGGGTGGCGGCCGTCGGCGGCGACCGCGAGGACGTCCGTGCTGGTGACGATCGACGGCGGATCGGTGGTCACGACCAGCGCGCTGATCTCGTGCTCGCGCATCGCTCGCGCGGCTTCCTCGACCGTCGCACGCTTCGAGATCGTCTCGAGCGGCGTGGACATCACTTCGTCGACGCGGATCCTGTCGTTCGTGTCCATAGTTCGTGGTACGGACTCGAGCCGTATTGACTTACCTATCCTCGTGGGAGTCGACCGATCACAATCGCGAACGCGAGCCCGGTCGGCGATTCGGCCGTATCGATACCCTCTTTTCACCCCCGCGTCGAGGTAGCGTATGACGCACGAAATCGCCGTCATCCCCGGCGACGGAATCGGACAGGAAGTCGTACCGGCCACGCTCGAGGTCCTCGAGGCGCTCGACCTCGACCTCGAGTTCGTCCACGCCGACGCGGGCGACGCGGTTGCGGAGGAGACGGGCGAGGCCCTGCCGCAGGAGACGTACGACCTGGCGGCGTCGGCGGACGCGACCCTGTTCGGCGCGGCCGGCGAGACGGCGGCCGACGTGATCCTCCCGCTGCGAAACGCGGTCGACTCGTTCGTCAACATTCGCCCCGCGAAAGCGTATCCGGGAATCGACGCCGTTCGCCCCGAGACGGACCTCGTCTTCCTCCGGGAGAACACCGAGGGCGTCTACTCCGGTATCGAGGATCGGCTCACCGAGGACGTCGCGACCCTCACCCGCGTCGTCACGCAGTCCGCCTCGCGCGAACTCGCGGAGTTCGCCTGCGAGTACGTCGAGGGGACTGGCCGCGATGGCTTCGCGATCGCCCACAAGGCGAACGTCATGCGCGAGACGGACGGCCTCTTCCGCGACACCGTGGCGGCGGTCGCTGAAGAGAACGGCGTCGAGACCGACGAGGTGCTGATCGACGCCTTCGCCACGCGCGTCTGCCTCGACCCCACGCAGTTCGACGTGATCGTCTGTCCGAACCTCGCCGGCGACGTCCTCTCGGACCTCGCCGCGGGCCTCGTCGGCGGACTCGGCCTGCTCCCCTCGGCGAACGTCGGCTCGGACCGCGGCCTGTTCGAACCCGTCCACGGCACCGCGCCCGACATCGCCGGTGACGGGGTTGCCAACCCCGCCGCGACGATCGTCTCCGCCGCGATGATGCTCGAGTTCCTCGGCTACGAGGAGGAAGCCGACGCGGTCCACGACGCCGTGGAAACGGTCCTCGAGGAAGGTCCCCGAACCCCCGACCTCGGGGGCGACGCCTCCACGGACGACGTCACGGCGGCGGTCGTCGACCGGCTCTGAGCGCGAACCGGCCCGGCGATCGTCGTTTCCCGCTGTTCTCGTTTTCGTCGATCCGTTCGTCGAGGCAGGAGCCTCGCGTCCGCTTCGGGTCGCGCGGCCCTGCACACTCAGTGCCAACGACGAAACCCGTAGGCTGGGTCCGTCCACCACATGGATCCGATCGCCATCGTCGACGCGGCGCGAACGCCCCACGGGCGCTTCCTCGGTTCGCTCTCCGAGGTCTCGTCGGTCGAACTGGGCACGACGGCACTCGAGGGACTGCTCGAGCGAACGGATATTCCGGGGGAGCGAATCGACTGGGTCGGCCTCGGGAACTCGATCTCGGCGGGGTTGGGTCAGGTTCCAGCGCGGCAGGTGACCGTGAACGCGGGACTGGCCGACGAGACGCCGGCGACGACGGTCAACGAGGCGTCCGGATCGGGACTGCGAGCCGTCCTGCTAGCGAGCGATCGAATCACCGCCGGACGGATCGACGTCGCCGTCGCGGGCGGGTTCGAATCGATGTCGAACGCGCCGTACCTCGTACCGGAGATGCGCCAGGGGCGGCGCCACGGTGACGCGACGCTCGTCGATTCGATGATCCGCGACGCGCTCTGGGACGAACACTACGACGCGCACATGGGTTCGCTCACCGAGGAACTCGTCGAACGGTTCGACGTCTCGCGTGAGGCTCAGGACGAGTACGCCCTGCGGAGTCACCGGCGGGCAGGCGAGTCGATCGACGAGGGACGCTTCGAGGACGAACTCGTCCCCGTCGACACGCCCGACGGCCACCTGGCGGTCGACGAGGGCCCCCGGCCGGACACCTCCCTCGAGCGCCTCGGCGAACTCTCACCGTCGTTCGAGGAGGACGGGACGATCACGGCCGGGAACGCCTCCGACCTGAGTGACGGGGCCGGGTGCGTTCTGTTGGCGAGCGAGGAAGCCGCCGAGGACGCCGACGTCGATCCGCTCGCGCGCATCGTGGACTACGCGGTCGAGTACGACGATCCCAAGTGGTTCGGCAAGGCCGTCGGGGACGCCGTCGGCTCGCTGCTCGAGGCGAACGACCTCGATCCCGAAGACGTCGACCACTTCGAAATCAACGAGGCCTTCGCCGCGCCGATGGTCCACGCGATGGAGACCCTCGAGATTCCCGAGGAGAAGTTCAACCCCTACGGCGGCGCCATCGCGCTGGGCCACCCGATCGGGGCCAGCGGCGGCATCCTGACGACGACCCTCGCGTACGGACTCGAGGCCGAGAACGCTGACAGGGGCGTCGTCGGGATGAGCGTCGGCGGCGGCGGCGGTATCGCCGCGCTGCTCGAGCGGTAACGGGAGGGCTGAGACGGCGTACGACCTCGACGCCACGGTCGCGAACGACCCCATCGTCGTCGGCTCGCAAGCAGCCGACTTTTTTCGCGGGCTGAAGACTCCACTCACAGCTATCCGGCTCCCCGCGGTCGCACCACCATGACTCGAGACGACACCCTCTCCGGCGTCGAATCGCGCACCGTCGACACCGACCGCCTCGAGACGCACTACCTCGAGAGCGGCGATCCGGACGGCCGACCCGTCGCGTTCGTCCACGGCAACGTCTCGTCGTCGCGCTTCTTCGAGGACGTGATGGCAGATCTGTCGGACGCGTACTACGCCGTCGCACCCGATCTCCGCGGCTACGGCGACTCCGAGACGGAGCCGATCGACGCCACGAAGGGGCTCGCCGACCTGACGGGGGATCTGCGAGCGTTCCTGTCCGAACTCGGGCTCGACGACGAACCCACCGTCGTCGGCTGGTCGAACGGCGGCGGCGTCGCGATGGACTACGCGATCCACCACCCGGAGGACGTCGAGTCGCTCCTGCTGATCAATCCGCTGTCGCCCTACGGCTTCGGCGGGACGAAAGACGTCGAGGGGACGCCCTGTTTCGACGACTACGCCGGCTCCGGCGGGGGGCTCTCGAACCAGCAGTTCGTCAGCGGCCTCGAAACTCGCGACCGGGACGTGGTCGGGAACGCCTCGCCGCGGGCGATCCTGCGGTCGTTCTACGTCGATCCGACCCACGGCTTCGACTCCGAGCGAGAGGAGTCGTACCTGACGGGGTTGCTCGACACGGCCATCGGCCCGGAGAACTACCCCGGCAACTCGACCGAGTCGGACAACTGGCCGGGCGTCGCGCCCGGAAACGCGGGCGTCAACAACGCCGTCTCCCCGAAGTACTGCGACCTCTCGGGGATCGTCGAGATCGAGCCGAAACCGCCGATCCTCTGGCTCCGCGGCGCGACCGATCAGATCGTCTCGAACGAGTCCGTCTTCGACATGGGCACCCTCGGTCGGCTGGGGGAAGTCGAGGGCTGGCCCGGCGAGGACGTCTTCCCGCCACAGCCCATGGTCGACCAGACGCGAGCCGTCTTCGACGAGTACGCCGACGCGGGCGGCGAGTACGAGGAGGTGGTGCTCGAGGGGGCCGGACACACGCCCCACGTCGAGGTTCGGGGAGAGTTTCGGGCCCACCTCGAGTCGCTCCTGGCGGGCGAGCGTTTTTCGAACGAAGGGTCCTGACGCTCGAGTTCGATCAGTCTCGCGCTTCGGCCGAATCCTCGTCGACGTTCGACACCGCACGCGTCACCAACTGTCCTGCCTGCCGTTCGCCATCGAAACGCGTTCTAACCGACAGATCCGAGTGTGTGCGGAATCCGAACTGACAGCGACCGAACGATCTGCCTTACGCGATATCGAGCGCGTCGCGGTCCGCGCCCGCCAGTTCCACGAGCGCGTCGGCCTCGAGGAGGTGACACTCGCCGGGGATCACGAGCAGGTGGAGCGGGTCGCCGAAGTCGCCTTCGGCGAGTTCGGACATCGTCCCGGCCGCGATAAGGGGGTCCGGACTCCCGGCGCGGGCGACGACGACGCCGACGAGGTCGGGATAGGCCTCGGCGAGCAATTTCCCTCCGACGTCGGCGGTCATGTACTCGTCCTCGGTGTCGCCCTCGCCCCGTCGGCGACTCGCGGCCTCGTCGTCGACCTTGATGTCGAGATAGACAACCGTGTGGAGCCCATCGGCCCGGTTGTCGTCGATCGTCTCGGTCACGCTCGCCGGGAGGCCATCGGCGCCGTGGGCGTACGGAAACGGTAGCGTGGTCGCCTTTCCGAAGCGATAGTTCTGGAGGCCCGTCAGGGCGCTGGTCGCCGTCTGGGCCGTCACGCCGTGGATCACCCTGGTCTCGATCCCCCGCTCGTGGGCGCGCAGGCGGAGGTCGACGTGTGTCGTCGAGATCATCGTGTCGCCCGCGGTGAGAAACGCGACGTCCTCCGTCTCGGCGACCTCGAGGACGTCCTCCGGATGCCGTTCGACGCCCGCGCGGTCGCGGACCTCGATCTCGACCCCGTGGTAGGCCTCGAGGTCGGCCACCGTGGTGCCGACGAGCCTGCTGGTGTAGAACTCGGCGTAGGCCCGGTCGGCGGTCCGCAGGGCCTGCTGACCCTCGACGGTGATCGACCGCTCGTCGTAGAGCCCGAGGCCGACGAATGTGAGCATGGACGCTCGTAGTCGGCGGTGGCGCTAGAAGGTTTCGAGTCGACACCGGCTACAGCAGCGCCAGCAGGCCGAAGACCGTCAGCGGAATGCCCGCGACGACCGCGGCGGCGACCGCGAAAACGTCAGCGTTACGACCGCGGGGTAGCCTACTCGAGGTATGGACGTTCCCTGCGTCCGCGTACCGCGAGAGCGGGGGGAGACCGCCCGCCGGGCGCTCGCGGACGCGGACCTGATCGCCGACGAGTTCGAGATCACCGTCGACGACGGCGCACTCTACATTCCCGTCACCGACCCCGACGCCGTCTCGGCCCTCGACCTCGAGGAGGCGGCGGACGGCGACGTCGAGATCGTCACCCGCGAGGTCGACGAGCGCGAGACGCAGACGACGCCCGCCGACCTGCTCGGGTTCGACCCCTCCTACGAACGCCTGGGTGACGTCGTCCTGCTCGACGAGGACGACGGTGAGCGGGCGCTCGAGATCGCCGAAGCGGTCGTCGACTCCGATCTGCCGGTCGAGACGGTGCTCAACAAGGCGTCGAAGGTGAAAGGCGAGACGCGAATTCGCGACTGGGAGGTGGTCGCAGGCGGGGACGAAGGCGGAGACGGATCTGGCGGTGACCAACCCCCGGCAACCGAGACGGTACACCGCGAGTACGGCTGCGAGTTCTGCCTCGACCTCGCGGAGGTGTACTTCTCCCCGCGTCTGGCGACCGAGCGCCACCGCGTCGCACGACAGGTGGAAGCGGGCGAGCGCGCGTTCGACATGTTCGCCGGCGTCGGCCCCTTCGTCATCCCGTTCGCCAGGCGCGGGGCGGAGTGCGTCGGCGTCGACGTCAACGAGCGCGCGATCGAGTACCTGCGGGAGAACGCCCGCCGAAACGGCGTCGAGGGTCGGGTGACTGCCATCGCCGCCGACGTCAGGGAGGTGGCCCCGAAGTACGAGGGCTGGGCCGACCGGATCGTGATGAACCTCCCCCACAGCGCCGACGAGTTCCTCGAGTCTGCCGCGACGCTCGCGGGCGACGACTGCGTCGTCCACTACTACGACATCCAGCACGAAGACGACCCCTTCGGACCCGGCGAACGGGCGATCCGCGCGGCCGCCGAACCCGAGTACGACGTGACGGTCGAAACTCGACGGAGGGTGCGGTCCTACGCCCCGCACGAACTCAACGTCTGTCTGGACGTGCGACTCGAGCGATGATCGACGGCGGCCTCGAGCCCCGACGAGACACGCCTTGGCACGACCGACTCGTTTCGCAATCCTTATGGCCTGTTTCGGACCTACGTTGAGGTACAGACGTCGACCGAGTCGACGCCTGCCGGTGTAGCTCAGACTGGCTAGAGCGAATCCTTCGTAAGGATTAGGTCGAGGGTTCAAATCCCTCCACCGGCTCTTTCTGCGACGAACGAAGGTGAGGACCGAGAGACCGACTGGACGGACGTTCTACGAGAGAGGTCGCAGCGCGAGCGAAGCGAGCGGGATTGCCGACGCCGGTGCAATCCGCCATCGACCGACCACGCTACCAGGAGAACCCGTAATCCATCCAGGGTACCAACAGCACCTCGATCGACTGAGCGGGTGTACCTAGCGACAACGGTGGCTTATTCGGCGCCGAATGGATTGCTGGTCACGAGAACGCTCGAGGTATTGGGGCGAGTAATATAACCAGGACGTCATTTTCCTGTTCGAACGAATGCAATTCCACAACCAAAAGTGGGAACGAGAGTTACGATCGAAAGAGGTGTACCGGATTCGTGGAAAGAATTTAGGCACGCCGAAAAATGTACGAGTTCTGAAAGGTATAAGGTGGTCGGGATACTATCCTCTCCTGTGATGAGTTCTCAAGAGACCGTCCGTCAACAGGCCGGCACCGTCGAGGAAAACGCGCTCCGCCTCGATCAGGGTAAAGCCGAGCAGATCGTCGAGGCGTTGAACTCCGAGCTGGCGAACGCGTACGTGCTGTACCACCAGCTCAAGAAGCACCACTGGGTCGTCGAGGGCGACAACTTCCTCGCCCTCCACGAGTTCCTCGAGGAGGCGTACGAACACGTCGAGGAGGGCGCCGACGAGATCGCCGAGCGCGCGCAGGCGCTGGGCGGCGTCCCCGTCTCGGGCCCGTCGAACCTCGAGGAGCGTGCGACCGTCGAGTTCGAGGGCGAGGACGTCTACGACGTCCGCACCATGTTCGAGAACGATCTCGAGATCTACGGCGACATCATCGAGTCCATGCGCGACAGCATCGAACTCGCCTCGAACCTCGGCGATCCCGCGACCGGCGAGATGCTGCGCGAGATCCTCGTCCACCTCGAGGAGGACGGCCACCACTTCGAACACTACCTCGAAGACGACACCCTGGTGCTCGAGAGCGCCCTTCACTGAACGAGTGACCTGAATGGCACAGAAACGAGGCCGGCTCGTTCGGGAGCCGGATACGGGCGAGCGCCGTCAAGAGTGGGGCACCGTCGCGGCGAACGCACTCCGACTGGACCGCGCCGACGCCGAAGCGATCGTCGACGCGTTGAGCGTCGACCACGCGGGATCGTTCAACCTGTTCTACCTGCTTCGAAAGCACTACTGGACCGCTGCGGGAGCCGAGCACGAGGCGGTCGCGGACTTCCTCGAGGACGCCTACAAGCGCGTGCGCGAGATCAACGACGACCTCGCGGTTCGGATCGTCGAACTGGGCGGGATTCCCCCGAACACGCCGCCGACGATTCAGGAGCGGGCCGACGTTCACCTCGAGGCCGAAGACCTCTACGACCTTCGCGTCTCCCTGGCGGGAGATCTCGAGGGGTACGCGGTTCTGCTCGTCAGTATGCGCGAGCACGTCGCTCTCGCGGAAGAACGAGGCGATCCGGGGACGGCGGAACTGCTCAGGGACCGTCTCGAAGTCCTCGAGGAGGACGCCCACATCATCGAGCAATTGCTCGAAGACGACGCGCTCGTTCGAGCGGAGGTGCTGACGGACCGATGATGCGGACGCCGCATCTGCGGAGCCCCGACTCGTCTCACGTCCGCCAAAAATGGGACGAGGTAACCGACAACGAGCTTCGTCTCGACCGGGACGTCGCCGACGCGTTGGTCACGGCCTTGAACAGCGACGTGTCGGGACTGTACATCCTCTTCAATCAGGTTCGCAAGCACCACTGGCTCGTCGAGGGGGCCGAATCGAAGCCCATCGGTGACTTCCTCGAGGAAGCCGCCGGCCGGCTCACGGAGATGACCGACGACATCGCCGTTCGGATCACCGCGCTCGGCGGCGTTCCGGTCTGTGGCCCGATGGGGGTCCGCCAACACGCGCCCATCTTCATCGAAGAGGCCCACCACTACGATATCCGCTCGTCGCTCGAGCGCGACCTCGACGGGTACGCCACGCTCGCGGTGCAGTGGCGCGAACACATCGAACTGGCGGACCGACTCGGTGATACGGCGACGAGCGAGCTCCTGCGCCAACATCTCAGGACGCTCGAGGCGGACGCTCACGTCCTCGATCAGTACCTCGCCGGCGATACGCTCGTTCGTCACGACGCGACCAGGTGAACTCGTTTTAAAGAACCGCGGAGACGAGGAGCGCGACGGCGACGGCGAGCGCCGGCGCGTCGAGTCGTGAGAACGAGAGCGACGGGAGCGTCGGATTCCACGAGAAACACCGCGCCTGCAGGGCGAGCGAGAGGCGATCCGCGCGAGCGAACGCGCGCTCGAGGCCGAACGTGCCGACCCGACTCGCGCGGTCCGCGACCCCGCGCTCGGTGCCGAGTCTGGCGGCCATCGCCTCCCGGATCGTCTCGAGGTCGGCCCTGAGTACCGGGAGGAACCGAAAGACGAGCGCGACTCCCATCCCCAGCATCTGGCCGGGTTTTCCGGGGATCGTCCGCTGGATCGCCGATCGAGAGTCCCTGATCGGCGTCGAACGGACGTAGGCGGCGCTGACCAGGAGGATCAGGAGGACGCGAAAGCTCGCGAGCGCGGGATCGACGGCCGCTGCGGGCTCGAGCCACGGCCGGCGCAGTGAGAGCATCGAGATCAGCGGCGCGAACAGGAGGAAGACCAGCGCGTACCGGAAGGCGTAGATGGTTCGCAGCGGCGGGACGCGGGCCGAGGCGAGAACGCCGACCGTGATCAGGGTCAGGATCGCCAGTGAGCGGGGATCGGTGTGGGCCAGCGCGGTTGCCGCGAACCCGATCTGGACCGCCATCTTCGAGCGCGGATCGAGGCGGTGGGCGAGCGTCTCGTCGGGTTCGTAGGTCAGCATCACTCCGATCGAACCCGCGATTTCGACGCCTCGTCCGGAACGCGGACGTGTAGCTCCTCGAGTTCGTCGACGACCGCTTCCGGCGTCCCCTTCGCGACGACTCGGCCGCCTTCCATCGCGACGAGCCGATCGGCGAGGGCGACCACGTCCCGCAGGTCGTGCGTGGCGACGAGGATTCCGGTCCCGCCGTCCGAGAGGGACGCGAGGCGGGAGAGGACCGATTGTCGCGCCGGTTCGTCCAGCCCTGTGAAGGGTTCGTCGAGGACGAGGTGGGACGGTTCCATGGCGAGCGAGCCTGCGATGGCGACCCGGGCCTGCTCGCCGCCGGAGAGCGCGTCGATTCGCTCGTCCTCGTAGCCGGCCAGGTTCACCGCCTCGAGCGCCGCCTCGACTCGCCGGTCGATCTCCTCGCGCGGCAGGCCGAGGTTCTCGGGGCCGAAGGCGACGTCCGCGCCGACGAAGGCGTCGACGAACTGGTCCCGCGGGTGCTGGAAGACCATGCCGACGCTCGTGCGGGCGGCGACGGGGTTCTCGACGGCTGAGACGCCGTCGACCAGCACTTCGCCCGAATCCGGGGTCAGGAGGGCGTTGCAGTGGCGGATCAGCGTCGTCTTGCCGCTGCCGTTGGCGCCGACCAGCAGGACGAACTCGCCGTCGTCGATCGTCAGCGAGACGTCCTCGAGGACGGTCACGTCGTCGAACGCGAAGGAGACCGAATCGAATTCGATCATGAGCGTGGGTCGTGCGCTCGAGTCGTCGGCACGTCGGTCACCGGGGATCGATACGACCGAGCTTTGCGATCGCAGTCGCGGCGACGATCTTGACGATTTCACCGGGAATGTACGGAACGACGAGAGCGGTGAACGACGCCCCGAGACTGATCTGGGTGAGTTCCGCGTACCAGACGAACCCGACGCCGTAGACGATGGCTGTGGCGGCGACGAGGCCGGCGACGATGACGGGCGTCGAGACGCCCGCGGGGTTTCGAAGCGACCGTCCGCGGTGAACGACGAGACCGACGACCAGCGCGCCGACCGGAAAGCTGAGCAGGAACCCACCGGTTTCGGCGAGGAGAACGCCGAGTCCCGACGTACGCTCTGCGAACACCGGGACGCCGATCGCGCCGGCGAACAGGTACAACACGATCGAAAACGCACCCCACGCGGGACCGAGGAACAGCCCCGCGAGGAACACGACCAGCATCTGAAGCGTGATCGACGGCCCCAGCGGCATCGGGATCGACACCCACGCACCCGCTGCCATGAGCGCGGCGAGCAGCGCCGCTCGAGCGAACCGTCCGACGACCTCGGCGTCGACGAGGTCGACGTTCTGCTGTTCGGTATTCATACCTCGAGTCCCTCGTAAACCCCAATCAATACTTCGATTTACGAACCGGCGCTGCCGATCAGGCTCCGACCGTTGGGCAGTATCTCGATCGCGTGTAATTTCGTGGTGGTCGGAGCGCGCTTTCGGCGTCGAAACCACCCGCTTCGTTCCACTCGAGGGACCGGTTTTCCACCGGCGAATTACCGGTGACGGCGACGGCGACAGTGACATAATCGGGACTCCAGTCGGCGGTAGAGGGTGAGACACGGCCGAATAATGCCCCATTGTGTTCACCCCTCGACCGAAACGTCCGGCGGGCTTAAGCCGCGGATTCACGCCCTCGTTCAGGGTATGTCAGTAACACCCACGCAACCCGGGCGAGGCGACGACATTGGCGAGCGGCCGACGGGGTGGAATCGGCAGCCGTCGTCGATCCGACTCCAGTTCGACGGGTGGGTCAGACGATCCCCGTTGACGTCGAGCGCACGCGAACGTCCGAACGGACCGGCGTTCACTCGGATCGCCGCCGACGCGAGCGCCGGTTGCGGCGGAACTCGACGCGAATCGGAGAGACGCCGATGAGCCGCTCGGACCGGTACGCCGTGGCATTCGCCGCGATAATTGTCCTCAGCGCGGCCGCGTTGCCCCTGCTCGGAACCAGTGTCGGCTCGTCCGGAGGGGCCGACGCCGTCGGCACCGACGGTAGCGATGGCGGCGCGGTCAGAACCGTCGCGTCCGTGGACGAAGCACCGACCGAACGTGCGATGTCGATGGCCGCGGAAGGGAGTGCGTCAGCGGACGCCGATTCCGTCGACGCGAACGTCGACCTGGTGTCGACGGAACCGACGACGCCCACGGACGTCGACACGGATGCGTCCGCGTCGCTGTCGTCGGCGCAGGAGGACGCCGTCCAGCAGGGCGTCGAACAGGGGATCGATCTGGTCCAGTCCCAGGGCGTCGAGGTGAGCCAGGAGCAACGGGCGGCGGCACTCGAGGGGGCGTCCCAGTCGGTCGTCCAGCACCAGGAGGCGGACGTCGAGCAGGTGCAGCGGGCGACGGTGGGGGCGGTCCACGGGACGCTCGTGCAGACGCAGGACGTCGAGGTCGAGCAGGTGCAGGCCGTCGTCGGCGGGTCGACCGGCGGCGCGCTCGCCCAGCACCAGACGGCCAGCGCGGTCCAGATGCAGAGCGCGACGTGGGGGGCGAGCCACGGCGCGATCGCCCAGACGCAGGACGCGACGGTCGAACAGACCCAGGCCGCCGCGAGGGGTGGTGCGTCGGGTGCGGCGTTCGAGGCCGGCGATTCGGGCATCGAACGGATCGGAACGATCCAGGAGGCCGCCCAGGGCTCGTCCTACGGCGTCCTCGAGCAGTACCAGTCGATCTCGGCGGAGCAGCGCCAGCGGGTCACCACCGACCACGTCGAACACGCAGCGGCGGGGGCGTCCGCGGGCACCCTCGAGGGCAGTTCGCAGGCGGTCCTCGAGCAGGAGCAGAATATCGAGGTCGAGCAGACGCAGCGCGTGACGATCAAGCAGGTCCAGAAGGCGGCCGTCGGGGCCGCGAAGGGCGCGCTCGTCCAGGAGCAGGAGGTCAGCGTCGAGCAGACCCAGGCCGCCGCGCGCGGGGCCGGGAAGGGCTGTCTCCAGCAGGTCCAGACCCTCCGCGTCGAACAGACCCAACAGGTGTCGATCGCGCAAGTGCAGGAGGCCTCGTTCGGCTCGGCCAAGGGGGCGATCGCCCAGAGCCAGGAGGCAACCGTGGAGCAGATCCAGGCGGCCGCGATCGGCGCCTCCCAGGGGGTCATCGTCCAGCGCCAGGAGATCTCGATCACGCAGGTCCAGTACGCCGCGGTCGGGGCCGCTCAGGGGGCGCTCGAGACGGCCGTTCAACGGCAGACCGTCGAGGTCAGCCAGATCCAGGCCGCCGCTCGGGGCGCCGGCCACGGCGCCGCGATCCAGACGCAGGTGGTCGACGTCACCCAGGTGCAGGTTCTCGCCAGCGGCGGCGCGAACGGGGCTCTGGTTCAGCACCAGGAGGTGAGCGTCGAACAGATACAGTACATCGCACGGGGCGCCTGCGAGGAGACCGCACGCGTCGTCCAGTACCAGCGCGTGAGCGTCTCGCAGATTCAGATCCTGGCCCAGGAGACGGCGACCGAGGCGACGACCGCGGCGCTCGAGGAGGGCGTCACGGACCCGCAGGAACTCGCCCGAATCGCCGGCGAGCTGGCCGAGGAGAACGTCGAGGAAGTCGAGGAACTGGAGGGCGAAGCGAGGATTTCCGCCTCCGACGCCGAACTACGGAACGGGACCGTCGTTATCGACGAGGCGTCCCTCTCCGAGGGCGGCTTCGTCGCGGTCTACGACTCGGCCGGACCCGATCCGCAGGCCCTCCTCGGCGTCTCGAGCTACCTCGAGGCCGGCGACTACCGGGACGTCGACGTCCCCCTCGAAACGGAACTCGAGGAGAATCGATCGATCGTCGCCGTCGCCCACCACGACACGGACGACGACGGCGAGTTCGACTACGCGGAATCCGACGGAATGGAGGACGAGCACTACGTCACGGAGGGCGGATTCGCCGTCACCGACGGCGCTACGCTGTCGGTTGCAGCGGACGAGGAAGACGAACTCGACGAAACAGGGGCGAACCTCTCCGTTTCCGATCAGGAGGGTGACGGCGACAACCTGACCGTCGACGAAGCGAACGCGAGCGTTGACTACGTCGTCGCGGCGGAGTACGAGAACGGAACGGCCGAGAGCGAGGCGTTCGAGGCGAACGAGAGCGTGAACGACCTCGAACTCGCGCTCGAGCCCCCGCTCGAGGAAAACGCGACGGTCGACGTCTCCGTGCGCGACGACGAGACCGGCGAGGCGCTCGCGAACGAGTCGATCGAGTACACGGTCCTCGAGGAGGACGAAGCGGAGGAACCCGAGGCGACGCTCTCGGTCGCCGATCAGGAGGGCGACGGCGAGAATCTCACCGTCGACGAGGCCAACGCCACCGACGAGTACGTGGTGTCCGCCGAGTACGACGGCGAATCGGTGGAGAGCGACTCGTTCGAGGCGAACGAGCCCGCGAGTAACCTGACGCTCGCACTCGAACCGCCGCTCGAGGAGAACGCCACCGTTAACGTGTCGGTCCGAGGCGTCGAAGCGGACGAGGAACTCGCGAACGAAACGATCGAGTACACCGTCGTCGAGGAGGACGGAGACGAGGTCTACGAACCGACGGCGACCCTGACGGTGTCCGACCAATCCGGTGACGGCGAGAATCTCACCGTCGACGAAGCGAACGCCAGCGTCGAGTACGCGCTCGTCGTGACGGACGGGACCGGATCGACCCTGGCCGAGGCCGGTCCGTACGACGCCGGGGAATCCCTGACCGACGAGACGATCGCGCTCGAGCCCCCGCTCGAGGACGACGGGACGCTCGAGGTGAGCGCGGTCGCGACCGAGACGGGAGACGAACTGGCCAACGAGACCGTCGCCTACGAGGTCGCGGAACCGCCGCCGGAGTTCGCCGTGGCGATCACGGGGACGAACGCCCCCGTCGATGTGGGCGAACCGCTCGAGGTCGCCGCCGAAATCCAGAACCTCGGCGGCGCGGGCGAGCAGGAGGTCGGTCTCGACCTCGACGGCGAGCCCGTCGATGCGGAGACGGTGTCGCTCGAGGCCGAGGAGTCGGCCGCCGTCGAACTCTCGACCGAGACGGACGCGCTCGAGGCCGGCGAGTACGTCGCGACGGTCGCGAGCGAAAACGAGAGCGTCGAGACGACGGTGACGCTCGAGGAAGCCGGCGAAGCGGCGTTCTTCGAGGTGGTCGACGGGAGCCTCACCGCCCCGGACAGCGCCCAGCCGGGCGAGGAGGTGACGGTGAGCGCGACCGTCGAGAACGCGGGCGACCTCGAGGACCAGGCGGCGGTCGAGTACGCTATCGACGGGCAAGTCGTCGACGAGACGACGGTCGCCCTCGAGGGCGGCGAATCGACCGAGGTGTCGTTCACCGCGGCGCTCCCGGAGGGCGATTCGACGCACGAGATTTCGACCGGCGACGACTCCGAATCGGTCACGATCCAGGCGGTCGAACCCGCCGACGGCGACGAGGAGGAAGGTGCCGAGACGCAGGGCGGAAGTCCGTTCGAAGAGCCGGGCGGGGAGACGACGCCTAACGACTCGGAAGAAGAGACCACATCGGATACGGAATCGGAGGCCGTTCCGCCGACCGAGGGACCCGACGGCAACGAGAGCCAATTCGCGCTGTGAATCCCGGCCGAAGGACGCTCGCCTCCGCCGACGCGTTCGAACTCCCTCCCCCGCCGGTGTGACGGACGCCTTCGGCGTTCGTGCGTCGTTCGAATGATTCCGGCTTTTTCCGATGCGGACGTGGATGGCCCTCGAAGCGGCCGCTCACGGGAGACGCGTCGGCAGTGTGGTAGCGAGTCGAAGTCGGTCGGCTGTTCGTCGACTCGGTGAGACCCTTCGAAAATCGGCTCGAGTTAGTGCTGGTGGCCGGTCGCTTCGCCGAACGTCATGCCGAACCGTTCCTCGAACAGTTCCATCGTGCGGGCCTCCTGGGCCTCGAGGTCCGCGTCGGCGCCGTCGCCGTGGTGCACGACGTGGTGCGCGCGGCTGGCGAACGAGAGGAGAACGATGTCGCCGACCGTCTCCGCCCGGCTCTGGTCGCCGTCGGCGACGAGGTCGACGAGTTCCGAGGGAACCGTCACTTCGTCGTCGTCGCCGTCTTCCGCTTCGATCGTGAAGGTCGTCGTCTCGACGTCATCCGTCATATCCCTACCCTGGAGGGGCGCACCTATATGTGCTGTGACTGCCGCGTCGTCGATCGACCTACGGGGACGGGATCGGAGCAGTATCCTTGCTACACCGGGGTGGCGTTTTTGACCGTCCGGGTTCAACACACACCCATGCCTACGGTCGAACTCGACGAGGAGACGGTAGAGCGGATGGACGCACTGCGCGTCGAAGACGAATCGTACGACGAGTTGGTCAACGAGTTGATCAACATGTACCAGGCCAGCGAGTACACGCTGTTCCACGGCGGAGACTACACGGGCGACTGATCGCTGGATCGAGGCCGGATCGGCTAGGCTCGACGCGATTCGCCGAACTCGTCGCACCGAGCCGCCGGAGCCAGTCGGCTAGCGGTCGGATTCGGCCGCGGTCTTCCGGACCGACTCCCACTTCCCGCTGGCCTCGAGGTGGGCCTGTAACTCCTCGGCGTACTCCTGAGCGAGCGATTCGGCCGCCGCCCGCTCCTCGTCGGAGGGGCCCCCCGACCCGAGTCCGCCGCCCATCCCGAGGGCGTTCTTGAGCGACGAGAAGAGACCGCCGCCCGACCCGCTCGATCCGCCTCCACCCTGCGGACCGGGAGCGCCGCCCATCGCGCCGACCTGCGAGCGGATGTTCTCGAGTTCGGGGAGGATCTGTTCGACCTTCTCCGTGTTCGCGACGATTCGCGCCCGCTCGGGGTCCTCCGGGTGTTCGATCTCGAGGTCCGTCGCGGTCATGATGAGGCTCCACTCCTGGCTCGAAAAGCGGGAGTCGGCGACCCTCGAGGAGAACTCCCGATCGACGGTCATTCGCGCACCGACGATCCGGTCCGTCCACGGCGTGTCGCTCATGGCCTGCGGTTCGGCCGGCGGCGGTATCAGCGTTTCCCTCGGCGAAACGCGCCCCGTTCGGTTCCCCCGCCCCACCGGCCGCGCGGTCGGCCTCCGACCGATCGTAGACGCCCCGCCGTTGCGGGCGGTTCCCGGTCGACTCCGACGTCGGACGATCAGTCGAGTCGCTCGGAGCTCTCCTCGTGGCGACTCGAGAGTTCGACGTACCGGTCGGCCGTCGCGCCGAGGTGCGGGTCGTCGAGTTCGGTTTTCCGCTCCGCGGGCGCGCCCGCGACCAGCGTCTCCGGCGGTACCTCGGTCCCTTCCGTGACGACGCTCCCCGCCGCGACGACGGCCCCCTCGCCGACGTGGGCCCCGTCGAGGACGACCGCGTTCATCCCGACCAGCGCGCGCTCGGCCACCGTCGCGTCGTGAACGATCGCGCTGTGACCGACCGTCGAGTACGGTTCGAGAACGGTCTCCTCGTGTAACACGGCGTTGTCCTGGACGTTCGCGCCCTCGCCCACGACGATCGTGCCGTGATCGCCGCGGATGGTCACGTTCGGCCAGACGCTCGCGTCCGCCTCGACGACGACGTCGCCGATGACGACGGCGGCCTCGTCCACGTACGCCGAGTCGGCGACGCGCGGTTCTACCCCGTCGAACGATCGTAGCATGGCGATCAGTGGCTCGAGGAGGGCCTTGAAGCTACGGATCCGGATTCGTCGTTCGCGTCTACCGGGATCGCGCGTCGCCAGGCCCGGATACCGACGTAGTTTGGGAGTACCGTTAGTATCCCCGAAACGGACGTTCCGCCTGGCAGGGATCGCCGGCTCGAGTGGCACTCGCCACCACCATCACCACGCGTTGCACTCGCTACCACCAGTACCGCGAGATCGAATGCGCCCCACGCGTCCCGAACCACCTCACGCGACCCTGCCCGACCGGAACTGCTCTCCGGTCCGATCTTCGCGCAGTTCGAACGCCGTCCCGCGCCCATCCCTGTGGGAGACGCGGACGGCCTCCACCAGTTTGCGGGGACCGCACACAGAACGTCCTACCGGTGACTCACTCGTCGGACAACCGTTCGGAGAGTCGATCGAACCGATCGCGCGTCCGTTCGCGTCGATCGCGCGTCGCTTCGTCCAGAAACCGAACCTCGAGCACCGATCCGTCGTCGGGGTCGACGTCCACGTCGTAGACGGCGCCCTCCCGCCGTCCGTCGGCCGGTAAGCGCTCGGCGTCGACCGCACGTTCGTCGACTACCTCTCGGTTCCCATTCCGTCCGCCATCCTCCTCGAGCAGGAATACGGCGGTCTCGCCGTCGACGATCCGATCGAGGACCGCCCGGTACGTGTCGGTCATCGCCTCGCAGTAGGCGCCGGAGCGGTTTCAATCGATGGCCCCTCGAGCGAGGCGTCCGACCCGTCGGAGGCGTCCGACTTCGCCTCGAGGAGGTCGTCCGGATCGGTCGACGCGTCGCGCTCGGTCTCGACCGCGACAGACTCGCCGTCGGTCGTCACCACGACGTCGCCGTGGACGCCCGTCCAGTACGTCTCGATGCCCCGTTCGGCGAAGGCCTCGAGCACCTCGTCGTGGGGGTGGCCGTACTGGGACTCGAGCGCGCTCGAGATCACCGCGATTCGGGGATCGACCGCGTCGAGGAACCGCGGCGTCGAGGAGGTCGAGGAGCCGTGGTGGCCGGCCTGGTAGACGTCCGCCTCGAGCGCAGACTCGTCGCCCCACTCCTCGACCAGCCGGGATTCGGCCGTCGACTCCGCGTCCCCCGTCGTGAGGTACGAGAACGAGTCGTACTCGACGGAGAGGACGATCCCGTTGGCGTCGACGTCGTCCGACGCGCCTTCGGGCGGGTTGAGCACGGTCCCTTCGACGGCCTCGTCGTCGAGGGGGAGTTCGTCGCCCGCGTCGACCTCGTACAGCGTGACGTCGTGCGCCTCGATCGCGTCGAGGTACCGGTCGTACGTGGCGGTCGTCTGAACCACCCCCGAATCGTAGGCCGCGCCGACGCCGTCCCCGTGCTCCTCGAAGTGCTCGATCACCGCGGCGTGGCCGCCGACGTGGTCCGCGTGGCCGTGGGTCGCCACGAGGTGGTCGATCCGGTCGATCCCCCGCGCCTCGAGGTAGTCGATGACCGCCTCACCGTCGTCGCGCCAGTCGCCCGTGTCGATCAAGATCGTCTCCCCCTCGGGCGTGTTCAGGAGCGTCGAGTCCGCCTGACCGACGTCGATGTGGTGTACCTCGAGGTCGTCGTCCGACTCGGAATCGTCGTCGGACGCCGAATCGGAGCCGTCCGGGACGAACGACCCGGAACACCCCGCGAGGACGAGCATCACCGCGACCGCGACGATCGGAAGGAGCCGGCGCATACGGTATCCAGACCGCCGTCGAATATGTGGATTGAGGTGGGTTGCCCGACAGATACCGTTGGTTCAACGCACCGCCGACGCACACGGAACGCGGTGATCCCGCTTGGGCCGTAGAAACACGGAACAGCCGAGAAGAATCGGGACGGGATCACGGCTGGGACCCACTGCGCGGCGAGATTCGGAGACCGGACGGCGCTGCGATCGTCTGCGCGGCCGGGTCGATCACCAGAAAACGTTACAATCGAGCGCATGACCTGCGTCGGTGTCCGGAAAGCGGTGCGATCGAGCGTGCGGTCGGCTTCGCCGATCAGACGGCGCCACCCTCGAAGGACGTCTCCGCGTGGAGTTCGGGTTTCAGCGCGTCGTGGACCTTGCAGAGTTCGAACGCGCGCTCGAGGATCTCCTCGCCCGTCTCGTCGTCGACGTCGGCTTCGACGCGGATGTCGAAGCTGACCGACTCGAGTTTGTCGTCCTCGTTGAGTTCGCCGGAGGAGTCGATTTCGATCCGCCCGAGGTCGTCGGCGCCGCGCTGCTGGCCGCCGACGCGAAGCGCCGGCACGTAACAGGAGGCGTAGGCGGCGAGCAGCGCCTCGAGCGTGTCGGGAGCGTCGTCTCCCGTCGCGTCGATGGTCGTCTCATAGTCGCGGATCTCGTTCGTCGAACTGTAGCCCTCCTCGGAGACGGTGGTGACCTGTTTCGCCATACCAGTCGGAACCTCCACGGGCGGCGCTGTAAACGTTTGGTGCCCGTGGCGCTACCCGGTTTCTCGGCCGGAAGTCGGTTTCGAGCACGACCCCGCTGTGACGGAGCGCAACGCTCGGACCCCCTCCTTGCGTCTGCAACGTCGTTCGATTACTCGGTCGCAAGGCAAACGTACGTACCGCCAATGGCACACGCAATCACGCGAACAGCAAAGCGTCTCAGCACGCTGTCGACGGTGCTCGACGGACTGCTGGCGTTTCGACGCGGTCGTCCGAAACAGGGGCTCGCGCTTCTCGGTGCGGCCGCGCTCTCCACCCGGTTTTCGGGGGTAGGAACGGTGGCATCGCTGGCGCTTCGGCTCCTCAGGCGGCGGTAACGCCGCCGTTCGATCGTCGACGGAATCGACCATCTCGGAGGAGCTTCGCGTTCGAATCGCCGCGAGGGTGCTCCGAGGCCGACGAGCAGCGATCGGATTCGCGGCCCTTCCCCTGGTGGCGGCGACGCTTCCCGGCGTCGATCTATTTTATCAACGCGTCACGACGATCTCTGGCCACGGCGTGACCCCCACCCCCGTTCGTCGTGCTGATACGCGTTCCCGTCGGCGCTGCCGTGAAGTGATAGACGGTCGGTTCGGTGTCTCGTGTCGGTTCGGTCCCCGGACTCGAGTCCGGGCGACTCCGATCACTCCAGGTCGAACGACTCGTCGCCCTCGAGGACCACGACCTCGGCGTCGCTGCCCGCGGCCTCGACCTCGCGGGCGAAGTCCTCGGGGTCCTGCTCGATCGGCGGGAAGGTGTCGTAGTGCTGGGGGAAGGCGTAGTCGACGTCGAGCCAATCGACGGCGACGGCGGCCTGGGCCGGCCCCATGGTGAAGTGGTCGCCGATCGGGACGGCGGCGGCGTCGGGCTCGAGGAACGGGCCGATCACCTCGCGCATCTCGGTCATGAGGCTGGTGTCGCCGGCGTGGTAGAACGTCGTCGACTCCTCGTCTGCGACCTGGGTCGGCTTGGTGTCCGAAACGACGAACCCGGCGGGCATCCCGCCGCTGGCGCCGTTTTCGGTCATGATGCCGTTGGTGTGGTCGGCCCGGACCATCGTCACGAAGGCGTCGCCGCACTCGACGGTGCCGCCGAGGTTCATGCCCATGCCGCCGACGGCGTCCTCGAATCCGAACTCGTCCTGGCAGTAGGAGACGAGTTCCGGCGTCGCGACGAGCGTCGCCTCCGAGAACTCGCCCGCGTGGGCGATGTGGTCGGCGTGGCCGTGTGTCAACAGCACGTAATCCGGCGCGTCGACGTCCGACGGCTCGAGGTCCGTCTTCGGGTTGTCGAAGAACGGATCGATCAGTAGCTCCGTCTCGCCTACGGTGACGCGCCACGTCGAGTGGCCGTGCCAGGTGACTTGCATAGCACCTCGTAGTTCTCCCACCGGTAACTTAAAACCGGGCGAGAGCCGCCGAACCGGGGATTACCCCCGATTTGACCGCCGAGAAACGGATCGGCATCACTCGCGTCCGGGGCCCGGATCGACGTCCGCCGGGCGACCGTCAGCGGACTCGACTCGCCGCCCGGTCTCGATCGGGACGTGTTCGACTCGGTAGCCGATTCCGCCGTCGTCGGAGCGTCTCGAGACCTCCGCGACCTCGTAGAGGCGGATCTCCGATTCCATCTTCGTCACGACGGGGACGTCGTAGTGGTCGGCCTCGTACGCGAGGTCGTTCCCGTCGGCGCGGTACCGCTCGACGAACGCCCGGTGGCGCTCGAGGCGCGCCCGGCCGATTCGCCGAGAGAGGGCGTCGACGCTACTCACGCGCTCGTCGAAGACGTCGAGGAACGACGACTCGAGTTCGTAGCCGATCGAGTTCCGCCCGGCGCACATCGCCGCCAGCGAGGTCGTGCCGGTGCCCCAGAACGGGTCGAGCACGGTGTCGCCGTAGGCGGAGTACATGCAGACGAGCCGGAAGGGGATCTCGAGGGGGTAGGCAGCCGATCGATCGCGGAGGTCGCCTGCGGTGTCGGCTGCGGGCTTGGCGGCGCTCTCACCGCCCCCATCGCGTCCTGCGCTGGCGTCGCTTCCCCGCTCCGAATCGGGGTCCTCGAGCGCCTGCAGTTCGCCGCGGACGTCGGTCCAGACGTCCGTGAACCACCGGTTTCGCTCCTCCCAGAAGTACGCCGCCTCGTACCGCCGGCTCGCGCCGGGTTCGAACCGCCGTCGGTCCGACCCGTTCCTGAAGACGAGGACGTACTCGTGCTCTAAGGTGACGTAGGCGTTCGGCGGGATCATCCCGCTGCCCATGAACTTCGCCGCGCTGTTGGCGGGTTTCCGCCAGAGGACGTCCGGCAACGGGTCGAACCCGCGCTCCTCGAACGCCTCGAGGATCCGGGCGTGGTTCGGATAGACCCGAAAGCTGCCGTCGATCGTGCGCGTGGCGTCGCCGACGTTCACGCAGGCGATGCCGCCGTCGACCAGGACGCGGGCGAGTTCGTCCCACACCGGCTCGAGGAGGGCGTGCATCGCGTCGAACGCCGCCGCGCCGTCGCCGCGCTCGAGGGCGTCGTCGACCGCGGGATCGAGGTCGGCGAAGAGGTCGTCCCATATCTCGATCATCGGGTAGGGTGGCGAGGTGACGACGAGTTCGACCGAATCGTCGGCGACGCTCGAGAGGGTCCGCGAGTCGCCGACGTAGGCGCGGTGAGTCGTCTCCATCGACTGAGTGTGTCGGCGTCGGCTCCTTAGCTCCTTCGTCCGCCCGTCCTCCGATCGACGGCTCCGGACGCGTTCACCGAAAAAACGAGCCGCTCGCGACGGCGTCGAACCCGCGCTCAGACGCGCGAACGGGGATCGCGCGATCGAGGAACGGGATGCACCGACGGTGATGGATTCGAACGACGATTCGAAGTCGCTCTCGAACGTCGAGGGACGGTTACTCCTCTTCTTCGGTTTCGGCCTCCTCCTCGTCCTCGTCCGTTTCTCCCATCTCGGCGGTCGTCGCCGGTTCGAACTCCTCGACGGGTTCCCACTCCTCCTCGGTGTCCGACCGCATTCGTCGTCGCAAGAACGCCGCGCCCGCGATCGCACCGAGTACCAACAGCAGTCGGGGGAGCCGGCTGCCGGAGGACTCGGGTTCCACGCTCGAGGACTCGTCCGTCGCCTCGCCGGCCTCTTCGACCACTTCCTCCAGATCCGTCTCCGAAACCTCTTCGACCACGTCCGACTCGCGGATCTTCCCGAGGGGGGAGTCTTCCATCTCCGCCGTTTCGCGACCCACGAGGTAGCCCGCGGCCGCGCCGAGGCCGACGAGTGCGCCGGCGAGGGGAAGCCGGGCACCGCCACCTCGACCTCCTTCGGCTTCTTCGACCGCTTCGACGATCGTGTCACGGAGCGGTGTGTCCATTCCTCTTCCGACGGCTTCTTTCACGACGAGTTCGGACAGGGTCATGTCCTGTTGTTCTGTTTCCGGCATAATCCGGTCGACCACATCACTGTAAATAGTTCTGTCCAACGTTTCGATTAGTTCGCACGCTGAACGCATTCTTACGAGGTGGTTAACCGAGGCGGTCGCGTCGCTAATCTCGGCTTACCGTCCTGGAGTGGTGGAAATTGCGTGTACCCCGTTCACACGGTAAACGGTAGCGATCGACGAGAACCGGCGCGAAGGGATCGACCGTCGGGCCCGACCGCTACGGCGTCGGACCGCACCGGCGGTGGACGTCGATCGATCACTCGCGAAACTGCCACCGGTTGGACGCGAGTCGCCGCCCGGCCGTTCGAACTGAACGGTTTTTAAGCGAATCGCGAACGGAAAGAATCGCATAACGAAAGTCGTCGGGGCCGACGGTGCGTACCATGAGCGTCCTCCAGCGCCCGGGGATCCTCGGGCGACGAACCCAGAACCGGGTCACCGGGTTGACCGCCGCGTTCTCGGTGACGATCGTCGAGGCGCTCACCGTCTCGGCGTGGTTCGCGCTCGTCGTCTTCGAGTCGCGGACCCCGTTCACGGCGCTCGCAGGGTTGAGCATCCTGCTGTTCGGCGCCGTCCTTCGAACCGGCATCCTGGCGACGACGGTCGGTCGCCTCGAGAACCTGACGCCGTCGCGGCGGACGGTGAGCGCGATCGTCTTCGCCGGAAGTTGGCCGTGCTGGTTGCTGGTGGCGGAGGGAATCGGGGGACCCGAAGGCCTGATCGTCGCCGGGGCGGTGCTTTCGGCCCTGCTTTCGGCCCACTGCTCGCTCGAGCGCCGGTTCGTTCGCAGCCACACGATGGTTCCCCCGAGGAACATCGTGCCGGTGCCGAGGACGATCTCCGCGCTGGTTCCCGGACTCCTCCTCGCGGCCGGCGCGAGCACGTTGCTCGCCGTCACGTGGTACGCCGACTGGTCGGTCGTCACGTTCGCCTTCCCGACCGTCGCCGAGACGGTCGCGCTCGAGATCCGGTCGGTTCTCGCTGGGTTCGCCGCGTTCGCCTGTTTCTCGTTCGTCGCCCAGGAGCGACGGTTCGCGTGGTTGCACTCCCCCTGAACCGACGGTCGGCTCGCGCCGACGAGCGAGACGCGTCGATCCGAGTTAGCGCCCGCGCGCGCCGACGTTATGGTCGCTCTCGAACGACGTGGGATCGGGTTCGATGACCGCGTACTGAACGGCCCGGCGACCGAGCGTCGCGACCCGGTCGGCGAGCGATTCGTCGATGAACTCGCCGTTCTCGAACGCGCTGTTCGATCGCGGCACCGCCGCCTCGTGAGGAATCACCCAGGCGTTGAGCGCGCGACAGACCGAGCGCATGTGCTCGAGCGCCGAAACGGGGAACGCCCCGCCCGACACCGCGAGGAGGCCGACCGTCTTTTCCGAGAACTCGTCGAACCCGCAGTAGTCGAGCGCGATCTTCAACGGCGACGAGTACGAACCGTGGTACACCGGCGAGGCGAGGACGATCGAGTCGGCCTCGCGGACGCGCCGGGCCAGTTCCTCGGCGTCACCCGCCTCCGACCGCTCGACGTCGGCGTCGAACAGCGGAAGATCGTACTCCCTGAGGTCGATCAGCTCGGTCCGTGCACCGGCGTCGGCGGCCGCTTCGAGCGCGTGTTCGAGCGCGATTCTGGAGTAGCTGTGATCGCGGAGGCTGCCGCAGAGTCCGAGAACGTGCGTGTCGGCCATGGATGGGCCGACGGCGGGGAGGGGCAATAACCTCACGCCGTCCACCGCGCGATGAAGAGCGTTCGCGGCCGCGCGCGGTCGTGTCCTCCCATCGTCGACGCGAAACGGACGTCCGCGATCGATCCGACCCCGAACCGGTCCATTCGACGGACCTTTCGTTTCGACGTCCCTAGCGTCGCGCGTGCAGTCGATCGGAGCGGTCCTCCTGCAGGACGCCCTGCCTCGAGTGCTCACGATCGCCGCGCTGATCGGAGCGGGCGTCGGACTGGCGAACGTCGCCGTCGAGTACGGCCTCACCGACATCGTAGCCCGCGGCGGGCGGTATCTCACGGAACCGGCGAACCTCCCCGACGAGGTGGGAGCGGCGGTGCTCACGAACGCCGTTTCGGTCACCGCCGGCTACGGGATGCTCGCCGAGTTCCGCGAATCCGGCCTGCTCGACGATCGCGCGACCCTCGTCGCCGTCGTCGTCAACACCTTCTTCGGATTCGTCCAGCACATCTTCACCTACTACGTGCCCGTCCTGATCCCGATCCTCGGCTTCCACGTCGGCGTCGCGTACGTCGGCGCGCGGGCGGCTATCTCGCTCGCCATCTCGATCGTCGGTCTCCTCGCCGGTGCGATCCTCCTGCGAGGGTACGAGTACGACCGCTCGACGATCGAACCCGACGGTCCCGCCGACGGAGACGGTCGCGACCATCGGGAGAAACTCCGCCGGGCCGCGTCGAAGACGGCCGACCGCCTTCGGTCGATCGTACCGCGACTGGCGGTCGTCTACTCGCTCGTCTTCGTCGGCATCGCTCGTTCGGATCGGATCCTCGCGGCGCTCGGACGGGGTGGACTCGAGGACCCGTCCGCGCTCGTCGCGCCGCTGACGGCCGCCGTCGGCCTCCCTGAGGCGGCGGTCGCCATCGTCGCCATCGGAACGGTGGACCCGACGAGCGGCGCGATCGCGATCGCCCCGATGGTCGGCACCGTCTTCACGCCCGAACAGGCCGTGATCACGCTCTTGGTCGGCGGCCTCGTCTCGCTGACGATCGGGACGGTGAAGCGCTCGATCCCCTTCCAGTACGGGATCTGGGGACGCGAATTCGGCACGAAGGTGATCGCGGCCAACGTGGGACTCAAGGCGGTCTTCATCCTCGTCGCGGTTCTTCTCTTTCGGCTTACATGAACTCACTATGGGAAAGACGTGTAAGCCATCTATCCGGCCTTTCGAAGGATAATTCCCCCGTTGTCAACGGCTTGCAAATTGATCACGGAGGAATTATGTGGATCGGGGTCCAATTTGATTATGGTCCTGAAGGAGGCGCGTTGCCCGCGTAGCCTCATTTTCAGGACCACTCGTTCCGACGCGAGAGCCGTCAGCGTTCGAGCGTCCGACCGAGCGGCGGTTCACCGTTCTCCGTCGGCGTGTTACCCGGCGGTCGGCGGAAAACCGTTTTCCTGCGTTCCACGCGTCACCTGCGAAGCCGCGCGATCGGTCCCTCGTTTTCGTCACCGCGCTCCAGTTCGACCAATCCGTCCCGCTCGAGGTCCCGCAGGAGTCCCTCGAGCCACTCCCTGCCGTACTCGCCGTCGGGTGCGTAGTCCACCCGGATGCGGTGGCCCAGCGCGTCGATCTCGAGTTCGTCGTACTCCCGGAGCGTCCCGATCACGCGGCCGCGAAACTGACGACGACTCCCTTCGAACGACGGCTGTGTTGGGACGTCGGGCGCGGTGAAGTCCCCGGTCGCGTAGGCGTCGCACCACTCGCGCCAGGGGCAGCCCGCGTCGTCGCAGCGAGGCGCCTGCGTGCAGACGACGCCGCCGAGTTCCATGATCGAGTTGTTCCACACGCGCGAGCGACCCGCGGGCATGAGGTCGTTCGCCGCCTCCTCGAACGCCGCGTCGTCGTCCGGGACGTCGAACGCGCGGTAGGTGACCCGCTTGACGTTCGTGTCGACGACCGCGTTTCCGTTATTGAACGCGAAACTCGCCACCGCGTTCGCCGTGTACGGGCCGACCCCCATCAGTTCCTGCAGTCCCTCGGGCGTCTGGGGAAACTCCCCGTCGTACTCCTCCTCGACTTGCCGCGCGGACTCGTGGAGGTACTTCGCCCGGTTGTTGTAGCCGAGGCTGTGGCCCGTCCAGAAGCCGACCACGTCCGCGCGGTCCGCCGCCGCGAGGTCGGCCGTGGTGGGCCACCGCTCGAGGAACTCCTCCCAGGCGTCCTCGACGCGGCCCAGTTGCGTCTGCTGGCTCATCACCTCGCTGACCAGGATGGCGTACGGGTCGTCAGTTCGCCGCCACGGGAACTCGCGGTGGTCCGCCTCGTACCACTCGATCAGCGCATCACGGATGGGCTCGAGGTCGTCGGGATGGGCCCACGCTCGCTCGTCCGCGCCGCCCCGTTCCCCTGGTGTCATCGCCGGTGTTTGGGGAAGGGGCCGTTTATGAGTGATGATCGCCGACGCAATTTCCAATACTTATTTTTATCCGTGAACGGTGGAACGCATATGGCATCACAGTCGACCGGTTGGACGTTGGTCCTCGTCGGAACGGCGATCATCGTCGTTCCGTTCGTTGCCAGCGTGTTACTCGCCCTGGGTCCGGCCTGGGGGCTGGGGACCGACGGTACGTTCGTCGCCACGGGTATCGCCTTCTCGCTGCGCGAGTCGTCCGAGTCGGACGGCGACGGTGGCCCGAACCGACTGCGCCTCCTGCGTGGCGCGGATCGACGCCGAGGCTGACGCGTGCGACTACTGCGAGGCCGACCGCCGGTGAGTTCGTCGCACGACGAGCGAACCGCGAAAGCCCTATACGCGCCCCTCGAGTTGCCACACCCATGAGCCTCGACGAGTTGAACGACGAGATCACCGACGTCTACGCCGAATTGGGTGAGGAACTCACCGTCTCGCTCGACCGCGAAACCCGAAACGAACTCGCGCTGCTCGAGTCGGCGCTGGCCCCCGAGGAGACGGACGAACTGGTCCGCCGGGCGGTTCACGCGCTCTTCCAGACCACCGTGGACGTCGGAAAGCTCGATTTCCACCTGCGGTCGGGCTACGACGTCACCTACGACGAGTACCTCTCCGGGATGACCTACGACGAGATGACCGGCGCGAACGCGTACCCGACCCTCGACGACGAGCGTCGGTACCAGTTCTGAGCGGGATTCGGTTTCGTGGGCCGAGCGCCCGGTTCCTGGACGAGTTCTGGCGGTAGCTACCGGCATCCGCTGGAAAAACCGTTATTGACGGCCGTGACGTACGGTACCCAATGGCAAATCTCAACGAGGAGATGGCCGACGTCCACGAGGAGATCGAGAGCGTCCGCGACCTTCTCAGGGAGGAGATTCCGAAACAGTTCGAGTTCGGCGTCCGCGTCGGAAACATCTCCTACGATCCGAACAACAACAGCGTCTCCGTTAGGGTCGATCCGAGTTCGGAGGCCCGGGACGAACTCTCCGAGCGGATGGGCGGCGTCAGGGTGAAGACCGACGGCTCGATGGAGTTCGAGTTCATGCTCTCGCAACACTCCGACGAGCGCGAAAAGCTGTAACCGTCCCGACGACCGCTGCCGTTCGCTCCGCGAACTCGAGACGCACTGCTCTCGTCTCGAGTTCCCACACGGTGCGCGAGGACCCCGTCGAGAATCGCCCGTCCGGCGGCGTCAGTCGTCGATCGGCGCCGCGCTCGAGAGCGCCTCGTCGAGTTCGGCCTCCTCCATCTTGCCGACGAGGGCGTCGATGACCTCCTCGCGCTTGCCTTTCACGAACTTGATCGAGCCGACGACGAGGTGGCCGCCGCCGGAGATGCCGCCGCCGGGGATCTCCGCCTCGAGTTCCGAGACCATCACGGGGATGTCGAGGCGCACGCCGTCGCTGCGGAGAACGGCGAAGTCGGGGCCGTAGCCGACCGTGATGACGGGGTCGCCCGTCTCCTCGATCTTCCGGTCGTGGATCTCGCCGGTGGTCTTGCCCGGCGCGGGGTAGGTGAAGCGGTGGGCGTAGTTCTCGACGTCGATCCGGTAGAGGTGGGCGCCGTTGTCGAGCTCCTCGTGCTCGACGTGGGGCATCGCCGCCTCGAGTTGCTCGTCGACCTCCTCGCGGGCGCGGTCGGCGAAGAACGAGACGAGCTTTCGGTGGCGCTCCTCGTCGTCGCAGTCGACCTCGAGGAGGTCTCGAATCAGCCGGTCGCCCGAGTTGTAGCGCAGCCAGAAGGCGGCGTAGTCGAGCGCCTCGCTCACGTCCTGGAGTCGCGCCTCGTCGTAGCCCTCCTCGGCGGCGATCTCGAGGTAGTCGTCCATCGTGTCGGCCTTCGAGCGGTCCGAGAGACCCGCGACGGCGGGGATGTGTCGGAGCTCGTCGGTGAGGTCCGGGTAGATCATCCGGGCGAGTTCGACGCAGAGCATACCCGTGGTGATCCGGTAGTCCTCGTCGTGGAGGTAGGGGTTGACGTGGGCGTCCAGCAGGTCGTCGACCGCTTCGGGGTCGGGGTGGTGGTGGTCGACGGTGACGATCGGGATGTCGTAGTGGGCCAGCGTCTCGTAGGCCGGGACGTCCTCCTCGGTCGACCCGTTGTCGAGCATGAGCAGGAGTGGGAGCTGCTGGCCGTGTTTCTCCCGGTCCTCGAGCGCGAAGTTGAGGTCGCGGGTCGCGTCCTCCATCTCGTAGAACGGCGCCTTCGCGGGCAGGCGCTTGATGAGGTGTCGGGGCGCCTCGTCGTCCTCGTGGACGTCCGCGATGAACCGCTCGAGGGCGATCTGGACGGGAACGGCGGCGCACATGCCGTCGCCGTCGGCGTGGTGACGGACGCGGATCGGTCGGCCCTGCAAGACCGTCCGGCGAAGCAGTCGGGCGACCTCCTCGAGGTCCGGGCGGAGCTTCTCGAACGCCGGCCAGTCGATCAGCGGTTCGACCTCGTGGGGCTCGGCGCGGGCCTCGAGGGCCGCCTCGATGCGCTCTCGCGCCTCCGTTTCGGTCTCGCCGTCGAGCACCGAGAGGCCGTCGACCTCGACCTGGACGGTCCCCTCGCGGTGTTCCGGCGTACCCGTCACGCGGACGACGTCGCCGACCTCGACCGAGGGGTAGGCGCGGACGCCGGCCTCCTTGAACGCGGCGCAGGCGACGACGCCGTACTCGTCGGCGACGTGGAAGATGGTCGGGCCGCCGGTCTGTTTGATCTGGACGACCTCCCCTTCGAGGTGGATCTGGTCGCCGACGTTCGCCTCGAGTCGGTCGGTGCTCGTGAGCGCGTAGTCGTGGTCGACAGATTGCAGCGTGTACGATTCGATATCGACGGGTTCGAACGCCAGGTCGCCGTTGTCGCGGACGCTCTCGAGTTCGACCACCATCTCCTCGCCGACGCGGTAGGTACCCTCGAGGACGGATTCGTGGACGAGACCGGAAACTGAGTCGGAGAGGTCGACGAAGACGCCGTAGTCGACGATGCCGTTGATTTCCGCGAGATAGGGTCGATTCCGTGCGACGTCGTCTGCGGTACAATCCGGTGCGAGGTCGTAGACGACGGAATCCCCGTCGTCGTCGCCGGATACCCCGGCGGGCTCACGTGTCATCTTGCCCCGTAATTTGGGTCGGTCGCGTATAACCCTTGTCAAGGGCGGTTCGCCGTCACGGGTTTCGGCGCGCGCCGAGCGGATACGGGCGACTCGTCGGTGACTTCGCCGTCGAGCGTGCGCGGACCAGATCCGATTTCGGCTAGTCGGGCGGAGCGATGAAACCGTCCGTTCTCGCCCCTCGCGCAAAAAGCTCCGCTGCGAGAGCACCGCTCTCGCCGTTCCTTCGCCCGCTCCGTTCGCGAAGACCTCAAAACGCCGCTGGCTCACGACGTTCGCGCCGAATCGCCCTACTCCTGCTGTGCGTCCACGACGGCCACGCCCGCGAGATTCACGATGTCCTTGACCTCGTCGTCCCGCTGGAGGACGTGGACGGGCTTGTCCATCCCGACGAGCATCGGACCGATCGCCTCCGCCCCGCCGAGGCGCTGGAGGAGTTTGTAGCAGATGTTCCCCGCCTCGAGGTTCGGGAAGACGAGCACGTTCGCGGGCTCCTCGAGGTCGGCGAACTCGTAGGAGCCGAGCAGCAGGTCCTCGACGATGGCCGTGTCGGCCTGCATCTCGCCGTCGACCGGGAAGTCGACCTCGGGGTCGTTCCGGAGCCGTTCCGCCGCTCGGCGGGGCTTGCGAGTGCCCTCGTTGTCGACGCTGCCGAAGTCGGAGTACGAGAGCAGGGCCGCTCGCGGCTCGACGTTGAACCTGCGGGCGAGGTCGGCCGTCTGTCGGGTGACTTCGGTCAGCACCTCCTCGTCCGGGTCCTGATTGACGGTCGCGTCGGCGACGAACACGACGCGGTTCTTGAACGTCAGCATGTAGACGCCCGCGGCGTAGTCGACGTCGGGCGCCGTCCCGATCACCTGCAGCGGCGGGCGAAGGGCGGACGGGTAGTGGTAGGTGAGGCCGGTGAGCATGGCGTCGGCGTCGCCCTCCGCGACCATCACCGAGGCGAAGTAATTGCTATCCCGGATCATCTCCGCCGCTTCGCTCCGCGTGACCCCCTTTCGCCGTCGTCGCTGATAGAGCGCGTCGGCGTACCGCTCGTACACGCCCTCGGCGGGATCGACCACCTCCGGCTGGAACTCGAGGCCGAGGTTCGCCGCGCTCCGCCGAATCGCCGCCTCGTCGCCGATCAGGACCGGCTCTGCGATCTCGCGCTCGGCGATCTGGGCGGCCGCGCGGATGATCTTCTCGTCTTCCCCCTCCGCGAGCGCCAGCCGCTTCGGCTCGCTCTTCGCCTTGTTGAGGACGATCCGCATCATCTCCCGGGACTTACCGAGGCGGGCCTCGAGGCGCTCGACGTACGCCTCGAGGTCGGTCTCGGTGCGGGCGGCGCCGGTCTCCATCGCCGCCTCGGCGACCGCGGGGGCGACCTCGAACAGGACGCGCGGATCGAGGGGTTTCGGGAGGATGTACTCGGGGCCGAACTGCAGCGGTTGGTCGCCGTAGGCCTTGACGACGGCGTCGGGGACGTCCTGCTTGGCGAGGTCGGCGATCGCCTCCGCGGCGGCCACCTTCATGGCCTCGTTGATCTCGCTCGCCCGGGCGTCGAGGGCGCCGCGGAAGATGAACGGGAACCCGAGCACGTTGTTGACCTGGTTCGGGTAATCGGAGCGTCCGGTGGCCATCACGACCGTGTCGTCGCGGGCGTTCTTGGCCGCCTCGTAGTCGATCTCCGGGTCGGGGTTGGCCATCGCGAAGACGATCGGATCCTCGGCCATCGACCGCACCATCTCCGCGCTCACGATGCCGCCGGCCGAGAGGCCGACGAAGACGTCCGCGCCCTCCATCGCGTCGGCGAGGTCGCCGTCCGGAATATCGCGGGCGAACTCCCGGTTGTACTCGTCGAGTTCGCCCGCCTCCGCACGCGACTCGGTGAGGATTCCCCCGATGTCGACCATCGTAATGTGCTCCTTCGGAACCCCGAGGGAGACGAAAAACCGGGCCGTGGCGATCGCCGCCGCCCCCGCGCCCGCGAAGGTGACGTCGATCGAATCGACCCCCTCGTCGACGATCTCGAGGGCGTTCAACAGGGCCGCGCCGGTGATGATCGCCGTCCCGTGCTGGTCGTCGTGGAAGACCGGGACGTCCATCCGCTCGCGCAGGCGCTCCTCGATCCGAAAGCAATCGGGCGCCGCGATGTCCTCCAGGTTGATCCCGCCGAAGGTCGGTCCCATCCCCGCGACGGCCTCGACGAACCCGTCGGGGTCCGCGAGATCCAGCTCGACGTCGAAGACGTCGATGTCGGCGAATCGCTTGAAGAGGACGCCCTTCCCCTCCATGACCGGCTTCGACGCCTGCGCGCCGATGTCGCCCAGTCCGAGCACCGCGGAGCCGTTCGAGACGACGCCGACGAGGTTCCCCTTCGCCGTGTAGCGGTAGGCGTCGTCGGGCCGCTCGGCGATCTCGCGACACGGCGCGGCGACGCCGGGCGAGTAAGCGAGCGAGAGATCCCGCTGGGTACTCGTCGACTTCGTCGTCCGGATCTCGAGTTTCCCCGGCGGATCGTCCGCGTGATACTCGAGGGAATCCTCATCTAGTGACATAAATGGCGTTACGAATACCCCTCGGATAAGCGTCTCGCTAATACGAATAGGAGGGAATATGAGGACCTATTTTGACGTTCTGCATTTATCACGTTCGTTCGTCCTACTCCGTGACGGGGCGGCCGCCGGCGAGTGCGTGCACTCATCGGAACGTTTAGCAACTGCAAGCCCGCACGTCGTCACATGGGGCTGCTCGACGCGCTGTTCCGCTCGAACGAGATCCTCGGCATCGCCGAGGAGACCCTCGAGTTCGCCCTTGAGGCCTCGGAGGAAACCCACCCGAACGAGTACATGGGGTTTCTGCGGGGGACCGAGGCCGACAGGCTCGGGCTCGACCGGGACGGACTCGTCATCACCGACGTGCTGGTCGTCCCCGGAACCGAGGCGAACAGCGTGAGCGCGACCGTGCAAACCAGCCAGATTCCGAACGACGTGAACGCCCTCGGGAGCGTCCACTCCCACCCGAATGGGGTGATCGAACCGAGCGCGGCCGACCTCGAGACGTTCGGTCGCGGGACCGTCCACGTCATCATCGGCGCGCCCTACCGCCGGACCGACTGGCGAGCGTTCGACCCCCGGGGGCGTCCGACGAACCTGAACGTCATCGAGGTCGACCTCCCCGACACCGAGGAGTTCTTCGATTTCACGCAAGCCGACATCGACGAGGAGTTACGGGGATGACAGCGCCATGACCGACAGTCGGACTCGTCGCGGAGACCGCGAATCGAACGACGAACGCGAAATCGACGGAGACGACAGGAAGACCGTGGTCGCCCAGGGAACCTTCGACCTCCTCCACCCGGGACACGTCCACTACCTCGAGGAGGCGGCGTCGATGGGCGACGAACTGATCGTGATCGTCGCGCGGACGTCGAACGTCGACCACAAGGAGGCGCCGATCTGCGCCGCCAGACAGCGTCGCGACGTCGTCGACGCCCTCGAGGTGGTCGACGAGGCGATCCTCGGCCACGAGGAGGACATCTTCGTTCCGATCGAGGAGATCCGGCCGGACGTCATCGTGCTCGGCCACGACCAGCACCACGACGACGAGGCGATCGAGGCGGAACTCGAGCGTCGCGGCGTCGACTGCACCGTCGAGCGCGCCGAACCGCGCGAACCGGGCCACGACGACGAACTCCTCTCGACGCGGCTGATCGTCGACCGCATCCTCGAGCGCCGGGGCTGATTCCCGCCGACCGTCGCTCGAGTTCGCGTCGAACGGGACTTACTCCCCGCAGTCCGTGTTCGAGTCCGTCGCAACGCTCTCGCCGTCCGTTCGCGCTCGCTCCGTCCCCTTCATCTTGGTTTTGGTGTCCTCGTCCGGTTCGGTGCCCGTAGCCGTCGGCGCCCCGCTCTCCGTTTCGGTTTCCGTTCCCTGTTCCGAGTTCGAATCGTCCTCGAGCAGGGCCTCCAGACACGCGTCGGCGTTGGGGTTCGGGTGCGTGACCTGCGCGACCACGTACCCTTCGGGATCGGAGATACCGGTGATCACCGTCCCCGTCGCACCGTAGTTCTCGATCTCGACGGTCGCACCGTCCGATCCGCCCTCGACGCCGGATTCCTCCCCGACTTCGAAGACGATCGTGCCGGAAAACGGCGCCTCGACGTCGTCGCCGATCGTGATCGCGTCTTCGATGATCGTATTTCCGATGCTCTGGGGATCGTCGCTCGTGAAGAATCCGGTGCTCGCCGCGACGGTGTCGCCCTCCGAGAACGTCCCGGTCACCTCGACCCGGTCGCAGGAGACGAACTCCACGTCGAACGACGGCTGCCCGTCCCCGTCCGGTTCGCCATCGTCGGCGGAGTCACCGCCGGAATCGTCGGTCGGCTCGTCCCCGTCCGCGTCCGGATCGCCTTCGCCATCGTCATCTGCCGATCCGTCGGAGGCGGCCGCATTCGCGTCGGAATCACGAGACCGTTCGTTCGTCGACTCCGATTTCGACCGGGCCTCCCGTTGTCCCGGTGATCCTCCAGTACTGGTCGCGTACGCACCCACCGGGACGGCGCCGACGGCGATTCCTTTGAGAAGCGTTCGCCGAGTTGGACCGTTCAACATGATCGTCAGTCAGGTTCCATGTGATACCCGAAAAGTCGTCAGATCGTTACGTCCCGAAACTGTCTGTTCCGACGCAGATTCGCCTCGAGTGAGCCGAATCCCCGCTCGCCGGCCGTATCAACGGTGTCCGTCGACTCAGGGTCCGCTATCCGTCGCGTATGGTCTCCCTACGGGCCGGCGGGCGGACCGCGAACGGAGATCTCGTTACCACTAGACGGCCCCGATTACGAACACGTCTCCGTCCGTTCACGTTGGATCGAGTGCCCTCCTCGCACGTGGACCGGTCACGCTCGAAATCGGTTGCCAGGCCGCGTCGGCCGCCCAGGTCGACCGAACGCGATCGTCCGCGATCGTCGTTCGGTCTCGCCCGAACGGCTCGCTTCGTCCCCCGGCTCAGTTCTGCAAGACGATGGGAGGGGGAATGCGAACCGACTCCACCGTGTGCCCCGTCTCGACGAAGTGTTCGATCGCTCGCTTCGAGACCTCGGGTTCCGCCAGCCCGTCCGACGTACTCGCGTGCCAGTCGCACTCGAGACAGTACTTGTACATGAGTTGCTCTCACGGGTAACTCGGCGGTTTAGCGTTGAAAGCATCGTGCAGGAACACGACGGGGCAAGCACTCGCCTGCCGGGGAATGTCTCCGCGTTCTGACCGTTAGATCGCGTCAGGATCGGGCGCCGGTTCGACGGCGGGCTGGACTGGTCGATGGGACGTCAGTCCCGCTTGGCACCGGGGTTCGTCACGGCACCGTTAGCCGCGGAGTCGAACGCCTCCCCGTACTTCGCCAGCACGCCGGACTCGTAGGTCGGCCGGGGAGCGTGATCCGCGAGTCGCTCCTCGATCTCATCGTCGGTGAGGTCGACCGACAGTTCCAGCTCGTCGATGTCGATCGTCACCGTGTCGCCGTCCTCGAGGGCGGCGATTGGGCCGCCGACGTACGCCTCGGGGGCGACGTGGCCGATGGAGAAGCCCCGGGTCGCGCCGGAGAAGCGGCCGTCGGTGAACAGCGCGACGTCCTCTGCGTGCCCGTGTCCGGCGACCGCGCTCGTCACGCCGAGCATCTCGCGCATGCCGGGTCCGCCCCGGGGCCCCTCGTTGCGGATGCAGAGGACGTCGCCCTCCCCGACGCGGCCCTCCTGGACGTAGGCCATGGCGCCCTCCTCCTCCTCGAAGACCCGGACGGGGCCCTCGTGGTGGAGGTGGTCCTCGCCGGTGATCTTGATCACGGCGCCCTCCGGCGCGAGGTTTCCGGTGAGGATGCGGATCGCGCCCCGCTCGTGGATCGGATCGTCGACGGTGTGCAGGAAGTCGGCGTCGAGTTCGTCGATCCGGGGCGGGTCGTCGCGCTCGAGCGCCTCGGCCATCGTCTCGCCGGTGACCGTCAGCGCGTCGCCGTGGAGCAGGTCGGCCTCGAGGAGTTCCCGGAGGACGACCGGCACGCCGCCGACCTCGTGGAGGTCGTTCATCACCCTCTCGCCGCCGGGCTGGAGGTCGGCGATCTTCGGCGTGCGGGCGCTGATCTCGTTGAAGTCCTCGACGTCGAGGTCGACGTTCGCCTCCCTCGCCATCGCGAGGAGGTGGAGGACCGCGTTGGTCGAGCCCCCGACGGCGACCTGCAGCGCGATGGCGTTCTCGAACGACTCCCTCGAGAGGAAGCCCGAGGGGCGGAGACCTTTCTCGACGGCTTCGACCGCGAGCTTCCCGCTCTCGCGGGCGACCGCGTAGCGGCCGTGGTGCTCGGCGGGCGGCGAAGCCGCGCCCAGCGGTGCGAACCCGATCGCCTCGGAGATGGAGGACATCGTGTTCGCGGTGAACATCCCGCCGCAGGAGCCGGCGCCGGGACAGGCGTGGCGCTCCATCTCGTCGAGTTCGTCGGCCGACATCTCGCCGTCGGCGAAGGCGCCGACGCCCTCGAAGACGTTCTGGATGGTGATCTCGCGGCCCCCGTGCTCGCCGGGCATGATCGAGCCGCCGTAGAGGAAGACCGAGGGAAGATCCGTCCGGATGGCGGCCATCATCATCCCGGGCATGTTCTTGTCGCAGCCGCCGATCGTGACGAGCCCGTCCAACCGTTCGCCGAAGGCCACCAGTTCGACGGAGTCGGCGATGATCTCCCGCGAAATCAGCGACGCCTTCATCCCCTCGGTCCCCATCGAGATGGCGTCGGAGATGGTGATCGTCCCGAACTCGATGGGCATGCCGCCCGCCTCGTCGACGCCCTCGAGCGCCGACTCGGCGACGTCGTCGAGGTGCACGTTACACGGCGTGATGTCCGCGGCGGGGTTGGCCACCCCGATCATCGGCGAGGAGAGGTCCTCGTCGTCGAACCCCATCGCCCGGAACATCGCCCGGTGGGGTGCCTTCTCCGCGCCCTCCGTCACCTCGCGGCTCGGCAGCCGCTCGTCCTTTCCGTAGTCGAATTCGTCATCGCTGCTCATGGTCGGATCTTGACTCCGAACCGTATAAGTGGCCCCCTCTCGGCCGACGCTTCCGCCGAAACCGCCGAATCCGAACCGGTTCGGTCGCCGACCGTCGAACGGTTTCGCGCCGTCGGCGATCGACCGGCTACCGATTCGCCCCCGTCCGCGTCAGGATCACCAGGGCGAATACCGTCGCGACCACGGCCGCCAGCGCGAGCGCCATTCCGAAGCCGGGAACGGCGTCGAGCGCGCTCGAGTCGTCACCGTCGTCGTCATCGTCGCTCCCGTCTCCCTCACCGCTCTCATCGTCCTCATCGCTCTCATCGCTGCCGTCGTCTCCATCGGTTGGGCTGTCGGCGTCGGCGTCGGCCTCGGCCCCCTCTCCGTCACCATCTTCGCCGTCGTCGGACTCGCCGGCCACCTCGTCGGAATCGCCGAGCGTGACGCCGTCGGGGTCGTCGGCGTCGTCAGATTCACCGTCGCCGGATTCGCCGTCGGCCGTGCCACCGCCGTCGACTTCGACCGTCGCCGTTCGATCCCAGACCGCCTGTTGGTGACCGGTCGAGACCGCGATGTCGGCCTCGTCGAACGCGAGTTCCGCGTCCGTCGGTTCGGCGTCGTCGGCGACGGTCCAGGTGATCGTCGCCACCGTTCCCGTGCCGGTGACGCCGTCGCCGGCCGGATCGCGCTCCTGAGCAATCGAGATCACGCCGGCCTCCTCGTCGACGTCCGTCGACCCGTCCACGTCCGCGTCGCCGTCGGCGAGCCACGAGCCGCGTTCCACCTCGGCCTCGGTCAGGACCGACTCGTCGTAGGTGAGGTCGAAGCGCACGTCCGCGACGCCGTTCCCGAACGTGTCCCCGTCGCTGGCGACGACGACGTCGACGGTGACGGTCTCGCCGGGGTCCGCCTCGAGTTCGTCGGGGTCCGTCTCGAGGGTGGCGCCGCGGTCGCCGGCCGAGGCCGGCGGAACGGCGCCGGCGACGACGAGGCAGAGGGCGATGATCGTGCAGGCGAGCAGCCGCGGGAGTCGTGGCGTCGACGGTGGCATCGGTGGATCTCCTCAGGCGTCGGAATCGGTGGTCGCATCGTCGGGGACGGTCAGTTCCAGCGCGGGCATGTCGACGAACGCCGTCTCGTAGCCCGCGTGGCGCGATACCTGCGGCGGCGAGTCGATCTCGATCGTCACCGCGTCCCCCGGGCGGACGTCCTCGACGGACGCGCCGTAGTGGAGGCCGTACTCGTCGTCGATCCGCTGAGTAACGTCCGGACGCGTCACCGTCTCCCCTTCGCGCTCGACGGTGGCGGAGAGGGCCATCTCGGGAAGCGGAACCCTGTTGTACGGCGTCCGCGGCGAGATCAGCAGGTAGCCATCCCCCTCGTCGGCGAGCCGCGAACCGGGCTCGAGGAGGCGCACGACGAACGTCGCGTCCCCGCTCGTCGGCTCGAGATCGCGTTCGGACTCGGCGTCCTCGGTACCGTCTCCGTCGTCTCCACCGCTTTCGTCGGGGTCGCCGCTCCCGTCGGTCGACTCCCTCACCGGCGTTCCCGGAAGCTCCGCCGCCGGCGAGAGCGTCGAGTACGGGATCCGCTCGTGATCGTCGCCGCCGTCGTGATCGGCGGAGTGTCGAGCGTGGTCCATCGGCTCGAGCGCGCCGGGTCGGCCCCAGTACTCCTCGTCGAGGTACTCGACGCCGCCGACGACCTCGTCGCGGAACGCCTCGTCGTAGGTGAACTCGAAGGTGACCGTATCGGATTCGGTCATCCGCCCCTCGAGCGCACCGGTGGTCTCGATCGACGGCGGCGGGACGGTCACCTCGACGCCGTACGTCCCGTCTTCCTCGAGCGGAACGTTGTCGCCGAAGTGGACGCCCATCTGCTGGGAGAGCATCGACCACGGCGTTCGGGGCGAGCCGACCGCTTCGCCGTCCTTCCGGAGTCGGATGCTGACGTTCGAGCCGACCGGGAGGACGACCCCCGTCTCGGCGTCCCAGAGGGTGATCATCAGGTGGACGCCCGGACGATCGGGTTCGACGAGTTCCCGGTTCTCCCCGTCGACGAGCCAGAATCGGTGGGGGTACGACAGCATCGGGGCCAGCCGATACTCGCCGGCATCGATCGGCTCGAGCGTCCGCATCGCCTCGCGGTGGGTCGGAACGTACACGGCGTCCGGGGGATCCTCGACCCTCGGAAGGTCGGGGACGGCGTCCGCCGACCGGTCGGCTTCGTCGTCTCCATCGCCTCCGCCGTCCCCGTCGCCGCCCGCCGAGTCGTCGCCGTTTCCGCCGTCGTCGTCGACGGCACACCCCGCGAGGGCCGCGAGGGTCGTCGCGCTCGCCGTCGCGGCGACGCGTCGAAGGACGGTCCGTCGACTCGGCTGTCGCCGTGCGTCTCCCGTCGCGGGCGTACGAGCGGCTCCGGTCGACGGATCGGTCACGGTGGCGTTCACCCCGTCGGATTCGGCGTCGGCAACGCTCGGGCCGATCGAGGCGGGAGGAGGTAGTTTCCGCGGCGGTTCACGAATATGTACTGGAGGATGCCGTTGTTCGCCAGGGACACCCCCAGGTCCTCGCCGTTCATGGACTTCCGAACGCGGGCGAAGTCAGAGATCGTCTCCTGCAGCGCGAGGAAGTGTACCCCCGGACGGTCGCCGTCGACCGTGTTGAAGTCGCGCCGCAGCAAGATCGGCTCGCCGTCCTCGCGTGCTCGAGCGGCCTTCTGGGCGTGACCGACGATTCCGCGGCTGCTGGCGTCCTCCTCGGTCGCGTCGATCCGCTCGTCCGACAGGTCGTTCGAGGTCGAGAGCTTCTCGCCCACGTCGCCGACCAGGTCCTCCTCGGCGTGCTCCGGGCTGAACAGCTTCGACACGCGCTGGCGGTGGCTGTCCTGTTCGAACCACTGGTTCAGGTTGAGGTCCATCGAGGAGACGTGCTGGGTCGTCCCGCCGGTGAACGGTCCCTCCTCGATGGTGACGCGGTCCTCGGTCGCCTGGCTCTCGGTGAAACCGGACCGAAAGCCCATGAAGAACGGCGCCTCCTCGGGCACCGAATCGGGAACGCCGTCGACGTCGGCGCGTTCCGCGGGGAGACCCGCGCCGACGAACCCCGTCCGGCGTCGGTCGTCTTCGCGTTCGAACACGCCCGTGAGGGTTGTCTCGACCGGTTCGCCGCCGTTGAGTTCGTCGAGTTCGTCGAACAGCCCCTCCTCGGCTTCGACCACGACTTCGGGGTAGTCGCTCGCGAGGTGGAGCAGCGCGTCGAACTCGTCGAACTCGGGGCTCTCGCGGGAACTCAACGCCTCGGGGGTCGGGAGGTCCACCGACGACGGCAGTTCCCCGTCGAACCGGTCGAAGTACGACGGGGTGTACCCCAGCGTGAACACCAGTCCCTCGTTGCTCCACTCGTAGGCGCGCTCGAGGGTGCGGAGGCTCTCATCGACGGTCTCGCGCGACTCGTCGTCGGGGTCGGTCGACAGCGTCAGCGCGATCAGCGCGTGGTGTTCGGGCGAGCGGACGTTACCGTCGTCGTCGGTCGAGAGCGCTTCGTTCCAGGCGTGCTGGCGTTCCGGGAGCGAGCCGGGGTCGTCGGTTCCCGACGGAACGTCGACCTCCTCGCCTCTCTCGCCGAGGCAGGCGCTCAGCCCAGTAGCGCCGCCGACGGCGACCGCCGCGTAGAGGTACTCGCGGCGCGTCACGGCGGCTCGATCCGGGAGGGTCACAGTCGTGGGAAAGGGGCGAACGTACTAATTCGTGTCCCTCGAGTTCCGTCGGTGCGCCTGTCCGACCGCGACCGACGCCGCGACGCCGTGCGATCACTCGAGGCGTTCCTCGGCCGCTCGGAGCGCCTCCCGCGTGTCGACGCTCTCGAACGTCTCGAGGTCGATCCCCTCGGCTTCGAGGGCCGACTCCTCGACGGTCACCCGCTCGAGGCGGTCGATGGCGGCGAGGATGCGCTTGTCCTCCGAGCGGAGCGTCTCGTCGCAGGCGCGAGCCATCGTCTCCGACCGGTAGACGGCCTGGGTCGTCTGGATCCAGCCGTCCTCGAGTTCGACGACGGCGGCGTCGGCCCCCTCCTCCCGGGCGCGTTCGTGGAGCAACTCGAGGAGTTCGGGGTCGACGAACGGCATGTCGCAGGCGACCGCGGCGGCGAACTCACGGTCGACGAGCTCGAGACCGGTGTGGATGCCCGCGACGGGGCCCCGATCCGGGACGGGATCGAAGGCGAATCGGACCTCGGGCTCGCAGCCCGACACCGCCTCCCGGATCGCCGACTCCTGGTCGCTCCGGCAGTTGACGACGACGCGGTCTGTTACCTCGGCCAGTCGGTCGACGACGCGGCGGATCATCGGCGTGCCCGCCAACTCGGCGACGGCCTTGTCCGCCTCGCCGAACCGGGTCGAGAAGCCGCCGGCGACGACGAGTCCCTCGAGGTCGGATCTGGGGTTCGGAGTCACGCGCCGAGATTGGACGCCCATCCCCATAACCGCACGCGGCCGACGGCGAACGCACTCACCGGTTTCGGTCCCATTCAGAGAACCGAGGTACCGATCGTCGCGACGCCGAGCGCGATCACCGCGAGCGCCAGTAGCGCGTCCCCCTTCGTCCCGTAGCCACCCGCGGTGTCCTTCGTCGTCGCGACCAGAGCGACCATGCAGACGACGAGCGCGAGCAGGACGAGCGACGCGTACGCGATGTACGTGACCATGATCGAACGCTCGAGGGCCGCCACTAAAACGGTACGTGGTACCGTCCGCCACAATCCGTCGTTGGCACCCGAGGGTGTCGGCCGCGCCTCTCCGACGGCTCGAGTTTCGTTCGTTCAACAGGAGATTACCTGACGGGCGCTCTAACCTGAGGCGCGATTCACGCGGGGGTCGCCGATCGCGATCGGAACTCGGGGAGGGACGGACTCGAGACGGTCAGTCACCGGACGCGTCCGGGTCGGAACCCCCGTCGGCGGTGACACCCTCTCTCCCTCGTTCGCGTTCGCCCCGTGCTCCTCGTTCCTCCTCCCGAGCGCGCTGGAGGTACCGGGCGCGGAGGATGTTGCCGTACATCGAGAGCGTGAGCCCGAGGAACAGGACGAGGATACCGGCGTTGATGGCGATCGTTCGGAAGAGGTTCCCCTCGCCGATCGCCAGCCGGTCGGGAACCGGGAAGCCGCCGTAGGTCATGCTCCCGGCGAGGACGCCGAGGATGCCGACGATCACCATCGCGCCCACGAGGTTCGTCGCCCACTTCCAGCTTGGCTTGAGTCGGAGGCGTTCGATGCCGGTCGTCTCGTACTGGTCGGGGTCGCCGTGGAAGTTCGGCGTCGCCTCCTTCGGCAGGAACGCCTTCATCTCCACGGGGTAGAACGCGGGGTGAAAGCCGTGCTCGAACGTGTGGAACATCACGCCCATCAGCATGATGATCCCGAGGAGACCGTGGAAGGCGACGAAGCCCATCGCGATCGACTGGGTGTTGTAGAAGTCGATCAGCCACGTCTTCTGCCAGATCAAGAGCCCCGAGATCATCAGCAGGACCAGCTCGACTGCGAAGATCCAGATCACGCCCTTGCCGACGTACGACAGCAGGGGCACCTCGTCGGCCTTGTACCCCGCGAACTGTCTGGCGTTGGGGTGGCGCTCGTCGGCGTAGCCGAACGCGAACTTGACGTCCTGGACGAACGCCGCGGTGTCCGTCCGCACGTTCGGGACGACGGCGCCGAAGTTGCGCCGGCTCGAGGAACGCAACAGCACGTACGACACCCAGAACACCGTCAGCGCGATGAGGGCGAAGCCGGCGGCGCGGTGGACCGCGAGCACCCACCGATTGCCGCCCATCAGTTCGACGAGCCACCACAGCTCCGCGTTGAACGCGATTGCGTACCCCGTGAAGAACAAGACGAACACCGTCAGCGCGAGCAGCGAGTGGAAGGTGGTCGTCACCCGCGAGAACTTGCCGTGGTCGAGGTTGGTCACGCGGTCTCACCTCCGGATCGGTCGCCGCTATCGTCGCCCGGCGCGTTCGCTCGAGTCCCGTCAGATCCGTCAACTGAGGAGTTCGTCCGCTCCGAGACCGACGCACCGCCGTCCGCGGCCACGTCCGCCGTCGACGCCCGCCGCTCGGCGGGGGGCTGCATCCGGTCGGCGAGCCGCCTGAACGCGGCCCAGTGGATCACCACCATGAGGATGAGGAAGATCCCCATGAGCACGTCCACGAAGTGGACGATCGCGATCGCGGCGTTGAGGACCGCGTCGGTGTTCCCGGCGACCCAGTCCGCGCCGACGCCGCCCCCCTCGACGGTCGGTCGGACCCGCATGACGGCTTCGAAGAACGGTGCGAACCGGGTTACGACGGCGACGGAGCCGATCGCGACCGCGAGGGCGATCAGTGCGCTGATCCAGAAGGCGGCGCGATCCGAGAGCCCGCCGTCGTCGTCCCGTCGACTCGAGTCGGGCCCCCGCCCGCCATCGGGATTGGGGTTGCGGTCGGGCTCGGATCGCGAGTCGTGAGCGGATGTGGTCGCAGCGGTCGATTTCGATGACGTGTCGTTGCTCATTGGCCTGTAGTACGCTTACGTTCCCTCCCCGCCCCGTTCGAAGAAGCGGGCGTCGTCCTCGCCGAAGATGATCTCGAGCGCCTCCTGGTTGAAGAACGCGCCGCTGTTACGGGTCTCGAGTTCCTCGGCGATCTGGGTCGAACTGCCCACCAGGATCGCGTTGGTCGCACACTCCTCGGCGCAGGCCGGGCCCTTGCCGGCCTCCTGTCGCGGACGGCAGCCCGTGCACTTGTCCATGATGCCGCCGGTGCCGAAGAGTCGGGCTTTGCCGTCGTCGCTGTCGGGGAACTGGGGCGCGCCGAACGGGCAGCCCGAGAGGCAGTACTGGCAGCCGACGCAGAGGTCGTCGCTCACCGTCACGAACCCGTCGTCCTGCTTCTGCAGGGCGTCCGTCGGGCAGACCGAAACGCAGGGGGCGTTCTCGCAGTGGTAACACTGCATCGGTATGCTCGTCTCCCCCGGGTCCTCCCCGGCCCGGAGCTGCTGGGTCTTCGCGGCGTTTTCCCCCTGCGGTCCGGCGCGTCCCTCGAGCATGGTCGTGATCGAGATCCGCTGATTCTCGATGTCCCTGTCCCAGGTGCGCTTGCAGGCGACGACGCAGCCGCCGCAGTCGATGCAGGCCTCGACGTCGGGGAAGATCCGCGTCCCCTCGCCGGTGCTCATCACGCCCTCGCTCATCACCGAGCGGGTTCGGTTTTCCTGTGTCATGGTCTGATGGTTTCGTGAGGCCTCGAGTCCGGGCTCGAGGCGATCGTAGACGATTCGTTCCGCGCCGACGAGGCCGCCCGGTTGCGGTGGCTCATCGCGTCGGCCCCCCTTCGAACATGTCCCACTCGCGTACGTCGTACGACTTCTGCTGGCCGAGCTCGAGTTCGTCCTGCGGGTAGTCGATGAACTCCATGTCGAGGTCGTCGACCAGCTGCTGGGTGGCCTTCTGGAGGTGGACGACGCCCGACTTCGTCTCCTGCATCTGCGTCTCGGCGTCGAACCCGCTCGGCGTGATGATGTTGGCGCTCTCGCCGATCGCCATCGGTTCCGTTCCCTCGGGCCACTGATCCGTCCGGCTCTCCCCGTGGAAGACGCCGCCCCAGTGGTACGGGAGGAACACCTCTTCCTCGTTCACCCGATTGGTCACCTTCGCCTTGACGAGGATCGACCCCTTGTCGACGGAGGTGATGACGACGTGATCGTCGCCGCCGACGATGTCGAGCTCGTTCGCGACGGTCGGGTTGATCTCCGCGTACATGTGCGGCTGGGTGTCAGCGGTGTACTTGTTGTTCCGCGTCTCCGCGCCGCCGCCCTGGTGTTCGACCTGCCGACCCGACGTGAGGATCACGGTGCGGCCGTCCTCGGCGTCGCTGCCGAGTTCGGTGTGGACCGCCGCCGTCGCCTCCTCCTGCACCGAGGCGTTGTTCTGGTCGAGCCGCCAGAAGTTGATCTGCTCGCCGTTGGCCGGCCACTCTTCGACCAGATCCGGCCGGGGACTCTCGACCGGTTCCCGGTGGACGGGCACCGTGTCGAGGAAGTTCCAGACGACGGCTCGAGCCTTTCCGCGGCCGGTCGGCGGATCGGGTTGAGGGGAATCGTACTCCTCGTAGTCCGACGGATCGATGTCGATCTGGTCGCCGTACTCCTCGTCGAGTGCCTGGGCCGCGGTGTAGACCGATTCCTCCTCGTCGAGGGCGTACTCCACCGGGAGCGTCTGCGTGGACGGATTCTCCAGATCGTCGGGCAACAGCGTCGCGTAGGCCGGATAGGACGGGACGCCGATGACCTCCTGGCCGTCCCACCAGGGCGCCTCGAACGATTCGGCGAGCAGGTCCAGACCGTCCTCGCCGCGCTCGTCGTAGGTTTCCTGTAGTGGGTACTCCTTGTCGACGTCGAGTTCCTCCCACTCCTCCGGCGACGGCGCACGCACGCCCCAGTTCTCGCGGAAGTCGTGGCCACCGTCCCGGGGGTCGGCCTCCTTGGTCCAGATGATCGGCGAGCCGGGGTGGTCGCCGCCCCAGTAGGGCCAGGGAAGCGACCAGAAGTCCCCGTCGACGGGCGTCCCCGTGTTCTCCGCCTGCAGCGTCTCGGTGCTGAACGCCCAGTCGTACTCCTGGTGCTGCTGGAGCTTCTCGGGGGACTGCTGGTAGCCGATCGATCGGGTCCCGAGGTTGATCTCCCGGAGGGCGTCCTCGTAGGAGCTGCGCCCGTTGTGAACCTCAGGCCCGTTCCCCCAGTCGAAGTGCTCGCCGAAGCCCATGTACTGGGCCAGCTCCTGGAAGATCTGCAAATCGGGCTTCGAGTTGTGCCGGGGTGAGCCGACGGCCTCGCTCCACTGCACCGACCGATGGGAGTTCGTCACCGACCGCACGTGCTCGTACTGGCTCGAGGCCGGGAGCAAGAGCACGTCCGCGTCGTCGGGGAGCGTGCTCGAGACCGCGGGGAAGACGTCGACGACGACCAGCAGGTCGAGCGCCTCCATCGCCCGCTTCATCTTGTCCATCTCGGTGATCGAGTTCGCCGAGTGGCCCCAGAAGAAGGCCATCTTCAGCTGCTCCGGCTGATACAGTTCCGACTCGAGCAACCTGTCATCCTGCTCGAGCGCGGCTTCGTACCAGCGGGCGACTGTCAGTCCCTTGTGGAACATCAGCGATCGCGGATCGGCCTCGTCGATCGGGGCGTCTTCGGCGAGACCCTCCTCGTCGTCCGCCTCCCCCTCCGCTTCGTCCTCCTGCCCGTCGTCTTCCTCGCCGTCGTCTCCACCGTCGCCCTCCTCGTCGGCGGCTTCCTCCACGCTCACCCCCTCGGCGGTCTCCTGGGCCACCGCGACCGGCTCTTCGATCGCGCCCCACATCTCCTCGGGCATCATCTCGAACCGCTCGTACAGCTCCTCGAACGACGTGCTCCCGCTGGTCCACGGGCTCCTGTCCCAGACCTCGGTCCAGTGTTCCCAGGAACCGGGCGAGCCGACGCCGTAGTAGCCGGGGAGGATGCTCGCGTCGACCCCCAGGTCGGTCGCCCCCTGCACGTTCGCGTGGCCACGCATGACCTGCAACCCCCCGCCGGATCGAGCGGCGCTCCCCGTCGCGAGGCTGAACAGCGCGTACGAGCGGATGTTCTGGGTGCCGTTGTTGTGCTGGGTCCCGCCCATGGCCCACTCGACCTGGACCCGGGGTCCGTTCTCGACGATCAGGTCTCCGATCTCCCGCAAGTTCTCCTCGCTGATCCAGGTGATGTCCGCGACCGTCTCGAGGTCGTACCGCTCGAGTTCGGTTCGAACGTCCTCCCACCCCATCACCCGGTTGTCGAGGAACTCCTCGTCGAGTTCGCCCTGCCCGTCGATGTAGTTGAGCAGCCCCATCATGATCGCGACGTCGGTGCCGGGGCGCATCCGGTAGAAGTAATCGGCGTGCGCCGACGTCTTCGTGTACCGGGGGTCGATCGAGACGATCGTCCCGCCGCGGGCCTGTCCCTCGAGGATGTGTTGCATCGCGATGGGGTGGGACTCGGCCGGGTTCTGCCCGATGATGAGCAGCAGGTCGACGTTCCGGTAGTCGTTGATCGTGTTCGTCATCGCGCCGAACCCCCAGGTGTTCGCCAGCCCCGTGACGGTCGGGGAGTGGCAGATCCGCGCCTGGTGGTCGACGTTGTTCGTCCCCATGAACGCCGCGAACTTGCGGCTGGCGTAGGCCGCCTCGTTCGAGTGGTGAGCGCTCCCGAGGAGCATGACGCTCTCGCGGCTGTACTCCTCGATCACCCGCTCCCACGTGTCCGCGATCTCCTGGTAGGCTTCCTCCCACGTGACCTTGCGCCACTCGCCGTCTTCTTTCCGCATCGGGTGTTTGAGTCGCTTCGGCGAGTGTTCGGTCTCGAGGATGCCCGCCCCCTTCGAGCAGAGCGCGCCGTTGTTGATCGGGTTCTCGAACCACGGCTCCTGGGCGACGAAGGAATCGCCCTCCTTGACCGCCTTGAAGCCACAGCCCACCGCGCAGTAGTTACAGATCACCTTCGCCGTCTCGGTGCCGGCGCCCTCGGCGATCCCGTCGTCCTCCCGGTCCTCTTGGCCGAGGACGTGGCCGCCCGCGCCGCCCCCGAGGATCATCCCGCCGGCGAGCGCGCTCGCCTTCACGAAGGCGCGTCGGTCCAGGTCGAGCGTGACCGGTTCCGACTGGGCGTCGCCGCCGCTCATGATCGCAGTCGGTGGCTGCCATCGCCGCCCCCACTCGAGAATCGATGCACCGCCCTCACCGGATTGGCAGTGAGACGCATAGGCACACCACACGATTTTCGATAATGAATATTTCCCCGGAACAGCTGCTAAATTATTATTATATACTTCACTTCTATCCACACATCAAATACCATCACGGGAACGTAGGTGGCCGTTCGCACAGTTTGGGGTAACGGACTGTTGCGGACGCCTCGAACGGAACGGGGGAACGACGGGCCGTGATCGGGATCGACTTCGCGACCGGTTTACCGACGAGAGCGACCGTTTTCGACGGTGTTCGATGAAACTTCGATGAAACCTCTGCGAAGGGGTGAACTAGCGGTCAGACCTTCCGAATTGGAAGGAGTTACGGTGGGGATTCCGCTCAGTCTCCGCCCTCCTCGTCGCCGTCGTCCACACTTCCGTCGTCCTCGTCTCTGAATCCCTCGAGGACCTCGTCGTCGAACTCGATTTCGCCGTCGATCTCACCGTCGTTGATCTCGTGCGGGCCCCTGTGATCCCACACCTCGCGGCCCCGTTTCTTCTCCATCGATGGTTTCGGTCGCCAGTTCGTGCGAGACACAGTCACACCTCCGCCGGTGAACCAGTTATATCTTCGTTCAGCGAGAGGTGTTCGTCCCGTACGCGGACGGGTCGCTCGATCGAAATCGACCGGGGTGTACGCGAGTCGACCTCGGAGCGAGAGACGGGTATTTTTATCTCGACTGAAATAACAATTGACATTATGGCATCCCGCTCGACGCCGGCCATCGAGATCGACTCCCTCACGAAGCGGTACGGCGAAACGACGGCCGTCTCGGACCTCACGACGACGATCGAATCCGGCACGGTCTACGGCTTCCTCGGCCCGAACGGGGCCGGAAAGACGACCACGATGCGGATGCTCACGACGCTCACCAGGCCGACCTCGGGCACCGCGCGCGTCGCCGGCCACTCGATCGAGGACCGCGAGGCCGTCACCCCGCGCATCGGCTACCTCCCGGAGGAGCCGCCGCTCTACGAGGAACTGACGGGTCGCGAGCAACTCGAGTACGTCGGCGGCCTGCGCGACCTGCCCGAACCCGAGACGAGCGAGCGGATCGAGCGCCTCCTCGAGCGGTTCGACCTCGACGAGGACGCGAACAAGCGGATCGACTCCTACTCCAAGGGGATGCGCCAGAAAGTCGGCGTCATCCAGGCCGTGATACACGAACCGGCCGTCGCCTTCCTCGACGAACCCACCAGCGGCCTCGATCCGCGTGCGGCGCGGACGATGCGCGAGACGATCGCGGACCTGGCCGACCGCGAGATGACGATCTTTCTCTCGACCCACATCCTCCCGGTCGTCGACGAACTCGCCGACACGGTGGGCGTCCTTCACGACGGGAAACTCGTCGCGGAGGGCGACCCCGAAGACCTCAAATCGCGGGCCGAAACCGGCGAGAGCGGAACGCTCGAGGACGCGTTCCTCGCCGTCACGCAGGAGACCGAGGGCGAAGTCGCCGAACGGCGGACGGCGTGACCCGCGGCCGACGCCAGGGATCGTCGACGGTCTCGATCGTTCGGTGTGTCCGACCAGAGAAACGGTCGAGCGTCGCCCGTGCTACTCGAGCGTGTACCGGTCGAACCGTCGGACGGCGTACGAGACCGACAGGAACGGCGCGACGAGTCCGAGCGCGAGGAACGCCCACGCGACGCCCGTTACCGCCTCGGGTGGAACCGCGAGCGAGAGGTCGAGCCCAGGGATCCACGAGACGAGCGTCGTCAGGACGGTCGCCACCAGTTCCACGCCGCCGTCGGCGTAGAGAAGCGCCGCCGACGCCCCGGGAACGACCAGGGCGAGCGTGTAGACGACGAACGCGGTCTTGCTCGGGACGATCGCCTCCCTGTTGCTCGAGACGCGGACGCTCCCGAACCGGGGGAACAGCGTGCCGACGCCGGTCGCGAGCGCGGGGGCAACGACGGTGCCGACGACCGTGCCGGCGACGAGGAACGCCGTCGCCTCGAGCGAAAGCGGGCTCAGGTATCCGACGCCGAGGCTGACGAGCAGTGCGACTGGGATGCCGACGAGAGCGCCGGCGACGATCCGACCCGCGACGGCGTCCCGTCCCGAGAGGGTCGACGTCAGCACGACCGGGAGGCCGCGGCCGAGGTCGCCCAGGGGATTCAGCGTGAAGATCGCGCCCGATCCCCAGACCACGTAGAGGCAAAACAGGACGGCGGCCGGCGGGGAGACCGTGCCCGTCTGGACGATCTGTGCGACGAAGTAAAACGAGAAGAACAGCGGATACGCGACGAAGATCAGTCGCGCCGGCGCGCGCTTGGTCCGCCGGATCGCGGTCGCTGCCACCGTCAGCACCCCGCGGGGGAGGCCGACCGAGAGGATATCGTCGAGGCGCCTCGAGGAGTCGCGGTCGACGACGGCGTCCTCGGTGCGAGCGGGATCTGCGAACCAGTGGATCCTGGCGGAGGCGACGCCGGCGGCGAGGCCGACCCCCGCGAGGAGCGCCGTTCCGAGAAGGGTCCCGACGAGCGCGCCGATCGACGGCGAGACGGTCGGAATCGCGATGAGGAGGAGATGACCCGGCCAGTCGAGCGGACTGCCGCTCAGGAGGTCGAACAGGGTGCCCACGAGGGTGTTGAACTGGCCGGTGGCGAAGACACCGACGTACACCACCATCACGAGCGCGACGATCGGGGTTCGGTACCGCGCGATCGGCTCGTAGACGGTGATCAGGTGGCGGATCCACACCCCGAGGACGAATCCGACGGGAAACGCCGTGGTCGCGACGACGGCGAAGAGACCGAGCGCGAGCGCGACCGGCAGGACGGTGCCGGTGCCGTAGGCGTACGCCCCCGACAGGACGAGCAGCGGCGGAACGACCCAGATCGACAACAGGAGCAGTTCGGCGCCGAGCAGGCCGACGACGGCGTTCCGGACGGACGTGGAGACGAGGAGGCACGCCGGTTCGTCGACGTCGGCCACCCTGGTGACGGTCCGCACCGTCGCGAAAACGACGGCCGACAGCCAGAGCAGCGCCGTCCCTCCGGTCGCCAGTTGGCTCGCCTGGTCGCTCGACAGCGGAACGTTGCCGGCCGCCACCTCGCGACCGGCGAAGTACAGCGCCATCCCGCCGAAGACGGTGAGGAACCCGAAGCCGAGCACGCCGAACACGAGGTTCAACAACAGCGTCGTCCGGTTGCCGATCACGACGCGAATCGATCGGCGCGACTCGGTTCGTGCGATCTCGAGTGGAACCGCGTTCATCGACACCCCTCGGAACGCCGCCGACCCTTCGGCCCTGAACGTGACCGTCCGATAGGCGGGATCATCATCACCGCAAACCTATTCCTGTTAACTACTTAATAGTTTTCACCGCGGACCCTCGAGTCAGCCGACGACCGAAATTAGCGGATCCTCTGCGATCATGCTCGTGAGAACGACCCGCGAGAGTCGCCCGCTCGAGGCCGCCTCGCTCTCGAGAATCCCCGCCGCGATCGTCTCTGCGACCTCGCGGTCATCCTCGTCGTCGACCATGTTGAGGACGGGCACGTACGTCGCGCCCTCGGGGACGTCCTTCAGCCCGCCTTCCGGGTTCGTCAGGATCGTCGCGACGTCCGCGGGTTCGATCGGCTCACCGATTTCGCGCCCGATGACCGTCGAGACGCGCTCGGGGCGGTGAACGTCCGACTCGGAGAGCGGTCGACCGACGGCGCGGACGCTCGCGAGGGCCAGGACGGTGTCGGCGCCGGGGGGGATTCGCGGTTCGTGATCGCCCGGCGCCTTCAGCAACCGCGTACGGGCGCCGTCCGCCTTCACGAGGACGTGATCGACGGCGTCCGTCGCGACGATCCGATCGACCGTCTCCGGTTCGTACCCGACGTACCGGTCGGTCCCCTCGCGTTCGGCCACGAGTCCGAGGGGCCACTCGTGATCACCCGACTCCTCGAGCGCCTCGAGCGCCGCGAGCGGATCTGCCGTCACGCGAACCTCGGAGACGTGGCGGTCGAAGATCGGAATGCGGACGGTCGCCGTGAGCACGGTTCGCTCGAGTCGACCGACCAGTTCGTACAGCGTCGACTTCTTCCCGCCGGCGCCGACGACGCACGTCAGGGGGCCGTCGGCCTCGAGGGCGCGTACGAGGTCCATTCCATCCGTTCGGTACGCCCAGGAGGGGCAAAAGGGTACGCCTACCGGCCGGCGGACCGTCCCCGGTGCCTGCCGGTCACGGGAAACGGGACGTTGTTTAGGTTTATGCCGCGGGGGGTATCAACACTCCAACGAGACTGGGCGGGCGAACGGTCGGCGTGTCGTCCGCCGATCGTCGAACGACTGTGCCCGCCGGATCCCCGTAGTCCGTCCGAACCGGCCCGCTCGAGACGAGAGTTGGGGCGGGCGACCGCGGACCTGCGACACCAATAACAGGACCGGGCGATGCACGATCGAAGCCCACTCGAGTGGAACTGGACCTGCAGCAACGCGCGCCCGCCGACGTCGTCGAGCGACTCGAGCGATCGCCACCCGGGTACGCCGACTCGAGGAAGTCTGAAGGCCGGAGCCGGCCCCGCGCCGAGCCGCCGTCTCCGCGTCGGCGGGGTGCGGTGCCGGAGCGGTCGAAAACACGTCGGTTTTACACGCCGGCCCGAAACGTCGGATATGGAGTGTCGCCACTGCGCCTCGCCCCTCGAGAAACCCGGCGATTTCTGCCTGGTATGCCGGAGAGAGAACGTCGACGCCGTCGTTCTCGAGGCGGGGCGCGAGCGGGCGACCGTCACGATGCTGTACGACGAGGAGATCTGCGGCGCGACCACGATCACGACGATCCCCGAGGAGGGCGAGAACGAGGTCGTCGAGCGCCGGAACTTCGTCGAACTGATCGCCGACGACATCCGGCGCAAGCGCCCGGACGAGGTCTTCGCCGGCGGCGATCGGGCGATAATCCGGGCCGTCAGGGACGAACTTCACTACCCGTTCTACCGCGTCGACGACGACCGGCCCGTCGAGGCGGTGCTCGAGCGCCGCGGCGAACCGGCGCTCGACGTCGTCGAGGTCCCGCCGGCGGAGAAGATCGGCGGCAGCCACACCACCCTCATCGGGGGTCGAACGGGCATGCGGGCCATCCGCACCGTCGCGGACCACCCCCACGTGAAGAAGGTCATCCCCGGACCCATCGACGCCGGCGGGAAGGGGTCCCAGTCGGGGCTCAGGGCGAAGGTGACGCGCGCCGACGACGGCGGAAACGTCCGCATGCTCCTGCGGGACGGTTCGAGCGTCCAGGAGAATCGGGTCGTCACCACCGCGCCGAACCGGGAACTGGGCGAGCGGATCCGCGAGGACCTGAACGCCGTGCTGGCCGAGGAGGAGTTCCGGTGATCGGGTGCGGTCCACCCACGTCGACGCTCGAGGCCCCCGGGGAGGTGGCGTTCCCGATCCGATGGAAGTGACAGCACCTGCCCCTTCTCAGCCCCTTTTCCGACCGGGCTAATTACATCTAATTAGCTATGCTCGAGCGCGCCGACGTCGTGCTGGCGGCGATTCCAGCCCTCGCGATCAGCGGCCTCGTTCTCAGATCGCTCATCGTGCTCTCCGGCGTCGGGACCGGACTCCTCGTCGCGCCGCTCCGACCGATCGGATTCGTCGCCGCGTTCGTGCTCGTCTGGTGGGAACTGCTGGTCGGCCCGACGGCGTCTCGAGCCGCCGAGGAGGAGACGTGACTCAACAGCTTTATGAGTCTCGTGGCGATAGGTTGCGATACTATGGCCAAACGGAAAGGACAGGTCGGCAGCGCCGGCCGCTTCGGCGCGCGATACGGCCGCGTCGCCCGGCGCCGCGTCAGCGAGATCGAAGACGACATGAACAACGCGACGGTCGACGGGGACGACGTCACCCGCGTCGGTACGGGGATCTGGAAGAACGAGGAGACGGGCGAGATCTTCACCGGCGGCGCCTACCGTCCGGAGACCCCCGCCGGCCGCACCGTCCGCCGCTCGATCCGCGCCGCGCTCGCCGAGGACGAGTGACCGTCGTCGCACCGACTCGAACCGAACACCGCGAATCCGAATCCGAATCCAACCCACACCCTCATCAATGAGCTACAAGTGCTCCCGCTGCAAGCGAGACGTCCAGCTCGACGAGTACGGCGGCGTTCGCTGCCCGTACTGCGGACACCGGGTCCTCCTGAAAGAACGCAGCCGCGACGTCAAGGAAGTCGACGTCCGGTAACCGACCCGGGCCGCGACCGATCACCACCGTACCCGTCCCGTGTTTTCCCACGACGCCAGCCTCGAGTTCGACTACGGGGACGAAACGCGCGCGCGAATCGTCGCCGAGAGCGTCGCCCGCGAAGTCGGCGAGATCGACGACGACCGCTCGCGGACGACCATCGGCCGCGACGGCGCGACCGTCCTGATCGAGATCCACGCTCGGGACGTCACGGCGCTCCGGGCCGCCCTCAACACGTGGTTCGCACTCGTCGACGTCGCGGAGCGAACCGCCGAAATCGCACGCCGCTGACCCCACCGCCGAAGTTTTCGATCATCTATCGTGAGCGACGTCATTCTCGCCACTCGTCGTTTTCGAATACAAAAGATATTTTTCCATGGAAGCAAAACTTAGTGGTATGAGCACCCAGGCGACGGAAGACCGCATCCTCGAGGTCCTCGAGGACGACGCCCAGGCGTCCTACGCCGAGATCGCCGAACGGGCGAGCGTTTCGAAGCCGACCGTTCGAAAGTACATCAAACAGCTCGAAGAAGACGGCGTCATCGTCGGCTACTCGGCGGACGTCGATCCGAAGAAGCTCTCGAGCCAGACGATCGCGCTCGTCGGCATCGACGTCGCGAGCGAACGCTACGTCGAGGCGACGAAGGCGCTCAGGGACCTCTCCGAGATCGAAGCGCTGTACAGTTCCAGCGGCGACCACATGCTGATGGCCGAGGTGCGCGCCGAGGACGGCGACGCGCTCGGCGATATCATCTCCGACGAGATCCTCTCGATCGACGGCGTCACCGCCGCCCACCCCTCGTTCCTGCAGGAGCGACTCAAGTAATCCGCCCGTCGCCGGGTCAGCTTCTCCCTCCGCGAATCCGTCATTCGCTCCGTTCGCCACGGCAGCGGCTCGTCGCCTCCGGGGCGAGCCGGTGACGGCGTCGATTATGGCGCGTCGACGGTGGGCTCCCCCGACTTTTTGCGTCCGTCCGCCGTTTCTCTCCCCATGCCGACGTACCAGCGTCAGACGACCGTCGTCGCTCCGCTCGAGGACGTCTTCGACTTCCACTCGCACGTCTCCGGCCTCGTCGCGGTCACGCCGGCGTGGCTCGGCATGCGCGTCGAGTCCGTCGTCGGTCCGGACGGAGGGCCCGATCCCGACGTCCTCGAGGCAGGTTCGGAGGTGACGCTGTCCGTCCGACCGTTCGGCGTCGGGCCTCGACAACGGTGGACCGCCGCCATCGTCGACCGCGAGCTGGAAGACGGCGCGGCGTACCTTCGCGACGAGATGGTTCGCGGACCGTTCGAGCGCTGGGAGCACACCCACTCGTTCGTCGCCGACGGCGACGCGACGGTCGTTCGCGACCGCCTGGAGTACGACCTGCCGACCCCCCTGGGCGACATCGTCGGACCGATCGCGCGCGTCGGCCTCGAGCCCATGTTTCGCGCGCGCCACCGGACGACCCGGGCGCTGCTCGAGGACGATCGCTGGGAGCGATCCTAATCCCACCCCGCGTCCGAACGGGCGTGACGGCCGAACAGTACCGGGAGACGAGTGCGGCGACGGGGACGGGCGAAGACTGGCGTGGGCAGATACCGGCGTGAACGGAGAATGGAACGACCCAGCGACGGGTCGCAACGCGTTTGCCCCTCGCGCGAATCGATGCGATCGAGAGCGCCGATGGACCGCACCGCGACGCGTTTCGAGACCGACGGCGAGGTGACGCCGCTTGCCGCCCTCGCGTTCGCCGTTTTCGCCGCGAGTTCGAGCGCCGTCCTCGTCCGGTGGAGCGCCGCGCCGAGTGCGGTCGCCGCCTTCTACCGCGTCCTGTTCACGACGGCGCTGGTCGCGCCGATCGCCGTCGTTCGCCACCGGGAGGAGTTCGCCCGACTCTCGAGGCGCGATTTCGGCCTCGCCGCGGTCGCCGGCGTAGCCCTGGCCATCCACTTCGCCGCCTGGTTCGAGAGCCTGAACCACACGAGCGTCGCCGCGAGCGTGACGCTCGTCCAGATGCAGCCGATCTTCGTCGCGCTCGGGGCCGCGGCGCTCCTCGGCGAGCGGGTCGATCGCGCGACCGTCGTCGGCATCGCCGTGGCCATCCTCGGCGCAGCGGCGATGTCCCTCGGCGACGCTGGCCGGGCGCCCCTCTCCGACGCGACGGGGTACGGAAACGCGCTGGCGATCCTCGGGGCGGTCACCGTCGCCGGCTACGTCCTCGCCGGCCGGTCGATCAGGCAGCGGGCCTCGTTGTTCCCGTACGTCACGGTGGTCTACGCCGCCTGCGCGCTGACGCTGTTCGCCGTCGTGACCGCTCAGGGACACGCCTACGCCGCGTACCCGGCCCGCGAGTGGGTCCTCTTCCTCGCCATGGCCGTCGGCCCCGGCCTCTTCGGTCACACCGTCGTCAACTGGGCCCTGAAACACCTCGAGTCGGTCGTGGTCAGCGTCGCCTGGCTCGGCGAGCCGATCGGCGCGACGGTGCTCGCGCTCGCGCTGCTTTCGGAGGTCCCGGACCCGATCACGGTCCTCGGCGGGGTCGTCGTACTGGCGGGGATCTACGTGACGACCGTTCGCCGGGAGCGCCGGGGAGGCGGCTGAGTCGGGTTCCGGTCGGAACTCTACCTCGAGCGGGGCGTTTCGTCGCTACTCGATCGCGCCCGGTAGCTCGGCGTCGTGCCGGGCCTCGAGGAGAGGGGAGGGGAGGGGAGGGGACACGGTCGGCCGTAGTTCGAGCGACTCGAAATCCGTCAGGCCGACTCGATCCCGTCGACGTAGGACGGCCGCTCGGCGTACTCGATCGGGTCTCGAACGCCGACGGTCTGGAACGCCTGGAGCCGGTAGGCGCAGGAGTCGCAGGTGCCGCAGGCGGGTTCGCTCTCGCGGTAACAGGACCACGTGTGCTCGAAGGGGACCTCGAGTTCGACGCCCCGCCGCGCTATGTCGGGCTTCGAGTCCTCGACGAACGGGGCTTCGATCGAGATATTCGTCTCCGGCCGCGTCCCGACGTCGACGACGCGCTCGAACGCCTCGAAGAACGCGGGTCGACAGTCGGGATACCCCGCGAAGTCCTCGCTGTGGGCGCCGATGAACACCGCGTCGCAGTCGTTCGCCTCCGCGTAGGAGACCGCCATCGCGAGCAGGTTCGCGTTCCGGAAGGGGACGTAGGTGTCCGGCACCTCCTCGCTCTCCATATCGGCGTCCTCGACGGCCATCCCCTCGTCAGTGAGGCTCGAGCCGCCGATCGCCGTCAGGTGGCCCGTCTCGATCCGGAGGAAGTCCTCGGCGTCGAGTTCGTCGGAAAGTCGGCGAGCGCACTCGAGTTCGCGACCCTCTGTGCGCTGGCCGTAGGAGGTGTGCAGGGCGTAGATGTCGTACCCCCGCGCGTTCGCCTCGTAGGCGGCGGTGGCGCTGTCCATGCCGCCGGAGAGGAGGACGACGGCGCGGTTTCTGTTCTCCGTCGATTCGGCGTCGGCGTTCGAGTCGAGTGTGTCGGTCATGGGTCTAATCGCGTGCGTCGGTTACGTCTCCGGTGCGTCGTTCCACAGGTCGACGTGCAGCCGCGGCGTGTAGCGGAAGCCGTGTTCCATCGCGAGGTCGGCGACTCGAGTCCGGGTCTCGGCCAGTCGCTCCCGCGTCGCCCCTTCGGGCATCAGGAGGACGTCGTCGTCGCGTATTCGAGCCGACGCGGCGTCGCGGAGGTCCGCGAGCAGGTCGAGTATCTCGGGCATATCGTCGGCGTCCGTGACCACGAACTTCAGCTGGAAGTCGTAGTCCTCGACGAGTCGGGAGAGGGCCTCGAGGTCGATCCGCGCCGCCTCGTGGCGGGCCTCCCACTCCCCGCTTCGGTCGCGGGCGTCGTCGTCAGCACCGGCCCCCATCGGATCGCGCTCGGGCGTCGGCGTGCTGCTCTCGAGTTTCGGGCTGATCGAGGCCAGGTCGATGGGGGCGTCGCGGTGGATCGTCCCGTTCGTCTCGACGGTGACGTGGTACCCCCGCTCGTCGAGGCGCTCGAGCAGGTGGACCGACGCCTCGTGGAGCAGCGGTTCGCCGCCGGTGAGGACGACGTGGTCGGCCTCCTCGTGCGATTCGACCGCCTCGACGATCGCCTCGAGGTCCATCCACGCGTGGGTCGGCTCCCAGGAGGTGTGGTACGAGTCGCAGAACCAGCAGCGGAGGTTACAGCCGCTCGTGCGGACGAACACCGAGGGGACGCCGGCGAGGGTCCCTTCCCCCTGGAGGGAGTAGAACAGTTCGTTGATCGGGAGGGCGTCGCCGTCCGAATCCGCCTCGGACCGCTCCCCGTCGTCCCACCCTCGAGCGGGCCTCGAGTCGGAGACCGGCATCTCAGAACCCGCTCCCCCCGCAGAGTTCGCTCGTTTCGCTCACCCGCACGGCGACGTCGGTGACGGTGTCGGGCAGGGTAGCCGCGAGGCGGCGCTCGAGGACGACGCTCATCACCTCCGCCGTCGGGGGGTGCTCGAGGATCACGAGCGCGTCGTCGTCGCCCGCCGCCTCGAAGGCCTCGATCAGCGGATCGCCCGCCTCGACCAGGAACATGTGGTCCCACTCGGAGACGACGTCGGTGATCTCGCCCTTGTCGACGACCCACCCCTCCGCGCCGAGTTCGCCCTCGACGGTGACGGAGATCTCGTAGTTGTGGCCGTGCGGCCTGGCGCACTTGCCGTCGTGGTGGCGAAGACGGTGCCCGGCGCTGATGCGGATCGGGCGATCGCGGCCGACGTGGAGGGTTCGGCGGGTTCCGATCACCCCGTCGTCGGCGCGCGCTCGAGCACCGTCGTTCGAGTCGGATCGCGCACCGTCGACGGTGTCGGCCTGCGGCGACTCCCCGCGTTCGCGGTCGCCGATTCGTCCAGTCATACCCCGATATTCTCGTGAGGTTACTTAAGGATGATCACTAGACGATCGACGCGGGGGAAGCCCCGCTGCTCGACGAAAAGTCGACCGAAAACGAACGATCCCAGCAGCGGCTGGTGGGGAACTCGGGTCACGAACCGCGGACTCGTCGCGACCCGAATCGCCTCAGTCCTGGAGTTGGTCCTGGAGCCTGTTTTTCGCCTCGGTCCGACGCTTGCGGGAGAACCGGGGTTCGCCGCCCGAGAAGTCGACTTCGATCTCGTCGAGCGTCCGCCGGTAGATGTTCGTTCGCCGGCCGTCCTCGGAGAGCCGGCGACCCTCGCAGGTGAGCAATCCCACGTCCACGAGCTCCTCGATGCGCCGATAGCAGGTGGCGATCGGGATCTCGATGTCGTCGCTCAGCGTCTGCGCCGATTTCGGCGTCCCCGCCGCACAGAGGATCTCGGCGCTGTACTTGCTCCCCAGTGCCGAGAGGACCGCCGTCGAATTCGACTCGTTTCGTTCCGTCCAACCACCACGCGACATGTTACACAATGAGTTTACAATTATCAAGATTGAATCTTGTGGTTACCGTTAGGGTCAGTTTAAGGTGATAGTCATCGGTCCATCGACGAGATAGCTTTGTGGGTGCCCCGAGAAGGGGACGACATGCACGTCGCGGTCGTGACGGTCGGAGACGAACTGCTCGCCGGACGGACGACGAACACGAACGCAACCTGGCTCTGCGAGCGCCTCGCCGAGCGCGGCGTGTCGGTCGAGCGCGTCACGACGCTCCCCGACCGCGTCAGCGACATCGCTCGCGTCGTCAACGTCTACCGAGCCGACTACGACGCCGTGATCGTCACCGGAGGGCTCGGACCCACGCACGACGACCTCACCATGGAGGGCGTCGCCGCCGCGCTCGGACGCGACCTCGAGACGGACGAGGTCGTCCTCGAGTGGCTCGAAGAGCACGGCTATTCGCGCTCGGACCTCACCGAGGGGACCGCCGACATTCCCGCCGGAGCGCGCCCGCTCCACAACGAGGTCGGCGTGGCCCCCGGCGCGGCGCTCGAAAGGGTGTACGTCCTCCCGGGCGTCCCGGCGGAGATGAAGGCGATGTTCGGGTCGATCGCGGACGAGTTTACGGGCGAGCCACGCTACCGCGAGGAGGTCGTCGCCGACGAACCCGAGAGCGCCCTCCTCGACCGGATCGCCGCCCTCCGCGACCGCTTCGACGTCTCCGTGGGGAGCTATCCCGGCGAGTACGTCCGGGTCTCGATCCAGAGCACCGACGAGGAGACGGTGCTCGAGGCGGCGGCGTGGCTCGCGGACCGGGTGGCGTCGCCGGCGGAGTCGTCGACGACGGACTGAGTCAGCGGTAGAAGTAGATCGTCCAGGCGATCGTCACGAGCAGCCCCAGGATCAGCGCCCCCCAGCCCGTCACTTCCGGGGGGAGCGAGGCGTCCGATGCGAGCACGACGTCGGTCACGGGAGTCATGGTCGTGGGTCGTTCCCCGGCCCTCTTAATCCTTCAGAATTCGCACCGAAGTGTCGCCGACGGACGGGGAGAGCGGTCCGAATCCGTTGCCCGGCCGCCGGAGCGCACCGCGTGAGGGGGCGCGTTCGGACGGGTTCGCGGCGGCGCGACAGGTAAGCATCCTTAAGGGCTCACGGCAACAGGATTCGCGTATGCACCCGCGCGATCTGTCCGACCACGTCGCCTACGAGGCGGGTCGAGGGATCGAGGAGGTCGCCCGCGAACTCGGACGCGACCCGTCCGAGTTCGTCAAACTCGCCTCCAACGAGAACCCCCACGGCCCCTCTCCCGCCGCCGCGGTCGCCATCCGCGAGATCGCCTCAGACGTGAACTCCTACCCGAAAGCCGCTCACGCCGACCTCACCGCGGCGATCGCCGACCGCTTCGACGTCGACGCGAGCCAGGTCTGGCTCGCGAACGGCGGCGACGGCGCGATCGACTACCTCCACCGGGCGACCCTCGAGCCCGGGGACGACGTGCTCGTTCCCACCCCCGGCTTCGCCTACTACGGGATGAGCGCCCGCTTTCACCACGGCGACGTCGCCGAGTACGCCCTCTCGAGGGACGACGACTTCGACCAGACGACCGCGGGCGTCCTCGAGTCCTACGACGGCGAGCGGGTCGTCTGGCTCACGAGTCCCCACAATCCGACCGGATCGACCATCCCGCTCGAGAACGTCGAGCGACTGGCCGCGGAAACCGACGAGGAAACGCTGATCGTCGTCGACGAGGCCTACGGCGAGTTCGCCGAGACCGAGAGCGCCGTCTCGCTGATCGAGGGCCGGGACGGCTTCGACTCGAGGGACGACGTCGCCGTCCTCCGGACGTTCTCGAAGGCGTACGGGCTTGCGGGCATCCGCCTCGGCTACGCCATCGTCCCCGGGGAGTGGGGCGGGGCGTACGCGCGCGTGAACACCCCGTTCGCGGCGAGCGAACTCGCCTGCAGGGCGGGACTCGCCGCCATCGACGACGACGAGCACGTCGAGCGAACCGTCGAGACGGCGCGCGAGGCCCGCGAGTACATGCGGGAGGCGATCGACGCCCGCGTCTGGCCGAGCGAGGGGAACTTCGTCCTCGTCGACGTCGGCGACGCGTCTGCGGTGGCCGAGGAGATGCAACGGCGCGGCGTCATCGTCCGCGACTGCTCGAGTTTCGGCCTCGACTCCTGTATCCGGATCACCTGCGGCACCGAAGCGGAGACCGACCGCGCGGTCGAGACGCTCAACGCGGTCCTCGCCGACGGGTTCGGCGACTCTGACCCCGACCCCGAATCCGACCGCGACGGCGACGCGGAAACCGAAACGGGGGTGGCCGACGCGTGAGGGTCGCCGTCACCGGAACCCCCGGAACCGGGAAAACGACCGCGACGAACCGCCTCGAGTCGCGCCTCTCGGAGTCGACCGCAGACCCGTTCGCGGATCTCGAGGTGATCCACCTCAACGGGGTCCTCGAACGCGAGGGCTTCTACACCGAGGTCGACGCCGAGCGCGACAGCAAGGTCGCCGACCTCGACGCGCTCGCAGAGTGGCTCGATGGCCGAGACGACGTCGTGATCGAGTCCCACCTCGCCCACCACTTCTCGGCCGACCGGGTGGTCGTCCTCCGGTGTCGACCCGCCGAACTCGAGCGACGGCTGCTCGAGCGGGGCGAACCAGACGGAAAAGCTCGCGAGAACGCCGAGAGAACGGAGTCCTCTCGAGCTCTCGCTCGCAAAGCTCGCGAGAACGCAGAGAGCGAGGCGCTCGACGTGATCCTCTCGGAGGCCGTCGAGGAACACGGCCTCGAGTCGGTCTACGAGATCGATACCACCGAGCGCGACCCGGACGCCGTGGTCGACGAACTCGAGGCGGTCGTGGCGGGCGAGCGCGACCCGAGCGCCGGCGAGGTCGACTTCGTGGGGTACCTGGTATGACGCTCGACAAGCTCCGCCCCTACGTCTCCGGCTTCCTCGAGCCGTTCGTCAGGGGCTTCGACCGCGTCGGCATGACGCCGAACGGGGTGAGCCTGCTCGCGTTCGGGATGGCGGTCGCGGCGGCGGGCGCGTTCACCCTCGGGGGCCGGGCGTCGTCGGTCTGGTACGTCGTCGCGTCGGTCCTCGTTTTCGTCAACGGGTGGCTGGACATCGTGGACGGCGCGCTCGCGCGCGAGCAGGGCGTCGCCTCCGCCGGCGGCGACCTCCTCGATCACGTCCTGGACCGGTACGCCGACATCGTCATCATCGGCGGCCTCGCGGCCGGCGTCGAGAACTACTTCCTCGGATTTCTGGCGGTCACCGGCGTCGTGATGACCTCCTACCTCGGCACGCAGGCCCAGGCCGTCGGCATGGACCGGGTCTACGGCGGCCTCGTGGGCCGGGCCGACCGGCTGGTGCTCATCGGCGCCGTCGGCGCGCTCGCCTACCCGATCGACGGCGAGTACGGCGGCCTCACGATCGTCGGCTGGCTGCTCGTCTTCCTCGCCGTCATCGGCCACCTGACCGCCCTCCAGCGCTTCGCCTACGCCTGGGGGGACCTCGAGTGATCGACGGACGGCGGTCGGTTCGAGACCGGGACGCTGCTTCACCACGCGAGCGGTCGCGAGCGGCGTCTCTCCCCCTCCCTGGGACCGCGCCGCATGCTTTATCAACCGCCGCGATATAGGTTCTCGCATGGTTCAGTGCGAGATGTGTGGCGCCGAGACGTCGTCCCCGAAGACCATCAAAGTCGAGGGTGCGAAGTTGGACGTGTGCGCGAACTGCACCGACTTCGGTACCGAGGTCAAAACGCCCTCCTCGAGTTCGAGCACCTCGACGAAGTACTCGACGGGTTCGAACTCCTCCTCGAGCAACTCGAGCGGCGGATCGGGCGGCGGCCGATCCGGCTCGGGGTCCGGCTCGAGCCCCTCCTCGCGCGGTCGCCGCCGGGACATGTTCGACGACATGGACGAGATCGCGACCGACTACGACGAGCGGATCCGCCGCGCCCGCGAGGAGACGGGGCTCAGCCAGTCCGACCTCGCCAACGAGCTCAACGAGAAGGCGAGTCTGATCCGCAAGCTCGAGCGCGGCGACACGCTCCCGAGCGACCGCGTCCAGTCGAAGCTCGAGAACTTCCTCGACATCAGCCTCACCGGCGAGGGCGGAACGCCCGAGGACACCGAGTGGAGCGGCGGTTCCTCGACCGGGAGCTACACGCTGGGCGACGTCGTCAAGCGCAAGGACTGAAGCCGACCCGCCCGCCCCGGACTCGCTTCGATCGACGAAGCCACGCTCGCTGCCGTTTTCGACGGTTTGTATCGTCCGACGACCGTCCGGTACGTCCCCGATTCTCGTCAACGATGAGGGCTCGCGCCCGCCTAGTCACCCCGAGGCACCACCCTTCCAATCCCCAAGGCACCCTCCCTTCCACCCTCTGAGTCCCGACTCGAGCCGCCCTCGAGTCCGCCCGGACGCGGTCTCCGGCAGCCACGGAGGACTAGAAAGCTATTTCAGTCGCGCCGAACCCCTCACGGGTATGTTCGTCCTCGTCAACCTGAAGACGTACCCGTGCGACCCGGTGGCCGTCGCGGAGGCCGTTCGCGACACCAACGAGACGACCGACGCCCGACTCGCGGTCGCCCCGCAGGCGGCTCACGTGGCACAGGTCGCCGAGACGGGCGCCGAGACGTGGGCACAGCACGTCGACCCGATCGAGCACGGGAGCAACACCGGCCACACGCTCGCCGAGGCCGTCGCCGACGCCGGCGCCGTCGGTACGCTGCTCAACCACTCCGAGCGCCGGCTGAAGCTCGCGGACGTCGACGGCGCCCTCGAGGCGGCCGAGCGCGCGGGCCTCGAGACGGTCGTCTGCGCGAACAACCCCGCCCAGATCGGCGCCGCGGCGGCCCTCGGCCCCGACGCGGTCGCCGTCGAGCCGCCGGAGCTCATCGGGACGGGGACGCCCGTCAGCCAGGCCGATCCGGACGTCGTCGAGGACGCCGTCGAAGCGGCCGAGCGCGTCGACGACTCCGTCTCCGTCCTCTGCGGCGCGGGCATCTCCACCGGCGAGGACGTCGTCGCCGCAGCCGACCTCGGTGCCGAGGGCGTCCTCCTCGCGAGCGGCGTCGCGAAGGCCGACGATCCGAAGGCCGCCCTCGAGGACCTGGTCGACCCGCTCTGATCGAGCGGCACACCGCGGTACCGGTATCGACTCCTTACGAGCGCACGAACGCCCAACGCTTTTTCCTTCGGTTCGTGGTAACCGGCGTATGGGCAGCCGGGACGGGCCGAACGACGGTACACCGCGAGCGAGGGAGGCCGGCGATCCGACGTCCGCGTCCGACGATCCGGCATCAGCATCCGACGATCCGACGTCCGCGCCCGGCGGACCGGGTCCGGAACGGTTCGCCGGGCGCGGACCGGAGCGATTCCGTCGACCGGACGGCGGTCACGCCGCGAGCGAAGAAGGAATGCCGTCCCCCGAACCGCCCGGGGCCGGCGGGCCCGACGACCACGAGCACGAACACCGCAGTCTGTGGCCGTTCGTCGCCGCGATCGGCGCGGGCCTCATCTACGCCGGACTCGCCGTCGCCATCTTCGCGTTCGTCGTCGACGTCGCGACGCCGCTGATCGGCGTCGCCGTCGCCGCCGTCGGCGGAATCGTCACCCTCGGGAGCCTCGGGGGCTGGCTGGTGGAAGCCTTCTTCGCGCCCCCTCGAGGGAGCGAAGCCGGCGGGGGCCGCGACACCTCCGTCGCGGCGACCGTACTCTTTCTCGTCACGGACGTCCACACGTTCGCCGCACTCTTCGTCTACTACTTCTTCATCCGCGTCGGCGCGTGGCCGCCCGAGGAGCTCCCCCACTTGCTCTCCTCGCTCGTGCTCGTCAACACCCTCATCCTGATCGCGAGCAGCGTCACCCTCCACTTCGCCCACGAAGCCCTCGACGACGGACGCGGCCGTCGGTTCACCGCCCTCCTCTGGACCACGTTCGCCCTCGGGGTCGTCTTCCTCGGCGGCCAGGCGCTCGAGTACTACGAGTTCCTCGTGGCCGAGGGGTTCACCGTCACCTCCGGCGTGTACGCGAGCGCGTTCTACGGCCTCACCGGGCTCCACGGATTCCACGTCGCCATCGGGGTCGGCGCCCTCGGCGTCCTCGGCGTCCGGGCGACTCGAGGGGCCTACGGCCCCGACCGCGACACGGGGGTCGAGACCGTCTCGCTCTACTGGCACTTCGTCGACGTCGTCTGGCTCTTCCTCGTCGCGGTGCTGTACGCCTGGGCGGCGCTGTAGGCGCGTATCGCCGGCTCACCCAACCAGTCACTCGTTTCCGCCTCGCCCGCGGTGCATCCGCTCCTCGAACCCGGCCATCTTGCGGTAGATCGGCGGGGTCAACACCCCGGCGATCCCGAGCAGGACGGCGACGGAACCGAGGGGGAAGAGGAGGGGCTCGGCCTCGAGACACGAGTTCTGGGAGGCGATCCGGACGTAGTAGGGCTCGCCGTCGACCTCGACGATCGCACCCTCGAGCAGCGCCTCGCGGTTCTCCATCTGGCCTTCGACCCGGGCCTCCTCGAGCGTACTGGTCGTCGCCTCCTCGACGGCCCGCTGCTCGGCCGACGAAAGGTCCTCGAAGGCGATCCTGTCGACGGTCCGTCCGGGCGGATCGCCGTCCTCGATCGCCCGCACCTCGACGTCCGGATCGTTGCAGAGGCCGAACGAGTCCTGCATCACGACGTAGCCGCCGAGGATGGCGCTCGAGAGCCCGACTGCGATGAGCATCACGCCGAAGAACGGAACGACGTACGTCAGCACGAGCGACTCTCCCGGTTCCGTGGGCGGTTCCTCGACGCGTTCGTCTTCCGCGGGCATGGGCGTAGTATCCGTGTCGAGATCGGTGTTGGTCGCGCGCGCGTTACGTTTCTTCGTCCGGTTTCCGCGCGGGCTCAGGTACTCCTCCTCTTCCTCCGCCTGGCGGTGGCCCCCTGCCGCCGGCCCCGAGGTAGGCGGTCGTCCCCGCGAGTCCCAGCCCGTAGAGCCAGTGGGCGATCAGGACGAACGCGAGGTAGGCGACCAGCTCGAGACGGGTCTGCCCCGTGTAAAAGGCGATGGCGAACCCGGACGCGATCACCGTCGAGTACCAGAGGCCGGTCACGAGCGTGAGCTCGCCGGGGAGGTACTCCCCCAGCGTCAGGAAGAGCAGCGGCCAGGTCGTCATCCCGGCGAAGAGGAAGAGCCCGTAGCCGACGAGGACGTTCTCGGGTAGGCCGACGAGGACGGAGAGTTCGGCGAACGACTCGAGGTTGAAGACGCCGATGAGTTCGGCGACCGCGAGCGCGCCCGTCATGATCATCGTCCCGATGAAGCCGCCGACCGCCCCGGCCCACGCGTCGCTGATGACCGTCCGGGCGACCGGTTTCAGCCGCTGGAACAGCGACAGGGGCCGCTCCGCTCTGGCGGGCGCGTACGACCGTCGCACCTCCTCGGGTTCCGTCGGCGGGATCCCTCGCTCGCGCTCGAGGCGCTCTTCGAACCACTGCCACTCGGGCGTGAACTGGTCGGTGGACTTCAGGTCCCACGGGTCGGCGTGTTCGACCGGCTCGCCGTTGAAGTACGACCAGATGACGTTGTAGAACCACAGCATGACGCTGAGTCCGACGACGAACGCGCCGATCGTGGCGACGATCTGTAGGTTCTGGAACTCCGGTGGGTACGTGGCGTACCGGCGGGGAAGTTCCCGGTACCCGATGACCATCAGCGTCCCGAAGGTGAGCGCCGAGCCCACGATCAGGAGGACGGACTGGAAGATGGCGAGGCGTTGGTCGTACATCCGGCCCGTCATCAGCGGGTACCAGTAGTAGCTCCCGGCGAACATCATGAGGGGGATGATCCCCATGACGATGAGGTGGAAGTGGCCGACGACGTAGTAGGTCCCGTGGTAGACGATGTCGACGGGGATCACGGCGAGGAAGATGCCGGTGACGCCGCCGACGATGAACGTGCCGACGGAGCCGACGCAGAGGATCGTCGGGGCGGCGAACTTGACGTTCCCGTTCCACATGGTCGTGATCCAGTTGAACACCTTGATGGCGCTCGGGACGGCGATGGCGATCGACGTCGCCATGAAACTCGCCCGGATGCGAGGATCGACTCCCGTCGTGAACATGTGGTGGGCCCAGACGCCGAAGCTGAGCACGCCGATCGCGAGCGTCGAGTAGACGATGAACTTGAACCCGAACAGTTTCCGGCCGACCATCTTCGGCAGGATGAGGCTCATCAAGCCGGCCGCCGGCAGGAAGACGATGTAGACCTCGGGGTGGCCCCAGAACCAGAAGAGGTGCTGGTAGAGGATCGGCCCGCCGCCCTCCGACGCGTAGAACGTCGTCTCGATCGTCCGATCGGCGAGCAGCATCAGCAGGGCGGTCCCCAGCAGCGGGAAGGCGAACAGGGCGATCCCGCTCGTGACGAGCATGTTCCAGCCGAAGATGTCGAGGCTTCCCCAACCGATCTTCGGATCGCGCTCGTAAACGATCGTGGCGATGAAGTTGATCGCGCCGATCGTCGTCGCGATGCCGCTCAGGTGGAGCCCCAGTAACAGGAAGTTGATCTGGGGGTCCGGTACCGTCGAAGACAGCGGCGGGTACAGGTACCAGCCGATCCCTGGTTCGCGGATCACGAGCAGGACGTCGATCAAATCCGCCGGGACCACCACCGCGAGCACTTTCGCGGTCACCTCCGCGACGATGCCGAATCGCGAGAGCAACAGCGCCGGCGGGAGCATCCAGAAGCCGATGGCGTTCAACCGGGGAAAGGCCATGTCGTCGGCGCCGATCAGTAGGGGGATGAAGTAGTTGCCGACGCCGAAGAAAAGCGGCGTAACGAAGAAGATCAGCATCGTCAGCCCGTGCATCGTGAAGAGTTCGTTGTACGTCTGCTCGGTCCAGATGTCGGCCGCCGGCGTCAGGAGGTGGGTGCGCATCATCATCGCGTCGACCCCACCCCAGACGGCCGCGAACACGCCGAACGCGATGTAGAGCAAACCGATCTCGCGGTGATTCGTGGTCGTCGTCCACCGGATCGCCGCCTGTTTCGCGTCGCCGACGGAGAACCTCCGGCCCGTTCCGGTCGCGTACCCCCCGTCCGGAGCGGGATTCGTTCGTTGTCGTCGTCTCGCGAGGACCGCGACGAGCAGACAGGTGAGAAACACCGCTCCGATCAGTCCGAACTCGACGAACGCGCGATCGGGGGCCGCCGACGCGAGCGTCGGGGGTGCCCCGCTCGTCGGGGTCACTCCGCGCTCACCCCGGGTGCGTTCGCACGCCGGCAGGCCCTTCGCATACCCCTTCCCTCCATATCGATCCCAATAAAGATGAATTGGCGACCTCGAGACCGTCGTCGCCGTTGATACGACAGGCGCTCCGTAACCGACCCGGTAATCGCCGCCGAACTGGACGGCGATCCGAACAGTCACCGGAATGGGGGACGGCGTATTTCCGACCGGCCGTGGAACCGCGGACAATGATCCGTCGCCGACGTCGGTCCTCGGGGGTGCGGACGCCGCTCCGGGTCGGTGCCGCTGCGCTCGCCGCGTTCCTCGCTGGCGGGACGTTCGTCGCCCTCTCCGGAACGGCCGCCGCCCAGGCCACCAACCGCGACCTCATCGACGGCCTCGAGAATCAACTCCTCTACGTCGCCCTGCCGCTCACGGTGTTCGTCCTCATGATCCTCGTCTACGCGGCGGTGAAGTTCCACGACAACGACGACCCCCAGCCGACGCCGGAGGATCCCGCCCTCGAGATCACGTGGACCGTCGCGACCGCGATCATCCTCCTGTTCGTCGGACTCGCCGCCTACTCCGTCCTCGTCAACCCGTACGTCTCGCCGCCACAACCCGCGGACGTGGCCGGCAGCGACGAGGGGGACAACGCCACCGCCGCGGGGGCCGGCGGCGGAAACCCCGACGGCTTCGAGGACGTCGAGGACCTGCCCGAGACGGACGACGAGGAGATCTTCGTCACCGGCTACCAGTGGGAGTGGGAGGCGACCTATCGTGACGCGAACGTCACCACGCGCGACACGATCGTGATGCCTGCGGACGAGGACGTGACGATGTGGCTCACCTCCGAGGACGTCATCCACTCGCTGTTCCTCCGGGACTTCGGCGCGAAGCAGGACGCGTTCCCCGGCTACTACACCAGACTCCGAACCAACGCCTACGAGACGGGCGAGTTCGACGCCCGCTGCGCCGAGTTCTGCGGCGCCGGCCACTCGAGAATGGACGGGACCGTGGTCGTCGTCGAACCCCAGGAGTACGAGGACTGGCTCGAGGAGAACGAGGACGAACGGGAGGCAGATCCGCCCGAGGTCTCCTGACGACGATCGGGGGTCGTCGTGTGGCGACTCGCTCGAGACGAATGGCTGCGAGCGAAGGCGAGGAGACGGGGGCCTTATACGGAACCCTCGCCTACGTCCACGCGCGTGCCTTTAGTCCCCGGCCGAGCCCACCCACTCGGGTGCGATGACAGCACGGCGAACCCGGGCACGCGACAGTACCACGCCCGGCACGAGGGTTAGCCAACCGACGCGGCGCGCAGCCCCGGGATGAGGTTGGACGTTAGTGTTCCGGGCGACATTTTCGACCGTCATCGAAGATACGTCTCCAACGCATCGACGACGTGATCGACGAACTCCTTCGTGACTCGGCCCTGCCACGCGACCAAGTCCTCGATACGAGGTGAGTGAACCGCCCACGGGGAGACGAACGATTCGCGTGGCACACCGCCAGTTTTCCACACGTCCGACCGGACCGTCGGAACGGGGGTCGGTTCACTTCACGTCGGAACTCGAGGCCCGCGCCAACAGGAAGACGGCGGCGGCACCTAAGACGAGGTCGAGGCCGACGAGGACGGCTACGCCGGGTGCGACCCCGTTCAACGCCCCGTCGAACCACGTCACGTCCCAGGCCGTCATGGCGTCGCGATCGAGCATGAGCGACCGCGCGGCGTCGACGCCGTAGGTGACCGGGTTGACGCGGGCGAACGTCTGGATCCACTCGGGCAGCGTCTCGAGGGGGAGGAACGCGCTCGAGAGGAACAACAGCGGAAACTGCAACAGGTTCGCGCCGATGATCGTCGACTCCTGATCCCTCGTGAGGATGGCCAGCGCGTTCGAGAACGCGACGAACCACAGCGAGAAGAGGACGCCGACGATCACGATCCCGAGCGCGCCGACGACGCCGGTCGCGATCTCCGCCCCGAGCAGGACGCCGAGGCCGAGGATGATGGCGATCTGGACGGCGATGCGGAACACTTCCGCGGCGGTCTTGCCGACGAAGACGGCCGTCCGGTTCATCGGCGAGACGAGGACCTTCTCGAACATGCCGTTCTCGATGTCGTTGACCAGTCCGACGCCGGAGGTGACGGCCGCCGCAAGGGCGACCTGGATGGCGATCGCGGGGACGAGGTAGGTCTCGTAATTGATGCCCGGAAGTCCTCGATTGACGGCGTCGCCGGCCACGTTGCCGAAGACCTCCGTGAACAGTACGAGGAAGATGATCGGCTGGACCAGCGACACGACCAGCACGAACGGGTTGCGGACCGCCTTCAGGTTCCACCGCTTGAAGTTCACCCACGCGTCGCCGACGAACGTGTTCCGCGAACGCGCGATTCGCCCCTCGCCGGCCGCCTCGAGTCCGTCGTCGCCCAGCACTCCGACCGGTCGGTCGTCCCCCGCGGCGGCGGAGTCGGTTTCGTCGGTCACCGCGTCACCCCCTCGGCCGGGGCCTCCGCTCGGTCGAGTTCGAGTTCCTCACCCGTGATCGCGAGGAACACGTCGTCGAGCGTGGGGGATCGGACGTTGAACCCGATTACCGCCAGGCCGGCGTCGCGGAGCGCGACGAGCAGGTCCGGGCCGTGCTGTCTGGCGTTCGCCGCGGTGACGGCGATCCCGTCCTCGGTGGTCGAGACGGCCGCGTCGTCGAACTCCTCGAACTCCCGGGCGATCCGCGCGGCGCGCTCGCGGACGTCCGTCCCCTCCTCGAGGGCCAGTTCCACGTCCAGCACCTCGCCGCCGACCCGTCGTTTCAGTTCGTCGGGGGTGCCGTCGGCGACGATCTCGCCGTCTAAGATGACCGCCAGCCGGTCGCAGAGTTGATCGGCCTCGTCGAGGTACTGGGTCGTCAGGAAGATGGTCGTTCCCCGGTCGTTTATCCGCCGGAAGTAGTCCCACAGGCGGTTCCGGGCCTTCGGGTCGAGCCCGGTCGTCGGCTCGTCGAGGAAGACCAGCGGCGGGCGGTGGACGAGCGCCGTCGCCGCGTCGAGTCGCTTTTTCATCCCGCCGGAGAACTCCTCGGCGCGCTTGTCCGCGACGTCGACCAGGTCGACCAGGTCGAGCAGTTCGGACGTCCGCTCCGCGCGCTCGCCGCGAGGGACGCCGTAGGCCTCGCAGGCGTACCGAACGTTCTCGCGTGCGGTGAGTTCCGGATCGACGCTCGTCTCCTGGGCCATGTAGCCGATGGTCTCTCGGACGGCCCTGGACTCGCTCCGAACGTCGAAGCCGTTGACCCGAACGTCGCCGGCTGTCGGCGAGAGGAGCGTGGCGAACACCTTGATCGTCGTCGTCTTTCCGGCTCCGTTAGGACCCAGAAAGCCGAAGAACTCCCCCCGGGGGACCCGGAGGTCGACGCCGTCGACCGCCGTCGTCCCGTCGCCGTAGGTCAACTCGAGGTCGCGCGCGTCGATCGCCGGCGGGGGCGAGTCGCCGTGCGCCTCCGACGCCCGGCCGGTCCGCTCGGCCCCCGTCACCGTTCCTCCTCCGACCGCTCGAGGTCGTACTCGAGCGCCCACCGGTGGAAGTGGCCGAACGCCGGGAAGAGCGCCTCCGCCTTCTCCGTGGGTTCGTACTCCACCCGCGGCGGGAGTTCGTCGTACGCGCGCCGGTCGAGCAGTCCCGTCTCCACCAGCGTCGACAGCCGCGCCGAGAGCGTGTTCGGCGACACCTCGAGCGACTCCTCGAGTTCCGAGAAGCGGAGCGGTTCCTCGGCGAAGGCGAACCGCCGGAGGATCGCCATCGTGTGGGCCTTCCCGAGCAGGTCGAGGAGGTCGGACACCGCTCGATCGACGCGGGCTCGCTCCTCGGAGGACAGCGAGTTCCGCAACTCGCGAGCGGCGTTCCGACCGCGCGGACGGTCTCTCATGCCCGGCCGTACGGACTCGAGGCACATGAACGTGTCCGGGGTATCCACCGTTAACTGAGGGTACGAGCCCGTTACTTCGAAAGTTCGAAGTCAGGAGTATTTACCTATAGAATCCGTACTAACGGACGTGAAACTCGTGATATTCGGTGCCACGGGCCGAACCGGCGTTCCGCTCGTCGAACGCGCGCTCGAACACGGCCACGAGGTCGTCGCGTTCGCGCGCGACGGAGCGGGCCTGCCGACGTCGATACGCACCCACGAACGCGTCGCCGTCGTCGAGGGGGACGCCTACGCGGGCGAGGGGATCGAGACAGCGATCGGCGGCGCCGGGTCCGGCGACGACCCCGTCGACGCCGCGGTGAGCGTGCTCGGGCAGACGTCGTCCGGTCCCGACGACCTGCTCACCGTGGCCGGCGAGCACGTTTTCGCCGCGATGGACGAGCACGGCGTCGATCGGTTCGTGACGCTCGTCGGCGCCGGCGTCCGGGAGGACGGCGAATCGGTCTCGCTCGGCGGGCGCGCGATGGGAGCCCTGCTGTCGTTGCTCGCGTCCGAGGTGCTGGAGGACGCCGAGCGGCACGTCGAGGCGGTTCGCGCCAGCGACGTCCGATGGACCGTCGTCCGCGCCCCCCGGTTGATCGACGGCGACCCCGCCGACGCCGTCCGTCACGGGACCGACCTCCGCCTCGGCCTCCGGGACGCCGTCAGCCGGGCGAACGTCGCAGCATTTATCCTCTACTGCCTCGAGGACGACCTGTACGTCCGCGAGATCCCGAAACTGACCGGGCGATGAGCCGCGTGCTGGTCACCGGCGGAACGGGTCGGGTCGGCTCAAACCTCGTCTCCGCCCTCGAGACGGCACCCGAGACGGTCCGCATCGCCTCCCGAGATTCCGCGGCGGCGCGCGATCGGTTCGGCGACGGCCCGGCGGTCGTCGAGTTCGACTTCGCGCGACCCGAGACGTGGGGGCCCGTGCTCGGGGGGATCGACCGGCTGTTCCTCGTCTATCCGCCCGGCGTCGACGTCGGCCGAATCCGAGAGTTCATCGACGCCGCCGACCGCGTCGGGGTCGAGCGCGTCGCCTTCCTGTCGATCCTCGGCGCGGAGAAGGTTCCCGTCCTCCCCCACCGACGGATCGAACGCCACCTCGAGCGGTCCCGACCGTCCGCGACGTTCCTCCGATCCGCGTGCTTCGTGCAGAACCTGAGCGGCATCCACCGCCCGGAGATCGTCGAACGCGACGAGCTGTTCGTCCCCGCGGGCGACGGCGCACTCGGGTTCGTCGACGCGCGGGACGTGGCCGCGGTCGCCGGGACCGTCCTCACCGAACCCGGCCACGAGGGCGCGTCGTACGACCTCACCGGACCGACGGCGCTCGACTTCTTCGAAGTGGCGAGTATCTTCAGCGAAGTTCTCGAGCGACGGATCGAGTACGCCAACCCGTCGCGCACCGCGTTCGTCCGCCGGATGGCCGGACGAGGCGTCCCGTGGCGGCTGATCGGGTTCATGCTGGCCGAGTACCAGGTCACCCGACTCGGGTTGTCCTCGCGGACCACCGCGGACGTGCGACGGGTGCTCGGACGACGACCGAGATCCGTCCGGACGTTCGTCGAGGACCGTCGGGACCGGTTCGAACGGGCGGACGGTGCCGCCTAGGCGTCGATTCCGGCGGACGCATCCCGTTTCGCCGCCGGCGCAAAGCCAAACGCTTAGTTTCTCTACCGTTTCGCACCGATAATGAGCGATTCCGATCCTCCGGAGGAGGCCGACACGGTTCGGGAAGCCGTCGATCGGTCCAGAAGCGGCGCTCCGGCCGCCGGCGCCGTCGTGCGCGATCGGTTCTCCTCCGACGAGGTCTTCCAGCGGATCGTCGCGGCCGCCGACGAGGAGATCACCTCGACGAGTCGCGAACTGTTCTTCAGCGGTCTCGCCGCCGGCTTCGCCATCTCGATCACGGTCCTCCTCTACGCCTCCCTGTACGGCTCGACCGACGGGCATCCCATCCTCAGCGCGCTGTTGTACCCCCTCGGGTTCATCTACATCATCATCGGCGGCTACCAGCTCTACACCGAGAACACCCTCCCGCCGGTCGCGCTCACGCTCGAGCGCCTGACGAGCATCCCGGCGCTGCTTCGCCACTGGACGATCGTCCTCGCGGGGAACTTCGCGGGCGGCGCCATCGGCGCCGCGGTGCTCGCCCGGGGCGGCGTCTTCTCCGACGACGCGTACGAGGCCGCGCTGTACCTCGGCACCCACGGCCCCGAGACGGCGTGGTGGGACCTGTTCTTCAAGGCGGCGTTCGCCGGCCTGATCGTCGCCGGCGTCGTCTGGGTGGAGTACTCCGCCCGCGAGACGATCGCCAGGCTCGTGATCGTCTACATGGCCTTCCTCGCCATCCCGATGGGGAACCTCTTCCACGTCGTCACCTCCTTCACCGAGATGGCCTTCGTCGTCTTCGCCCCCGCCGGCGACCTCTCCCCCGTCACTGGCTTCACCCAGTTCGTCCTCCCGGTCCTCCTCGGCAACACCGTCGGCGGCATCCTCCTCGTCACCGTCGTCAACTACTACCAGACGAGCGAACACCGCCTCGAGTCCGCCCGCTTCGCGAGTTCGGTCAGCCGGCTCTCACCCCGGGAGTGGCTCCTCGGACGCTTCGCGGGTCGCTCCTACGTCCCCCTGGTCGACACCGTCGAGGAGACGGCGCCGGACGCGAACACCTACCGGGTGCTCGTCCCCATCGCGAACCCGCGGACCGAATCGCGACTCGTCAACTTCGCGAGCACCCTCGCGGCGGAAAAGGAGTCCGCGGTCGTCCACGTCGTCCACATCGTGCAGGTTCCCGACCGCTTCTCGGAGTACAGCGGCGCCCAGCGCGAACAGACCGTGGCCGAATCGAACCGGTTGCTCGACGGCGTCCGCGAGACGGTCGAGAGCTACAACGTCGAGTGCGAAACCTCCACGGTCGTCTCCTACCGCTCCTTCGAAGAGATCTTCACCACCGCCGAGCGCAAGCACACCGACCTCGTCGTCATGGGCTGGGAACCGAACGGTCTGTGGGACGCCGCCCGCGCCGAGCGCCCGCTCAGCGAACTCACCACGCAACTCCCCTGTGACTTCCTCGTCCTCAAGGACCGGGACCTGGACACCTCGCGCGTCCTCCTCCCGACCGCCGGCGGACCCGACTCCGACCTGAGCGCCGAAGTGGCGCAGCTCCTGCGCTCGAGCCTCGGCTCCTCGATCACCCTGCTCCACGTGGTCGACGGCCCCGACGAACGAGTGGCGGGCGAGACCTTCCTCGAAAATTGGGCCGCCGATCGCGACCTCGAGGGGGTGACCCTCACGGTCGACGACTCCGGAGACGTCGAGGCGGCGATCTGCCGGGCGGCCGACGATCACACGACGCTCCTGATCGGCGCGACCGAGCGCGGCTTGCTCTCCCGACTCGTCTCCGAGTCGCTCCACTTCGACGTCGTCAACACGGTGGACTGTTCGGTGCTGCTCGCCGAGCGCCCGAACGGGCGGAGCTTCCTCCAGCGGCTGTTCGGCCGGCGGTAACCGCGACCGGCGCCGACGGTCACCTCTCGTCGTCGACCTCGTCGCCGATCCCGCGCGACTCGAGCCGATCGTCGAGTAGCTCTCGGATCCAGACCGCCATTCCGTGGTCGCGACCGTAGATCCACACCGCCGTCTGATCGACGACGCCCGGCAGACCGCTCTCCTTGGTTCCCACCGCCACGACCGCTCGCTTATCGACCATGAGCAACTGCGAGGGTCGCTCCCCGTACACGAGATTCGTCTCCTCGAGGTCGAGACGAACGTGACGACGTCGATCGTCTCCCCGGAATCCGTCTCCGAAGCTGAACTCGGCTTCCTCTCAGATCCCGCATGCGCGCCCGAGACGACCTCGAGGACGCGCTCGTTCGTTTCGTCCGGGTACCTCGACGCACACGTCGACCCCCCGCTCGGCCGCCCGACGGAGCCCGTGGTACGTCCGTTCGTCGACTGCGACGTCGTTGGCGGTCAGGAAGTGAATCGTCTTTTCGGCCCCGTCGAGAAACGTGACGATCCGATCGCTGACGTGCTCGTTTCGCGTTATCGCCCACATTCCCTCATCCTCCCTCGACTCCGGTTCCTCGACCCTAGCTGCCGGCGCTCGACAGCATCCGATACCGGACCGCGAGGTAGACAACGACCAACCCGAACGTCGCGGCGTACAGCGTCGATCCCGACCACAGCGCGTACGCCAGCGCGATCGCGTTGAGCGCGATTCCGAACAGGTACACCGGCTTCAATCGGCTCGAGTCCATCGTCGTAGCCGTCCCTGCGTCCCGAATCGGTTCATAGGTTCCGGTGTCGGCACGTCGGCCTGTGAGTGATTCGCACGTGGTAGTCGAGGATCTTTACGCGTCCGCTCCGTAGTCGACGTGATGACTCAGCCAGCCCAACGCAGCGGCGGTGCTGACGATCCGACGATGCGCAAATCGACGCTCTTCTGTTGGGCCTGCGATCACTCGAGCCCCGTCGACGCCGACTGGGACCGTCGGATCCGCGGTGACACCGTCGGCATCGTCTGTCCCGCGTGCGGGATGACGCTCACCGAGCGTCCCCGAACGCGTCCGCGCATTCACCGCGATCTCCGTCTCGACCTCGGTCTCGGCGCCGAGTCCGCCTCGGCTCACCGCTCGACCGCCCGCCTCGTCTCCGCGTGGCGCCACCTCGTCGTCGGCTCCATCCGCGCGTGGGAGACCATGATCGACGCCGGTGCCTCCACCGCCGTCCGCGCTACTCGCGCATCGATCGGTCCGACCCCGTAAGACCGTTCGACTCCGGTTCAATACGCTATTGCTGGTGCTCAAGCGGATTTTACCGACGGTAGTAGCTTCTTATGGAGAAGGACGCTTACTGTTCGATGAGCGAAGTCCGCCGTCCGGTCTCCCCAGTCGAGGGCGGAGATACAAATTGAACCGGTGATCCGCACTGGCGGTCACGGTACTGCCGCTCTGCGGTAGATAGACAACCAGCCGCAGATTCCCGCGATGGGAACCTGCGGCTCGTGGTCGGTGTAGAGTATGAAGTATGAGTGGATGGCGGCGAATCGACGTTCCCAGAGGGTCTCCCACTCCAGTAGTTGCCGATACGCAGGCGGGCTTATCTTCCGTGTTCGGGATGGGTACGGGAGGAACCCCGCCGCTCTGGCCGCCTAACGCCGATCAACGGAATCGAACCGCTGGCAAACACCAGTATCGGTGGTTAGGGTGGATGTCAAGACCGGTGTGTACGTGTAGTCCAGTTCGCGCCTGGACCCGTCTCCGGGTACCAGATCCGTGCGAATGTATGTAGTATGATTGTGTGGCTTGGCCAGTTAGTGCTCGCGGGCTCAACGCCTCGTTGCCTCGGCGCGTACACCCCGAGTCTATCGAACTCCTCTTCTAGGAGCGGCCTCGGTGGTTCCTCGTTTTCGGGTGGGTTTCCGGCTTAGATGCGTTCAGCCGTTACCCCGTGGTGCGTAGCTGCCCGGCACGTGCTCTCTCGAACAACCGGTACACCAGTGGCACCCATTCGGAGTTCCTCTCGTACTATACGAACGTTCCCGTCAGGAACCTCACACCCCCAATAGATAGCAGCCGACCTGTCTCACGACGGTCTAAACCCAGCTCACGACCTCCTTTAATAGGCGAACAACCTCACCCTTGCCCGCTTCTGCACGGGCAGGATGGAGGGAACCGACATCGAGGTAGCAAGCCACCCGGTCGATATGTGCTCTTGCGGGTGACGACTCTGTTATCCCTAAGGTAGCTTTTCTGTCAGCAATTGCCCGCATCAAGCGGGACTAATTGGTTCGCTAGACCACGCTTTCGCGTCAGCGTCAGTTGTTATGCCTGACACTGTCAGGCTCCCGTATGCTCTTGCGCTCTTTCCCGGGTCTCCGACCCGGGTGAGGGAACCTTGGGGCGCGCTCGATATCTTTTCAAGCGCGTACCGCCCCAGTCAAACTGCCCGGCTACCGGTGTCCTCCGCCAGGAGTGAGAGTCACAGTCACCATCGGGTAGTATTTCAGTGGTGCCTCGGTGGCCCGCTAGCGCGGGTACCTGTGTAACGGCTCCTACCTATGCTGCACAATGGCGACCATGTCTCAGCGACAGCCTGCAGTAAAGCTCTATAGGGTCTTCGCTTCCCCTTGGGGGTCTCCAGACTCCGCACTGGAATGTACAGTTCACCGGGCCCAACGTTGGGACAGTGGCGCTCTCGTTGATCCATTCATGCAAGCCGCTACTGAAGCGGCAAGGTACTACGCTACCTTAAGAGGGTCATAGTTACCCCCGCCGTTAACGGGTCCTTCGTCCCATTGTACTGGGTGTTCAGATACCCGCACTGGGCAGGATTCAGTGACCGTACGAGTCCTTACGGATTTGCGGTCACCTATGTTGTTACTAGACAGTCGGAGCGCCCGAGTCACTGCGACCTGCCTCTTTCCGAGGCAGGCATCCCTTCTTGCGAACGTACGGGACTAACTTGCCGAATTCCCTAACGTCGGTTATTCCCGACAGGCCTTGGCTTTCGCCGCCACGAGTACCTGTGTCGGTTCTCGGTACGGACAGTGTGCTCGCCTTTTCACGGGCTCTAGGTTGACCTGACTTGCGCTATCCCACCATTCGCCCGCTTCGTGCTATTACAGCTTCCACGGGTTTCGATGGTTCGACCGGGCGATGGCCCGGCTCAGGCGGCCCCAAAGCGTCAGCTTTGAATGCACACTGGCATAGGAATATTAACCTATTTCCCTTTCGTCACATTCGAATTGCGGTGTGACTTAGGACCGGCTAACCCTCAGCTGATCAGCAGTGCTGAGGAACCCTTACTCGTTCGGCCGTCGGGGGTCTCACCCGACTCACGCTGCTACTATGACCAGGATTTTCGTTTCCGCACGGTCCACACGACCTCTCGGCCGTGCTTCCACCCGAACGGAACGCCAACCTACGGGGTCACCATCTGACTGGTGCCGCCGGGTCTCGGTGGTGGACTTGAGCCCCGATCATTTTCAGCGCCCCGAACCTCGGCCGGTAAGCTGTTACGCTTTTCTTAGAGGGTAGCTGCTTCTAAGCTCACCTCCCGGCTGTCTAGGGCTCGGGACCACTTTCGATCGCACTTAGTCCACACTTGGGGACCTTAACCCAGCTCTGGGTTGTCTCCCTCACGGTACACAGGCTTACCCCGCGCACCGGACTCCCCGCGTCGAACGGCGTCTGTAGGTTCGGAGTTGGACAGGGTGGCGCACTCCTCTCGGAGTGCGGGCACCCAATCCGTCGCTCTACCCCACAGACTACCTCGGCGGAGGTCATGCTTCGACATGTTTCGGTTGGAACCAGCTGTTTCCGGACTCGATGGGCCTTTCACCCCTAGACGTAGGTCACGAGAGGGTATTGTAGGACACCAACTCTAACAGGCCTCCACGTGGCTTTCGCCACGCTTCGCCTTGCCCACGCCTAGATCGTCCGGTTTCGGGTTGTCCCCGATTGACTCCCCGCGCTTGAACACGGCGGCCCTCGTCGTAAGACTGCGGCCATGTCGGTTTCCCTGCGCCTTCCCGGATACTCCGGTTAGACTCGTCAATCAGGCACACTCCCTGGTTCGTTTTTCAAAACGCACGACGGAACACCGGCTTCCTCCGAATCCTACTACAGGTTCGCACCTGATTCGTTCATCGGGGGACCTTTCGTGCCCCGTCGCTCTATCGCCAACTGATTTCACGCCCTATTGCACCTCCCTTTTTGGGGTGCTTTTCAGCGTTCGCTCACGCTACTTGTTCGCTATCGGTCTCGAGGAGTGTTTAGTCTTCGCGGTCGATGCCCGCGGAATTCACGAGGGATCTCCAACCCCCGCTACTCTGGAGCTGACGCGTCTCATACTAGTCGACAATACGGGGCTGTCACCCTGTCTCGCGCCCTGTTCCAAGGGACTTCTTGTCGGGGTTCCGAGAGTGAGAGTCAGTCCGAACACCACATTGCCCGTGAGGGCTTCGGTTTGGACTGTGTCGGGTTTACTCGCCGTTACTAACGACATCGCGTTTGCTTTCTTTTCCTGCCGGTACTAAGATGTTTCAATTCCCGGCGTTCCCCATTGCGCGAAGCAATTGCAGTGGGGATTCCCATTCGGAAATCCTCAGTTCTTCCCCTCCGTGCGGGTCCCTGAGGCTTATCGCAGCTTGGCACGTCCGTCATCGGCTCTCGAGCCGAGCGATCCACCAGCTGGCACAGTAGCCACGTTCGTCGGATCTGTCGGTGGTTACACCGGGATGGTGTAACCGAGTGACCCGGGAACGGGTCCAGTGGACGCCTGGACTACACGTACACACGGTCTCATCTGCACGGCCAGTAGACGGCTGGCGTGCATTAACCCTTCCCACCCACGCTTGCGCGGGGTGGTGCATCGGTTGCGTTCGGATCAGATCGTAACCAGCGCCCCCGTATAAGGGACACGGTTTCGATCGTCACCGAGACATGGACCCACTGGGATTCGAACCCAGGGCATCCTCCTTGCAAAGGAGGCACTCTCCCACTGAGCTATGGGCCCACTCCCTCCAGGAGATCCCGGAGGGAAGAGATACGTTAGCCTTGGTAGTTCTGAGGTGCCCGAGCGGCCACGGCGGCGCGTCGAGCGAGCGGAGACGGTGTGGGTCAGGCCGTCGGCCTGATCCCGGTCTGTGGAGGTGATCCAGCCGCAGATTCCCCTACGGCTACCTTGTTACGACTTAAGCCCCCTTGCGAAGCCCAGATTCGACCACCGTATGGTGGCCTCATCCGGACCTCACTCGGGTGCTTTGACGGGCGGTGTGTGCAAGGAGCAGGGACGTATTCACCGCGCCCTGCTGAGGCGCGATTACTACCGAATCCAGCTTCATGTGGGCGAGTTTCAGCCCACAATCCGAACTACGACCGAGTTTGGGAGATTAGCGCCCCCTCTCGGGGTGGCATCCCATTGTCTCGGCCATTGTAGCCCGCGTGTAGCCCAGCACATTCGGGGCATACTGACCTACCGTTGCCCGTTCCTTCCTCCAGTTTGGCACTGGCAGTCCTCCTAATGTACCCATCATCCACAAGGGACATGCTGGCAATTAGGAGTGCGGGTCTCGCTCGTTGCCTGACTTAACAGGACGCCTCACGGTACGAGCTGACGGCGGCCATGCACCTCCTCTCAATGGCTCCAGTAAGGTCATCAACCTGACCTTCACTGCACATTGTCGGTGCTGGTGAGATGTCCGGCGTTGAGTCCAATTAAACCGCAGGCTCCTCCGGTTGTAGTGCTCCCCCGCCAATTCCTTTAAGTTTCATCCTTGCGGACGTACTTCCCAGGCGGTCTGCTTCACGGCTTCCCTACGGCACACCACAGGCTCGTAGCCTGTGGCACACCTAGCAGACATCGTTTACAGCTAGGACTACCCGGGTATCTAATCCGGTTCGTGACCCAGCTTTCGTCCCTCACCGTCGGATCCGTCCTTCCAGAGCGCTTTCGCCACCGGTGGTCCGTCCAGGATTACGGGATTTCACTCCTACCCCAGACGTACCCTCTGGATCTTCCGGTCCCAAGCCGAGCAGTTTCCACCGGACGCCCGCACGTTAAGCGTGCGGATTTCCCGATGGACTTGCGCGGCCAGCTACGGACGCTTTAGGCCCAATAAGAGCGGTCATCACTCGGGCTGCCGGTATTACCGCGGCGGCTGGCACCGGTCTTGCCCAGCCCTTATTCGTGTACCACCTTACGGTACACAAAAGCCAGGACGATATGCCCTGGCACGTGGAGTCCCCTTATCGCGCTGTCGCGCAGTGTAAAGGTTTCGCGCCTGCTGCGCCCCGTAGGGCCCGGAATCTTGTCTCAGATTCCGTCTCCGGGCTCTTGCTCTCACAACCCGTACCGATTATCGGCACGGTGGGCCGTTACCCCACCGTCTACCTAATCGGCCGCAGCCACATCCTCTGGCGCCGTAACATTTCGAACTCGCGCCATTCCAGGCAGCGAGTCGTATGCACTATTAGCCTCAGTTTCCCGAGGGTATCGTGCTCCAGAGGGTAGTTTGGCCACGTGTTACTGAGCTATTCGCCACGAGTCTGAACTCGTACGACTAGCATGGCTAAATCGGACTCCACTAGCAATGACCTCCGGCAGGATCAACCGGAATGCTCTCCCCGAGCAGAACTCGGGGGGTTTGGCGGTGAATATGTTTGATACACACTCACACTTGACTTGCTATCGTGGTCTCCGTTCGCTGACGCGGATCGGCGGACCGATCGGGCGTCACCGAACTACCAAGGCTAACATCAGATCCCATCTGTACGGCGGACCGCAGGGGTAGGATCCTCATTTCCTTCGGACTCGTTCGTTGGCAATCGGGGTATATAACCCCTTCGGCACGAGTCCGGGACGACGGAGCGAATTGAACGCCCCGTCAGTCACGCGTTGATTGCATCCGAAACCGAGTGCCCTCGTACACTTAAGGGCGTCGGATCGGGTTCCCGCCGGGCCGATCCCGGCGGGGCGATTGCGTTCCGATCAGAACGGACGGGAGTATAAAAGGCCGTCGGATCAGAGCCCACGGTCCGATCGCACTGACAGGTCACCCGGCACCCGCTCTCGAGCGCCTCGAGCTGGCCCCAGGTTCGACCCTCTCTACTCGACGTCGGACGCGACCGCGGTCGCGTCCGGTCACCCGCGACCGCCACGTGCGCTCCCGACGAAGAGCCGCTTCACCCCCAGGACGGTCTCCCTGAGGACGGGCGCGCCGTCGTAGAGCCAGACGAGGAGCGCGCAGCCCGCGAGGCCGAATTGCACCCACAGGTACGTCGAGATGTCGCCGGCGAGAAGGTCGGTCCAGTATCGGTCGAAGTAGTAGGCGAACTGCGCGAGGAACCCCGTGGACGGATCGGACGCGGGGACGGGGACGACGGGCCAGAAGGCGAGTCGCCAGAGGAAGATCCCCTCCCGAACGAGCGTGTCGAGGACGTCCGAGGGGGGATGGAGGAGGTAGCCGAGTCCGAATGCGACTCCGGCGCGGGTCCGACCGACCGATCGAGCGAGCGCACCGACGAGGAGGGTGAACGGGACGGCGAAGAAGATCGAGTGGCCGAGCGCGTACCCGGCGTCGAAGAGACCGAACTGCCACGAGAGCGGTTTGTCGATGATGTCCGGCATGACCGACGCCGCGACGACTGCGAACGCCTCGAGGCCGCCGGGCGACGCGCGGAAGAACGCGTGACAGACGAGCGAGTAGGCGAGGTAGCCGACGATGGCGTGTTCCCAGGGCCACATACGGCGTTGGTTCGGCAGGCGGCGGAAAGTTATGCCGTCCTTGTGCCGGATTGGATCCGGTCGTCGACGAGCGTCGGAACCACCGTCGTGAGACGACGTGACCTCCCACGAGGGTAGTAAGAGCAACTTACCTCGACGGCGGACGGGCGTCGACCCCCATCGGTGGGAGAATCGTCACCGCAGTCGGCTCTAGCGACGTCCCGGTCGACCGAGTCGATACGATTTAGCACCCGCGCGGGGAGGAACGACGTATGGACCAGCGCGGTTTCGTCAGGTACGCCGTGATCGGCTTCGGACTCCTCTTCCTGAGCTTCTTGGTCCGGGGCCTCACCCGCCTCGTGTTCCCGACCGAGACGGCCGTTCTCCTCTCGCTGCCGATCGCGACGGTCGGGTTCTGCCTCCTCGTGTACCTCTTCGTGCGCGCGACCCTCGACGCGGTTGGGGTATGGGAAGTCGAGCGGGCCGACGGGTGAGCCGTCCTCGGACGAAGTGAAATCGGGGCGGGCCGGGCCGACCGCGGAGCGTGGCCGGCGAAACGCGGAGGGAAACCGTTTTTCGACCCCCACCCGAATCCGTCGGTATGAGTGTCGACGTACGGAAGATCGCCGATCTCGGCCCGGCGGAGCGGGCCGGCTTCTTCGACCGGGACGCAGGGATCGAGGCGGTTCGAAGCGACGTTCGGGGGATCGTCGAGCGCGTCCGAGAGGAGGGGGACGTCGCCGTCCGCGAGTTCACGAGCGAGTTCGACGGGGTGGAGGTCGGAAACCTCGAGATCACCGATCGGTGCGAGCGGGCGTACGACGAGGTCGACGAGGAGGTGCGAGAGGCGATCGAAACCGCCGCGGCGAACGTCAGGGAGTTCCACGAGGCCCAGGTCCCGGAAGACTGGCGAGAAGAGTTCGGTCCGGGGCGCGAACTCGGGCGGCGCTTCCGCCCGCTCGAGCGCGTCGGCGTCTACGTGCCCGGGGGCACCGCGGCCTACCCCTCGAGCGCGATCATGGGCGTGGTGCCGGCGACGGTCGCTGGCGTCGACCACGTCTCGGTGGTGACGCCACCGGCCGAGGAGGTGAACCCGGTGACGCTCGCGGCGATCCACGCGGCCGGCGCGGACGTTGTCTACAGCGTGGGCGGCGCGCAGGCAGTCGCGGCGCTCGCCTACGGGACCGAGACGATCACGCGCGTCCAGAAGGTCGTCGGACCCGGGAACCGCTGGGTGACGGCGGCGAAGGCCGAGGTCCGCGGCGACGTCGAGATCGATTTCCTGGCGGGGCCGAGCGAGGTGGCCGTCGTCGCCGACGAAACGGCCGATCCGGGGCTGGTCGCCGCGGAACTCGTCGCACAGGCTGAACACGATCCGAGCGCGTCGGTCGTCGCCGTGACGGACGACGCGGAGACGGCCGAGGCCGTGGCCGAGGCGGCCGACGAGCAGGCCTCCGCGCGCGAGCGCGAGGAGGTTATTCGCGAGGCGCTCGCGAACGACGCCAGCGGCGTGTTGCTCGCCCGGTCGATGAGCGAGGCGATCCTCTTCGCGGAGGAGTACGCCCCGGAGCACCTCTCGATCGTGGCCGACGACGACGAGTCGATCCTCGAGCGGATCGACAGCGCGGGCAGCGTGTTCCTCGGTCCGCACACCCCCGTCGCGGCGGGCGACTACGCCAGCGGAACCAACCACGTGCTCCCGACGAACGGCGGGGCGCACGTGACGGGCGGCCTCTCCGTCGAAACGTTCGTTCGGTCGACGACCGTCCAGCGGCTCTCGAGCGAGGGATTGGCCGACCTCGGCGAGACGATCACGACGCTCGCGGACGCGGAGGGGCTCGAGGCGCACGCGGAAAGCGTTCGAATCAGGCTGAAGGGTCGGGAAGAAGACCACTAACGACTTGCAGAACGGCAGTAATAACCGCTTAGCGCGGGGAAAGGCGCACGTTCGGGCTCGGGTTTTACGATGGTGTAACTCGAATGGGAAGTGAAGGATGGAACCGCGCGAACCCGAGGTCGATCCGACCGACGTGTGCGTCCTCGAGCGCAACTACGATTACGCGCAGAAGAACCTCTGGGTCCTCTCGCTGTGGTACGAGTGCGACGTGCGAACGCTGGTCGAACTGCTAGCGAAACACGAGATCCCCCTGTCGGCGAACGACGAGCGCCAGTTCGGCTCGTACTACCGATCGGTTCAGCGACGGGTCAACGGGTGACCTGACCGTCGGCGCGGGCGCGCTCCGGTGGCGAACGCCCCGAGTCCGTACCGCGCCCGAACCCGTCGAAGCGAGCGTCAACGTTAACACGTTCGGACCGGAATAGAAGGGTATGAGCACGGACAGCGTTGACGGCGGGGAGGCGCGACCCCGGATCGAGGTCACCGAAGACGCGGCCGAACAGGCGCTCTCGCTGCTCGAGAACGAGGGGCTCGACGACGACGAGGCGGGGCTCCGCCTGTTCGTCCAGCAGGGTGGCTGCGCCGGCCTCTCCTACGGCATGCGCTTCGACGACGAACCCGAGGAGGACGACACGATCTACGAGCACCACGACCTGCGGGTATTCGTCGACCCGGCGAGCCTGAAGTACATCGAGGGGAGCGTCCTCGACTACGAACACGGGCTGCAGTCCCAGGGGTTTCACGTCGAGAACCCGAACGTCGTCAGCGAGTGTGGCTGCGGCGAGTCGTTCCGGACGTAACCTGGAGAATCGGGCGCCGACGAGCCCGAACCGAACCCACGTGCCGATTCCGTCGGCGACCGCTTCCGTTCGTGGGTCGCGTTTTCTAGGGGATCACGCGTCGAGCCGCGGCGCTCTCGATCCCCGTCGGCCGGTTATCCGGCGGTCGCTCGCGGCGCACCTCGAGCCGACTCCGACTGGATCGACGCGGGCGACGTCGGTCCGGTCAGTCCTCGAGCTCGAACGCGACGGTGACCTCGGCCTGGTACTGTCGTTCGTCGACGGAGGCGAGTTCGACCCCGAGTTCGTCGACCTCGACCCAGTACACGTTCTGTAAGGTGTCCTCGGCGCGGTCGATGGCGTCGTCGGCGGCGTCGTCGAAGCTCTCCGTGCTGGTGCCGATGAGCGTGATCTTCTTGAATACCATGGCCCGGACGTCTACACCACGCGGTGACGTAAAGCTGGCCGTCAGTTTCGGCCGCTGAGCCGGTGTAACACGGTTCGCGCTCAGTCGGCCCGCGACTCGAGGCGGTCGCGGATCGCGTCGGTGACGCCGGTGAGGTAGGCGCCGCCCCACAGCGCGACGACGAGCGCGCCGATCGTGTTGAACACGAGATCGAGCATCGTGTCCTCGAGGCCGTACTGGGTGAGCACGGCGTCGCCGCCGACCGCGTCGGCCGACAGCGCGATGACGAACTCGAGGACCTCCCAGAGGACGCCGAAAGCGAGGACGAACAGCAGGATGAACGCCGAGACGAACCGCGGCGGGAGGTGGACGCCGTCGGCGTGCTCGTCGAGCGCGCGAACGGTCGCGTAGCCCGCGGCGGCGACGAGCGACGCCGACAGCGCGTGCGTCACGTGGTCCCACCACCAGACCTGGCTGTAGAGGGTCCTCGTGGCCCCCGGCAGGCCCACCGTTCCGAACGCGTGGAGGAACACGGCCGTGGTGATCCACAGGGTGAGCCGCGGATCCATCGGGATCTGGTAGTCGCGCTCGAGAAGCGGGGGAAGCTGGGTCACCGCCAGCGCGACGCCCGTGTTGACGACGATCCCGACGTTCCCCCGGTCGACGCCCACGAACAGCATCCCGACGAGGGCGAGTTCCATGAGGCCGGAGAGCTGACGCTGTCGAGTACGGGAGAGGCGCCAGCGGATTCGGCTACGCATCGTCCACCTCGGCGAGGCGATCATCGTCACTGACGCGCCGTCGCGGGCGGACGAACCGCCTGAAGTAGAGTTCGAAGATCACGCCGGCGCCGAAGCCGGCTGCGCTCGAGTAGACGAACTCCCACATCACCGCGTCGTGGTCGGCCGCGAACGGGATGCCGAGCGTCTGGTCGGCGACCCACCGGAGTAACGCCCACAATCCGGCGGCGGCCATGGTCGCGACGACGACGAAGACGACGGCGAACGAGGGGGTCATTCGCACCGACGTGAACGCCTGCAGTTCGACGGCGAGTACGAGCGCGATAGCCGCCACCGAGAGGTACGAGGTGACGTGGCCCGTCAGCCCCTCGGCACCCAGGGCCATCCCGAGGACGGGCGCACCCGCCAGCAGTAACACCTCCCAGGGGAGCATTTCGTACGGCGACCGGAAGGCCAGCGGCGGAACGACCGCGAGGGCGACGAGCGCGGCCGAAAACGTCGCCCAGAGAAATCCGCCCGTCACGGATTCGGCGACGCCGATCGCCGCGATGGCGACGATCAACACCCAGGCCAGCGCGGCGTTGGTCCGTCCGTCGGCGATCAGCGTCTCGAGTGCGGTCTGGGGCACGTTCGACCGTATCGATCGATCGGACAAAAAGATACGTACTCTGCGGTGAACGCGAGACCCGTTTCGGACGCCGACGGTGCGCTCACGTCGCGACGAACGACGCGTAGACGGCGGCGTACGTGACGAGCGCGACGGTCACCGCGGCCATCGCCGTGCTGGCGGCCTCGAGAGCCCCGTCGACGGTCGACGCCTCGAGGGTGCGTCGCAGCGACCGAACGCGACTCGAAAGCGACGGCGGCAGGGACGGCGACGATCGGATCGCACCGCAGACGAGGCCGACGCCGAGGATGGAGAAGACGAAGTGATACGAGACCTCGAGCGTCGGGGGGGTCGCCGCGAGGGCGACGATCCCGTACGTCGTGCCCGCGACGGCTCGGCGGTCGATCAGCGTGGGGAGCGTGCGATCGGTGAGTCGACAGACCGCCGCGAGCGCGAGCCAGATGACCGCGAGTTCGAGGGCGAACGCGCCGAGCAGGTGGAGGGTCGGGTCCGGGTGCAGGACGACCCGGGCGGAGAGGGGCGTCGCCTCGAGCGGGTAGAGCAGGTCGGGGGGCGAGCCGGTCACCAGGTCGCCCCAGGGGTGGGACCACAGGCCCCAGAGCGCGGCCAGGGCGACCGCAGCCGGCGAGAGCGACGTCCACCGGGCGGCGGCCGCGGCGACGAGGACGCCGGCGACGACGAACGTCCCCATCACGAACGCGGCCAGCGGGCCGTCAGCAACGAACACCACCGCGACCAGTGCCAGGAGCGTCGTTGCGCCAGCGGCACCCTCGAGCCCGAGCCCCCGTTCCCGGTTTCGAACGCCGGCGGCGACGAGGCCGAACGCCGGTGCGGCGAGCGCTCCGACGACCAGCGAGTGGGTGACCGAGCGGTGGACGAGTCGGCTCGCGTCCCAGAACGCCGTCGAGGCCGCGAAGGGACCCTCCCCGGGGTTCCACTCGACGAGTCCGACGAGCGCGTAGGCGATGTCGGCGTCGGGGGCCGCGGCGAACGCGCCCGCGACGACGCCGAGGAGCAGCGCGTTACGGTCGTCCCAGCCCCACCGCTCGGCGACCAGTGCGGCGACCGCGAACGCCAGGAGTGCGTGACCGATGAACACGACGTATCGGCCGGATTACGTGACGAGTGCGCTTAAGTATCTCGCCCTCGGACCGGGTCCCGAATTCGGCCTCGGCCGAGGCTTCGCCGCTGTCGGTAGGCATTTGCGGGTCGGATACGAGGACTCGCGTATGGCTCACAAACTGTCGAACGAAGTGGATCGCGCGCCAGCAGTCGGAGAGCTGACGCCGCCGAACCGGACGCTGATGGGGCCGGGCCCGAGCGACGTGAACCCGCGGGTGCTGCGGGCGATGAGCACGCCGCTGGTGGGCCACCTCGATCCGTCGTTCATCGAGATCATGGACGAGGTCCAGGAACTCCTGCGGTACACGTTCCGCACGGAGAACCAGTGGACGATCCCCGTCTCGGGGACCGGATCGGCGTCGATGGAGGCGGCGATCGGCAACCTCGTCGAGCCCGGCGACACGATGCTCGTGCCGACGAACGGCTACTTCGGCGGCCGGATGGCCTCGATGGCCCGCCGGGCCGGCGGCGAGGTCGTCGAGGTCGACGCCCCGTGGGGCGAACCGCTCGCGGTCGAGGACGTCGAGGACGCGCTCGCCGAGCACGACCCCGACGTCTTCGGGTTCGTCCACGCGGAGACGAGCACCGGCGTCCGCCAGCCGAACGTCCCCGACCTGACCGCGGCCGCTCACGACCACGGCGCCCTCGTGATCGCCGACACCGTCACGTCCCTGGGCGGCGTCGAACTGCGCGTCGACGAGTGGGACATCGACGTCGCCTACTCGGGCCCGCAGAAGTGCCTCTCCTGCCCGCCCGGCGCGAGCCCGCTCACCCTCTCGGACGAGGCGATGGAGAAGGTCCTCTCGCGGGCGGAAGCACCCCGGTCGTGGTACCTCGACCTCTCGCTGCTCGAGGGGTACTGGGGCGACGACCGGTCGTACCACCACACTGCGCCGATCACGAACGTCTACGCGCTGCGCGAGGCGCTGCGCCTCGTTGCGGAGGAGGGCATCGAGGAGCGCTGGGCCCGCCACGAGCGCACCGCCGGCGCGCTCAAAGCCGGCGTCGAGGCGATGGGCCTCGAGATGAACGCCCCGGACGAGTACTGGCTGCCCAGCCTGAACGCCGTCCGCGTCCCCGACGGGATCGACGACGGAGAGGTCTGCGCCGAACTGCTCGAGCGCTACGACCTCGAGGTGGCGGGCGGCCTCGGCGATCTCTCGGGTGACATTTTCCGCATCGGCTGTATGGGCCACTCGGCCCGCCCGGAGAACGTGATCTACGTCGTGACCGCGCTGGGGGACGTCCTCGAGTCGATGGGCGCGGACGTCGATCCCGACGCGGCCGTCTCCGCGACGCGGTCCGCGCTGGAGTAACGGGAACCGACCCCTCCCTCGGCCGCGGTCCACGGTTCGACGGTCGCCGTCGGTGCGGACCGATCCGACATAGTAGGTGTCGACGTTCAGGCGAACGCGTAGGTCCCTCCGGCGGAGTGAAACGCACGCATGGCTACGGTCGAGACGGTCCTGTCGTCGATATTCGACACCATTCCCGAACTTCACTCCGGGCAACTCGGGTTACTCGCCGGCCTGCTGGTCGGGATCCTCTACTGGCACGGCTACCGGCGATCCTCCCTCGGCCTCCTCACTGCGGTCTACCTGCTGGCCCTCGGCGTCGTCCCCGCGTACGGCAGGGGGTTGCTCGTCGTCCAGGCCAAGCCGTGGTACTTCTGTTCGCTCCTGATCGCCACCGCGTTGCTCGCGATCGGCGGCCACGCCGCGCGGTCGTGGGTGGCCAGCGCGAACCGGTCCCGATCGCTCTCCGTTACTCGCGCTCGCGAGCGACGGGGGAGCGGACCGTGACGCCGGCGTCGCGGAGTCGCCACGCGACCTCGAGTCCGATCCAGAGCAGCCCCGACAGTAGTCCCGCGGCGAGGGCGGCGGCTTCGGTCGCGCCGATCCAGCTCGGGGTGGCGGCGAGGAGGGCGGCTTCGAGATGCTGGGGGAGGGCCGACTCCACGCGCTCGACGAGGGTTTCGCCCGAGGAAGAGACGAAGCCCCCGTCCCCGCCCGCAGCCTCGCTCTCTCCTCCGTCATCCTCGGCGGGCGTGTGCGACTCGAGGTCGAGTTCGGCCGCACTCCGGCCGCCCTCGCTTTCGTCGCCCGTCTCGAGGCGTTCCGCCTCGTACGGGTGATCGAACTCGGTCTGCCAGACGACGTCGCCCGACTCGTCGACTTCCACGACGCGCTCGCCGTGCGAGTCGGTGATCAGGGTGTTCCCGTTCGGGAGTCGATCGGCGTCGCGAGGCCAATCGGCCCGCTCGTCGGACCACTCCCACGTTTGGTTCCACTCGCCGTCCTCGCGCTGGTACTCCACGATCCGGTCGTTCTCCGAGTCGGCGACGAGGACGGCCGGTCCGCCGCGATCCTCGGGGATGTAATCGGGGTTGTGCTGCGCGTAGAGGACGTCCTCGTCGTGTTCCTCGCCGAGCGTCCAGTCTTCGATCACCCCCTCATCGGGGTCGACGAAGATGACCTGATCGAGGTTTCGGGGGCTGATCATGATGGTGCCCGCCATCTCCCCCTCCTCGATGTACTCGACGTCGTTGATGTGCAGCCAGTCGCGGGGGAACGCGTGTCCGCTCTCGAGGGGGTAGTCGGCCTGGGCGTCCCAGAGCCACTCGACGACCCCGGTCTCGGTGTCCACGACGAACACCTGGTCGTCGATGATGTCGGCGACGAGGTAGCGGTCGTCGTCGATGCGGTCGGCGTCGTGCCACTCGCCGGCGTTTTCGGTGTAGTCGTACCGCTCGTAGACCACCTCGACCTCGCCGGTCGAGAGGTTCGTGCGCTCGATGACGTTCCTCACGCACGGCGGATCGCTGCACGTCGGCCCCTCGGAGTGGATCGTGTCCGACGCCGTGTACTCGACGGTCATCGGTTCGCCTTCGACGGGATCGACGTCGAAGTACTTCGTTCGCGAATCGTTGTGGTAGATAACCTCCCCGTCCGGATCGTGGGCCGTGATCGTCCCGGCCCGGCCCGACTCGGTCACGACCGTGTGGTTCTCCGTCGGCGGGGCCGTTGCGTTCTCCGCAGGCGTGGAGTCGGGAGCGGCCTCTCCCGGTACCGTCGACCGGTCGTTCACCGCCGCGTCCGCGACGACGGCGGCCGAGAGCACCACGATGAACGCCAACGCGATCCGGATTCGAGTCCGAGTAAAACCTGGAATTCGGAACAGTACACCCATCACGACCCTCCCTGTGACGCGACGGACAAGAGAACGCGACAGTACCGCCTAAAGTTCAACCCTTCCTTCGCAAGCCCGCGACGGCAGGTAGCGACCCGCCGACGGCGCTCGAGTGGAGTCAAATCGGTCTCTCGGCAATAAAAGAGTCGCTCGTTCGACGCCGGTGCGTCGCGTCCGTTCGGGCTCCGGATCCGAGACGCGTCTCGAGACGCGTCAGACGGATACTCGCGGTCCTGGGGGTGCGCGCTCGACCTGATACTCGTCCCCGTCGACGACGATGATCGCCCACTCGTAGTCGGGGTCGGCCGCGGTGAGTCGCCGCTCGAGTTCGTCGGCGTCCTCGGGTTCGGCGACGAAACAGTGGAACTGTCCGGACGCCTGCGGAAGCGCTCCGGTCTCGAGGACGGGATTGACGTGAACGACCTTCCACGCCCGCTCCGCTCTAAATTCGGGGCCGTTGCCTTCGACGGTGTAACCGAGCTCTGCGAAGATCGACCTGGCCTGCTCGACGAGTCGCATGTTAACAGGACCCATTCGTATACGGGTTCGCTCGCCAGCGTCATAAACCTTACTGCGTGATAACAATTCGTGGGCCAGCGGGGGACGAACGTTTTCTCACCCGGCGTAGCACGCAATTATACCGGGTAAGACGAGGATACGGTGACCGTTCGTTCGGTACCTCATCGGTCGACGTTAGTGTACTAATCAGTAGCAAAGCAAGCCCGGTTACTCGTGGGCCGCGTCCCACTCGGTCGCCTTCCGGAAGTTTCCGCAGACGTTACACTGGATGCGTCCCATCGCGTCCATCGCGTTGTCGAGGCTCTCGCAGTTCGTGCAGAACCAGCCGTACCGGTTCCGCCCGTCGGGTGACTCGTAGGCGACGAGGAACGGTCCCTTCGAGCCCTTGTCCCCCGCCCGCTCGGAAACGTAGACCGTCTCGCCGTCGTCGGTCGTCCACGGTTGCATAGGCCCGCGTACCCGCGCGCCAGATAAATGAGTGTCCTTCCGAAACGACCGCCCCGCCGGCCCGAGGCTCCGATCCGGGGCTCTCCCCGCGGGAACGCCGACGGCGTCGGGCGACTGGCGGGAAGACTGAAAAGTTTACCCGGAAGGGACTCGTTCGGATTCGTGATGACGCTGGTCGTGGTTCCCGTTCGGTACCCCCTGACGAAGCACTCGAGACGAACGCTCGAGGAGGCCATCGAGGTCGCCAGCGAGCACGACGCGGCCCTGACGGTCCTGTACGTGAACCTCTACCAGAACGGGAAGAACGTGACTCGAACCGACCTCAAAGACGCCGTCGAGGCCGAGTTCGGGCCCGTCGAGAGCGCGCGGTACGTGGTTCGAACGGGTTTTCTCGTCGAGGAGAGCATCCTCGACGAGGTCGCGGCCGAGGACGCGGACGTCGTCGTCATCGGCACGAAGCAGGCCAGCCGCTGGCGGCGGATCCTCCGTCGGTTCACGGACAACCCGGACATCGACCGGTACCTGCGGACCCACCTCGACTGTACCGTCATCACCGTCGAGAGCGCGTCCGCCTGAATCCGCCTCGATTCCGTTTCCGCGGCGGTTCATTCCCCGGCGTTTCGGACGACGAACACCGGAATCTCCGCGTTGTCGACGACGCGCTCGGAGACGCTCCCGAGCGACGTGACCTTCTCCCGCGGGCTCTTCCCGCGCGTCCCGATCACGATCAGGTCGATCCCCGCCTCGTCGGCGTACTCGAGGATCGCCTTCGGGGGCGTCCCCTCGCGCACCTCGGCGACGGCCTCGAGTCCCTCCGCCGCCGCTCGCTCCTCGACCGCGGCGACCGCGCGGTCGCCCTCCTGCGCGAGCCAGCGCTCGAGGTCGTCTCTCGCTCCCTCCGAGGCCGCCATCGTGATCCGCGTGTCGATCACGTAGAGCGCGTGGACGCGAGCGTCGTTGTTCGCGGCGATGGGCAACGCGTGGGCGAGCGTCTCGGGAATCGTGTCGCTTCCGTCGGTGGGAACGAGGACGTCGTCGTACATGTCGGCTCGGGCGTGAGTTCGCGGGGCGGGCGGATAAAGGGTGTCGCCGAACCCCGCTCGGAGGGACTCGAGTGCCCGCGATCGCCCGCTTACTGGGAGGGGTTCCCCTCTTTCCCCGCCTCGCGGCGGTCGACGCCGCCGCTCGCACCGTCCTCGAGAGTCGTCCGCGGTGCGGTGTCGTCGCCCGAGGGGGTGGAATCGAGGGCCATCCGGGCGACGCCGCTGGTCTCGTCGAAGACGTGGTGAGTGTGCGGGTAGGCGAACTCGACGTCGAGGTCGGCGTAGCGTCGGTACAGTTCCTCCTGGACCGCAGAGCGGACCACGGCTTGCTTGTACGGGTGTTTGATCCAGAAGAACAATCGAAGGGCGATGCCGTGCTCGGCGTACTCGTGGATGGCACAGACGGGGGCGGCGGCGTACCGCGCGCTCCCGATCCGGATGTCCGGACCGCCCGAGATGACCTCGTCGACGCTGCGGGCCGCCCGCTCTGCGTGTCTGCGCGCCGCCTCGAGGTCGCTCTCGTAGGTGACCTCGAAGTCGACGGAGGTGCGGGTCCGCTCGTCCTCCGCGGAGCAGTTGATGACGTCGCGGGTGTGAATGTCCGCGTTCGGGATCACGATGAAGGTGTTCTCGAGGGTGAAGATCTTGGTGTAGCGGATGGTGATGTCCTCGACGAACCCCCGGTGACCCTGGTCGGGGATCTCGATCATGTCGCCGATCTCGTACGGGCGGTCGGCGAGCACGAAGAAGCCGTTGATCAGGCTCCCGACGAGTGGCGCGAGGACGACGGCGATCACCGCCGAGATGACGGTCACCTGCAGGAGGATCTCGCCCCCGCCGAGTCCGACGATGTTGAGGGCGACGAGCCCCGTCACCGCCAGAACCGTCCCCCGCACGCCCCTGAGGACCATTCGCGTGACGCTCGGCCGTTCGATCTGGCGGGCGACGGTCCGGCCGGTGATCCTGACGACCACCTTCGAGAGGTACCAGCCGACGACGAGGACGAGGACGAACAGTCCGAGCTGGACGACGAACTCGGGGATCGGAACGGGAAGCGCGCCGCTGACCCGGTCGACGAGGGCGTTCTCGTACGTCCCGTCGACCTGGAGTGAAACCCCACGCATGCCAACACTCTCATGTTCTCGGTGGTTAAGGGTTCTGACCGACCACGGCCACCCGGGGTGACTACCCGATTTCGAAAACCAGTGCTACTCAATCCATAATAAATCTTTTATCCGCGCGGCGCGTCTGTGTTCTCGATGCCACCAGACGAACTCCGCGCGACCGTCGAACGCGTCGGAGACCGGTTCAACCTCGGCGAGTACGAGATCGACGCCTACCTCACGGTCCTGGAGCAGGGCCAGCTCACCGCCAGCGAAATCGCCGACCGAACCGACATCCCGCAACCGCGCGTGTACGACACCGTCCGGAGCCTGAGCGACCGCGGCCTCGTCGAACTGCGCGAGTCGCGCCCGATGAAGGTCGTCGCGATCGACCCCGCGGAGGCCTTCGAGAACGTCCAGTCCTCGCTCGAGCAGATGATCGACGAGCTCGAGGCCCGCTACACCGCCCCCGCCCGGGACACGGAGGCCGTCTCGCTCGTCAAGTCTCGATCGACGATCCTCCGGTACCTCGAGGAGGTGATCACCGAGGCGGAGTACGAACTCTCGCTGTCGCTGACGCCCGACCTGCTGACCCGCTTCGAGGCGGAACTCGCCGCGGCCGTCGACGCGGGCGTGAGCGTCGACCTGATCGTGACCCCCGGCAACGAGGCCCCCGATCCCGGGGAGTTCGACTACCGGGCGGTGGCGACGACCGCCCGGGCGCGACGCGGGATCACGACGCCGGTGATCGCGGTCGCCGACGGGAACTACTCGATCTACGCCACCCAGGACGCGCTTCGGGACGACCAGGACCGATACGGCGTGATATTCAATCGATCCGCCCTCGGCTTCCTCGTCTCCGGCTTCTTCGGCACCGTGCTCTGGACGACCGCCGAACGGACGCTCGCCGAGGACGGCGAGGGCCGCCCCTACCCGCGGAAGTACGCCACCATTCGCCGCTGCGTGAAGGACATCATCGACGCGGGCGGTGAGTTCTACGCCACCATCGAAGGGCGCGACGTCGCCGTCGGCGGACCGACCGTCGTGCGGGGGCGCGTCGTCGACGTCTCGTTCGAGGTGACCGAGGAGGTCGCCGCGCTCACCCTCGAGACGGACGAGGGCGAGGTCACCATCGGCGGGCGCGTGGCCGCGCTCGAGGACGTCGAAGCCCACGAGATCCACATCGGGAGACACGAGCCGCCGTCGATCGACGACTGACGGCACCGCCGGTTCTCCGCGCCCACGAGCGCCGATCTCGTTCCTGACCGCGACCAGACAACGGATCCTTTCCGTCTCGAAGCCGAGCCTACGCGCCGGTCGCCCGATCGTGGTGATCGCCTACTCGGTTTCGACGCGTCCGGGAAACGACCCGCTCGAACGGTGAGGGACCCGGAAACGGAATTCGGAGAGTAACCGGCAGACACCGCGGGAGGAAATATCATGCTACGCCGATACGCCGACGCCGACGACGCCGGTCGTCCGGCGGATCGGATCCCCGTCGAAAATCACCCGTATCCGTTCGTCTTACGCGCGACCGCGGACTGAATGTAATCGGCAGTTAGACAACCTCGATCAGACGACTGTCTCGTTTTCGTACATCTTTCTTGGCCAACAATTATACGCGGGTAGGTGGACCTCCCGGAGAGGATGGGAAACGATAGCACAGGTGGTCGACTCCGCGGTGCGACGACGCGACGGTCGCTCCTCAAAGCCACGGCGGGGTCGGTGGCGGTCGGCGGAGTCACGGTCGCCGGCTGTCTGGGCGCCGCACGGGAAACAGGAACCGTCGTGATGACCGCGGCGACGGACGTCGAGGGAATCATGTACGGTGACGATTCGATCCAGCAGGCGCTCTGGGACGCCGGCCTCGACGAGAACATCAGCGTCGAAATCCAGACGGTCGTCAGCGACTCCGCCCAGCGCATGCAGACGACCCAGTCAGCCCTAGAGGCCGGTCGCGCTCCCCCCGACATCCACATGATGGACAGCGGGTGGACGATCCCGTTCATCCTCCGCAATCAGACGGTCAATCTGACGGAGAATCTGCCGGAGGACGTCGTCGAACGGGTCAACGAGGAGTACCTCGACATGTCCCTCGAGACGGCTCGTCACCCGGATACGGAGGACCTGCACGCCCTCCCGCTGTTTCCGGACCTCGGATTCACGCTGTTCCGGCGGGACCTCATAGAGGACGCCGGCTACGACACCGAGGGCTGGGGGACCGACCCCCCGTCCTGGGAGGAGTTCTCCTCCGCCGTCGCCGACGCGCGGGACGAAGCCGGCACCGAATACGGGTTCACGACGCAGGCCGCCGCCTACGAGGGACTGTCCTGCTGTACGTTCAACGAGGTGATGACCTCCTGGGGTGGCGCCTACTTCGGCGGCATCGACAATCTGTTCACCGCAGGCGATCGGCCGGTCACGGTCGACGAAGAAGCGGTGATCGACGCGATCCGGATGATGCGGTCGTTCATCGACGGGGAGGAGGAGAACACCCTCGACGACTACCCCCAGATCTCTCCGTCGACGATCGTCCAGTGGACCGAACAGGAGTCGCTCGATCCCTTCGTAGCGGGCGATGCGATCTCGAACCGAAACTGGTCGTACGCGATCGCCGAAGCCGGGACCGAGGACGGCTTCGGAGAGGACCTCGGTGTCATGACCCGCCCGTACGCCGTCAGCGAGGACGAAGCCGAGTTCGAGGGCACCGGCGGAACCACCGCGGCCCTGGGCGGGTGGAACCTCACCGTGAGCCCGTTCTCGGAGCGCCAGGAGGAGGCCCTCCAGGTGCTCGAGGCGTTCGCCAACGAGGAGGTGATGCTTACGGTCTTCGAACTGGGCGGCTTCCTGCCGCCGAACCTCGATCTGGTTTCGGAGGCCGACGAGGACGACGTCGGGCCGGTGGTTCGATACGCCGACGTGGTCGAGTCGGCCAGCGAAAACGCGATCCCGCGACCGGCGACCGACCTCTGGCCCGAACAGTCCGCGCTGGTCTTCCAGGAGGTGAACGCCGCCTATCGCGGCGTGAAGTCGCCCGAGGACGCGATGTCCGACCTCGCGAACAACCTCGAGGACAGCGAATCGGAGGTGGCACAACAGAATGGCAACTGAAACGGACGACGGTACGATAACCGGCGGCGAGGCCGAGCGCGAGTCGGGCGGACAAGCCGGAAACGTGCTCGTAAACCGGATGGAGAACCTGAGCGAGGCGGCCTACGCGTACCTGCTGTTGCTGCCGGCGTTCGCGCTGTTGACGCTGATCGCGTTCTACCCGCTGATCCGGACGTTCTGGATCTCGTTGCAAGCGGACCAGACGAGGGGGATGAATCCCCTCGGCGAGTTCGTCGGAGTCGGGAACTACGTCGACATCTTAACGGGGGACGCCCGTCTCGCCCGCCAGTTCATCGACGTCTCGCTTTCGGGTTCGTTCCCGTTCGTCGAATTCGGCGTGCCGTTCTTCCAGCAGGCGCTGTTCGTGACGCTCGCGTTCGCGGTCATCAGCGTCTTCTTCGAGACGATCATCGGCTTCGGGCAGGCGTACGTACTCGACCAGGACTTCAGGGGTCGCCGGTGGGTCCGCGTGGCGATCATCCTGCCCTGGGCAGTCCCCATCGTCATCCAGGGGATGATCTTCTACCTGATGTTCCTGCCCGGGGTCGGGTTCGGCGCCGGACTGGGACAGTGGCTCGGTATCTTCGGGGCGAATCCGCTCGCTAACAGCCAGGAAGCGTTCGTCGTCATCTTGGTCGCCGACATCTGGAAGTCGTCGGCGTTCATGGCCCTGCTCATCCTCGCGGGCCTCCAGAGCGTCGACCGGAGCCTGTACGACGTCGCCCGCGTCGCCGGCGCCTCGCCCTGGCAGCGGTTCAAACTGATCACGCTCCCGCTCGTGTTGCCCGCTTTGCTCGTGGCGATGCTGTTCCGGACGATGGACGCGATGCGCGTCTTCGGCCTGATCGAATCGACCGCCGGCTGTACTACCGTCCCGTCTCTGACCTGCCTCGTCGTCGAGGCTATGTTCGGCGGGACCCGCGTCTACGCGACCGCGGCGGCCGTCGCGTTCGCCACCGCGCTCGTCATCGGCCTGATCATCTCGATGTACGTCGCGTTCTTCCGCGACACCGAGGGAGGACTGTACTGATGAGAGACGCTCGAGACTCACCCGACAACGATCGTACGGACGACGAGCACAGCTACGGAGCCCACTGCGAACGCCGAGCGTCCGCCGACGCTCGTACCGACGGCGGGGGGACGGCCATCTTCGAAGAGCAAGGAGATCGCGAACTCGACCGAGGTCCGTTCCAGCGGTGGGCCGCCAGTTCTATCAAAAACCCGGAAAAGGTCTACCGCGCGATGTTCTACGTCGCGGCGATCTTCTTCCTCTTCACGACGCTGTTCCCGTTCTACTGGCTACTGATGGTCGCGCTCACGCCAGAGGGGCAGCTCGAAAACGTCATCTTCACCCCGAACGGGTTCAACCCGACCGCGTTCGTGGAGGTCTTCGAGACAATCCCGTTCCACTGGTACATGTTCAACAGCTTCGTCATCGCGCTGGCCACGACCATCGTCGTCTTGATCGTCGGAAGCCTCGCGGGCTACGCATTCGGCAGGCTCGATTTCCCGGGGAAAGTCCCCCTCCTGTTGCTCGTGCTGGTCATCTCGTTCTTCCCGCCGGCGGCCTTCTTCATCCCGCTGAACGACCTGTTCAACACCTCGATATTCTTCCTCGAGCCGATCACCACGAACGGGACCCTCTACAACACGCCGGGTGCGATGGTGGTGCCCATGTCGGCGATTTTCATGCCGCTGGCCATCTTCATCCTCACGACGTTCTTCTCCCAGATTCCGGACGGCCTCGAGGACGCCGCCCGCGTCGAGGGGACGACCCGCCTCGGGGCACTGTTCAGGGTCATCATCCCGCTGTCGGCCCCAGGCGTCGCGACGGCGGGCGTGTTGACGTTCATCGCCGTCTACAACGAGTTCTTCTTCTCGTTCCTGATGACCGACGGCGAACCCGAGAACTGGGCTCCGATTCTTGCAGGTATCCTCGCCTATCAGGGACAGTACGAAGTCCTGTACCACCTCATGGCCGCCGCGAGCATCATCGGGGTGATCCCCGTCGCCATCCTCGTGGTGGTCGCCCAGGAGCGCATCGTCAGCGGCCTCACGGCAGGCGCACTCAAGGAGTAATCACGTACCGACAGAACACGTAAGAAATTCAAAACCTGATACACCATGGCACGAGTTACGCTCGAACACGTCACGAAACGCTACGAGGACGTCACCGCGGTCGACGACATAAACTTCGAGATCGAAGACGGGGAGTTCGTCTGCCTCGTCGGCCCGTCCGGGTGCGGCAAGTCGACGACGATGGAGACCGTCGCGGGCCTCACGAAACCGACCGAGGGGAAGGTGTACATCGGCGACCGTGAGGTCACGAACCTCGCACCGAAGGATCGGGGCGTCGCGATGGTCTTCCAGAACATCGCGCTGTTCCCCCACATGGACGTCTACGAGAACATCTCCTTCGGGCTTCGCCTGCGCAAGTACGAAGACGAGGAGGTCGAACGTCGGGTCGAACGGGCCGCCGACATCGTCCAGCTCGAGGGGATGCTCGACCGGATGCCCGACGAGATGTCCGGCGGGCAGCGCCAGCGGGTCGCGATCGCACGCGCGATCGTCCGCAACCCGGACGTCTTCCTGATGGACGAGCCCCTGGCGAACCTGGACGCGAAGCTCCGGGTCCACATGCGCACCGAACTCCAGCGCCTGCACCGCGAACTCGACACGACGATCATCTACGTCACCCACGACCAGGCCGAGGCGATGACCATGTCCGACCGGATCGCGGTGCTGAACGAGGGGCGACTCCAACAGATCGCCCCGCCGCTCGAGTGCTACAACGAGCCTGCGAACCTGTTCGTCGCCGGCTTCATCGGCTCGCCCTCGATGAACTTCTTCGAGGGAACCTTGATCGAGGATGGCTTCGAGACGCGCAACTTCACCGTCGCGCTCGATCCCGCGGACGTTCCCAGCGCGACCGTCGGCGACGACGTCACGCTCGGGGTCCGCCCGGAGGACGTCCACCTGTCGCGGTACGAAGACTCGCTCACCCAGCCGAGCCGTCGGATCGACGCCCGCAGCGACGTCCTCGAGCCGATGGGCGACGAGATCTTCGTCTACCTCTTGCTCTCTGAGGGAGGGGAACGGTCGATGGACCGGGACGCCGCCTCGTCGCCGGACCAGTTACTGATGAGCGTCACGCCGGACACCGACATCGCCGAGGGACAGGATCTCGACGTGGTCTTCGACAAGGCGAACGTCCACCTGTTCGACACCGAGACGGGCGAGGCGCTCGCCGACGGCATCGTCGACATCGAGAAGCCCGAACCCGACAGCGGACAGCAGGTGACCGAGGCCGACAGCTGACGCCATCCCCACCGACGGCTGATCTCGGCCGTTCGTCCGCTTCGGCGCGACGAACTCCGCCCCGACGTGAGTAATCGACTGGCACGGGCGCGAACGCCCGCCGAGTCGATTACGAGGGTGCGTAGGGAGGCGTAGCGACTGATGAGATCGAGCCGACTCGTCCGCCCCGCCCTCGGGTCGATGCGAGTTCCGCGTCCACTCCACTCCAACTCTCTGCGAGCGCGGTTTGGCGACGGAGCAAAGGCACTCGAGTCCGAAGTGACGGATAGAATCCTCGTGACGACGGACCACGAGCGCAGAGTTCGAGTACAGGCACGAAACCGCCCTCTCACCACCCCCACCTTCGCCCAGGCCCGATGACCAGAGATCGAACCGACGTCAGAACCGGCATCGTCGGCCTCGGGAACATCGGCCAGTACCACGCCGAACGCCTCATGGAACTCGGGGTGCCGCTGGTCGGCGGCATGGACGTCGCCCCCGAGGCGCGGAGACGCTTCACCCAGCGCTACGGCGTCGACGTCTACGAAGATCACGAAAAACTGTACGACGAGGTCGACGCCGTCATCATCACGACCCCCAACAAGTACCACGAGGAGTACGCCGTCGACGCCTTCGAGCGCGACCTCGACGTCCTCCTCGAGAAGCCCCTCGCCCACACGCTCGAGAGCGCCGAGCGGATCTCCGACGCCGCCAGGAACTCCGACGGCGTCAGCATGGTCGGCTTCAACTACCGCTTCTCGAACACCGTCCAAATCGTGAAAAACCGGATCGAGCGCGGCGACCTCGGCGAGGTCACCCACCTCGAGGCGAACTACGTCCGGCGACGGGGCATCCCCGGGCGCGGATCGTGGTTCACCAGGCGCTCGATCGCCGGCGGCGGCGCGCTCATCGACCTCGGCGTTCACGCCATCGATCTGGCGCTCTACCTCCTCGATTACCCGGCCGTCGAGGAGGTCAGCGGGATCACCCGATCGGAGTTCGGCACGCGCGAGGACTACGCCTACATCGAGATGTGGGGCGACGACGCGGGGCCAGGTTCGTTCGACGTCGACGACTCGTCGACGGCGTTCATCCGCTGTGCGGGCGACCGGTCGATCTCCCTCGACGTCGCCTGGGCGACCAACCGGCCGACGACCCACGAGTTCGTCGCCCGCGGCACCGACTCCGCCGCCCGGTTCGACCTCCTCGAGAGCGACCTCGCCTTCTACTCGGCGAACACGGTCGGCCCCCACCACCTCGAGAACACGTCGATCGAAACGCGCCAGAACGACACCCACACCGAAGAACAGCGACGCTTCTTCGACGCGATCGTCACCGACAACGGCATGGGGGTGGGAGAGAGCATCGAAGAGGCCCTGAGCGTCCAGCGAGTGATCGACGCGATCTACCGCTCCAGCGAGGAGAGTCAGACGGTCTCCGTACGGGGGTGACCCGTCGACCCGCAGTCGGACGGACCGATCGGCGCGACAGCGGCCACGGCGACGCCCCCCGTTTTATCCCGGCCGACGTGGTGACCCACGGTATGCAGATCGGCGTACACACCCCACCGCTCGCGGACGAATCGCTCGAGGGAGCGCTCAACTACCTGAACGAGCGCGGCGTCGGGGCGATCGAGCCCGGCGTCGGCGGCCACCCCGGCCAGGACCACCTCGTCCGCGAGGAGTACCTCGACGACGAGGACGCCCAGGCCGAACTCCACGAACTCCTCGAGACCTACGAGATGGAGATCAGCGCGCTCGCGACCCACAATAACCCGCTGCATCCCGACGAGGAGCGGGCCAGCCGGTCGGACGAGGAACTCCGCGAGGCGATCCGGCTGGCGGGCCAACTCGAGGTGGACGCGGTCACCTGTTTCTCCGGCCTCCCGGGGGGCGGGCCGAACGACGAGTACCCGAACTGGATCACCGCGCCCTGGCCGCCCGAACACGCCGAAGCCCTCGAGTACCAGTGGGACCGCGCGCTCGAGTACTGGTCGGGAATCGCGGATCACGCCGCGGACCACGGGGTCGACGTCGCCATCGAGATGCACCCCAACATGCTCGTCTACGAGCCACGCGGGTTGCTCCGACTGCGCGCTGAGACGAACGAGCGCATCGGCGCCAACTTCGACCCCTCCCACCTCTACTGGCAGGGGATCTCGGTCACGGACGCGATCCGCCTGCTGGGCGAACGGAACGCCATCCACCACGTCCACGCCAAGGACACCCGCATCTACGAGCCGCAAGCGCGGGAGAAGGGGGTCCTCGACACGACGCCGTACGACGACGAACCGAACCGCTCCTGGCTGTTTCGGTCCGTGGGGTACGGCCACGACGAGTCCCACTGGAAGGACGTCGTCTCGACGCTGCGAATGGTCGGTTACGACGGGACGCTCTCCATCGAACACGAAGACTCGCTAACGAGTTCCCGCGAAGGACTGGACAAGGCGATCGAACTCCTCCAGCGGGCGATCTTCCAGGACCAACCCGGCGACGCCTACTGGGCGGAGTGATCGCGCCCGCCCGTCACTCGCCGACCGTTCGCCCGAGCGGGTCGCCGTCTCGCGGCCCCTCGTACAGGTCGACCCCGTCCGCCGTGACGTGGACCTCGTAGCCGGCGTACTCGAACGCGACGCGAGTGTCGTCGGCTTCAGCCGATTCCGCGATACCGTTGCCGAACAGCGCGTCGAGCGCGTCCGGATCGACGACCGCGTACAGCGGATCGTAGCGTGGCGGTTCGACGTCCGTCACGTCGACGCCGTCCGCGTCGGCCACGGCAGCGATCACCGCGTGACTTGGGTCCACGCCTTCGTCGGTCCTCGCCTCGTCCGGAGGGCACATAGATCAGCGTTCGATAACGTCTCGCATAAGGATACCGGGAGTTCCTCCCCGCCGGGACCGGGTCCGACGGACTCCGGGGCGACTCACTGGTTCGAGCGGCGATCCACCCCGACGCCGTTCGTCGACCGATAGATCGCGACGGGTCGACGGGGTGCAACGTCGATTCGCCCCGAGAACGCCGCGGTCACTCTCGTCGCGGCGACAGCCCGTTCTCGAGTCGACTGCGAACGAAGGTCCGGACCGAGGCGGCGATCTCCTCGACGGTGTAGTTGACGCCGACGTAGGTGCTACAGAGGGCGAGGACGGTGCCGGCGACGGCGTCGGAGAGCCAGTGGATACCGAGGTACATCGTGGAGACGACGACGCTGATCGCGAGGACGGCGGCGACGGGGAGCCACAGCGGGTACTTCTCGCGGGTGTGCCAGGCGAAACAGAGGGTGGTCATCGCGAGCGAGGTGTGCAGCGACGGAAAGACGTTGACGTTCTGGTTCACCGAGTTCGTGAGATTCCGGGCCTGCGGATAGGCGTCGTAGAGAACCGCGTCGAACAGGGTCGGATCGAAGTTCCGGGGCCCGTAGGCGACGAGGAGGACGTACAGCACGAGGCCGACGCCGTAGTTCGTGGTGTACGCCAGAAGTAACGCCCTGAGTTCGTCCATTCGGTCCAGCGCGAAGTACGCCACGAACGGGAAGAGCAGGAGGAACGCGTAGCCGTAGATGTAGGTGAACACGAAGTACGACGTGAGTTCCGGCGTCTGAAACGACTGGAGGATCGCCACGGGGTTCTCGCCGAATATCACTCGCTCGAGGTCGAAGATGTGCTGTGTGACGCGTATTCCGACGATGCGCCACGAGAGGATTGGCACGAGGTCTTTGGTCGCTCCGCGGAGAAAGAGGATCAAAACGAGGACCGCGATCGGAGCCACGATCGCCCGAATGCGCCACCGGTAATCGCGAACTGCCGCGACGAGCCGGCCGGGCCCGACGATCAGGAGGACCGCACACGTCACCATCGCGCAAACGGCCAGGGCGAGATCGACGAATACGGGTGCCAGCGTCACGAGTGGGCTCTACGCACGAACGGTAATTTAAACCACTGCTCTGATACCGTGGGTCGTCACGCCCCATCCTCCGCCGCGCTCCACTCGCGGCGGTCTCGTTCCGATCGCGTCGCTCATCGGCTTCGGAGGGTACCGTCGTCGCCGTAGCGGTACTTCGTCTCCGCTTCGAACAGTGACCGACCGCGATCGACGTCGATCTCGCCGTTCGACCCCGGGAACTCGACAACGGTGGACGGGTCGTCGACCGGGGAACCCCAATCGCCGCTTCGAATCCCGAGGAGTTCGCCGGTCGACGACGCCGGTTCGCCGTACCCCCGACAGAACTCGGAGACGACGAACTCCCGGTCGACCAGCCGCGAGACGACACTCCGGAACCACGGATTGCCGAGTTGGGGGTGCTCGACGTTGTAGCCGATCAGGTAAAACGAGTCGGTCGACGCGACCGTCATCGACACGCCGTCGCGGTCCCGGATCGACGTCGCCACCTCCGGCGGTACCGACGTCCCCGTGACGTCGATCTCGCCCTCCTCGAGGGCGTCGATCATCTCCCCCGCTTCGTAGAAGACTCGAAACTCGATGCCGACGCCGTCCGGGGGAGCCGACAGCGCAGCGGGTCGATCGGTTTCCGGGTCGCGGATGACGTGGTCGTCGAACGCCTCGAGTTCGATCAGTTCGTCTTCGACGACCTCGCCGAACGAGAACGGTCCGGAGCCGATCGGCTCGTCGTTCGCGTCGGTCAGCGCCGCCGTCTGGTACTCGCCGACGAGTTCGGACCGGGACTTCCAGACGTGTTCCGGAAGCACGGGGATCGTAAACGCCCGACGGGCGGCGGCCCTCGACCCGGCTCGAAACGTGAACTGAATCGTCCGCGAGTCGACGGGGTCGGCAGTCGCGACGAGCGTCTGGAGGTCGCGGTATCGCGGCGTCGGAATCGCCGTGTCGGCCTCGTCGAGGGACGTATCTTCGACGAATCGGTACGTGAACTCGACGTCAAACGCGTCGAGCGGTTCGTCGTCGTGCCAGGTTACCCCGGGTCGGAGCGTGACCGTGGCCGACAGATCGCCGCTTCGCTCCCCCCAGTCGATCTCCTCGGCGAGCCAGGGGACGTACTCGTCACCGATCCGCCGAGCCAGTGGGTCGTACAGCAATTCCACGGGTGGCAAGACCGACGCGGCGTCGACGACGAGCGGATTTAATCGGTCGGTAACGCCCTCGCCGAACAGGCCGACCCGAAGCGGGCCGTCGAGCGACTCCGCGTTCGACGCCAGCAGGTCGACGTAGTCGACCGGCCGAGTGGGAGGGGTCTGCCGGTCGATACCGTCCCTGACCCCGCCCAGGTGGTTCGAAAACGCCACGCAGGTGTACGGCGCCGTCCGTTCGAGGTGCTCGATCAGGTCCCGAACGGCCGTCTTCCGTTCGTCGCCGTCCGTCTCCAGCTGCGATTCGAGGAGTTCGTTCGCGGTGACGTCGGCGAAAGCGAACGGGTTCTGCCACCCGGGTTCGCTGATGTACTCGTGGTACAACAACCCGCGGAGTCCGTCGATCTCGCCGATCCCCGGATGTTTGGCGATGAACACGTCGTACTCGCCCTCCATGAGTATCTCTCGGTAGAGCTCCGGCTCGGCGACCGTGTCCTGTTCCACGTCGATTCCCGCCGCTTTCAGGTTCTCCCGAAGCTGGCTCGCGATCTGCGGGGCGATAACGTCGTCGTCCGTGGGGACCGTCTTGATCGTCAGCGAGATCCGATCCGGAGAGGGCTCCTCCGTTCGTGACCAGACGAGATCGGTACAGCCTGCGAGGGAGAGCGAGGAGAGACCGGCGACTCCGGCGAGGAATCGTCTTCGGGGACCCGACGACCCGGCGTCGTTCATGTCGAAGGAATTCGAACCGGCCGGATATAGGGCTTGCTTCCGAGGTGGGATCCTCGAGCGATCGCCCGACGGATCGGACGCGAGTGAGCGCGGGCGACGGAGACCGACGACGGAGGCTCCGGCGACTGGGGCGCCCGCGACGGGCGCTTCTGTGATGGGCGCTTCCGCGACGGACCGTTATTCGATCGGCAACGCGTCCGTCTCGAGGGCGTCGCGTCGACCGTCGAGCACGTCGAAGCGCTCGTCACGGCGTCGCTCGAGCCAGTGGAGGAGGCGCTCGGCCCACTCGAGTTTCTTCGCCTTGATCGGGCCGACAGACGGATCGTCGAACTCCCACCCGACGAACGTCAGCGATTCCGCGCCGAGGTGATCCGCGAGGAACGCGGCCCGGTCGCCGTCCGTGAACCCGCCGAAGTTTTCGACCGGACCCCGCGGTTCCGCCTGCGTCTTAGGGAGGACATACTCGTCGACGCAGTCGGGGACGACCGACCGAACGGCCGGCACGTTGTCGCCGTGGGCGTGGACCGCGACCGGCGTTCCGCGTTCGGTCAGTCTCCGGACCGTCTCCGGATTCTTGTCGAGGTCCGTCACCATGCAGTCGACCTCGACGCTCTCGTCCTCGAGCACGTCGACCGCCGTCGACGCCGCGATCACGACGTCGGCGCGCCGAGCACGCTCGAGGCAGTCCGCCGACTCGAGCGACGGTGCGGCGCCGGCGACCGCCACGGTCACACCCCGAACGTGTGAGAGCGATCGAAGATCGAAGGGACCGGTCAGCGACGCCAGGACGTCGCGCGCCGCTTCGTCGGCCGACCGATCGAAGCCGAAATCCGCGAGGATCGCCTCGTAAACGGGTTCCCACTCCTCGTACCGTATCATCAGTTACCCTCTCGCACGCCCGGTACTCGTCGCTCCAGTACGAACGCGGTTTCGATCTCGTCCTGACGGTCGACGACGTCGGAACCCGCGTCGATACCGTCGGGACTCGAACTGACACCGACGGAACTCGAACCATCACCGTCGCGGCTCGAGTTGTCACTGTCAGGGCTCAGCCGTCACTGTCAGGGCTCGAGTCGTCACTGGTGTCGTGACGTCACAATAATTCCGTGTTGTGGGCCGGGAGTCGCCTCCAAAGTACCCCTACCCGGGAGGCCGCCCGGCGTCCACTCCCTTCTTTCGAAGCCTCCGGCATAAGCTTTCTCTTACTGTAGGAGCGCCGCGATGTCCTTACCGAGCCGACCCAGTGCGCCGGATTCGTCCCCGATACGCCGCACAACGGTGGAAACGGCGGCGGTCGTTCCGAGTAGCAACAAGCGATCCGCATCGATCGGAGACACGTCGGCGCCACGATCGGTGGCGATCGCGGTCAGCCGGTTTCGTTCCTCGGGGTCCAGCCCGTCGACCTCGAGCACCTGGGTCGACCACTCGCCGGCCAGGTCGGGATCGAGTCCGCGTTCGCGAAGGTTGGCCCGAAGTTCCCTGGGGGACCGAACGTCGATCCGCGAGACGGAGAACTCCTCCGTTTCGACGGTCGCACGGTCGGCGAACGCGTCGCCGATCAGCGCGGCGTCCCGGGTCTCCGCGACGTCGTGCGTTCGGATCACGTGTGCGCCGCGTTCGACCGCCATCGAGGTCGCCGCGAGGCTCACCGGCAGGCGCTCCGCGGTCTCCCGGCCGGCGATCTCTCCGAGGAAGTTCTTCCGGTTGATCGAGACCAGCATCGGCCTGCCGAGCGCGCGGAACTCGCGGAGTCGCCGGAACGTCTCGCGGTCGTCCGCCAGCGTCTTGGCCCCGCTCCAGCCGCCGAAGGCCGGATCGACGATCGTCTTGTCTGTGAGTCCGTTCTGCTTCAGGGCCTCGTAGACCGTGTCGACGTAGTCCGCGCGCTCGGCCCACTCGGGAGCCTTCCGGGCCGCCCAATCGGTCTCTTCGACCGCACCCGGTCGCTCGAGGTCCGGCGGACTCGCCATCTTGACCACGGCGGCGTCGTGGTCCTCGCAAACCGCCGGCATCGACGGGTCGGCGAACCCGCAGACGTCGTTGACCATATCGAACCCCTTCGAGAGGGCCTCGTCCGCGACCTCGGCGTACCTCGTTTCGATGGAGAACACGGCGTCGCCGGAGACGCTCTCGATCGTCTCGAGCGCGACGTGGAGTCGCTCGAGTTCCTCCTCGGCGGAGAGGACGTCGAAGCGCTTGTTCGCCGACTCGAGGCCGATATCGACGATGTCCGCGCCCTCGCCGACGAGTGCCTCGTCGACGTAGGCGGCGGCCTCGCCGGGGTCGTCGTAGACGCTCGGATCGTAGGGGGACTCCTCGCTGACGTTCAGCACGCCCATGATTCGCGGCGGGTACTCGTCGCCGATACCCAATCCGGCCGCGTCGACGCTGTCCATACCCCGACTGAGGAGGCGAGACAAAAATGCGCCGCGATTCCGGCGAGGTTGTCGACGCGACGGCCTCGCGTTCGCGCACCGTCTGCGTTCGCTACTCGTGCACCCGTCGTTTCACCGTCTTCGACTTGATCTCGTCACCCTCACGCCACTGGTAGTACCGGTACTCGGTTCCGCCGATCTCGTCGACGGTCTCGGTCGCGGAGGGCGGGACGTCCGTCGGGAACCGGTCACCGCTTTCGTCGGCGCGCTCACGTGCGGCCACGTCGACGGCCTCGAGTTCGGTCTCGGCCTCGCGTTCGCGAGCGGTCTCTGATCCGCGTTCGCAGGCGGTCTCGGCCTCGCGTTCGAGGGCGGTCTCGAACTCGCGTGCGCCATCGACCTCTCGGTTTGAATCGTCACCGTCGTCGTCGATCGCCGGTTCGGGATCGTTCTCGAGCGGGTACCCCGCTGTACCCGAAACGTCGACCCCGGTTCGCTCCCGCCAGACGGCCAGTTCGCCCGCGTACTCCGAGACGCGCAGGAGGGTCTCCGCGTCCTGTAGGGCGAGCGCTTCGGCCAGTTTCGGGGGGATCCCCTCGGCCGACGGGGGATCGTCGTTCGCGTTCGCGGTCATCACTGTCGGTCGTACGACCCACCGGACCGAATAGTGCCACGGTCTCGAACCAGGGACGGCTACAGCCTCCTCCGGGGGGCGAGGCAAACGGATCCGCCGAATCAGACGTCGTCTTCCCCGTCCGCCAGAATTGACAGCCTCGAGTCCCGAAGGAGCACCTTCTTCACGATGGAGGGGTTCTCGAGGAGGCGATGCTTCGCGTGCGCGCCGCGCCCGCGTCCGCGACCCTCGCGCTCCGACTGGATGACGTTGAGGAAGTTCTGCTCCTGGAGGATCTCCTGAACCCGGCGCTCGGAGAGGACGTCGAAGTCGAGCCGACGGGCGATCTCCTTGTACTGGTTGTAGATGATCTTCGTCGGGAACTCCTCGGCGCTGCTGTTCTCGGTCAGGAGGGTAAGCGAGTAGAGGATCGCCTTCGCCTGCTGGGGGGAGCCCTCGATCAACTCGTTGAATCGGTCCGCCTCGGTCTTCTCCTTGGCGTCGCGGACGTGTTCGGCCGTCACCCGCACGTCGGTTCGCTTCTTCGCGAGGCGGCCCGCGTTGCGCAGGATGTCGATCGCCTTGCGCGCGTCGCCGTGTTCCTGAGCCGCCAGCGCCGACGTGAGCGGGATCACGTCGTCGTCGAGCACGCCGTCGTGGAAGGCGTCGCGGCGCTTCTCGAGGATTTCGATTAGCTGGTTCGCGTCGTACGGCGGGAAGACGAGTTCGTCCCGTGAGAGGCTCGACTTGACCCGCTCGGAGAGGTGATCCGGAAAGTCGATCTTGTTCGAGATGCCGATGATGCCGATGCTCGAGGTGGAGATCCGCCGATTCTCGCCCGCCCGGGAGAGCTTTCGGAGGACCTCGTCGTCCTCGAGCATATCGATCTCGTCCAAAATGACGATCGTGACGTCGGTGCAGTGGTCGATGGCCCGCCAGAGCCGTTTGTAGTAGTCGCCGGTTCCCAGACCGCGGTCGGGGATCGAGACGCCGCTGCGCTGGGGTTCGTTGACGATCTGGGCGATCGTCTTCACGATAGAAGCCTCCGTGTTCTGTTCGCCGCAGTCGATGAAGGCGTACTTCACGGTGACGTCGTCGCGCTCGGCCTCGGAGATCACGCGCTGGGTGACGGACCGCGAGATGAGGGACTTGCCGGTTCCAGTCTTCCCGAAGATAAAGAGGTGGTTGGGTTCGCTGCCGAAGATCGCCGGGTTCAACGCGTCGGCCACGCGCTGCATCTGTTCGTCGCGGCCGACGATCCGCTGGGGGCCGGGGAGGTGGGTGATCTCGAGCAACCGCTCGTCGGCGAACACCGGATCGTCGTACCGAAAGAGTGGATCACGATCGTCGTGGGCGGACATTGGGACGTCGTGACCGTTCCCACCGGAGGAAAATAAACCTGTGGAGGTCGATCGCGCGTGTAAATCGTCGGATAGAACCGCCGCACGCCCCGAATAGACAAGTTTTAGTAAGGCCGCTCGAGGACACCGCCATCGCGTTTCTAGCGGCGTTTCGGAACCCTGCGGAGACGGACACCCCCGTCGCGGATGTAACCGGCGAGGGAGGAGATCGTGGACGAATCGACCGACTTCGGTCGATTCGCTCCTCGAAACACATATCACCAACTCGGGACGCCTCGCTCGAACTCGAGGTGAATCAACGAAGGACCCGTGTCGCCGACGCGGGAGAACACGCGGGGCCCACACCCCCGTCGCGGATGTAACGCCAAAATGGGTGGGGTGGCCGAGACGATCGGCTATTTTCTCTACCGTCCATCCATCTACGGACATAATTTACATCCGCGACGGAGGTGTGTGGCGAGAATGGACCTCCCCACTAGAAGTCGTTACAAACGCGACAGTGGTGTCCGTCCCTCCTAGTATCAATAGTGGACTTGTTACTAGGTTCTTCTCCTAGATTCTTCTATATAATTCTTATTGATGATTATCCTAGTGTACTTTACTCTATTCGAGAAAGGAAGAGAGAAAGAGCGTGGAGAGCGTGGAGAGCGTGAAGAGTGTGAAGAGAACGAACCGTTGATAGTGGCCCGAGAAACGGGATGACGAACCGATCCGAATCGAAAGAGACGACGGGTCCGTATCCCCTAGAACGGTCAATGACCGACGAGGGCGACGCCGAATCGAATGCCGATGGAGGTACGGACGTCGGGGCGACCGTCGACGAAGCTGGGAAGCCGAACGACGACCTCGAGGATTCGGGCGCGTCCGTCCACGAGCGTCGAACGCCGCCAGCCGTCGCCGTCGTCGACGCTCGGACGCCCGGAAACGTGGGGACCATCGCTCGCGCGATGAAAAACTTCGGCTTCGAGGACCTCCTGCTCGTCGACCCGCCGGAACTCGACCCGGACGGGGAGGCCTACGGGTTCGCCGGTCACGCGCGCGAAGACGTCCTTCCGAACGCCACCGAGGTCTCGTTCGACCACCTGGTCGAAAACTACCACACGATCGGTTGCACGGCGACGACCAACGAGGGCGACCACAGACACGTCCGATTCCCGTTTTCGACCCCCGCCGAACTCGCCGACCGACTACCGACGGTCGAAGCGCCCACCGCCCTCGTCTTCGGTCGCGAACGCGTCGGACTCACGAACGAGGAACTGTCGAGGATCGACGAGATCTGTTCGATTCCAGCGAACGCCGAGTACCCCGTCTTGAACCTCGGCCAGGCGGCGACGATCACGCTCTACGAACTCCGGGATCTGGCCCTGAGCGAGGGGGAGACGCAACTCCCCGACGTCGAACGCGTCCGAGCGCCGGAACCGCTGCTCGACCGGCTCTACGACCAGTGGGCAGACCTCCTCGAGGAACTCAACCACCCGGAGGAGAAGCGCGAGAAGACGATGCGGATGCTCCGACGGGTGTACGGACGCGCACACCTCACGGAGCGAGAGGCCAACACGTTTCTCGGATTGCTCCGCCGAGCAACGGAACGCCCGGACCGGTCGGATCCCGATCCCGATCAACGGTGAATTCCGCCGACTGCGACCGACCATCTGGTGAGCGCCGTGATACGTGGCCGCTACACTCATCGTTCGTCGGCGGCCAGGGTCGGTAAATGATCGAGATGGACAGGCGAACGGCGCTGGCCCTGGCGAGTTCCGGACTAACCGCGCTCGCGGGGTGTTCCGACCCGACCTCCGACGGCGGATCGAACGGAGACGAGGGTGCCGACTCGAAAGCCGATTCGGACGCCGACGCGTCGATCGAGACCGGCGATCTGCCGGCGTACGCCTCCGTCCTCGCCGAAACCGAGAGCGAGGAGTACTTCTTCGGCGCGATCGACCTCGAGGCCCTCTCCACCATCGCCTCGAGCAGGGGCGACCACGAGGCCGGTGAGAACCCCGAGGATCCGCTCGTCCGAAATCCGGTCGCGTTTCTCATCACGTTCCAGCTCTTCTCGCGGCTCGGTCGGCTTCCCGCGTACGACGCGTTCGCCGATAACGACGAGACGTCGTCGGACGAGGGCCACGTGTTGCTCGTCGAGGGGGTGAACGTCCTCTACGGTTCGTTCGACGTCGACGGAGCGGAGGCCGACCTCGAGACGGCCGGATACGCGTCGGCGGCAGAGGGCGACGATTTCTCGGTGTTCGTCGACGAGGAGACAGGCGACAGCGTAGGCGTCACGCCTTCTGTGTTCGCGTTCGCCTCGCCGGACGAGTCGGCGCCGACGTTCGATCCCAGGGACGCGGTCGAGGGCATCGTTCGGGCAGACGCGGGTGACACCGAGCCGAAACACGCGACCGACGTGGACTTCGAGTGGCTCCTCCGGGCCGGAACCGGCGACGGCATCGCCCTCTGCTACTACGCCGAAACGGAGGCGCTCCCCACCGCCGATCTCGAGTCGGAACAACCCGACGAGGGAACCGAAGCGCTCACCTTCGACTTCTCGGCGTTCGAAGGCGCGCGGGGGGTACACCAGCACCTCTCGATGGCGGACGACGGCGGTGCGCACGCGGAAACGGTCGTCTCGTACGACGACGAAGCCGCGGTCGACGCCGATCGACTCGAGTCGCGACTCGGCTCCCAGGCGGATTCCGTCGATCTGCTCACCGACGGCGCGGCGGTTCGCGTCGAAGCCGAGTACGAAGGGGACGTGGTCGAAGGATCGTAGGAGGTGGTCGAGGGATCGTAGGACGCGGTCGAAGAATCGAAACTACCGGGAGAAGATCGCGGAAGAGACGGTGACGTGAGGCGTCACCGGACGATCGTGTGCTCGGCGTCTTCCTCGAAGGCGTCCGCCCGTTGGGCCACGTAGCGTCCGTCGGGGGTCTTCGTTCCGAGCCACCCGCAGTCCGAACAGGCGTACAGCCCCTGCCCGTCGATCAATTCGCCGCCGCAATCCGGACAGGTGGTCGATCGATCCGGCTCGACGCTTCGCACCTTGGACAGGGGCGTCGGTAGTTCGCCGGTTCGGAGCGTTGCGATGGCCTCCTCGACGGTGTGCGTCTCCTCGGCCGCCGGATCCGTGTGAGGGAAGACGCCGAGCAGTTCGTCGTCGACGTACACCTCGAGGCAGATCATCGGCGTGACGAGCAGGTCCTTCGTCTCGCCGGTCACTTGCGAGGTCGTCGTCCGCTCGCGGAACGGCGGCCGAACGGCCACTCCGCGACGCTCGGCCCAGTCGTCGAAGCGGTCGACCGACTCGAGGACCTCCTGATACGGACTCGACGCCGAAATTGTGACCTCCTTGGGCCAGCTCCGTAGCAGGAGGTCGTCGATAGTTCCCTCCGCCTCGCACGACCGGAGCGTCTCGATCTGTCTGTCGATCGGTTCGAGCAGCAACGGCGCCCTGACGTGACAGACTGCCGTGACGTCGGTTCCTCGTTGATTCTGTGTACTATCCGTCATCAATAGAAACGGGCAACGTCTGCACTGATAAGCGTTTGCGCTAGCGTAAGAATGCGCACGAGTCCGAATTCGACACCCTCGGCCCCGACCCACCTACTTCGTCGACGACCAGTGCGGGGCCGAGTCTCGAGGGTCTACCACTCCTCGTAACGTGTCGGAATCGGTTCTTATCGCCCCGATCGGACCGCGCTAGGATCGCTTCTGGATCTCCTCGCGGAGCAGTTGACTGACGAGGTCGCCGTCTGCCTTTCCGCGCAGGACGCCCATGCACTCGCCCATGAGGCCGGAGAACGCCTGCATCCCCTCGGACTCGACCTGTTCCTCGTTGCGCTCGACGACCTCCACGACCGCATCGCGGACCTCGACCTCGTCGACCGTGCCGAGGCCAGCCGCTTCGGCCGCTTCCTCGGCCGACTGCGCCGGATTCTCGGCCAGCGCCGTCAGCAGGTCCGGAATCCCCTCGCGCGCGAGGTCGCCGCCGTCGGCCATCGCGAACACCTCCTCCAGGTTCTCGCGTGCGAGGTTCTCGACCGGCACATCGTCGCGTCGGAGTTCGGTCAGGGTGGACTCGAGCGTCGTCGCGGCGAGCGTCGGATCGATGCCGTCGGCGACGACGTCCTCGAACAGGGGCATGTTCGCGCCGTAGGCCACCTGCCGCGCCAGCCCTTCGTCGAGTCCGTACTCGGCCCGGTACCGGTCGACCTTCTCGGTGAGCAACTCGGGTTCGGGGACGTCGCTCGGATCGGGTTCGACCGGCGGCACGTCCGTTTCCGGGTACATTCGCGCCGCGCCGGGCAGCGGACGCAGGTAGCGGGTCGTCCCGTCCTCGTTCGCGCCGCGGGTCTCCTCGGGGACACCCTCGAGGGCGGTTCGCGCCCGATCGGCGACGGCTTCGATGGCCGACTCGGCGACGTTCGTCTCGGCGGCGACGATGGCGACGGCGTCGTCGGGTCCCGCACCGACCGCATCGCGCAGCGCCTCGACCTCCTCTTCGGTGACGCCGTAGGCGGGGAGTTCGTCGGTGTGGAAGATCCCGCCGGCGCCGTGGCGCTTGGCGTGGTCCGAAAACTCCGTCCCGAGCCGGCGGTCGGGCGCGATTTCGCGACCGACGAGTCCGTCGAACCCGTAGAGGGGGACGGCGCTGACGGAGCCGCCGGCGGTGAGCGCACCGCCGATGACCCCGCTTTCGGTCTCCGCGAACACTTCGGAGACGTCCTGCGGTTCGCCGACGGACGCTTCCCGCCCGCGCAACTCAGCCGCGATTTCGACGAGTTCGGCCTGTCGGGCGACCTCGTTCCGGACGATGTCGTCGATGTCGTCGAGGCTCTGGACGCCCTTGATTTCGACGCGCGCGCCCTCCTCGATCGAGACGTTGACGTCCTGGCGGATCGTTCCGAGCCCCCGCTTGACCTTTCCCGTCGATCGCAGGAGCATCCCGATTCGTTCGGCCGCCTCGCGCGCCTGCTCGGGGGACCGAATGTCCGGACTCGTCCCGATTTCGACGAGCGGGATTCCGAGGCGGTCGAGGCTGTACGTGACCCCTCGATCCGTCTCTTCGACGCGCTGGGCGCTCTCCTCCTCGAGCAGGAGGTCCTCGATCCCAACCGGACCCACACTCGTCTCGATCTCGCCGTCGGTGGCCACCAGGGTCGTCCGCTGGAAGCCCGACGTGTTCGAGCCGTCCACGACGATCTTTCGCATGACGTGGGCCTGATCGACGGCCTCCATGTCCATCAGCTGGGCGATCTCGAGGGCGGTCTCGAGGGCTTCTTCGTCGAGTTCGTGGGGCGGTTCGTCGTCCTCCTCGACGAGGCAGGTGGTGTCGTACGCGAGGTACTCGAACTCGCGGTCGACCACGCTCTCCTCGACGGCGGCCTGGTCGAGTTCGCCGAGTTCGCTCCGGGTGGGGTGGAGGTAGCGAGTGAATCGACGCGTCGACGCTTCGGGCTCCCGAAGCTCGGTCGGACAGGTACAGAACAGCTTCGTCGCCGTGTCGAGTTGCTGGTGGATCTCCAGGCCGGCGACGAGACCGAGGTCCTCGTAATCGAACTCGGCAGCCTCCTCGTTCGCGCTCATTGGCGTGAGTTCGGGGACGGAGGGGTAAAAAACCGTTCAGTCCGACGTCGATCGGGCCGGTTCGAACACCGCCGACGGGAACCGATCTCGAGCGGTACCCAGAGCCCTCGTCTCCATTCCGTCGCCGAAACTACCGGACATTCATATAGCGATATGCAATGTATTCGATCGATTTCGGGCCGAATTATGTGTCAGTGTGAAATTATTATTCGGAGAGGTAGCGCCTCGAACACCGGAAGTTTCACTCGAAACGCGCGGGTTCGCCCGGCCGGTCTCGTTCGCCGGTTCGACCGGACCGCGAGTCGCGGTCGGACGGCCCGCTTCCCGAGAGGGCGTCGCAGACCGCATCGTCGATCCCGTCGGGCGACGCGTCGAACGCGCGCTCGCGGAACGAGGCGTACATCGACTCGACGTCGGAACCGACGTGGTTGCGCTCGGAGAACGGGCGCGCCTCCACGACGACAGGCCGATCGTGATCGGCGACCGTCTCGAGGACGTCTCTGTTTCCGGTACCGACGGGAATCTCGACGGGCCCCGCTCGAACGGTCACGTCGGTCGCGTCACGGGTGAGCGGTGGGATCGCTGGTGACCCGTCGACGAACACGGACCAGCGGGCGGCCGAGCGGAGAGTCGTAGTTCGACCCGACACCGACACAACGTTTTGAAAAGCGTTTACTCGACGGCCTTCGCAGGGGTTCGTATGGTCGAGAACGTCATCTGGCCCGCCTACCTCGATTCGCGCCTCTCCAGGTCGGAGGGGCGGCGCGTTCCCGAGGACCTCGCCGTCGAAGACCCGACCGTCGACGAGATCGCCAAAGCCGTCCAACAGATCGGCTACGACGCCGTCGTCGAACGCGACAAAGCCTACTCGAGAGAGTCATGGGTAGATCGCGGCCGCGTCGTCGTTCGCGGCGCGGAGGACTCGACGAAAAACGACCTCGTCCAGGCCGTCGCGGCGTACGTCGCCGCGATGCGCGAGTGACGGTGCGCCGGGTAGGACGCGTCGTCCGGACCGCACAGGGGCTCGCGATCCTGCGAACGGACGACCCCGGCGACGACGACCCCGACGAGGGAACCCTCCGCAACGAGATCGGGACGATGGTGCTCGACGACTCCCTCGAGGGGGTCGGCCGCGTGGTCGACGTCTTCGGACCCGTGGATCGCCCCTACCTCGCGGTCACGACGGACCACGGCGTGCACCTCCCGTCGCTCGTCGGGTCGACGCTGTACGCACGATAGAAACCCGACCGCAGTACCCCAGGACCACCGGTTCATTCCGAACGAGGTGCCCGTCGTTCACCGTCCGGTCCTACGGTCGCAGTCCTTGTAGTAGCCCTGACCACCAACGGTCGGGGAGCGACTCCGGCGGACGACCGATAACGAACCCGAGCGACGGCCGCGAACTGGACCTCGAGCGAGAGGAAAGCCCCAAGACGACCGGGTGTAAACGCGGTTACGATGACCGATCGAACCCGCATTTTCGCCGCCGTCGCGCTGACGGTGCTGTTGTTTCTCGGCGTGCAGTTGGGCGCCCTCGCCCTCGTCGAACCGTTCGACGCCTCGGACCGACAGGCGGTCGAGAACCCGGACGACCCCGTAAACAGCGCGATCTACTTCGTCGTGATCCTCGCCGCGACCGGGGTGATGCTCGCGGCGTTCAAGTACGACGCCCAGTGGTTCATCCGGGCGCTGATCATCGGGGTCAGCACGATGCTCGCCTGGTTCGTCTTTCTGGAACTGCTCCCGCCCGCGGTCACCGTCGGTTCCGTCAACGTCCTCGCCGCCCTCGCCGCGGTGGCCGTCGGCGCGGCACTGCTACTCTACCCCGAGTGGTACGTCATCGACGGCGCCGGCGTGTTGATGGGGGCCGGGGCCGCCGGCCTCTTCGGGATCAGTTTCGGCCTGCTCCCCGCGATCATCTTTCTCAGCGTCCTGGCCGTCTACGACGCCATCAGCGTCTACAAGACCGAACACATGCTGGACCTCGCCGAGGGCGTGATGGACCTGCGAATTCCCGTCGTCCTCGTCGTCCCGACGACGCTCTCGTACTCCTACCTCGCGTCCGATAGCACGGATGGCGTCCTCGAGGACGAGAAGTCGAGCGAAGCGACCCCGGTTGAAGACGGCGGGAACGCGACGGCCGACGACTCCGATGCCCTCGCCGGCGAGGGCCGCGAATCCGACGACCCGTCGACCGAACGCGACGAACCCGACGACCCCGCCGGCGAACCCGACGCCGCGCTCGAGCGGGACGCCCTCTTCATCGGGCTGGGGGACGCCGTCATCCCGACGATCCTCGTCGCCAGCGCGGCATCGTTCCTCGAGGTCGGGACGCTCGACGTGCCAGTGCTCGCGGTCAACGTCCCCGCGCTGGGTGCGATCGTCGGAACGATCACCGGCCTGCTGGTGCTCATGTACATGGTCCTGCAGGGGCGACCCCACGCGGGACTGCCGCTGCTCAACGGCGGTGCGATCACCGGCTACCTGCTCGGCGCCCTCGCGAGCGGCCTCCCGCTCCTGACGGCGCTCGGGTTGTGAAAACGGATCGACCGAACCCCTCACCCCTCACTCGTCCGATTCGTTCCCCTCGCCCTCCTCGTCCTCGTCCGCACCGTCGATATCCACGTCCACGTCGTCGCCGTGCTCGAGCCCCTCGATCAGGGTGTCGATGCGGTCGGCTTCCTCGGGGACGCGGTCCGGGTAGACGCCCAGGAGTACGAGGTGGTCGTCGTCGTGGTCGGGTTTGCTCACGTCGATCAGGACGTCGACGCCCTGCTCGCCCGCGAGCGTCGCCTCCCCTTCGAACGTCTCGACGTCGATCGGTTTCCCGAACGCGTCGACCTCGCGTTCGCCGCTCGAGCCGTCGACGGAGAGTCGCTCGTACTGATCCTGAACGAGTTCGACGACCTCCTCGTTGCTCATCTCGCCGATCGGATTAAAATTCTTCCCCGCGACCGAGACCTTGGGCGTCGTGACCACGGCGAAGACCCCCGCCTTCGCGTCCCCCGTATCGATCTCGAGCGGACCGAGGTCGATGTCGCGGGAGAACTCGCTGATGTAGTTCGTCGCCTCGACCTCCCGTCCGGCGACCTCCTTCGACTCGACCAGTTCTTCGGTCCCCTCGTACTCGTAGCCGGCCGACTCGAGCGCCTCGGCCGAGACGGTCGCCGGGGACGCCGAAAAGGTGGTCGCCTCCGCCAGGAACTCCGAACACCCGGCAAGCGAACCGACGCTGCCGACCGCGAGCGCCGCGACGAACGATCTGCGATTCATATCGTACGACTCGAGACCCGTATCCAACATAAGCTTCATGAATCGTTGTTCTTCCTTGAAAACAAACACCACTGGGAGATAACAGTAAACCGGAGAGTGAGACGAGCGTCCACGATAGCGGACGGAGCGCCGACGAGATGGACCCGCCTGGTTACCGTCCCGACGAAAGCCTGTACGACGGTCCCGCGTCCGTATCCTGCACCTCGATCCCGAGGGCCTCGAGTTCGTCGCGGAGGTCGTCCGCCCGCTCGTAGTTGCCCGCCTGGCGCTCGCGCTCTCGCACGTCGAGGACCAGTTCGACGACGTCGCCGGCCAACTCGGCCGTCCCGGTCGTGTCGCCGACGAACGAGAGGCCGAGCACGTCGCCCAGTACCTCGAGCGCGTCGACGGCCTCCCGGAGGCCGCGATAGTCGTACCGCTCGCCGACCGAGCCCTCGCCGTCGGGTTCGCTTCCGCCGTCCACGTGGCGGTTGATCGCGGAAGCGATCGACAGTAGCGCCGACTGGGCCTCGCGCGTGTTGAAGTCGTCGTTCATCGCCTCCTCGAACGTCGATCGCGCCTCCGAGACGCTGTCTCGGAGGTCCTCGTCTCCGACCTTCGTGGCCGCGTCGGGGGAGTCGAGGGCTTCGACGCCGGCCTCGTGGGCGCGCTCGAGGCGTTCCCACCGCTCCTCGGCCTCGGCGATCGTCTCGTCGCTGTAGAGCTGTTTACTGTTGTACGACCCGGCGGTGAGGAACGTCCGGAGGACGTTCGTCCCCCACTGGTCGACGGCGTCGGAGACGGTGACGAAGTTGCCGAGGCTCGATGACATCTTCTCGTCGTCCATCTGGAACAGTTCGCAGTGGAGCCAGTACTTCGCGAACTCCCGATCCGTCGCCGCCTCGGACTGGGCGATCTCGTTCTCGTGGTGGGGGAAGACGAGGTCCCGGCCGCCGACGTGGAGGTCGAGCGTCTCCCCGAGGTGGGTCATGCTCATCGCCGAGCACTCGATGTGCCACCCCGGACGGCCCTCACCCCACGGGGAGTCCCAGGTCTGCCCCTCGGGGGGGTCGCCGCCGTGGTCGACCCCCTCGTGGCGGTGCTCGCGAACGGCGTCAGGATCGACGTCGCCTGCCTTCCAGAGCGCGAAGTCGGCGGGGTGGCGCTTCTCCGAGCGCTCGTCGGGGTCGCCCTGGGATTCGATCTCCTCGAGATCCTGGTTCGAGAGCTTGCCGTAGTCGTCGAACCGGGTCACGTCGAAGTAGACCGAGCCGTTGGACTCGTAGGCGTAGCCCTTCTCGACCAGCGTCTCGATCAGGTCGACGATCTCGGGGACGTGCTCCGAGACGCGGGGGTAGACCTCCGCCCGGAGGAGGTTGAGCGCACGCATGTCCGAGAGGGTTCGATCGATGTAGGAGCGAGCGACTTCCGGTTCGCTCTCGCCGAGGTCGCCCTCGCCCACGCGGGCGACGATCTTCTCGTTCACGTCGGTGAAGTTCTCGACGTGGCGGACGTCGTAGCCCAGGTGCTCGAGCCAGCGGTGCATCACGTCCACGTGAACCCACGACCGGGCGTGGCCGAGGTGGGGCGGGTCCGAAACCGTCAGGCCGCAGTAGTAGAGCAGAACGTTCTCGGGGTCCTGCGGCTCGAACGGCTCCGTCTCGCCCGTCAACGTGTTCGTCACGTGCAGGGTCATTACGGATTCCTACTAGCGGGTCGAAGTTAAAGCGTTGGATGCCGTACGAGTCCGAATTCGGTTCGTCCGGTCCCGCCACGGACCCCACCCCCGCTCGAGCACCGTCACCGCTCCCCGACGCCGACCGGGACCGCCTCGAGCGCATCCTCGATCGCCCGGAGCGCGTTCGCTCCGTCGCGACGTCCCACGACGATCGTCATCGCACCGTCCGCGACCCCGGCGGCGACCGGTTCGATCCCCTCGAGGTGGAGCGCCTCGAGGGCGGTGACCAGTTCGCGCGTGCCGACGTCGCCAGTGGCGAGCAGACCGGTGTGCTCGCAGCCGGCCTGGCCGAGCGCCGCGTCGCCGACCAGCACGACTGCGTCCGCCGGATTCTCGACGGGGCCGACGCCGCTTCGCATCGCCACCCGGACGTCGGCCGATTCGGTTTCGTAGTGGGGGAGGTCCGCCGCGTATCGGCGGAGGGCGGTCGCGACGGCCTCGGTCTCCCCGTCGACCTCGAGGAACCGGGCGGCGGCGGTGTAGTTGACCACGTCGGCCCGTAACGCGGCGACGAGGAACGGGTGCTCGTCGACGGCCCGGCGGGTCGCTGCTGCGAGGGACATGTGTCCGACGGGGCGGTCGAACGGTAAAAAGTCGCCGATGCGGGTCGCCGGCGAATCGCACCGTCCCTCGAGTCGACGCGGGAGACGAGACGTTCGCGCGAATCGACCGGGACCGCGTCGCTTTTGCCTCGAGCGACCAATCTCCGCACATGAAGCCGGAAGCGGTCGAAGAACTCATCGAATCGAACCTCGAGGACGCCGAGGCGACCGTCGAGCGGGCGCGCCACCACGACGACGACGATCACCTCGCAGCGACGGTCGTCTCCCCCGCGTTCGAGGGACTCCCGCTTGTCCAGCAACACCAGACCGTCTACGACGCCCTCGGCGAGCACATGACGACCGACATCCACGCCCTCGAACTGTCGACGTACACGCCCGAGGAGTACGCGGACCTCGAGGAGTGAGACCGCGGGGGCCGGGAATCGAACGCGTCGACCGGGGACGGCACCCTCGAGCCGGTGACCAGATCGCGAGACTTTTGCCGGGACCGCACCACACGGCGCACATGGATTCGGAAGGAGCCGACGAACGGGGACGCCTCGCCGGAGGCGGACATGCTCGGTGACGCGCTCAGCTACCCCGCGGGCGACGAAATCGGCCGGGCGGCGCTGCGCGGGAGCGTCGTCTCGGTCGTCGCCACCGCCGTCGGCGTGCGGTACGCGGCGGTGCTCGCCCCGTCCTCGCTCGCGGTCGTTCCCGCACTGATCGCGCTGCTGGGCGTCGTCGCCCTCCTCGGAACCGCGACGCTGGTGCTCGTTCCGGGCGCGCGAGGGTCGTCGGCGTCGGTGCGATCCGCCCTCCGGTTCGGCCTCAGATCGTTCGCGGTGTCGATCGGGTTCCTCCTCCCACCGATCGTCCTGCTCGCGCTCTCGGTGACCGCGATGACCGAAGGACCCGCGGTCGGTGGGTCGACGAGGGTGCTCACGCTCGTCCCGTCGACGGCGTCGATCCTGTTTTTCGCCGCCTGTGCGTACGTGTACCCGATCGCGCTGGCCGCCGTCGCCTCCGCCGGCCGGGTGCGCGCTGCGGCCGACGCCGACGCCATCGTCCCCGTGGCGACCGATCCAGCGTACTTCCTGCGGTGGACGGTGGGCTTCTCTCTGGTCGTCCTCGCGACGTGGCTCGTCGTCACGACCGTCAGCCGCGGCGACGCGTTCGGACTGCTCGCCGCCGTGGCTGCGGCCTACCTCGTCGTCGCAGGAACGCGAGCGGTCGGCGTGGCCTACGCTCGAGCGTCTACCGTGGACAACGTTCGATCGTCGACGTAGCCCGAGGATCAAGGTCCGACGGGCGGTGAGCACCGCGAGGAACGACACCGCAGTCGGGACGAAGTCGGCCGAAAACCGTCGGCTTCGACTTAGACGTTCTCTATCCGCGGTTCGGTCGCGTCCACCCGGCGGTTGTGCAGGGCGTCACCGCTCTCTGCATCGAACACGTGGATGGCGTCTTCGGGGATGTGGGCGGCGACGCGATCGTCGGATTCCACCCTGGTCATCCCGTCGACCGTGGCGATGATCGTGTCGCTCACGTCGCCGTCGACCCTCTCGGTCACCGACACCCCCTCCTCGTCGTCGAGCGAGAGGTAGACGATGTTCTCGTCGCCGGTCGGTTCGACGACGGTGATCGTCGCGGACACCTCGTGACCGTTCACCCGTTGCTCGGCCTCCTGGTCGAACTCGATCTCGATGTCCTCCGGGCGCACGCCCAGAACGAGGTCGGACCGTCCCTCGGTCGCCTCGGCGATGTCGGCCGACACGCGGTACTCGAGGCGGTCGCCCACGAGGACGGCGCCGTCGCCGTCGCCTTCGCGGCGGGTCACCTCGATGAAGTTCATCGCCGGCTCCCCGATGAAGTCTGCGACGAACAGGTTCGCGGGTTCGTGATAGCACTCGAGCGGGGTGCCGACCTGCTGGAGTTCCCCGTCGTTGAGGATCGCGATGCGATCGCCCATCGTCATCGCCTCCGTCTGGTCGTGGGTGACGTACACCGTCGTGGTCCCCAGTTCCTCCTGGAGGTGCTGGAGCTCCGTTCGCATCTGCGCGCGAAGCTTCGCGTCGAGGTTCGAGAGCGGTTCGTCCATCAGAAACACCGCCGGCTCGCGGACGATCGCACGGCCGAGGGCCACCCGCTGTTGCTGTCCGCCGGAGAGTTCTCCGGGGGTCCGATCGAGCAGGTCGCCGATACCCATCATCTGCGCCGTCTTCTCGACCCGGGCGGAGATCTCGTCCTCGGAGAGGTCGGTGGACTCCTCGAGCCCGAACGACATGTTCTCCTTGACGGTCATGTGCGGGTAGAGCGCGTAGGACTGGAACACCATCGCGATGTCCCTGTCCTTCGCGGGCACGTCGTTGATCAGCCGGCCGTCGAGGCGGATCTCGCCGCCGGTGATCGACTCGAGGCCGGCGATCATCCGCAGGGTCGTCGACTTGCCGCAGCCGGACGGTCCGACGAGGACGAGGAACTCCCCGTCCGCGATGTCGATCGATACGTCGTCGACGGCGACGATGTCGCTCCCGTCGTCGTCGGTGAATACTTTCGTTACGTCGTCGAGTTGTGTTCGTGCCATCGGTTAGGGCCTCCGTGTTCGTGGTCGATACGTAGCTCGTTCGTCGGTCATACTCGCACCCCTTCGGCGAACTTGTCCGCGAACAGCACGTAGACGAGCAGTGTCGGCAGGGCCGTCACGAACGCCCCGGCCATTCGAAGCGGATAGTCGACGCCCTCGAGCGCTTCTCCGAGACCCGACAGGATCAGCATCGCGGACGCGGCGGGATCGCTGACGCTTCCGATGAGCGTCAGCGAGAACAGGAACTCGTTCCAGATCTGTGTAAACTGGAAGATGAACACGACCGCGAACATCGGCACCGATAGCGGGAGGACGATGCGACGGTAGATCCGCCAGACGGACGCGCCGTCGAGTCTGGCCGCCTCGATCATCTCCCACGACATCGTCTTGTACTGGGAACGGAACAGCAATGTACAGATCGGGACGCCGTAGGCGGTGTGCGTAATTATCAGTTCCAGGATGGTCGCGTGATGTTCCGACAGCATCGGTAACGCCCAAATGAACGCCAGTCGCTGGTCGAACTGGACGATCTGGCTCCAGAACTGGAAGAGAGGGACGATCACGGCCTGGTACGGGACGAAGATGCCCGCAATGAACAGCGCCAGAACTGCGATCTGTCCGCGCCACTTCACGAGGGTCAGTCCGTACGCGGCCGTACTTCCCAGAACTGCACAGAGAATCGTCGACGGGATCGTGAACAGGACGCTGTTCACCATCCCCCGGCCGAGGGACTCGAACGCGTACTGCCATTTCTCCGCCGTGGCCCCTCCGGGACCCGGAGGGACAAACGGTAACGTAGTCCTGACGGCTTCGGAGGTCTTAATCGACGTGACCAGACCCGTTTCGATGGGGATCAAGTAGAACACCACGAGACCGCCCAACGCCGCGTACAGCGCAACCCGCCAAACGGAAATCGACTGGATTACGCTTCGTTCCGCGGACGGTTCGGTCGTTATCGTCTGTTCGCTCATAGGTTACCTCGCTTGTATTGGTTGTACAGGTACGGTGTGATCACGGCGAGTGAGAGTACGAATAGCGCGATCGCGATCGCAGAACCGTACGCCCACTCGTTCGTTCCAAACGCTTCGCGGACCATCTTGGTGGCGAGGATGTCTGCGCCACGTCGGGGCCTGTACCCGCCGGATATCGCGTACAGGAAGTCGAACGCCTTCAGCGCGAACAGCATGAGGACGACAGACGCGCTGACCATAGCCGGACGGAGCTGTGGCACGATGACTCGCCAGTACATCCGCACCGTACTCGCACCGTCGACGCGCGCCGCCTCGTACTGGTCTTTCGGGATCGACCGCAACGCGGCGAGGTAGATGATCATCGTGTACCCGCTGAACTGCCAGACCAGCGCGAATATAACAGACCCGAGGACGAGTCGAGGGCTTCCCAGCCAGCTGTACGGTCCGAGTCCGAACACACCGATGAACTCGTTGATGATCCCGTTGTCGACGTTGTACATCCAGCGCCAGAACTGTGCCGTAACGATGAACGACAGTGCAAACGGCAGGAGGTAGACCGTTCGAAACGTCCTCCCGAAGCGGATCTCCCGATCGAGCAAGAGGGCTAACACGAGCCCGACGACGAGGCACGTGAGGGTGAAGGCGACCAGCAACACGAACGTGTTCCGCGTCGCCGACCAGATCTGCGGATCCTGTACCATCGCCCAGTAATTCCGTAGGCTCAGGTTTGCGTAGTCGGGTGTGCCGAACCCGGAGAAGTCCGTCAACGAGAGCAAAAAGTTCCACCCGATCGCGGCGTAGACGAAAAAGCCCATCAGGAGGAAGGGGGGTAACCAGAAGGGTGCGGACTGAACGAAGTCGCTATCCAACCATCGCCGACTCGAGGACCGACCGTCCGCCACACCGCCGTCGGTTCTGGCGTCTCCCGCTTGCCAGAAGCTACGAAGGATATCTAATACGTTTCTCATAAAGTTGACGAGGTGGTTAGAACGCGTTCATGAAACCATCCGTCGCAGCATCCACGTCGAATGGGTCTGCGAAGTGGTCGTTCAACGCACCCTCGAGATCGGATTGAATTCCCTGTTCGACGGCCAGCCCGTGGGCGAGCGTCGGTGGCTTCTCCGAGGCTTCGTTGAAGTCTTCGATCGTGTCGACGAGGTACTGGTTGAACTCGTCGGTGGACACGTCTTTCAACGTCGGAATCGATCCCTTGTACTGATTGAACGCGACTTGCGCCTCCTCGCTCCCGACGAATCGGAGCCACTGTGCCGACTCGTCGGGAGTCGGGTTATCGCCGGGATAAATGAACGAGTCGATGTGAAGCGTGTAGAGGTCCTCGGTACCGGGGAATCGGATGGCATCCCACTCTTCGCCGTACTCGTACTCTTCGGTAATGTACGCGCCCGCGGACCAGTTGCCTTCGTGGACGAACGCGACGCCCTCGTCCATGAACTCCTGGTTAATCTCGGTGAAGTCGACGTCCGTCGCGTCGTCGTTGATGTAGTTGTCGAGGATTTCCTCGAGCGCCTCGAACGTCGACCGGACGGCCTCCTCGTCACCGTCGCCCTCGATGAAACTCATGTAGGCGTCGTACCCGTTCACACTGAGCATCGTCTGGGCCCAGGTCTGTAGAATGCTCCACGGTTCGAGCGCGAATCCCATGGGCGTGGCGTCGGTTTCGGACTCGACGGCGTCGAGGGCGTCGACGAGGGCGTCGACGCTGTCGATGGAGTCCGGGTCGACCCCGGCGTCTTCGACGACCGATACGTTGTAAAAGAGGTCGTTCAACCGATGGGAACCGATCGGTACCGCCGAGAAAGCACCGTCGTACTCACAGAGTTCGACGGCCTCCTCGACGTGTGCGTCTTTCAGATCGGCTTCGTCCCAGACTTCGGACTCGATATCGCCGAGGACACCCTCGTACTGCTCGAGGTTCGAGCCGGGCCATCCGGCGAACGAACTCGGCGGGTCGCCGCCCTGCAGGCGGTTTGCGACGGTCTGATCGAGGCTCTCGTTACCGCCGCCCCCGATCGGTTCCTCGTCGAACTCGATGTCGGAGTGTTCTTCTTCGAACGCCGAGAAGAGGGCGTCGGCAGCATCAGCGCCGTCACCGCCGGTCCACCCGTGCAGCACCTCGAGCGTGCCGCCGTTACCCCCTCCGCCGCCGGTACAGCCGGCCAGTGCAACGAGACTCGTGGTCCCTGCAAGTCCGGCACCCTTCAGTATCGTCCTCCGAGAAGTCGTTCCCTTGTCAGTCATTGTACACCACAGGGGAACTACAGTAGACCATATACTTAATAGTTACTAATCATTAATTACTATATGAGTTAATTATTTATTCACTGTCTCGTTTAGTTCGCCGGCAAACTAATAAATTCGCCGGATTATGTGGAGAGGGTGACCGAAACGGTCGGTCGCTCACTCGAGATTATAGCACGATCGCAGATCGACGGCACCGCGAGCACTCCCTCGCGCCGTCCACTGCGGACTCATCGGAACGGACCTAAACGCTTACTCCGACGGGCTTGCCCGTGACCGTCGACTCTGCTTCCTCGTCACGGTCGCCACTTACCGATCACCGCTCCGCCGACCGAAGCAGGCATCCACCAGCTTTAGAAGGGTTTAACGCCGCCACCATCGTCGCTCGGCGACGCCGAGCGAGACGCACTGATTGCGTACACGCGTTAGAACTAGAAAAATCACGACGGCACTTCGTGTGCTACGCCATCGTCGTACTCTGGTTCGGACTCTCGAGACCGTCCGGAACCGAAGGGTGGCACCTAGCCGCTATCGCGTCCGCCCCGGTCCCGCACGCGGCACACTCGAGAACGAGGTCGGACCGGGGACGCGCCCCTTTCGGTGGATTTTACCTGACAGCCCGTGACCGTCCGCGTATGGCAACCGAAGACGAGTTCCGTATCGAGGAGGACAGCCTCGGCGAGATGCAGGTCCCGGCGGACGCCTACTGGGGCGCCCAGACCCAGCGGGCGATCCAGAACTTCCCCATCTCGGGGATCACCTTCGGTCGGCGGTTCGTCCGGGCCCTCGGCGTCGTGAAGAAGGGCGCCGCCCAGGCCAACCGTGACCTCGGACTCGTCGACGACGACGTCGCCGAGGCGATCATCGAGGCCGCCGACGAGGTCATCGCCGGCGAGCACGACGACCAGTTCCCGGTCGACGTCTTCCAGACCGGCTCCGGCACCTCCTCCAATATGAACGCGAACGAGGTCATCGCCAACCGCGCCGCAGAGCTCATGGGCGCGGAGGTCGGCGACCGCGTCGTCCACCCCAACGACCACGTCAACTACGGCCAATCGAGCAACGACGTCATTCCGACCGCGATGCACGTCTCCGCCCTCGAGGCCGTCGAAAAGGACGTCATCCCCGCCCTCGACACCCTCCGGGAGGCGCTCGAGGAGAAGGAGGAAGAGTTCGACGACGTCGTCAAGACGGGCCGAACGCACCTCCAGGACGCGACGCCGGTCACCCTGGGTCAGGAGTTCGGCGGCTACCGCACCCAGATCGAGAAGGGGCTCTCGCGCGTCGACAAGGCGCGCGAGCACCTCTCGGAACTCGCCCTCGGGGGTACCGCGACCGGGACGGGCCTGAACACCCACCCCGAGTTCCCCGGTCGCGCCGCCGAGTACATCACGAAGGAGACCGGCGTCCAGTTCCGAGAGGCCGACGACCACTTCGAGGCGCAGGCCGCCCACGACGCGATGTCAGAAGCCCACGGGGCCCTGCGCGTCGTCGCGGGCTCGCTCAACAAGATCGCCAACGACCTCCGACTGCTGGCCTCCGGCCCGCGTAACGGACTCGGCGAGATCGAACAGCCGGAGAACCAACCCGGCTCGTCGATCATGCCCGGGAAGATCAACCCGGTGGTCGCCGAGGCCGTCAATCAGGTCCACAAACAGGTCGTCGGCAACGACGCCGCCGTCGCCGCCGGGGCGGCGGAGGGGCAGATCGACCTCAACCTCTACAAGCCCGTCCTCGCACACAACTTCCTCCAGTCGGCCGAACTCATCTCGAACGCGAGCGAGGTCTTCGCCGAGCGGTTCGTCGCCAAACTCGAGGCCAACGAGGAGTACTGCGCCGAGCAGGTCGAACAGTCGATGGCGCTCGCGACGTCGCTCAACGTCCACATCGGCTACGACAAGGCCAGCGAGGTCGCCAAGACGGCGCTCAAGGAGGGGAAGACGGTCCGCGAGGTCGCCCTCGAGAAGGGCTACCTCACCGAGGAGGAGGCCGACGAGGTGCTCGACCCCCGCGCGATGACCGAGCGCGGCATCCTCGGGCAGGACCACTGAGGAGCGTCAGGAAACCGACCCGATCCCGTTCCGTTCTACTCCGGCGACGACGTCGCCGCTTTCAGTTCTCGAACGACGTGGGCGTCGTGGGCCGCGATCGTCTCGACGAGTTCCGTCGCCGCCTCCTCGACCTCGTCGTTCGGCACGACCCGATTGGCGAGTCCGAGTTCCAGGGCCCGCACCGGCGGAATCGGCTCGCCGGCGAGGGCGATCTCCGTCGCGACCCGCGTCCCGACCACCGCCTCGAGGTGCGGGATCGTGTGGGTGGCGGCGATACCGAACTGAACCTCGGGCAGCGAGAGTGTCGTCTCCTCGCCGAGGACGAGGAAGTCACACCGCAGCGAGAGGATGAAGCCGATGCCGATGAGCGCGCCGCGAGCAGCGACCACGGTCGGGTACGGCCGCGAAGTGAGGAAGTCGTAGACCTCGGACGTCAACCGGGCGACATCGTCGCCGTATTTCTCGTCGTAGTCGGGATCCGCGACGACGTCCCTGTCCATTCCGGCGCAGGTGACGTCGCCGGCCCCCGCGACCACGAGTCCGCCGATCGCCTCGTCGCCTTCCGCGTTCTCCGACAGGCCGACGAGCGCGTCTCGCAGTTTCGCAAGCGATTCGAGGGTGACGGCGTTCAGTTTCTCGGGCCTGTTCAATCGAACCGTCGCGATGCCGTCGGCGACGGTCGCGTCCACGAGTCGGGTCGATGGCATACGCCACCGTCACCGTGGACGGTGAAAAGCGTGTTCGAATACTGACTCGATCCCGGTTGCGAGAAACTGTCAGAAAGCCATTCTGCATACCGACGCCGACGCGACCGACGATCGGTCCCCCGATACCGATCGCCCGACCTGACACGAACTGGAAAACTCGATCTCGAGTAAACCGGTGATCGGATACGTCTTTCTTCCCGATCAGTCGGACGTAAATCGACGCAGCGGCGCCGAATCACAGGCGATGCTGGCGGAATAAAAGAACCCAAGCAGTTTTTACGGATGCTCGCGTCAGACGAAATATGCACACCTGTCGCAACTGCAACCAGTCGTTTCAGACTGCCCTTGCGCTCGAGCTGCACCGAGACGCGTGCAAGAAAGGACAACTCATCTGTCACGTCTGTGGCGACCGGTTCCGCGAGCGCGACGCCACGCAGGACGGCTGGCACTACGAGTGTCCGAACGAGGAGTGCGAGGGAGAAGGGCTGCAGAAGGACATCTACAACGTAGCCGACCTCCGCACGGCGACGCACTGACCGGCGAGCGGGCGCTCGAGGGCGACGCGATCGGAGCGATTCCGTCCCGGCACACGTTCGAATCGAACCGAATTCCCCATGCACTGGATCGGTCCCAGCCAGTGCGCGCATCCGCTTTCCGACCTTTTATTTCTCCCTTGATCTTCCTTCGGATATGGAACGACTGGATCCCCGAGTTCGCCTCGTCTGGCTGGTGGCGGCGCTCGTCCGGGGAGCGATCGCGGCTGCTATCCTCGTCGGCGGGGCGACGATCGTCCGCTCGCGGGAACTGCTCGGCTCCACGCCGCAGGTCATCGTCCCGGCGGCGATCGCGTTGGGCGCCGCGTACCTGGTCGCGCATCTCGCGGGTGCGCTCCTTCGATATCGGATCTGGCGGTTCGAACTGCGGGACGACGCCCTCTACATCGAACGGGGCGTGTTCACGCGGGTCAAGACGGTCGTCCCGTTCGTCCGCGTTCAGCACGTCGACTCGAGGCGGTCGCCGCTCGAGCGAACCGTCGGTCTCGCCACCGTCGTCGTCTACACCGCGGGGTCGCGCAGCGCCGACGTCGCGATCCCCGGCCTGAGTCCGGATCGCGCCGAACGCCTCCAGGATCGCTTACGGGCGCTCGCCATCGAGAGCGAGGGCGAGGACGCCGTCTGAGCATGACCTGGAACTCGCTCCACCCGTTGTCGGTGATCGTCCGCTCGTCCTCGCGCAGTCTCAACACCGGGTTCCTGTTCTTCGTCGTCGGCGTGGGCGTCTCTCCCGGCGACGGCGGCACTGACCTCTTCGCCGTCGGAGCGATGGTCCTCGTCGGGATCCTCGTCGGCGCCGTCTACGAGTTCGCCTACTACAAGCGTTTCAAGTACCGCGTCACCGACGACACCTTCGACGTGATCTCCGGCGTTCTCTCGCGGCGCGACCGCGAGGTCCCGCTCCGGCGCGTCCAGAACGTCGATATCAGGCAGAACGTCGTCCAGCGACTGCTCGATATCGCCGCCGTCCACGTCGAGACCGCTGGTGGCGGAGAGACCGAGGTGACCCTCGAATACGTCTCCGAAACGGAAGCAAAACGGCTGCGACGACGCCTTCGCGAGGGACCGAGGTCGGAGGCGAACGCGGAACCGGAGCCGAACGCCGAGACCGGAGCGCGATCGGAGAGAGCCGCGAAAGAGCGCGAGCGATCGGAATCGGAGGACGAGGAACTCCTGTTCGAGATTGCGCCGAAAGAACTGGCGATCCTGAGCGTGTTCACGATCGATTCGGGGGCGAGCATCCTCGGAGGGATCGCCCTCTCGTTCGCGAGCGGGTTCGACCCGACGACGATACTCCCGATCGATCTGGTCGGACTCGACGTTCTCGGCTCCGGCCTCAGCACCCTCGCCGCCGCCGTGTTCCTGTTCCTGCTGGCCGCCTGGATCCTGAGCGCGGGCCTGACGTTTACCCGCTACTACGGGTTCCGCCTCACGCGGGTCGACGACGGACTCTACTACGAGCGCGGGCTCTTGCAGCGCTACAGCGGCACCATCCCGCTCGAGAAGGTGCAGACGGTGACCATCGCCGAACCCGTCCCGATGCGATGGTTCGGGTACGCGTCGCTGGCCGTCGAGACGGCGGGATACGCCCCCGGTCAGTCGGACTCTCGCGGGACGGAGTCGGCGATTCCGCTGGCCGACCGCGATCGTGTCCTCGCACTCGCCCGGTCGATCGAGCCCTTCGAAGGCGTCGACCTCGAGGGGCTTCCCGCACGGGCGCGCGAACGATACGCCGTCCGGTATACGCTGCTCGTGGGACTCCTCGTCGGCGGTGGATACCTGATCGCTCGATACGCCGAGTTCGTCGATTTCGACGCCTGGTATGCGATCGGCCTCGCGATCGTCGCGGTCCCCGTTGCCGCCCACCTGAAGTGGAGAAGTCGCGGGTACAGGCTCGAAGACCGGTACCTCCTGGCCAGAACCGGCTTCTGGCGCCGAACTACGAAGGTCGTCCCCTACTACCGCGTCCAGGCGGCCATCCACTCCCAGTCGATATTCCAGCGACGCCGACACCTCGCGAGCGTGACCGCCGACACCGCCAGTTCGGCCACGTTCTTCGGTCGCGCCGGAACCGTCTACGACGTCGACGCCACTCGCGGTCTCGAGGTTCAGGAGACGATCAACGATCGACTGCAAAAGCGACTTCTCGAGCGAAAACGGCGTCGGTCCGTCGACGATCGATCGGTCGATCACACCGAGGCGTCCGAGGACGACGCCGACGAGTATCCCTTCGGCGACGATCGATCGTAACCCGTTTTGCGTCGCTGAGACCCTCGGGTTTCCCTATCGGTGCGTCGAATGTGGACGGAAGTACGCGCGTTCGATCCGCCCCGTGAAGCCGTACACTGCTCGAGTTCGGCGTTCGAGTAGCCCGTCGAAAGCGACGGAGTCGGCATCCCACCGGGGCGATCTTAGATATAGCGATATCTAGTTTATTCGACCGCGTTCGGACACCGCAACGTGGTCAACAGTAATCACCAACGAGAACGGAGTTCTCGATCAGGGGAGCTCGTCGGTCGGCTAGACCTCGAATTCGGTGAGAACAGAGGACGGTCGACGAACGGACACGACACTGGAACGCCTCACATTCTTCTCGTACTGTATTCCAACGGTCGTTCGAGACGCGATCTTCGTCGCCGAGCAACGAGGTCGTGACGGTGTGTTCTAACCGAATTCTGCGTTTCGGTGGACTCCTGCCCGTATCTCCGTGGGAAATCGAAACCGCCGTTTAACACCCGCTTCTCACTTTCATTCCATCAGTCCGGTCATGGAGGGTATCAGATGACTGGATTTCCGCGTACTGTCCGTAAACGAGATTACGGAGAGCCACAGCGCTGATTCCGGCAAGTTCATGGATCGAGAGCCCGCGAGGACGCCCTCCAGTAACGATTTCTCGACCGTTCGATCCATCGGGGCTCCGTCGTGTGTAGTCGCCTAGACGCCGATACACGGCGTCTGAGGGCGTCCAACCTGAAAGCGTATGTCCCGGTCGGACGTGAGCAGCAGTCACGAGCTACCTCGGGTTCTCACTGGGATTTCCTTCACGATGTGGAATTCGACAGTCTCGATAGCGATGTCCCGCTGACGGAACCGCTCCGCCTCGAGGTACTTCGATACGTCTGCAGCCGATGCCGACCAGAATCTCGTCGAGAATTGCGATCGCAGGGCACTTCGGAGGCATTCGTAAAGGGCGTCGAAACGATGCACGTCCAGCTCAGGACCCGAGCGTTCGTCGTCACTCACCGGCCCCCGTCCAACGACCCCCGCGGCACTCGGTTCCATGTGTCCGGTCGTTGCGGCCGACCCGGATGATTCGCCTCCGAGGGATTCCGCCAACGTGGGGATCGAACGGATTGATCGCCACTGTCGAGCCGAGTACGCTCGAGAACGAACGAAGTACCTCCCCCGACCCACTTCGGCGTCGTAGCCCTACCACGCGGGCAACTACTCCACAACGTATCCGCTCGGTGACTCGTCCAGCTCAAGCGATCGCCGCTCGAGCGGACCCGTTCTGAAGCCGTAACCCCCAGGGTATAGGCCCCGAAAACCCGGTAAATATATTTCCGCTTCAGTGGCTGGTAAACAACCTGGGTGGTCGGGCGCCTATATTATTTGTGTATCCAGTCCCCCGAAGAGGTGTTTCACCTGTTTGCATTCACAAATAATGTTGGTCCGTGGCGCCGAAAGCGGGTCTGAATTCGAAAATAAATGCCCTTATTTGTGAGTTTGGGATAGATTGATGGTTGCCGGGTGTGATGGCCCGGATATGTCCGACGAAGAGAGCGTCGTCGTGAAGACGTACGTGCCACGATACCAAAAGGACCTGTGGAGTGACCACGCCGATCGACTCGAGATGAGCCGGAGCGAGTTCGTCCGCACCATGGTCCAGGCCGGTCGGGCGGACTTCGACGTTCCCTCGAGCGAGTCGAGCAGTTCCGACTTGGCCGCCGAGGGATCCGCCGGGTCGACACCGGAGGCCGGACGGAACGAACCCGCCGAGAACGGCTTCGACGACCGCATCCTCGACGTTCTCGAGCACGAAGGTGCCCTCGACTGGGAGGACCTCGTCGACGCCCTGATCGACGACGTCGAAGAAGAACTCGACGACGCACTGGGGCGCCTGCAGGCCGAGAATCGAATCAGGTACAGCGGTCGAGACGGCGGGTACGTGCTGGTGAACGATGAGTGAGGGCGAGAACGCGACGGATACCGACGCGGAAAACCGAGGTGGAGGGCCGGATCCCGTCGAGTACTTCCTCCAGGACATCGAGTATCACGGTCGAAACGAACGCACAGCGACGGCGTATCGTCGCGTGCTGACCGATTACGCCGCGTTTCTCGCCGATCGGTTCGAAAAGGGCCCGACGGAGGCGACCTACCGGGACTGTATGGCCTGGGTGCACGAACTTCGGGCCACTCACTCCGAGAGCACCGTCGCGACGTACGCGTCGTACCTCAATCGATTTTACAGCTACCTCGAGCGGGTCGGGCACACGGAGGAGAACCCGATGACGGTCGTCCTCGAGGAGATGAACGAGTCGATCGAGTCGAATCCCTCGCGTAGGGACGTCACGCTCCCCGAAATGCGGTCGTTCGTCGACGACATTGGCCACCCGTTGCATCGGGCCCTCGTGCTCACGCTGTTGAAAACCGGGATGCGATCTGGCGAACTGTGTAACCTCGATCTGATCGACCTCAACCTCGATCACGAGGCACAGACCTGGCAACCGCGGGCGCACATCGCCGGCCGTCCGGATTCGATCTTCGTCTCCGCCGAACACAGCTACGGCCGCGAATCCGGCGGTGAGATCCGAACGGCGTCGAACAAACGAAAGCGGGAGACGGTGATTCCCATCGACGAGGAGCTGAAGGAAGCGCTCGTCCGCTGGCTCGCAATTCGACCGGATACGCCGTCGTCGAACCCGTACGGACCCGTCTTCCTCGGCACCGTCGAACGGTGGGGCCGTCGGCTCACGCCCGACACGATCCACCACATCGTCGAGGGATACGCCCGCGAAAACGGCTGGTACAGGACCGGGGGCGGCGCCGCGGAAAACGTGACCCCGCACTACTTCCGGCACTTCTTCACGACCCACCTCAGGGACCGAACGGGGGATCGGGGTATCGTCCAGTATCTCCGCGGAGACGTCGCGAGCGACGTCATCGACACTTACACCCATAACTGGGGCGACAGAGTCCGCGACACGTACCTCGAGCACATCTACACCCTCTCGACGTAACGCCGCTCCGCGGAGCGACTCGAGTCCGAACGCCGTGTTCACCGCCTCGTCGGGGTCGGCGGTCGCAATATTGGGGACGCGGTCTCGACGGTGAGCCGTTGAACGCGTTACCCCTGGGGTGAAGGCACCCACCTGGACAGCCCCGCGGAATCGATTCGAGGTGCTCGCAGACAGAATCCTATGACTCGGTCGCGCGGTCCTAGCCGTCTTTTTTCGTGTCGACGGCCGGACAGCGTCCCGCTTGTTCTCGCAGTGGCCCTCGCCGACCGTCGGCGTCGAAACCGCCACTCGGGACGGCCGCCGAACGAATCGGATGCCACGATAGGGACCGAATGCGGACAGCGGTCGAACGATATCGGACTCGGTAGCGGAGTTGTCGAACTGCAACACCGGCCCGACCACCGTCGCAGCGCCCGCGATAAATCGTAGTTTTCGCCGGAAGAGCGATTATCCAATGCGAATGGTAATAGCCGTTTGCACGATTCCGGCGGCGCATATCGGACTCATAAATCGCATATCGCTATACGTAATGGGGGTCGAGATCGTACTCCCGATTTTGCTCGAAATCGGACGCCTTCGGACCGGACGCGCGGCTTCGCACGATCGGTGTGACTCTGAACTCCGCTGGCTACCTGCAGTAGTCGACGGATACCGCTTCGGACCGCAACAAAGAGACCGCGACGACTCGAGCGACGATGATCAGGGGTCGGGTTCGACCGCGAGTGCCGTCTCCTCGGGACCGTTCGCCAGCAGCGCCCGGACGGCCTCGGTCGTCCGGGTACCCTCCGCCGTGTTCTCCATGAGGACGGTCTCGCTCGGGAACAGTTCGTCGCCGAGCAGGAGGCCGTGCTCTCGAGCGGTCGATCCGGTCATCGTGAGGTAGACGCCGACGCCGGTTTCGGCGATCGCCGCCTCCTCCTCGACGCCCTCCGGGGGGTAGCGGAACTCGACGCCGTCCAACGTCCTCGTTCCCAGAACCGCCTGGACCAACCGCTCGTACCGCGGGACGATACACAGCGGGCCCTCGTAGCCCTCGAGGAACGATCGGTCGATCGTCACCGATTGCGGAGCGACCTCGGGAGTGGCCATCAGGGTGTGGTAAACCGTATCGCCGAGGCCGGTGACCACGCGAACGTCGGTGTCCGTCGGGTCGATACGAGCGTTGACGTCCTCGATGCGGTCGAGGGGCTCCGGTCGGAGTTCGACCACCTCTTCGAGGACGAGGTCGGCGCTGTCGAATCCGAGCGCGAACTCGTGCGTGCGGAGCGCGCGGAAGGGTTCCTCCCGACCGATCAAGTGGACTTCCGTTCCGTCGGGAGCGCCGTCGACTCCCTCGAGCGGGATGGTGACGCTGTCGAAGACGATCCGTCGTGGCTTCCCGGCGCGGTCGTCACGCAGGAGGGTGTACTCCGGTTCGGTCGGATCGTCGACGGTGCTGTACTCGGCGAGACGATGGTAGACGTCCTCGTCGGCCTCGAGTCGCCCCTTCGTGAGGGCTTTTTCGTGGCGAAGCGTCGACGTGACGTCGTCTGCGAGATCGGTCGCGTCGAGGCGCCGGGCGATGCGGTCGAGCACCGACTCGAGCGGGCGCCCCTTGCGCGGAATCGCGATCGGGATCGTCTCACCCATCGACGTGGAGTCTTCCGCCGACGGGTAAACGAGTTACGCTTTCGTCGATCGCGCGAGTGGCCGAGCGGAAAACGAGAGCCGAGTCCGTCGGTCGGGTCGATCGCCTTAGTCCGAGAACATCGAACCGAGCTGGTCGCGCCACTCCACGATGTCAGTCACGTCCTCGCGGACGTCCTCGAGTTCCTCCTCGAGGTCGTCAACGGACGATTCGACGTCGTCGATGTCCTCCTGGAGGTCGGCGACGTCACCGCCGACCGCGTCGAGGCCCTCGTCTACCTCCGCCTCGAGGTCGTCCACCCGTTCGACCGTCTCGGCGAGTTCGTCCTCCGTGACGGTGGCCCGCTCGTCGAGCGCCTCCACGTCGCTTTCGACCCGTTCGACGCGGTCGTCGACGGACCCGAGGTCGGCTTCGACGTCCTCCAGACCGGTCTGGACCTCCTCGAGGAGCTGTCGAGCCGTCCCGTTCTCGTCGAGGAACTCCTCGAGCGCGGTCGTGTAGGCGGCGACCTCCTCGACGCGACCCTGGAGGTGGTCGAGTTTCGCCAGCTCCGACGCCGAAGGTTCCGCGTCGACCCCGAGCGCCGAGCGGATCGTCTCGAGGTCGTCGTCGGCGACGTCGCCCGCACGAATTTCGTCCGCTAACCGGGAGGCGACGTCCTCGACGGCGACCGGTTCGGCGGAGTCCGGTTCGCCCGCGGTGACGTCGGCGGGAGGAGCCTCTTCGGAACCGGGCGCAGTGGACACGTCGTCGACGCCGGGTGCGTCGTCGCCGAGCCCGTCGTCATCGACGTCGGCCGAGCCGTCGACGGCTTCGGAGGCATCCTCTTCGTCGGCATCGTCGACGACGGACGCGGCCGCCTCGAGGTCGAGTTCGATCTTGGGTTCGTCCTCGAACTCGGGCTCGTCCGGAATCTCCTCTTCGCCGAAGTCCAGTTCGATCTCCGGCACGTCCCCTTCGTCCTCCTGATCGTCTCCTGACGTCTCGACCGGCTCGGTGTCGACGCCCTCGAGGTCAAGGTCGAGGCCGTCGGATTCGTCGTTGAAAATCGATTCCTCGTCGGCACCCTCTTCGTCTCCCGCTTCGTCGCTGTCGTCGACCGACCCGGCTTCGCTCGCTGCGGCCACGGCCTCGTCGTCGGCTTCGGTGACCTCCTCGCCGTCGGCTTCGGTGACCTCCTCGCCGTCGGCTTCGGTGACTTCATCGTCGGACGCTTCGGCCTCCTCCGCGTCGCCGACACTATCGTCCGCGTCCTCGTCGGACGCGGACTCGGCGTCGAGGCCCGGAACCGACTCCGACGCGCCCGACAGCATGTCCTTGACGACCTGATTTCGATCCTCGGGGATGATGTCGTCGATCATCGTGTCGTCGACCGTCTCCGCCTCGGACTCCGGTTCGGTCGCCGGATCGCCGACGCCCCGGACGTTTCGGATCTCGGGTTCGCCGAGGAACGCCTCGGCTTCGCTCTCGTCGTCGATCCGAATCCCGTACACCGTCACCAGCGACTCGTCGGGAGAGACGGTGCCGGTGAACTCGACGTGGTTATCCTGGAAGGCGGTCCACTGATCGCTGTAGTAATCCGGGTGGAAGCCGACGCTGTCCATCGGGAACGACTCTGGGATGTCCTCTGCGAGTCGAAACTGGACCGGTTCGTCCCGGTCCGTCTCGATCCCGAACCGGATCGCCGGGACGGGAAACTCGTCGGCTGTGAACGACTTCCTGACGGTCACCCCGTCCGTCGCGACCTCAACCACCTCGTCCGTATCGGCCGTGCTACTCATGAAGCCAACGTTGATTTACCACTGATATAAATTGTACGGGCATCCGACCCGAGCCCAATCGCCGTCGGATCGGTCAAATATCCGTCCGATCCCCGATCTCCACGAGTTCGAGTCGCCGGGGATAGTCGAACCCCCTGGCGTGGTGGTGTAAGACCGTCGGGTCCGCGGTGAGCCCCTTCCACATGTCCCAGTGGCTCGGGAGGAGCCGATCGAGACGGAGCGCGGCGGCGGCCTCGACGATCTGGTTCTCGTCGTTGTACCAGCGCGTGCGCTTCGGCTCGCGGGTCTCCTTGTCGGGGATCATCCCGACGGTCCCGAACGCGAGCGCGCCCAGGTCGATGTCGTACGTCTCGCCGATCCGGTGGAACTCGTCGGACGGTTTCGTATCGCCGCCGTGGAAGAACGTGCCAGCCTCGTGCTCGAGGACGTAACTCACGGGGTGGGTCGCGTCGGCGTCGTTGGCGTCCTCGACGTGGACGGTGAACTCGCCGATCTCGAACGAGTCGCCCTCCTCGACTTCGGTGAACTGATCCTCGGAGACGGCCCACTCGTCGGTCCACGACTCCTCCTCGAGGGCGACCGCGAGGCTGTCGTCCGGCGCGTATAAAGTCGCCCCGGCGTTCTCGAGGATGGGCGCCTGACTCTCACCGTGGACGTGATCGGTGTGTTCGTGGGTCGCGAGAACGGCGTCGGCGTCCGTGACGTCGGTCGGATCGAACGGAACCGGGATCATACGAACGGTTCGCGGCGGACTGCCGAGACCGACGTAGGGGTCGATGAAGACAGTCGTTCCCCCGGATCCCTTCACGACGAACCCGTTACAGCCGAGGTACCAGATCGCCACGCCATCGGGTTCTGCCGTCTCGACGTCGCGAACGAGCCAGTCTCCCCAGTCGCTCTCGATGGGCATACTCGACCGTGCGCGGAGCGACCGGGTAAGTGTTTTCGTCCGCGAGAGCCCGACCTCTTCGATCGGACGGCGTCGGCTCGCCGTCGCTCGAGGGTGTTTAAACGGGAATCGGGAAAAAACGGAACCGTGGCGATCAGCGGGACGAAGCGAGCTGTGCGACGGTCGAGGCGATCCGCGCACGCCAGTCGTCTGGTCTGCTCGGTCGGCTCGATCCGTCGAATCCGGTGCGGTCGGACGATCGGTCGTCGCCCGCGTTCGTGGACGCGGTGGTGGCGTCGGCGCCGAGCCACTCCCTGCGAAGCACCGGGTGGTCGGCGTACGAGATCCGGTTCGCATCGACGTCGAAGTCGATCACGCCCGCGTGCGCCAGCATCGGGAGGTGGACGTGAACGAGAGAGGCCTCGACGCGCTCGACGTCGCTCGGTTCGACGGATTCGCTCGGCGAGGATTCGTAGGCCGCCACGTCTCGCGCGAGGGTTTCGACGCTGCGTTCGCCCGCTCGAGGCTCGAGGACGGAGAGCATCGCGCGGCGTCTGTTGTCCGCGAGCGCACCGAACAGCACGTCGAGCTCCGACTGAACCTCGGCCGATCGATCCGTGATCGCGTCGATGACCGACGAGTCCTCGAACGCCCAGTGATCCGCGGTCTCGATCGCTCCCGAATTCGTCTCAACGAGTAATCCGGCGTCGAGGAGTTGCGGGAGGTGACGGTGTTCGAGCGCGATTCGCGCCTGGTCACGTTCGTCGCCGGACGCCGCCCCGTCGGGTTCATCGGCGGTTACTGTCGCGAACCGGGCAGCAAGTTCGGCTTTCTCGATCCCGTCCGGGGATCGATCGCGGACGATGTCGATGATGGCTCGCCGGTCCGAATTGGAGAGCGCCCGGAAGAGGACGTCTCGCGACCGACCTCGCGTCTGATTCCCGCTGACGTCTGTGGTTCCCATTACTCCTTTCTCAGAGCGCTTCCGGGTTAAGGTCTGCTCCAAATCACGCAGTTTATTTGAATTTTTATTACTTTTTTCCCGAATGTATCCATCGAATGACAGTCGAAACGCGGTCGTACTGGGAATAGTACGTATCTAGTGACGGTCTCGGATGCATCCCGACGGGGTGCCAGTCGGATCGATTCCCCGTCCGCCACGAGTCGTCGAAGCACGCGACTGCCCTCGAGGAGAAATACCCCATTCGAGCGGAGGCGGATTCCCGGGGGAATTCCGCGGCATTACCCGGGGGAAGGAGTGGACGAATACCCGGTGGAGGAGATACCGTATGCGCCCATTACGCGCGTAAGAACACCAGTAGTCGGGCATCTCTCGCAAAGGGTGATCGGCAAGCGGTGGACGGAGTCAGCCATCCCGTCGCCCGACCCGCCTACCAGGTGCCGTGAAAGGTGTCGAACGAGAGGTTCTCGAGCGGTTCGTTGCCGACGGCGATCTCGTACTCGCCGGGGGTGAGCATCGGCTTGTGGAACCGGGGGCCGTCGTCGGTCGTGATTCGGGGACAGCCGGTGTTGACGAAGGCGTCCATGTCGAAGTTGCGGAGCCGATCGGGCGTGACCTCGTCCATGGTGATGAGGTAGGCGTCGTCGTTGTCATCGAGGATCTCCTGGGCGATTTCCCAGCGGCCCTGGCCGATCTTGGTGCAGAAGATGGCGCCCCACGTTTCGGCGTCCATCGCGCGGTGGACGGCGCCGTATCGCTGTTTCATGAACCGCTCCGTGTCCGCGACGGTGACGACGTTGTTGACGGGGTCGGCGATGACGACGTGCTTGTCGGGGTGTTCCATCGCGAGGCCGAGGGGGTGGAACTTCCCGCCGCCGACGTAGAGGACCTGATCCGCTGGCACGTCGGCGCTCGCGTAGTTGCAGCCGAGCACCTGTCCCTCGTGGGTCAGCCGTTCGTCCCCTCGACGGCTGTGGACCTCGTAGCCCCGCTCTTCGAGGAACTCCCGCATCTCTTCGTAGCGATTCATGTGCTGGGCGGTGGTGACGAGGCCGATTTCCGGCGTCTCCTCGGGCGGTTCGAGGGTGTCGAGCGCCTCCTCGATGATCGGGGTGACCTCGACGTTCGAGAAGAGGGGAACGTAGATGATCTTGTCCGACTCCTTCATCGGCGAGTGGCCGAAGTGGACGAAGACGTCCGTCCGGCGCATCAAAAACGTGTCGAGGTCGCAGGCCCCGTAACAGGGCTGACCCGAGATCATGATGGTGACGTCGTCGCCGACAAGTTCGCGCAGATCGTCGGCGACCCTGGGACCGCGTCGTTTCAGGCCTTCGGGGAACTGGAGGCCGACTTTCGTCGCGTCCCGCTCTTCGATCGCGTCGACGATCCGCTCGAGTTCGTAGTCCCACTCGCGATCGTGCTTGAGACGCATTCCGGTGTTTCTGAGGTCTCCCTCGCTGTACTCCGGCTCCTGGCTCATTAGCCGTCCTTACGGCGGGAGACGTATAACGGCGGCGCTTCTCGGTTTGGCTCGCCGAGGAGTCGAAGCCCGGACCGTTCGGAGGTGATCTGGTCGGCGGACAGCCGCAGAGGGGACGGTCGGCGGACGACCGTAGAGGTGGTAATGCGGGGTAGTCAGCCGAGCGGGACAGGCCGTCGAACGGGGTGGGTGATCGACTCGAGAGGGGAACGCCCGTCGTCGACCCAACAGTCATAGTACTGGAGTGTTAACGGTGGCGTAATGCCAGCGGAACAGCCCCTAGACGGATATCTATTCGACCTTTACCGTCGATACATCGGCGAACCCGAGAGCCGGACCGACGTGTACCTCGGATTCGGGTTGTTTCTCGGGGGAATCGGGCTCGCACTCGTGGCCCTGTTACTCTTCCTGTGGAGCACGACGCTCGAAGCGCGGTCGGCGGCGTACTTCGCCTGGGCGGAACCGGCGTTCGCGCTCGTGTTGATCTCGTTGCCGCTGTTGATGCTCGGGATCGTCGTACTCCTCCCGTCGGATCGCCGAGTCCGGTACGCCTCGGTCGGCGGTGTCGCGGTGACCATCGCCGCGACGGTCGGATTCCTCTACGCCTACCCCGACGACTGGAACAACTACGGCGAGAACTACACCATCGAAGTAGTCGCGACCTACGCCGTCGGCCTCTCGATGATCACCGCGTCGACCGGGGCGTCGTTGATCGCCCACTACCTCGAGTTGGCCCGCGCGTCCGAAGCGGTCGAGATCGAAGACGACGACGAGGAGGACGAAGCCGAGTCCTACACCGACGAGGAGATTCGATCGGACATCGATTCGGCGATGGAGGGCGTCGAACTCTCGTGGGGCGGCGTCGAGAAGACCGAACACACGCGCCTGACGTTCTCGGAGGACGACTTCGCCGACGTCGACGTCGACACGACCGCCGGAACGAAAACCGTCCGCTCGACGGGCGTCGACGCCCAGGTCGCCGGCCTGAAGGGGCTCAAGGGCGGCGAGACGAAGACGACCACCTCGAGCGCCACCGTGGACGAGCAGACGGCCAAACTGAAGGAGCTCCGCGAGCAGCGGAAAGCCGAAGAGCTCGCCGAAGCGGACGATTCCGGTTCGCTCGAATCGGTCGCGACGCCGATCAGTTCGCTTCTCGATCGCGTGCGTTCGTGGCTAAAACGGAATTAACCCGGCGATCGACGAGTAATTATATTTTACAATTGTGTATTCTAGGGCGGAATAAAATCACATAGATTTATAATCCGTCAGACGCCTTGGCCAATCATGGCCAAAGGCCTAGACGTTGGAACGATGAACATCCTGTCCGCACAACAGGATGGCACCGACACGGTTTTCGTGCAACAGCGTAACTCCTTCGTGGAGATCGAGTACTCGGACATGGCCGAGCAGATGCTCTCCCGAAGCGAAGTCCTTCACATTCGCAAGGACGACAAGGTGTACGTCGTCGGCGACGACGCCCTGAACTTTGCGAACATCTTCAACAAGGAAACCCGTCGCCCGATGAAGGCGGGGATCCTCTCGAACGACGAGAAGAGCGCGATCCCGATGATGAAACTCATCATCGAGCAGGTCGTCGGCGAGCCGACGTACCCCGACGAGAAGCTCTACTTCTCGACGCCCGCCGATCCGATCGACGACGATCTCTCGACGCTCTACCACCAGAAGACGATCGAGTCGTTCCTCAACGACATGGGATACGACGCCGAGCCGATCAACGAGGGGATGTCCGTCATCTACTCGGAACTCGCGGACAACAACTTCACCGGCCTCGGCATCAGTTTCGGCGCGGGCATGACGAACGTCTGTCTCGCCTACTACGCCGTGCCCGTCATGAAGTTCTCCGTCGCCCGCGGCGGCGACTGGATCGACGAACAGGCCGCCCGCGCGACGGGCACGCCGGTCGACAAGGTCACCTCCATCAAGGAGGACGACTTCGAACTCGACTTCACGACCGACGTCGGCGGCGTCGAGGGTGCGCTCTCGATCTACTACGAGAACCTGCTGGACTACGTCATCGAGAACATCGTGAAGGAGGTCGACGACGAGGACGTCGAGGAAGGTCTCGACGTTCCGGTGGTCGTCACCGGCGGCACCTCGAGCCCCAAGGGCTTCGACGCGCTCTTCCGCGATCACCTCGAGGACGCGAACATTCCGTTCTCGATCAGCGGCGTCACCCACGCCGACGAACCGCTGTACAGCGTCGCCCGCGGCGGTCTCGTCGCCGCCCGGTCGGACGAGGACGTCGATTACGAGTCCGAGGACGACGACGAGGCGGAAGCGGCGGCCGCGGAGTAACCGCCCGCCGATCGAACGCGGACGGACGCTTTTTCGACGGCGAAGCGATCCACGCGAGCGACGCCACCGCCTGCCCGCCGGCTACAATCCGACGGACCGGAGGGTCGTGCGGACGCGCGACGGACCGTCCGTTCTCGGGGGTGGCGCGGGGCGTTCCGAGGTGCGTCGGTAGTCCCCTTCTGAGCCGGGCGGAAGCCGTCGTTCCGAATCAGTTCCCGTCGTAAAAGCGATTGATCGCGTCGCGCCACGACTCCGGTTCGTCCCGCTCGCTCTCGTGATCCACCGGGATGTCGGCGAATCCGCAGTCCCGACAGGCGATCGTCTCGACGTCGGCCAGCGAGAGCCGCTCGAGGGGCGCCTGACAGCGGGGGCACTCGTCCATACGCCTCTCTTCGCCGGAACGTTCTTAATTCTATTCGATCGCCTTTTATATTCGACCCGGGTCCCCGTCGGGACAACTCGCTCGCCACTCGCCGGAGTATTACCACTGTGTATTCACAAAGCTTTTTGTATGCAAGTAGTGTATGGTCGAGCGATGAGTACGACGTCGTCTCCGAACCTCGAGCGGGCGATCGAACGGTGTCGACCCGCGGACGTTACGCCGGTTCGACTCGCGGCCGCGACGCTCGAGTCGACCGCACCGGAGTACCTCCGCGAGTTGAAACGCGAACTGGCCCGAAACGGACTCTCCCCGGCGGGGCTCACCGTTTCGGCGTGCTTCGACGAGGACTGCTCGCTACGCACGCAGGAGGAGGTCGACAGAATCCGACGCTACGTGCGCGCGGGAGCGTTTCTCGGCGTCGGAGCGGTGACCGTGGACGTCGGAGACGTCGAGAACGCCGAGAAGGTTCGGCCCGCACTCGCCGCCTGCGCCGAGCGCGCCGACCGCGAGGGCATCGAGTTCGAACTCGAAGGCCCGATCGCCGTCGAGACCTGAACCGGTCGATGCCCTCACGGCGAACGATCGCGCGGCGACTCGAGACCCTCGAGGACTTCCCGGATCCGTCGCCCGACCTGGAGCAGTACCTGACGCCACCAGAGCTAGCGGCCCACATCTGTCACTTCGCGGCGATGCGAGGGGACCTCGCCGACGGGCCGGTCGTCGACCTCGGGACCGGGACCGGGATGCTCGCCGCGGGAGCGGCGCTCGCCGGCGCGAATCGCGTCGTCGGGATCGACGTCGACCCGGAGGCGCTCGAGATGGCCCGCGCGAACGCGGCACGAGTATACGCGACGGACGCCGTCGAGGTGGTTCGGGGCGACGTCTCGAGACCTCCGATTGGCCCCCGAGACGCGTCCGGGGATCGGGTTCCGGAGGACGGACCGTCGCTCACCGTGCTCTCAAACCCCCCGTTCGGCGCCCAGCGAGGGAACCGCCACGCCGACCGGACGTTTCTCGAGACCGCACAGGCGGTTGCCGACGTCTCCTACACGATCCACAACGAGGGAAGCCGGGAATTCGTCGAGTCCTTCGCCGCGGACGCGGGAGCGACGGTGACTCACGCCTTCGCCGCGCCGTTCCCGATCGACCGCCGGTTCGACTTCCACGCGGACGACCGGCGGACGCTCGAGGCCGAAGTCTATCGGATCGAGTGGGGTGGGAAACCGACCGAGACGGGTTCGACGTCGAAGCGGTGACGGCGTTCGCTCACTCGTACGTTTCCTCGCTCGCGACCCGCACCTCGGTTCCGTCGAGGACGGCGTAGACCGTCTTCCCGTCGCGCTCGAAAGTGATCCCGTCCGCGACCGTCGACTCGCCGTCGTCGGGGATCGGCGCGCTGCCGGTCGGACCCTCGGTGTCGGGATCGCGATCGACCTCGAGGCGGAACTCGCCGTCGTCCGCGGCGACCGAGACGGTGGCGTTGGCGAGTCGAACGTCCGCCCGCGACGACTCGGACGCGTACGAGAGCCGTCGATCGTCCTCGCCGTCCTCCCGGAGCCACACCTGGTAGACGGTGTCGTTTCCGACGGGTTCCCACCCCCCGCGCTCGACGTGGACCGCCTCCCGCCAGCCCGGACCGCCGACGTACACCGTCTCCTCGCCCGTGAACTCGAGGCGCTGGGCCGACGCGGCCTCGAGCCAGATGTGGCGCTCGTCGCTCGTGACGATGACGCCGCTCGATTCGATCGTGGTCCGGTCGTCGACGGGCTCGAAATCGATCACGGAGGAGAGTTCGTTCTCGACGCCCTCGTCGTAGAAGATCGTGTAGTCCTCGACGTCGACGGCGTCCTCCGACGTCACCTCCCCGTCGGCGACGAAGAGGTTCACCGGGATCGCCGGCCCGGTGATGAGCGCCAGCACGAGGAGGACGGCCGCGAACGCTGCCGACCGACGAGACGCGCCCCCGAGCCACCCCTCCGACGTGCCGCCGTACGCGATCGAACGGATTCGGTCGAACCGGGGAAGCGGGTTCCCGGACGATTTTCCGGGTGCGGCGTCGTCGGCGTCGGTTCGATTCGATCCGAGCCCCATCTCGACGGCTCGCTCGAGGCGTGCTCGCGCTTCGGGGTCGGCTGCGGATCGCCCGACGAAGGGGAGGCGATCCCCCAGCCTCGAGCGGAGGCGTGCGGTGACGAGCGGCGCGTCGGACGCCGTGACCGCGAGCGTGACGACCACGGAGAGGACCGTGACGACCACGACGCCGGGACCCCGGAAGAGGATGAACGAGTCCTCGGACCCGTACCAGTAGATCGCCCACAGCCTGGAGGCGAACCCGAAGAAGAGGACGGAGAGCCACAGGTGGAGGGGGTTCGGCCGGCGGTCGCGGCGTTCGAAGACGAGGATCGCGATGAGGAATCCGACGAGGAAGCCGAGGGCGTGGCCCTGGATGGCGACGTTGGCCCACGACGGCGGCGATGGCGGACTCGGTTCCGCGACGTAGACCGCAATCGGACTCGAGAGCGCGTCGTAGATGGTCCGCAGCGCGCCGTTACCCCCCAGGTAGGCGATCAGGGTGACGATCGGGTACCGGACGATCGCGAAGCCGACGAAGGCGAAGACGAGCCCCGAAAAGCCGATCACGGGACCGAGGAGGAGGAGGCTGGTGACGAGTCCGACGGCGATCACCCCCAGGGGAAAGATCACGAGCGCACGGACCCACGGGCGATCCCACGCCGAATCCGACCGTCCGTGGGACCCGTCCGGCGGATAGTGGCCCCACGCGTACTCCGCGATCGGCGCGAGAATCGCCGCGCCGGTGAGGTTTCCGATCAGGTGGCCCGCGCTCGCGTGCGAGAACGACGAGGCGACCATCCCGAGCGGGTAGTAGTACGACCAGGCGCGGTAAGGGATCGAGACGGGGTCGTCGAAGTTGGTGATCCCGTCCTGGACGAACAGGTAGACGGAGAGCACGAAGCCGATGACGACGAGCGAGCCCCACGGGACGCCCAGCACAAATCGCGAGCGAACGACGTCGCGCCACCGCGGTTCGGCGGGGAGAAGTCGCCGAATCGCGGCCAGGGAGACCAGAACCGTACCGACGACGAACGCCGCGAGGAGGATCGAGACCAGCGCCGCGCGCGAGAGCATGCCCCGACGTTTGGTCGAAGGGGTATAGTGATTTACCCTCGAGACCGACGGGTCGGCGCGTCGATACCGCCTCCCCACATAGGACCGTCGGCATCGATCGCGAAACCCCGTCGCTTCGAAAGGTACAAGCGGCCGACGCGCCCACGAATGGGTATGGAACTGCGGGTCACCGAGAGCACCGAGGACGAACTCTCGATCGAAATCGGCGGCGAGGATCACACGTTCATGAACGTCCTGAAGAGCGCGCTGCTCGAGCACGACGACGTCAGCGCGGCCACCTACGACGTGAACCCCGAGCAGTCGGGCGGGCAGACCGAACCGATCCTGACGATCAAGACCGAGGGCGACGTCGAACCGCTCAACGCGCTCGAGGAGGCCGCCGCGGACATCCGAACGAAGACGTCGGCCCTGCGCGAGGCGTTCGACGCCGCAGCCTGAGAACCGGGATATCGCGTCGGGGAGACGGGATTCCGACTGAGCCGTCACCCTCCTCACTGATCGGTAGAACCGAGCGACCAACTTATCCCTGGCTCACCGTCCGAAGATCGACCGTCGAGAGTGCAGCCGACTCGAGTCCGTCATCGATCGGAGCGAGGCTGCGTTCGGTCGTAACGTGACGAATGGCCGTCAGCGACGGTCGGCGGTGGGAGGTAGGAAGCGGACGAAATCGACCCCTCGATCCGGACGACGGCGATTCGTCCGCGAGATCACAACCGGACGGGAACGCCGCGCTCGTCGAGGTACTGCTTCGTCTCCTCGATCGAATACTCGCCGAAGTGGAAGATCGAAGCCGCCAGGCCGGCGTCGGCGTCGGCTTCGGTGAACACCTCGTACATGTCCTCGGGGCCGCCACAGCCGGAGGAGGCGATCACGGGCGTGTCGACGACGTCGCAGACGGCCGTCGTCAACGGCAGGTCGTATCCGTCTTTCGTCCCGTCTTTGTCGATCGAGTTGACGAACAGTTCGCCGGCGCCGCGGGATTCGGCCTCCGCGGCCCACTCGAGGACGTCGGTGCCGGTCCCCTCGCGGCCGCCCTTCTTTGTGCACTCGAACCAGCAGGACTCGCCGTCGATCTCGACGTAGTGCTCGCCGCGTTCGTCGAACCGGCGCTTGGCGTCGACGCTGATAACGATGCACTGGCTGCCGAACGCGCGGGCGCCCTCGTTCACGAGTTCGGGTCGCTCGAGCGCGCCGGTGGTGATCGAGACCTTGTCGGCGCCCGCCCGGAGCGTCTCCTTGATGTCCTCGGTCGTGCGGATGCCGCCGCCGACGGTGAGCGGGATGAACACCTCGTCCGCGACCCTCGAGACGACGTCGAGCATCGTCTCGCGGCCCTCCGCGGAGGCGGTGATGTCGAGAAAGACGAATTCGTCGGCGCCGGACTCGTTGTACGCCTTCGCCATCTCGACCGGATCTCCCGTGTACTGCAGGTCCTCGAAGTGGACGCCGGTGTAGACCGCCGGGTTCCCGTCCTCGTCGAGGTCGACGTCGATGCAGGGGATGATTCGCTTCGTCAGCACCATTTGCTACGCGACCGTTCGCATCGAAGGTAGTAAAGGCGTCCGAATGCGGTTCTTCTGGCGTCGATGCGCGCGAATTCGAACCGCCGGCCCGGCGCGGCCGGACTCGTCGGCCCCGGTAGATGCGTTTAAGTGATCGACTCGAAAACGATCACGCATGGCAGACGACACCGAATCGACGGAGGAGGGCGATACCGGCGCCGACGTCGGACACGACCTCGAGGCCGAGCGGACGACGGCGCCGATGAGCGAGTTCTCGGGCCGAGCGGTGGCCGTGGGAATGGTCGTGTTGCTGGTCGGGCTCGCGGTCGCGTTCGGAGTGCCGTTGCTCGCCGTGTAGCCGAAAACGGGAGTTAGAAGACGTACTCGTCGTCGTGGCCCATCATGCCGTCGTTCTCGAGTCCCGGTTCCTCTTCGTCCATCGGTCCGCTGGTCTTGTAGGCTTTGATCCCGGTCGAGAGCAGGTCCTCGATGGCTTCTTCGCGGTTGACGAACTCGCCGCGCTCTACCATCTGCGCAATTTGCATCTCCAGGTGCTCCGGGATCGTGATCTCTACTTTCGGCATCTGATTCGCGTTTCGGCGAGGGGGTATTTAGCTCTGACGGGGATTCTGGACCGAAGGAAAAGAAAATGTATCGGCGCAAAAAATCCGTTTTCCGCTTTCGTTAGCCCCGAGCGCCCCCGAACGCTTCGAGCGTCGCCGGGTCCATTCGGGCGCGCCCGCGTCGGATACGGAGGTGCGGGTCGTCCTCGATTATCGGTTGCCCATCATCGAGTCGATGGCGTCTTTCAGCGTCGACCCGGGCCGCATCAGCGTATCGAGCTGGTTGCGGATCTTTCGCTGGTTGAGGTAGCTGGCGAACGCCAGGATGGTCGGCGGCCAGAGACCGACGAAGATCCCGCGCTGGCGATCTCCCTTGAGGAAGAAGTAGTACCACGAGAGGCCGACGGACGCTCCGGCCGCGAGGAGGGCCGGACCGAGCGCCTGCTGGTCGACGTCCTCGGTCGCTCCTCCGGTCGGTTCGCTCTCCATCATCTGCTGTCTTGATGCCATGCATCCGACCACTGGACGAGGCCCTACTAATGGGTGGCGAGGGTTTCGACCGGTAGAACTCGATTGGAACTCGGTTGCGATCGTTCCGTTTCGTTTAGGCAGGGGTGCCGTCGGGTGAATTCGGGATTTGTCACCGATCTCCGAGCGCGTTCCCCATTCCCCTCAAGGGATCGTCAGAATCGGTGCCGATTCGAACTCGGTCGGTCCGATGGGTGAGGGGCGGATCGAGGCCTCCCGTTCTTCCCCCGTGCGTACGAATCCCATCGTCGAGAGGTGCCGAGACCGGCCACCGGACGGGGCCTCGGAACGCCGGACCGAAACGCCAGACGTAGAACCCTCGAGTGCCATGGACGATCCATGAAGGACGTCACCGACCTGTACAACGAGTACGGCGACGAACGCCTCCCACCGGGCCAGCACGAGACGGATCGATTTCCGGTCCTCTCGATGGGCGCCGAACCGGAGTGGGATCCCGAGACGTGGGAGTTCACCGTCTCCGGGGCGATCGAGGACCCCCTCTCGTTCTCGTGGGAGGAGTTTCGCGACCTCCCGTCGGAGACCCAGCGCCAGGACTTCCACTGCGTGACCGGCTGGAGCACGTTCGACCGCGAGTTCACGGGCGTTCCGTTTCCCGAGATCGCCGAGCGCGCGGGCGTCTCGGAGGACGTGACGCACGTCATGTTCTCCGCGCTGGACGGTTACACGACGGACCTCCCCCTCGAGGCCTGCATGCGGGAGGAAGTGTTGTTCGCCTGGGAACTCGACGGCGAACCGCTTCCGCGCGAGCACGGGGGACCGCTCCGGGTGGTGACGCCCCACAAGTACGCCTACAAGGGGGCGAAGTGGGTCGACGGCGTGGAGTTCCTCACGGAGGCCGAACCCGGCTACTGGGAGAAGCGTGGCTACTCGCGGGCGGCGAACCCGTGGCGGGAGCAACGATATAGTTAGGCTGAAGGCGAGGCGGTCCCGAGGTGGGTGCGATGGAGCGAACGTCGGGGGAGGGGGAACTCGCAGGCGATCCGTCGCCGCCGACCGATCCGGTCGCTCGAAGCCGCGAACTCGAGGACGTCTCTTTCGGCGCGGTGCTCGAGGCAGACGGCCAGCCGAGAATCCTGTGGGCGACGCCCGACGGCCTCGAGTTCGTCGGTTGCGGGCTCGCGGCCAGGTTCGTCGCGACGGGATCGGACCGGTTCGAACGGATCCGAGCGGACGCCGACGACCTGTTCGCGGCGATAGACCACGACGGGCCGACCGTCGCCCGCCCGCGAGCGTTCGGCGGGTTCTCGTTTCACGACGGCCACGATCCGGTCGCCCCGTGGACGGGCTTCGTGTCGGCGTCGTTCGTCGTTCCGCGCGTCCTCGTGACGCGGAGCGACGAGGGCACGTGGCTGACGGCGATCGGCGACGGCGCGGACGACGCCGACCGAGCCCTCGAGCGCTGGCGGGACCGATTCGACGACTTGCCCGCGATGCGACCGAGCGGCTCTGGTCCCGGCATCGTCTCGACCGACCGGACGACCACGCGGGAGGAGTGGACCGAGGGCGTCGAAACCGCCCTCGACGCGATCGGTCGCGGCGACCTCACGAAGGTCGTCCTCGCGCAGTCGCTCGCGGTGACGCTCGCGGAACCGGTGGACGTGCCGGCGACCCTCGAGCGCCTCCGCCGGCGGTACCCGAACTGCTACCGGTTCCTCGTGGATCACGGCGCCGAGGGGACGTTTTTCGGGGCGCCGCCGGAACGGCTGGTGGCGAAGCGAGGCGAGCACCTCGAGACGGAGGCGCTCGCCGGGTCCGTTCCGCGGGGCGAGACGCCCCGGGAGGACGAGGAACTCTTCCGACGAATGGTCGACGAGTCCAAGTTCCAGCGGGAACACGGCCTCGTCGTCGAGGCGATTCGCGACCAGCTCGAGCCGATCACCTCGACGCTCGACGTCGACGAACAGACGGTCCGCCGACTGGCGACGATCCAGCACCTGCGGACGCCGATCCGGGCGACGATCGGTGGGAACTACGGTTCGAACCGACACGTACTGGAGTTCGTCGAAGCGCTACACCCGACGCCGGCGGTGGGCGGCGTCCCGCCCGAACGCGCGTGGGAGACGATCCGGACGACGGAGCCGTTCGATCGCGGCTGGTACGCATCCCCGATCGGCTGGTTCGACGCCGCCGGCGACGGCGAGTTCGCGGTCGCGCTCAGGTCGGGGGTTGCGATCGACGAGACGGTGACGCTGTTCGCCGGCAACGGTATCGTCGCCGACAGCGACCCCGACGAGGAGTGGGACGAGGTACAGCTGAAGTTCAGACCGATCCTCGACGAACTCCGGTGATCCGATGACCGCACCCAACCGCGCGACGCTCTGGGGCCGCGTCCTCGTCGACGAACTCGCGAAGGGGGGCCTCGAGGCCGTCTGCATCGCCCCCGGGAGCCGATCGACGCCGCTGACGGTTGCGTTCGCTCAACACCCCGATATCGAGGTCTTCTCGCACCTGGACGAGCGCTCGGCAGCATTCTTCGCGCTCGGGCGGGCGCGACGAACCGGCAAGCCGACCGCCCTCGTCTGCACGTCGGGGACGGCTGCGGCGAACTTCCACCCCGCCGTGATGGAGGCCGATCGGGCGCGCGTCCCGCTGCTCGTGCTCACCGCCGACCGGCCGGCCGAACTGCGCGACAGCGGCGCGAACCAGACCGTCGACCAGGTAAAACTCTACGGCGACGCGGTCCGCTGGTACGCCGAACTCCCCGAACCGGAAGCCGAGGAGCGCACGGTCCGCTCGCTCAGGACGACCGCCGCACGCGCGCACCTCGAGACGGTCGAAACGCCGGCCGGTCCGGTTCACCTCAACTGTCCGTTCCGCAAGCCCCTCGAGCCGACCGACGTGCCGAACGACGTCCCCGACTCCTTCGGGGAGACGCTCGCCGGCCGAGGACGGGACGGACCGTTCGTCCGAACGGAACGCGGGCGGCGAACGCCCTCTGACGACGCGGTCGACTCGGTCGCCCGGACGCTCGAGGAGGCGAGCCGGCCCCTGATCGTCGCCGGGCCGGCGGATCCGTCCGCGCTCGCCGGCGGCGAAACGGTCTCGAGCGCCGTCGCGCACGCCGAGGCCGTCGGCGCGCCGATCCTCGCGGATCCGCTTTCGGGCCTCCGCTTCGGACAGCACGTCGATTCGACGCCCGTTTTCGGCGGGTACGACGCGTACGTTCCTGACCTCCCGAAACCGGACGTCGTCGTCCGGTTCGGCGCCTCCCCCACCTCGAAGGCGCTTCGACACTACCTGCGAGACGCGGACGCGCGCCAGTTCGTCGTCGATCCGGCCGGGGAGTGGCGCGAAGCGTCGTTCACGGCGACGGACCTCGTCGCGGCGGAGCCGTCGTTCCTCTTCGATCGCCTGGAGGACGAACTCGGGGGTGGCGGAGACGACGAACGCGACCCCGACGCGAGCGGCAACTGGCTCGAGCGCTTCGAATCGGCCGAACGGCGCCACTGGGAGGTCTGCGTGGAGGCACGTACGGCCGACGCGCTCGAGGCGGCCCCGTTCGAGGGGGCGATTCTCGGAGCCGTCTTCGAACTGGCACCCGATCCGGCGACGGTGTTCGTCTCCAACAGCATGCCGATCCGGGACGCGGATCGGTTCGCGCGTCCGCTGGGGGCCGACCTGACCGTCCTCGCCAACCGCGGCGCCAGCGGCATCGACGGGATCGCGAGCACGGCCCTCGGCGCCGGCAGCGCGACCGACGACCCCCTCGTGCTCGTCACCGGCGACCTCGCGTTCTACCACGATTCCAACGGCCTGCTCGCCGTCGACCGCTGCGGCGTCGACGCGACGATCGTCCTGCTCGACAACGACGGCGGCGGCATCTTCCACATGCTCCCCATCGAGGCGTTCGACCCGCCCTTCACGGACCAGTTCAAGACGCCCCACGGTATCGAGTTCGACCGCCTCGCAGACGTATACGATCTCGAGTTCGAGCGCGTCGACCCCGTCGACTTCGCGGACGCCTACGAGCGCTCGCTCGAGTCGGAGGGGGCGCAGGTGCTCGCCGTGTCGTTCGACGCGGAGTCGAGCCACCGGCGGCGGGAGGAACTGGGAGAAAGAGTGCGCTCGAGCGTTGGAAGCGACGGTTCGTAGGATCGGGACGACGGTTTGGAGACGGAAACGGCTTCTCGAGGCGAATCAGGGCCGCAGGACCCACCAGACCGTGAGCGCGTACCCGAACGGGACCCAGAAGAACGCGACGGCGAGCGCGCCGACGACCGAGAACGGATCGAGGAGCGATGCAACCACCGCGACGGTCACGAGCGTGCTCGAACCGCCGAAGACGGCGACGGCGATCGTCGGCATCGTGAGCAGGTAGCCCGCGAGCAGGAGGGCGCAGACGGCGACGATGGCGTTCACGAAGAGCGGAAACGCGGCGGTGAGGCTCGCGTAGACCAGCGTCGGGTACGCGGCGGCGACGCAACCGACCGTCACGGCCGTCGTCCGGTCCAGGCGGCGGGAGTACCCTTCGAGGTCGATCTCGCCGGTCCAGTCGTGGACGGCGTACCGAAACGAGTCGTTCCCGTCGGTTCCGGTATCGGATCGCGACGAGCCGTCGGTTTCGGGTCCCCCGACGGTGCTCGATTCGGGGCCCCCGAACGGCCATCTTCCGCTTCCCGTCCGCGATTCGGTCGTCCGCTGTCTGCGCCGGCGGTGTCTGGCGTGGTGGCTCCGTCGCCCCCGCCGGTCTCGCGCCCGCCCGGTTTCCGACCCGGACGGCGATTGCGTTCCGGTCTTCGCGTTCCGATTCGTCCCTGAACGGGAGGCGTCCCTCGAGGAACCGCTCGAAGCGGCGTCGGACGCGTCGCTCGAGGTCGAATCCGACCTCGAGGAGGGTTCCGAGCGCGAATTCGACGCGTCGGCCGTTCCCATCTTCGAGAGTCGGACGTACGTGTCGTGACCGAGGCGGTCGTAGCGGGCGCGTTCTGCGCCGTCGGAGAGCACCGACTCGGCCTCGGAGACGGACGCGAACTGCTCGGCGGCGTCGGGATCGTCGTTGTGGTCGGGGTGGATCTCGAGGACGCGCTCGCGATAGGCGGCGGTGATCTCGTCCTGCGAGGCGTCGGGGCCGACCCAGAGAACCTCGTAGTACGTCTCGCCCATCGGCTACGGTGTCGGACGGGGTTGAGAAAAATCAATCGGACTAGAATATCGCCGGGACGCGCGTCCATCCACGACAACTCTCGTCGACGAGTCTCACTGAAACGCGTCTCTCGCGCCCCATATACATCATATAATGCGATATGAAATCGGTCCGGCTCGAGCGAGAGACGAGCAAGAGGGCGGGTTCGGGGCCGGTTCGGTGCGTGCGGCGGGTCGACGGCCCCGACGCGAACCTATTTCACTCGCCGGGGACCACACTCGAGGCGATGGTTTCGGAACTCTTCGACGAGGAACGCTGGGAACCGGTCGCGGACCTGAACGACGAGTTCAGGGACATCACGTACCATCGAGCGGTCGACTCCGGGACGGTTCGGATTGCCTTCGACCGACCGGGGGTGCGCAACGCGTTCCGGCCGGGGACGGTCGACGAATTGTACGACGCCCTCCAGCACGCCAAGCGCCAGACGGACGTGGGCTGCGTCCTGCTGACCGGAAACGGGCCGTCGCCGAAAGATGGCGGCTGGGCCTTCTGCGCCGGCGGCGACCAGACCATCCGCGGCGAGGATGGGTACCAGTACGAGGGCGGCGAGGAACGGGCGTCGGAGCAGGGTCGCCTGCACATCCTCGAGGTGCAGCGCCTGATCCGTCACCTCCCCAAGGTCGTCGTCTGCGTCGTTCCGGGGTGGGCCGTCGGCGGTGGCCACTCGCTGCACGTCGTCTGCGACCTGACCCTCGCCTCGCGCGAGCACGCGAAGTTCCTCCAGACGGACCCGGACGTCGCCAGCTACGACGCGGGCTTCGGTTCGGCCTACCTGGCCCGACAAATCGGTCAGAAGAGGGCCCGCGAGGTGTTCTTCCTCGGGAAGACCTACTCCGCCGAGGAGGCCGCGGAGATGGGGATGGTCAACGAGGTCGTCCCCCACGAGGAACTCGAGGAGACGGCCCTCGAGTGGGGCGAGACGATCAACTCGAAGAGTCCGACGGCGATGCGGATGCTCAAGTACGCGTTCAACATGGCCGACGACGGCTTCGTCGGCCAGCAGGTGTTCGCCGGGGAGGCGACCCGACTGGGGTACATGACCGACGAGGCGAAGGAGGGCCGGGACGCGTTCGTCGAGGGCCGAGAGCCGGACTTCTCCGGGTATCCCTGGCATTACTAACGGTCGATCGACCGAGCAGTCCGCTCGAAACGCGTCATCTTGCCGATTGTCGGCGAACGCTCGGGTTTCGGGTTACGACTGGTACGGACGGGACTCGCCTCGAATGAGAAGCCTTAATAGAAGTACGGGGCCGGATTATTACATGGCCGTCGTAAGCGTCTCGATGCCGGACGAACTCCTCGAGCGACTCGACCAGTTCGCGGACGAACACGGGTACACCGGGCGGAGCGAGGTCGTCAGGGAGGCCTCGCGCAACCTGCTCGGCGAGTTCGAGGACACCCGGCTCGAGGACCGGGACCTGATGGGCATCGTCACCGTCCTGTTCGACTTCGAGACGACCAGCGTCGAGGAGCGAATGATGCACCTCCGCCACGAACACGAGGAACTCGTGGCCTCGAACTTCCACAGCCACGTCGGCGACCACTACTGCATGGAGCTGTTCGTCCTCGAGGGATCGCTCGACGACATCTCGACGTTCGTCGGGAAGATTCGCGCGACGCAGGACGCGTTGACCGTCGACTACTCGGTGATCCCGGTCGACGGCTTCGATCCGATCGCCCACCAGGACTGATCGGGATCGAATCCCGCGTTCTTCGTCACGAGGAGCGCCTAGTTTTAGGCGGTACCCGACCAATCATCAAACGAATCAGCAATGTCGTACACGAAAGTCAACTACGAGGAGGTCGAGCAGGTCTCGAGCGCGATGCACTTCCTCTCCGATCCCCTCGAGACGGAGCAAGTCGGCGTCACCATCGCGCGCTGTGACCCCGGGTGGAAGAGCCGCCCGCACGATCACACCGACAACGGCCACGAGGAGGTGTACGTCCTGATCGAGGGCGAGGCGGCGGTGCTCGTCGACGACGAGGCGGTCGAGATGGAGGCGGGCGACGCGCTGTGGATCCCCCCCGAGTCGACGCGCCAGATCCGAAACGGCGCCAGCGAGAGCGCGTTCGTCCTCGTGAGCGCACCGAGCATCGCCGACGAGGACGACGACGACGGTGAGTGGTTGTTGTCCGGGTTCGCCGGGTGAACGGTACCCGTTCCCTGTTCCAGACTGCTTCCTGCGCCGGATCGCTCCCTGCGCTGGTCGAGACGGGTGGTGGCCCCCCACAGGGCGCCACCGGTCGCTCCCGGCGACGGAAACGGGCCCGACCTCGAGCGTGAGAACCGCCGCGGTCGTTTTCACGCTCGAGGCTGACGTCGGAGACGAGTGATCCTCGGTGTACTCGAAACACCACGCCGCAATTTCGTTCGTCGTTTCCGCTGCGCTCGCCTACGCACTCGGCCCGTTCTCGATCGGCGGGATCGTCGTTCCTGCGCCGCTGATCGTTCTCTACGGAACTGCACTCGGGGTCCTGATCGACCTCGACCACCTGGTGATCGCCCGCGCGCGGACGGGAACCTGGGACGCGGTTCGGTTCTGCCTCCGTCATCCGCGGGCGGCCGTCGCCGATCAGTCGCGGATCTTCGACCGCGGCGACGTGGGCGTGCTGCCGCGGTTGGTGAGCCACCTCGTCATCGTCGGCGTCGTGATCCCGACGACCTTCCTCGCGAGCGTCCCGCTCGGTATCCTGACCGCGGCCGTCCTCTACCTCCACCTGCTGGCGGACGTCGTCTGGAACGTCTACCAGGCGCGGCGCCACCGGCACCTCCCGGCCCGGGAGCAACTCCGACGGATCGTCTGAGCCTCGTGCGAGCCGACGCTCTCGAGTCCGTTCGGCCACGAACGGCCCGGATAGGGAGATGCCGTGACCTTTAAGCGGCCGTCACACCCGTGTCTGGGTATGAAAGCCACGGCCATGGCCCACCCGATCCAGGGGCTGGTCAAGTACCACGGGATGCGCGACGACATTCGGCGGTTACCGTACCACGACAGCATCAGCGTTTGCACGGCGCCGAGTCACACCCGCACCACCGTCGAGTTCTCGATGGACTACGACGACGACGTCTTCGTCGTCGACGGCGAGGAACTCGATGGTCGCGCCTACGAACGGGTCGAGGCCGTCGTCGAGAAGGCCCGGTCGATGTCGGACGCCGCGCACACGGTCTACCCAGTCCGCCTCGAGAGCGAGAACAGCTTTCCCACGAACGTGGGGCTCGGCTCTTCTTCCTCGGGATTCGCGGCGGCGGCGATGGCCCTGGCCGAGGCGGCCGACCTCGACGTCTCGCTGCAGGAAATCTCGACCATCGCCCGCGTCGGATCGGCCTCGGCGGCCCGCGCGGTGACGGGCGCGTTCTCCCAGCTTTACACCGGACTGAACGACGAGGACTGCCGCTCCCGGCGCATCCCCACCAATCTCCACGAGCAACTCAAGACCATCGTCGCGCTCGTCCCCTACCACAAGAACACCGAGGACGCCCACGACGAGGCAGCAGACAGCCACATGTTCGAGGCGCGGATGGCCCACATCCACGGGCAGATCGCCGAGATGCGCGACGCGCTGCGCAACGACGACTTCGAGCGCACGTTCGAACTGGCCGAGCACGACTCCCTCTCGCTCGCCGCGACGACGATGACCGGCCCCTCGGGCTGGGTCTACTGGCAGCCCGCCACCCTGGCGGTGTTCAACAGGGTGCGCGAACTCCGCGAGGAGGAGGACATTCCAGTGTACTTCTCGACCGACACCGGCGCGTCCGTCTACGTCAACACCACCGACGAGCACGCCGAGTTCGTCGAAGATGAGATCTCCGAGTGCGGCGTCTCCACCACCGTCTGGGGCGTCGGCGGCCCCGCACGGCTGCTCGAGGACGAAGACGACCACCTGTTCTAGCCGGCCGATTGTCGATTCGCGACGATCGACGGTGCGCACGCGTTTTGCGTCGATGCGCGGTTCACACCTTTATCGCTCGAGCCCCTACCGTCGACCATGCACGTCGTCGTGCTCGGTGCGGGGTACGCCGGACTGACGCTCTCGCGGTTGCTCGAGGACGACCTGCCCGAGGAGGTCGAGATCACGGTGGTCAACGAGTCGCCGGACCACCTCCTCCAGCACGAACTCCACCGGGTGATCCGGCGGCCGGACCTCGCCGACGAGATCACGGTCTCGCTGCCCGCGGTGCTCGAGCGCGCGACGGTTCGGGTCGCCCGCGTCGAGGAAATCGACCGGGACGAGCGCGTCGTCACCCTCACGAACGGGACGCTCTCGTACGACGTCTGCGCGATCTGTCTGGGCGCGCGGACGGCTCGCTACGGACTCGAGGGGGTCCCCGAACGCGGCATCCCGTTGAAGCGGCTCCACCACGCGAATCGGATCCGACGGCGAACCCTCGAGGCGTTCGACGACGTCCGAGCATCGTCCGAACCCGCCCGTCTCGTCGTCGGCGGCGCCGGGCTCTCCGGAATTCAGATCGCCGGCGAACTCGCCGAACTCGCCGACGAAGAGGGGGTGGCCGCGTCGGTGACGCTACTCGAGCAGTTCGAGGCCGTCGCCCCGTCGTTCCCCGCGAACTTCCAGCGTAGCGTACGAGACGCGCTCGAGGATATCGGCGTCGACGTTCGAACGGGGACGACCGTTGCGAGAGCGGACGAAGCCCGTGTTTCGCTCGAGGAGGGTGACGACCTCCCGTACGACGTCTTCGTCTGGGCGGGCGGCATCCGCGGGCCGGACGCCCTCGAGGGCGACCGGCCGACGGTGGAGGCGGACCTCCGACTCGATCAGCGGACGTTCGCCATCGGAGACGCGGCGCGGATCGTCGACGCCGACGGCGAGTCGGTTCCCCCGAGCGCCCAGGCGGCCGTTCGGGAGGCGCGAACCGCGGCGAAGAATATCGGACGGCTGGTCGACGCCGCCGCTGGCTCGAACCCGGACGACCTCGAGTTATCCGCGTCCGACCCGGATCTCGAGCGGTTCAGCTTCGACTCGCCCGGGTGGCTGGTCAGCGTCGGCGACGACGCCGTCGCGCAGGTCGGCCCGTCCGTGTTTCGGGGCCGGGCCGCGAAGGCGCTGAAGGCGACCGTCGGCGTCGGCTACCTCTCGTCCGTCGGCGCGACGCGGAACGCGGTCGATCTGGCGCGGGTCGAGACGGACGCCGATTCGAAGATCCGCCGGGCCCTCGGAATCGGACGTCGAGTGGAAGATCGGATGCGCCGACGAAGGGAGTGAGCGCGAAGGCCACCGGCTACCGCGCGAGGCTTGGAAACGCCCGGTTTCGTCGGATCGGTTCGGTGGCTGCGATCGAACTGCGGTCGATTTTCGGCGGTCAAGTCCACCGATCGAGGCCCGTCTGGGCGACGCTCTCCTCGATCCGTTCGAAGCCGCGTTCGACCTCGCCGGCGTCGACGCACCACTCGTCGACGACGTAGGATCTGGCGGCCTCGAGGTTCGGATCCATCGCCGTCTCGAACTCGTAGTCGTCGGCCACGTCGGGGTCGCGAAAGAGGGCCCGGACGCGGTCGCCGTACTCGACGGTCTCGCCGCGGGCCTCGAGGGCACTCCAGAGGTCGCCGTGCTCGGCGATCAGTTTGATCGCCGTCTTGGGGCCGACGCCGTGGACGCCCTCGTTGAAGTCCGTCCCGATGAGGATGGCCGCGTCGATCAGTTGCTCGAGTGTAAGGTCGTGGCGATCGAGGGTCGCCTCGAGGTCCATGAGTTCGGGATTGCCCTTGCTCGTCAGCTGTCGCAGAGTGCGGGGAGCCCCGAACAGCAGCGCGTCGTAATCCTCGGAGCCGACGTAGTCGGCGTCCCCGCGCTTGACCATGTGGGCCGCCTGAGCCTCGCCTTCGGCGGGTGCCTCGACGATCGGCACGTCGAGCAGGCGGAGCAGTTCGCGGCTGGTCTCCTGGATCGTCGGCGTCAACCGCTGGGTGCGCGACTCGAGCTGAGCGATGGCGATCTCGTCCCCCTTCTCTCGGGCGACCTCGAGCTGGTCCTCGTAGCTGCGGCGCTGCTCGCGGCGGGACTCGATCTCGTCGGTCTTGAGTTCGGAGGGGCCGCCGTCGAAGACCATCACCGGCGTGACGTCGTTCTCGAAGAACTTGGGCAGGCCCTGGACGATGCCGATCAGGTTCGCCACCTCGGTCCCGTCCGCCGTCGTGTACGTCTCGCTCGCGGTCCACTTGACGGTCGTCGTCAGGTACCGGTAGAGCCAGTTGTGGGCGTCGACCGCGACGACCCCCTCGAGGTCGTCGAACGAAATCTCCTCGATGACGGCGATGTCCCGGAGTGCTGCGTTACCCATCGACGGTGTATAAGGCCGTCCGGGATTTGAATGGGTCCCTTCGCGATCGGTCAAGGCCGTGGCGCTCGGGACCCTCGCGAGCACGGCGATCGCCGGGATGGCGTACGCCGTCGGGATCGTCTCGGTCCACCGGTCGACGACGATGGAGGGCCGGTGGCTCGGCCGTCAATCACCTCGATCGCTCGGGGTCCGGCGGCCCCGCCTCGAGGTGCCGATCGACGAACGCGCGCTCCTCCTCGGAGAGGTCGCGGTCGCGGTACTCCCGTAGACCCGCGCGGTACGCCGTATCTCTCGGCGGGTCGTCCGCCGTCCCGACCTCATACTCGAGGACGAGTTCTGCGATCCCGGTCGTCTCGCCGGTGTACGCGAACCCGGCGCGGTAGAGGGCCTCGTACGCGTAAGGGTTGTTGACCGCGATCCGGATCCGGTCGTACCCCCGCGCTGCGGCGCGGTCGCGGACGAACGCGCAGAGTCGCGGTCCGATCCCCTCGCCGCGGCGTTCGCGGGCGACGGTGACGTACCGCAGCCAGAGCGCGTCCTCGTCGGTCCGGTCCTCGTTGAACGCGACGGCTCCGACGATCTCGCCGCGTCTGCCGTCGCGACCGTCCCGTTCGCCCTCGAGATCCTCCCGCCCGTCTCCCCGGTCTTCGAAATCGTTCCGTCCACTCTCGCTATCCTCGCCATCGTCTCGCACGTCCTCGCGGTCCGCCCAGCCATCGGCGTCGTTTCTGGCGACGGCCTTCCCGGTCGAGGTCATCACGAACTTCCCCGCGTAACTGAACCGTCGGTAGTCGAGTCGCAACGTCGGCCCGTCCGGCGGCCATCCCAGCAGTTCGAACTCCACGGGGCACCTACGTGGAGCGTGGTAAAGGGTTCGGTGGCTTACCGTTCGCGCCCGGAACCACCGTATTGCTCGACCGACAGCGCCGCTAGCAACGTCTTGCCCGGCCAACATCCTTCGCCGGAATCGTCCCAGCCGCCAACCCCACGAGCACCGAATCCGAATACGGGTCGACGTTCGCCTCCAGGAAGCCCGACGGGTGGTCGATCTCCCGGGCTGAATTGGCGTGTTCGGCACGGACCTCGCCGGCGGCTTTCCGATCGGCGCGAGCAACCTCGCGTTCGCGGTGAACATCGACCGTCACGCCTGAGCGTCCGTTTTGAGCGTTCCGTAGGTTGGTTCTCTCACGCGATCTCAGCGTTCGGTTCGATCGTCCCGTTCGGTGGCGTTCCGGGCGACCGTTCGAAGCGGTGGCCATTCGAGTGTTAGTTGATAACCCATGCCAAACAATGATGCGGCCGAGCGACGAACCGGTACAGTACTCCATGGGACCCGACGACGACCGTCTCCCGATCGTCGATTCCAGAACGGACGTGATCGACAGCACGTGTTCGCTGTTGCGAAACCGGGATCGCCGGTACGCCCTCTACTACCTGCTCGCACAGGAACGGGTGCCGATCGAGGAACTCACGGACGTCGTGACGGGGTGGACGCGCGCGACGGACTTCGGACTCGCCGATCGCCAACTCCGCGAGCAGGTGCGCCTCGAGTTGTACCACCAGCACATCCCCGCGATGCAACGCGCCGGACTCGTTCGATACGACCCCGACAGCGGCGTCGTGGCGGTGGCCGAGTGCCCGGAGCTCGTGCGATCGTTCATCCGGCTTGCTCGCCGGATGGAAACGACGGACGCCGGGCGATCCGATTCCGAACCGTACCGTGACGCCGGTCCCGGTTCGACGCCCGCGAACGGATCCTGAGCCAAACGATGTCGGTCACCCCCCTCAGGTGGGATGCGGCGCTTCCGTCTCTGTCATCGGGCGGTCGGTCCGAACGATCGCGGCCACCCGGGGTTCGCTTCGAACGGGAGCGTTCCCCAGTAATCGAGACACGTAACCATAATTTATCGCACCCCGACACGACTAGTCTGACGGACGGCGACGAGTAATGACGTTCCGTGACATTCTCGAGGACCGCACGCGGCGGGAGCTTTCCCTGACCGTGTACGCGTCGACGCCGCAATCGGACCTCGTCGACCGCCTCGAACTTCGGTCGGCGTCCGTCGACGAGCGGGTGCTGCCCGCCTGTGGCTCGGACGGCTTTCTCGTCGTTCGGGAGGGCGGCGACTTCGTCACCGCGCTCGATCTCGAGGGGGTCCGATCGTTTCTCGACCCGCCCCGGTGCCCTCCCTGGGACGACGCCCTCGTCACCGTCGATTACGCGATCGTCCTCGAGACGTTCGACGACGCGCTCTGGATGAACCTGGAGCGGTCGCAGTTGGTGGCGACGACCCGGATCATCGAGAACAAAGCCGCGCGCGTCGGCGAGGGAGTCCTTCGCGCGGGCCTCGGGCGGCTCTCCGCGCTGTACGTGCGAACGCCGATCTACGAGCGGCTCGCGTCCGAAACCGATCTCGAGATACACGCGTACGGGCGGCCGGACTGGGATCCCCCGCGGATTTCGGGGACGACGGTCCACCCCGTCGACGACGACGGCGGTCCCGAAGGAGGTCGTGACGCCGACGCAGGGGGCGACGAACTCGGAACTGACGCGGACTGGAACGGCGACCGGACGGCCGACGGCGAGATCGGACGGTATAGATTCGTCACGTACGACGGCGGATCCAACGAACAGCAGGCGTGCGCGCTGCTCGCGGAACGACGCGGCGAGAACTCCTACGCCGGATTCTGGACGTTCGATCCGGCCGTCGTCGACGAACTCGAGACGTACGTCGAGCGGACCTACGGCTGAGTGCGGATCGTCGTCGAAAAACGGCGGGAGTTCGGTCCAGGCGAGCGCCTCAGACGTGGCGCTCGAGCAGGTCGTAGCTGCGCTCCCACTCGCCGTCCTCGAAGTACCGCTCGGCCAGCGGCTCCTCGGGGATGTCGCCGAGGGCCTTCTTCTCCTGCTGGTAGGACGGGCGGTCCTCGTCGACGTAGTACCGACCCGTGAGGACGGTGCCCTCGTTGAGGACGTCTTCGGTCTCGTACATCATCTCGGCGGCCTCCCGCCGGTCGTTGACGTCGAAGTCGTAGTCGTCGGACTCCTGGACGTCGACGTAAGGGACGTACTGGCGGGCGTCCTTGTTCCAGGTCGGACACTGGGTGAGGAAGTCGATGTGGGCGAAGCCGTCGTGTTCGATCGCCTCCTTGATGATCTCCTTGGCCTGGTTCGGGTTCACCGCCGCCGTCCGGGCGATGTAGGTCGCACCGGCGGTCAGCGACAGCGACAGCGGCCGGATCGGCGACTTCGCGTTGCCCGACGGCTGGGTCTTCGACTTGTGCCCCTTCGGGCTCGTCGGCGAGGTCTGCCCCTTCGTCAGGCCGAAGACCTCGTTGTTGAACACGATGTAGGTTATGTCGTGGTTCTCCCGAGCCGTGTGGATGAAGTGGTTCCCGCCGATGCCGTAGCCGTCGCCGTCTCCGCCCGCGGCGATGACGGTGAGGCCGTCGTTGGCGAGCTTCGCGGCTCGAGCGACCGGCAGCGACCGGCCGTGGATCGTGTGGAAGCCGTAGGTGTCCAGGTAGCTGTTGAGCTTCCCCGAGCAGCCGATGCCCGTTACGGTCAGTACCTCCTCCGGGGTGAGACCGACCTCGGGAAGGGCCTGTTTCAGCGCCTTGAGAACGCCAAAGTCGCCGCAACCCGGACACCACGTCGGCTGCGGTTCGACTCCGGGCGTGTACTCGTCCCGGTCGATCTCCCGTTCCTCTCCGATTGCGTTGAATGCGCTCATGGTTTTGTCGTATCGTTCGGTGATCAGTCGCCCGCGGCGGGTTCGATTCGTACCTGTGACGTCGGTTCCTCCTCGCCGCCCGCGACGTTGATCTCGTAGCCCTCGACGATCTCGGCGGGCTCGAACGGGTTCCCGTTGTACTTGAGCAGGCTCGTCAGCTTGTCGCCGAACCGACCGAGTTCCTTCTGGATCAGGCCGCGGAACTGGGCGGTGGCGTTCATCTCGACGATCATCGCCTCGTCGACGCTCTCGATGAACTCGACCATCTCCGTCTCGGGGAAGGGCATCATGTCGGAGACGCCCACGCCCTTTACGGAGTGTCCTTGCTCGTTCAGGCGCTCGACGGCCTCCTCGACGACGCCCTGGGAGGAGCCCCAGGTGATGATGCCGTACTCGGCGTCCTCGGGACCGAAGTAGGTCTGGTTCGAGGGGTGCTCCTCGTCGAGCTCCTCGCGGATGTGGTCGAGCTTCTGGATCCGCCGTTCCATCTGGTAGACGCGGTTGTCGGGATCCTCGCTGATGTGGCCGACGGGCGAGTGCTCGTTACCGGTGGCGAGGTAGCGCCCGCCCTGCTGGCCGGGGAGCGAGCGCGGGCTGACGCCCTTCTCCGTGTCGTACTGGAAGCGCTCGAACTTGCCGGAGGCGTCGTGGGCGGCCTCCCGAAGTTCCTCCTCGGTGAGCGTCTTGCCCAGATCCGGCGACGGTTCGCGGTCGAAGAACGAGACGGGCACGTTCTTGTTCTCCCCGGACAGCTTCTGGTCGTAGATGACGATGGCCGGGATCTGGTAGTCGTAGGCGATATCGAACGCCAGCCGCGTCTGCTCGTAGGCCTCCTCGACCGTCCCCGGCGCGAAGACGACCCGCGAGGAGTCTCCCTGGCTCGTGTAGAGGACGAACTCGAGGTCGCCCTGCTCGGGCTTCGTCGGCATCCCGGTCGAGGGCCCGGCGCGCATCGACTCGACGAGGACGATCGGCGTCTCGGTCATCTCGGCGAGGCCGAGCGGTTCGCTCATCAGCGCGAAGCCGCCGCCGGAGGAGCCGGACATGGCCTTCGCGCCGGCGTGGCTCGCACCCACGGCGAGGGCCGCCGCGGCGATCTCGTCTTCGACCTGCTCGGCGATGCCGCCCATGTCGGGGAAGTTCTGGCTGAGGATCGTGAAGACGTCCGTCCAGGGCGTCATCGGGTAGCCGGCGATGAACCGACAGCCGGCGTCGATCGCGCCGTAGGCGATGGCGTTCGACCCGGACAGCAGCGCCTGCTGCTCGTCGTGGTCACCCTCCGGAACGCGGAGGTCGTGTTCGACGTCGAACTCGTCTCGCACCATGTCGTAGGCGTCGTGGAGGATCTCGAGGTTCGCCTCGAACACGTCGCCGGACATGGCGTCCTCCATCAGGTCCTCGACGTGCTCAAGGTCCATGTCGATCAGCGCCGCTGTAACCCCGACGCCGGCGGTGTTGCGCATGACCTCGCGGCCGTGTTCCTTCGCGAGCGCGCGGAGGTCGACCGGGTAGACGTGCCAGCCGTTCTCCTCGGCGCGCTCCTCGAGGTTCAGCGCCTCGACGTCCTCCTCGTCGATGAGCCCCTCGTCGTAGACGATGATGCCGCCCTCGCGGAGATCCGAGAGGTTCTCCGAGAGCGGCTTGATCTCCTCGTTGCCGTAGTAGGCTTCCTCCTGCGGATTGCGGGCGAACGAGTCGCCCAGCGCCAGCAGGAAGTTGTAGCCGTCTCCCCGGGACTGTACCTCGTGGTCCGCCGCGCGGATCTCCACGTAGGTGTGGCCGCCGCGGATCCGCGACGGGTAGTGTCGATGCGTGAATACGTGGAGCCCCGAGCGCATCAGGGCCTTCGCGAAGTTCTGGCTCGTCGAGTCGATCCCGTCCCCGGAACCACCCGCGATTCGCCAGATTAGTTCGTCATCACTCATGAAGATCAGTGGCCGGTGGGCCAACCGTGCTCGAATTTCGATCTACCAGAACTAAAGCCTTTGCTATACATTACCAAGCATCTATCGTGAAGAATGTACGACCGTTAAATTCCTTCTGGCGAAATAATTCCGATGTGGAACGATAATGAAGAATTTTGGGCGAAACGTTCGCGCCGTCCGATCTGAGGGCGGGGACGTCGTTTATATAGTCGTGTATTGATTCCTCGTAGCATGGGGTACATCGTCAGAATGCCGAAGCTGGGCCTCGAGATGGAACGGGGCGAGATCCTCGAGTGGCGGATCGAGGAGGGCGACTCGATCGAGGAGGGCGAGGTCGTCCTCGAAGTGGAGTCCGAAAAGAGCGTCGCGGAGGTCGACGCACGCGAGGACGGGGTCCTCCGTCGGACGTACCTCGAGGAGGGGGGTGTCGTTCCCCCCGGAACGCCGGTCGGCATCGTCGCGCCCGCGGACGCCGACATCGACGACCTCGAGGCGGAGGCGCTGGCGGAACTCGAGGACGTCGATGCGGAGCCGGAGGCGAAACCGCGGACGGCTGCGTCGGACGCCGAGCGCTCGACGCCGGCGTCGGGGGACCCGAACGGCGGAGAAACCGCAACGGGGGCCACGGAGAGGAACACGTCCGAGGGCCAACGTCCGTCCGGCGACGTAAAGGCGTCTCCGCGTGCGCGCGAGCGAGCCGAGGAACTGGGCGTCGGACTGTCGAGCGTCGAGGGAACCGGATACCAGGGATCGATCACGGAGGACGACGTCGAGGCGGCTGCCGAAGGGGCTGCGAACGCCGGTACGAGCGGGAGCGAGAGCGAAGGCGCTGTCGACGGTCGCACGCTCGTCGAGGAACGCCCCTTCGACGGAATGCGCCGGACGATCGCCTCGCGGCTGGGCGAGAGCTACCGCGAGGCCGTCCACGTGACCGTCCACCGCGAGGCCGATGCCGAGGAACTGCTCGCCGCAGCTCGAGCCGCCGACGACGCGCTCGACGCGGACGTCTCCGTCCAGGACGTTCTCCTGCTGGCGATGTCGGCGACGCTCGAGGACCACCCCGGATTCAACGCGACGTTCGAAGACGGTGTCCACCGGCTCTGGTCGGAGCACAACGTCGGCATCGCCGTCGACGTCGAGCAGGGGCTCATCGCGCCGATCCTCCGGGACGTCGGAACTCGGTCGCTCGCGGAACTCGCCGAGGAGCGACGACGACTGGTCGAGCGGGCGACGAGCGGCGAGTACGCGATGGACGACCTGGCCGGCGGGACGTTCACGGTGACGAACCTCGGCGTCCTGGGCGTCGAGTCGTTCGATCCGATCATCAATCCGCCGCAGGTCGCTATCCTCGGCGTGAACGCTATCACGGAGCGTCCGGTTCGCGGCGGGAACGAGGAGGTCGAGTGGCGACGACACCTCCCGCTGGACCTCTCGTTCGACCACCGGGTCGTCGACGGGGCCGACGCCGCGCGGTTCCTCGAGTCGCTCGTCGGTCGCGTCGAAGACCCGTGGGCGCTCCTCCCGGCGGACGTCGATCGAGGGGCGGGCGTCGACGAGGAGACGGAGATGCCGAACCGCGACGTCACGGCGCGAAATCCCGAGGGGATGGCCGGAACCGTCGAAGCGGGTTCGTTCGAGTGGCGGTACGACGAACCCGAGGACGCCGGCGGAACGGAGACCGGACCGACGCCGGTCGACGGCTTCCTCGGCGCGCTCGCCGCCTGCCTCTCGCTGAGCGTTCGCTACCGGGCGGAAAAGCGCGAGGTGGCGGTCGGTGAGATTTCCGTTTCCGTCGACGGCGAGCCCGAACGGGGCTCGGTCGAAGGCCTCGAGGCGACGGTCAGCCTCGAGACCGACGCCGACGACGAGACGGTCGAGCGAATCGTCGCCGTCGGCGAGCGCGGCTGTCACGTTTCGCAACTGCTCCGGGAGGATCTCGAGTTCGACCTATCGTGGGAGCGGGTTTGAGCCGCCGGTTTCGGTTCGTGGTGGTTCCCGGCGGTTCGAGTTCGCGGCCGTCCGCGACCCCCCTCACCGCTCTTCGATCGGTGCCCGAACCGACGCGAGCGCGCCGGCGCGCGAACCCGCCTCGAGCGTCGCGTCGACGTCGACGAGCCGCGGACCGTCGCGGACCGGCGTCAGGTCGACCGTCGCGTTCGTGAGTTCGAGTTCGCGCTCGCCGTCGGCGCCGATCACGCCGTCCGGGACCTCGAACCGAGCGGACTCGCCCCACTCGAGGCGATCCACCGATTCGACGCCGACGGTCGCCGCCACGCCCGGCGCGAGGACGGCGCGCACCGTCCGGGGAGCGTCGTCGGGAGCTGAGAGACGAACCGCGACGCCGCCCGACCCGTCGGGTTCCACGGGTTCGATCGCGCCCGCGATCGCGGCCAGGCCGACGTCACGCGGGTGCGCGCGAGAGACGACGCCGCCGCGAAGGTCCTGCGGATCGAGGAGCGCCCGCGTTCCGACGAAAGAGCGGGACGACACCTCGAGCGAGGCGAGCGCGGTCAGGTCGCGGTCGCCGGCGGGCGTCTCCGCCACAGCGTCGACCATCCCGTGACGCGCGGTCACCTCGTCGGGGGAGACCGCGCCGCTCGCGAGCAGCCCCGCCGCGACGCCCGCGAGCGTTCCGTCCACCGGCGTCGGAACGACGTTGTTCGTTCCGGTCGAGACGGCCACGACGGGAACGTCGCCGATCTCGAGGGCGACGTCCCTGGTGGTGCCGTCGCCGCCCAGGACCACCGCAGCGTCGACCGCCTCGCGAAATTCGGCCGCCGTTCGGCGAGTGTCGGCCGCCGAGTGCTCGATCGTCACCTCGCCCTCGCTCGCGTCGATCCCGTCGGGCGCCTCGTCGATCGCGTGCCGTGCGATGCCCGCGCCGTCCGGCATGACGAGCACCTCGGCGCGGTCCGTGGCGACGGTCACCCCCTCGAGGACGCACTCGGCGACCCGGCGTTTCGCGTAGTTGTCCACGACGCTCGCGCCGCCGGTGAGTCGTCGGATGTCCCGCCCGGCGGCGGGGTTCGCGATCAGCCCGATCCGGGTGCGCGTGCGCGTCACGGACGCCCCTCCATCAGGCGATCCGCTCGATCGCCGACCGGACGTCCTCGCCCGAGGGCAACACCTCCTGCTCGAGCGGCGGACTGAACGGAATGTGCGTGTCAGGGGTTCCTACGCGCAGGACGGGGGCGTCGAGGCTGAAGAACGCCTCCTCCTGGACGCGAGCGACGATTTCGGCGTGGGTGCCGTAGGAGAGCGGGCTCTCGTCCGCGACGACCAGTCGACCGGTCTTCCGGACGCTCTCGACGATGGTCTCGGTGTCGAGGGGGTACAGCGAACGCGGGTCGATCACCTCGACGCTCACGTCGCCCGCGAGGTCGTCGGCCAACTCGAGGGATTCGCCGACGAGGCGCTGGGTCGCGACGACGGTGACGTCCTCGCCCTCGCGTTCGACGGCGGCCTCGCCGAGTGGGAGGACGAAGTCCTCGTCGGTGGGGACCTCGCCTCGCTGCTCGTAGATCATCTTGTTCTCGAAGACGAAGACGGGGTCGTCCGAGCGAACGGCGGCCTTCGTCAGCCCCTTCGCGCTCTCGGCGGTTCCGGGCGCGACCGCCTTCAGTCCGGGGAAGTGGGCGATCCACGAGTGGATCGTCCCCGAGTGCTGGCTCGCGGCGCCCATGCCGCCACCCTCGGTGGTCCGGACGGTGACGGGCAGTTCGGCCTTCCCGCCGAACATGTAGCGCATCTTCGCCATCTGGTTCATGATCTGTTCCATCGAGACGCCCGCGAAGTCCGAGAACATGATCTCGACGATCGGTCGGGCGCCCGTCGCCGCCGATCCGGTCGCGGCGCCCACGAACCCGGCCTCGCTGATCGGCGTGTCCCGGACGCGCTCCCCGCCGAATTCCTCGTAGAGGTCGCCGGTCACCTCGAGGACGCCCCCGAAGCGCCCGACGTCCTCGCCCATGAGGTAGACGTCCTCGTCGCGCTCGAGTTCCTCGCGCAGGGCCAGTCGGATGGCCTCGCGGACGGTCATCGTTTCCGTTTCCTTCGCTCGTGCGAGTTCGGGTTCCTTCTGTGCCACGATCAGTCACCTCCGTTCGACCGCCGTCGTTCGCGTCCGCCGTCGGACCGCGCCCGGGCGGCGTTCGCGAACCGTTCGATCTCCGGTACCGTCTCGACGAACATGTCGTCGTACGCCTCGTGCGCCTCGGGGGCCGGTGCCTCCTGGGCGTAGTCGACGGCCTCCTCGATGGTCTCTTCCACCTCCGCCCGCATCTCTTCGAACTCCTCCGCGGTCAGTTCGCCGCGCTCGATCAGCCGCTGTCTGAACGACTGGATCGGATCTCGGTCCTGCCAGCGCTCTACCTCCTCCTCGTCGCGGTAGGGTTCCTCGTCGCCCTCGTAGTGACCGCGGTAGCGGTAGGTCTTCGCCTCGACGAGCGTCGGCCCGTCGCCCGAGCGGGCGCGATTACGCGCCTCCTCGACGGCTTCGGCGACGGCCGTCACGTCCATGCCGTCGATCGTAAGGCCGGGGATGTCGTAGGCCTGGGCGGTGTCGCTCAGGTTCTCGACGTTGTGTTGCTCGTCGAGGGGCGTCCCCTCCCCGTAGCCGTTGTTCTCGACGACGAAGATCGCGGGGAGGTCCCACGTGGCCGCGAGGTTGATGGCCTCGTGAACCTGCCCCTGCGCGACTGCGCCGTCGCCGCAGAAGGAGACGGCAACCTGGTCGCGGTCCTGGTAGTCGATGGTCAGCGCCGCGCCGGTCGCCAGCGGCGGGCCCGCACCGACGATGCCGTTCGCGCCGAGCATGCCCGCGTCGACGTCGGCGATGTGCATCGAGCCGCCCTTGCCGTTGCAGTAGCCGTCGGCCTTCCCGTACAGTTCGGCCATCATCAGCTTCGGGTCCAGCCCCTTGGCGATGCAGTGGCCGTGACCGCGGTGTGTGCTCGCGATGTAGTCGTCCGGCTCGAGCGCCGCACAGGTGCCGACGCCGACCGCCTCCTCCCCGATGTAGAGGTGGACGAACCCCGGTATCTCGCCGTCTGCGAATCGATTCCCGGCCTCTTCGTCGAACGCGCGGATGGTCACCATCCGCCGAAGCGCCTCCAGTCGCCCGTCCGCACTCTGCAGGTCGAAGTCTGCCATGGGCGTGGTGTGTTACCATGACTCTGCCAATAAATGCTATTGTGTACCACACGGTAGTAGTATCCAGTCGTCACGGAGGGCGTAGAGTTTGCGTGAGACCCCGACGAAAAAGCGCGGTGGGGGACGCGAAGCGGAGGTGACGGTGCGGGGTTACTCGTTGCGCGGATTGCTCGGGTGGTAGTCGGTGACGTACTCGCCGGGCCGGTCGTCGACGCGGTCGGGATTGATCCGGCCGGATAAGAGCATGAAGTCGACGAGCGTCAGCGCGAGCATCGCCTCGACGACGGGGACGCCTCGAGGCGGGAGGACGGGGTCGTGGCGGCCGATGACCTGCGCGTCCTCGATCACCTCGCCGGTCTCCCAGTCGACCGTCTGCTGCTCCTTCGGAATCGACGTCGGCGCGTGCAGGGTGACCTCGCCGTAGATCGGCTCCCCGCTCGAGATCCCGCCTTGAATGCCGCCGTGATCGTTCTCGACCGGTTTCGGATCTCCGTCCTCGCCGAACTCCCAGTCGTCGTTCCGCTCCTTTCCCGAGTACGCGCGGGCCTCGCGACCGAGGCCGAACTCGAAGGCGGTCGTCGCCGGAACGGCCATCATCGCCTGACTCAGCCGCGCAGAGAGGGAGTCGAACCGGGGGGCGCCGAGGCCGACGGGGACGCCGCGGGCCTCGAAGTAGATGCTGCCGCCGATGGAGTCGCCCTTCTCCTGGTACTCGGCGATCAGGTCCTGCATCTCCTCGGCCGTTTCGGGGTGGGCACAGCGGACGTCGTTCTCCTCGGAGTGTGCGAGGAGCTCGTCGAAGCTCACCTCGGGGGCCTGGACGTCGCCGATCTGGTTGACGTGGGCCTTGAGTTCGACGCCCTCGAGCGCGAGGAGCTTCTTCGCGATTGCGCCCGCGGCGACCCAGTTGACGGTTTCGCGCGCTGAGGAGCGGCCCCCGCCGCCCCAGTTGCGGGTGCCGAACTTCGCCGAGTACGTGAAGTCGCCGTGGCTCGGCCGGGGAGCGGTGATGAAGGGCTCGTACTTGCCCGAGCGGGCGTCCTTGTTCTGGATGACCATCCCGATGGGCGTTCCCGTCGTGTAACCGTCCTGTATCCCCGACTTGATGGAGACCGCGTCAGGTTCGCCGCGGCTGGTGGTGATCATCGACTGGCCCGGCTTGCGCCGATCCAGGTCCTCCTGGATGTCCTCCTCGGAGAGCTCGAGGCCGGCCGGGCAGCCCGAGACCGTACAGCCCATCGCCTCCCCGTGGCTCTCGCCGAACGTGGTCACCTGGAAGAGGCGACCGAAGCGGTTGCCGTTCATTACCACCCCCTCCGGAACGCGGACACTTAGCGGTGCATGATTCGAACGAACGCGCCGGGTCCGTCCGGTGGATCGGTTTCCGAACCGATATGGATTCCACGACGGCGACCCTGGCCCGTCGGGTCTCGTACCCCACCCTCTCCGGCGATCGTCAGCGCCGCGGATCTCTGAGAGTTAGCGCCGTCGGTCCCCGAGAGTCACCGCCGCAGGTTCTCGAGCGTCGCCGCCGCGAACGGGACGAGCATCTCGTCGGGGTGGAGCCCGCCGTGCATGCCGACGAGCGACAGTTGCAGGGGATCGCTGCCGTACCAGACCGAGAGGTCCCGGTGGCAGACGACGAGGTCTCCCACGCGGCGCTCGAACGTCTCGCTTCGTTCCCCGTCCCCGAACAGATCGCGCTCGAGCGCCTCGGTTCTCGTGAACACGCGGGCGTCGAGTTCGGACTCGAGGCGCGCTCGGATCGCCGCGGCGGACTCGCCGGCGTCATCGCGCAGGTGCAGGTGGAGGTTCCGCGGACTGCCGGCGTAGCGAACCGGTTCGCCGTCGGCGTGGCACCGCAGGGACTCGAGGATCGGCTCCGCGAACGGGGCGGACTCGAGGTCGACGTTCCGCTCCGGGTCGGTGTCGACGTGGCCGTGGTCCGCCGTCAGGAGGACGAGCGTCTCGCCGTCAGGACCCCCGCTTCCGCCGCGACCCATCGCAGAGCCGAGGCCGTCGACGGCGCGCTCGAGCGCGTCGAGCGTGGCCGAGACGGTCGCCTCGTACTCGGCGGCCGTCGTGCCGTACCGGTGGGCAGCGGTGTCGACCTGCGGGAGATACGCGTAGAGGTAGGCCGGATCGTCCGCCGCCTCGAACGCGTCGGCGAGGGCGGATTCGAACGTCCCGCCCTCGAGGTTCAGGTCGTAGGTGTGTGCGATCGCGCCCTCGTACGTCTCCTCGAACGGAACGACGTGACGGGACTCGATGCCGGCGGCGCACAGCGACGGGTAGATCGCTTCGCCCTCGTAGACGTCCTCGAGGTCCATCTCGTCGGCGACGGACTCGTCGCCGGCCCTGACGTCGACGGTGAACGCCTCGTAGGCGGCGTCGTCGGCCGGATCGTAAACGTACCAGCCGAGGACGCCGTGGGACGCGGGAAGGCGTCCGGTGTGCAGCGTCGTGAGCGCCGCCGCCGTCTCCGACGGGTAGATCGACGTCAGCGGCGAGACGGTCCCCACCTCCTCGAACCGCTCGAGGAGCGGATGGTCGGCGAAGCGCCTCCAGTACGCGAGGCCGAAGCCGTCGACAAGCAAGAGGAGGACGCGATCGAATCGACCGTCCGACCAACCGCCGTTCCCGTCGCCGTCACCGCCCTCGTCGCCGTCACCGCCCCCGTCGCTTTCGCCGTTGTCTTCCCCAACGCCCTCGAGCACGTCGTGCGGAAGCGGTCGTTCGGCCTCGTCCCCGAGCACCGAGCGCACCGTGTCCGGGACGTGCGCGAAACAGCGGCCTCCGTAGTCGGGAAACAGCCGCTCGCCCTCGCGGAGTCGCTCCCGAAGGTCTCGCTCGCGGTCCGTCGGCATACCCCGTGTGACGCCTTCGCGGTGGAAAAGGCTGCGGGATCGACGAGCCGACCTTCCCCTCATCGGACATGAAATCGCAACGTAACGAGGGTTTATCCGCGTCACCGGCCTCCCCCACCACATGAGCGAGGGGAGCGACGCCGTGGACGCCGCGTCCGACCCGGGCGGGTCCGAACCCGAGGGGTTCGGGTGTTTCCGCGCGGTGGCCGGACTGGTCGACGACGGCGTCTACCGATTGAACGCCGAGGGCCGGTTCGTCGCGGCCGACGACTGCTTCCTCGAGACGACCGGCTACGACCGGGCGACGGTGATCGGCGCGGACGCGTCGACGGTTTTCGAGGGGGATGCGCTCGAGCGGGCGCGGCGAGCGCTCCGGGATCGGTTCGAGGACGCGGAGGCTCCCGACGCGGACGACTCGCTCCCGCTCGAGGTCGACCTGTCGCTCCGAACGGCCGCCGGTGCGGCCCACCGGTGTACGGTTCGCCACACTCCCGTCGCGACCGACGGGACGTTTCACGGGACGCTCGGGGTCATGGTCGACGTCAGCGGACCGGGCGATTCGGCCGGGGATCGAGGGAACCGGTACGCGGCTCGCGACCCGCGGGGCGACTCGTCCGCGGCGGCATCCACACCGATCGGCGACCGCGTCGCCGAGGGATCGATGGCAGCCCTCGACGAGGCTGAGGTCGGCGTCTTCGTCCTCGACGCGTCGTTCGAGATCGCGTGGATCAACGAGACGACCGAGCGGTACTTCGGGATCGACCGCGAACGCGTCGTCGGTCGGGACAAACCGGCCGTGATCGAGGAGTCGATCCGCCGGCGGGTCGCCGATGCCGATCAGTTCACCGAGCGAGTGCTGGCGACGTACGGGACCAACGACTACATCGAACGGTTCGAGGTCCGAGTCACCTCGCCCGAGGGCGTCGAACGACGCCTCGAGCACCGGAGCAGACCGATCGAGGCGGGACCCTACGCGGGCGGGCGCATCGAACTCTACTACGACGTCACCGACAGACACCGGCGGACGGTCCAGTTACGCCGCCTGCACGACGCCGTTCACGAGTGGCTCGGTGCCCGTTCGCGCTGTGGGGCAGCCGAGCAGGCCACCCGTCACTTCGACGAAATCCTCGGCCTCGAGATCACGGGCGTCTACCTCTTCGATGAATGGACGCGGTCGCTTCGGCCGGCGGCGTGGTCCGACCGCGCCGACGCGCTGTTCGGCGAGATACCGACGTTCGAAGCGGGGGAGGGGATCGTCTGGCGCGTCTTCGAGACCGGGAACGCCGAACGCTACGACGACGTCAGGACCGCCGAGGACGTCTACAACCCGACGACGCCGATTCGAAGCGAGATCGTACTCCCGATCGGCGAGCACGGCGTCGTCGTCACCGGGTCACAAACGCGCGCGGCGTTCGACGAGACCGACATGACGCTGGCGAGAGTCGCCGCGTCGACCCTCGAGACGGCGTTCGATCGGCTGCAAAACGAGGAGCAGCTCGAGCGCGAGCGCGCCCAGACCGAGCGAATCCTGCAAACGGCGCCGTTCGGCGTCTCGGTCCAGGACGCCGAGGGGCGGACGCTGCTCGCGAACCGACGAGTCCGGGAGATCCTTGGCCTATCAGAGGGCGAGGGAATCGGCGACGTGGAGTCCCGTGAGGGGTGGACCGTTTACGACGCCGAGGGAGCGGCGCTGAAGCCCGGCGAGGGGCCGGTCGCGCGCGTGCGGCGGACGGGCGAACGGGTGTTCGACGAGGAGATTCTGGTCGAGCGACCCACGGGCGATCGCACGTGGCTCTCGGTGAACGCGACGCCGGTCTTCGACGACGACGGGTCGATCGAACGGGTGATCGCCGCCGGCGAGGACGTCACCGCGCTCAAGACCCACGAGCGGGAACTCGCGCGGCGAAAGAGCGAACTCGAGACCGAACTGAGCGAGATCCTCGGCCGGATCTCCGACGCCTTCTACGCGCTCGACGAGGAGTGGCGGTTCACCCACGTCAACGAACGGGCGGAGGAACTGCTCGGCTACTCTCGCGAGGAATTACTGGGCGAGTGCGTGTGGGACGTGTTCCCCGGCGGGACGCGGTCCGACCTCATCGAGAAGTACACCGAGGCGATGGAGACCCAGGAGGCAGTCTCGTGGGAGCGCTTCTCCGGGTCGCTCGAGATCTGGATGGAGATCCAGGTTTACCCGTCGGAGTCCGGCCTCTCCGTCTACTTCCGGGACGTCTCCGAACGAAAGGAGCGCGAGCAGCGGCTCCAGGAGAGCGAGCGGCTGTACCGATCCCTCGCCGAGCGGTTTCCGAACGGGATGGTCGTCCGCTTCGACGACGACTGCAGGTACACCCTGGCCGCCGGCCAGGCGTTCGACGACCTGCCGTACGCGCCGGCCGACCTCGAGGGGAGGCGACCTCGCGACGTCTTCCCGGAACGGGTGGCGGAGGACGTCGAGGACACCTTCCGACGGACGCTCGCCGGCGAGGAACTGACGTTCGAGTGCGTCGACGCCGATCGGGATTGGCTCGTCCGCACGACACCGCTCTCCGACGACGCCGGGAGCGTCGTCGCGGGTCTGGCGCTCGTCCAGGACATCACCGAGCGCAAGGCCTACCGACGCAGGCTCGAGGAGAGCGAGCAGCGGTACCGGACGCTCGTCAGGCACTTCCCCAACGGCGCCGTCGCCCTGTTCGACGAGGAGTTGCGCTACACGGCGTGCGGCGGACAACTCCTCGAGGAGTTCGCGATCGACCCGGAGGACCTGGTCGGAACGCCGATCCACGACTCCCTTCGGGCGGACGTGTTCGACGAGGTCGAACCGGAGTTCCGCGCGACGCTCGAGGGCGACGCGAACGAGTTCGAACTCGAGTACCGCGGGCGGACCCTGGTCGTCTACACGCTTCCGGTGACCGACGCCGACGGGGATGTCTTCGCCGGAATGGTGATGGCCCAGGACGTCACCGACCGGACGCGGTACCAGCGACAACTCGAGGAGTCGAACGAGCGGCTGGAGCAGTTCGCCTACGCGGCGTCCCACGACCTCCAGGAGCCCCTGCGGATGATCACGAGCTACCTCACGCTGCTCGAGCGCCGCTACGGCGACGACCTCGACGGGGACGGAGCGGAGTTCCTCGCGTTCGCCGTCGACGGGGCCGACAGGATGCGGAACATGATCGATGGACTGCTCGAGTACTCCCGCGTCGAAACGACGGGGAAGCCGCTCGAACCGGTCGACCTGGGGGCGATCATCGACGACGTGCGAACCGACCTGCAGTTGCAGATCGAGGAACACGACGCCCGGATCGACGTCGAGACGCCGCTTCCACGGGTGGAAGGTGACGCGAGCCAGCTCCGACAGGTGTTCCAGAACCTGCTGACGAACGCCATCACGTACAGCGGGGACGAACCCCCGCGGATCGAGATCGAGGCGGAACGATCCGGAACGACGGTCGTCGTCTCCGTCGACGACGAGGGGATCGGCATCGACCCCGACAGCGAGTCGCGCATCTTCGAGGTCTTCCAGCGACTCCACACGCACGCGGAACACCCCGGAACGGGGATCGGGCTCTCGATCTGCCAGCGCATCGTCGAGCGCCACGGCGGCGAGATCCGGGTCGACTCCGAGCCCGGCGAGGGATCGACGTTCTCCTTCTCGCTCCCCGCCGCGACTGAGGGTCCCGCGCGATAGTCCGAGGCCGAATCCGGCAGTGCCGATCCGTCCCGCCGCAGCCGATCGGATCGACCCGATCGGCCGCCACCGCGTCGTTCCGGTTCCCTCGAGATTATGCGCGTCGCACGCGACCTCCCGGTATGAACGTCGATCCCGACCTCTCGCCGCTTCGGCGGCACCTCGAGTCCGAGGGCCTGGACGGCTACCTCGTCGACGACGACGCCTCCGACTCGGACCAGCGATACGTCTCGGGCTTCACCGCGCCGGATCCGTACCAGACGCTCGTCACCGACGACGGCGTCCACCTGCTCGTGTCCGAACTCGAGTACGGGCGGGCGACGAAGGAGGCGAACGCGGACACCGTCGCCCGGAGCTCGGAGTTCGACGCGCGCGACCTCGTCGCCGAGTACGGCCCCCACGAGGGACGGGCGCGGGCCATCGCGGCGTTCCTCGCAGACCGCGGCGTCGACTCGGTCGCCGTTCCCATGAACTTCCCGACGGGGACCGCGGACGGCCTGCGCGAGCAGGGGGTGACCGTCACCGTCGAACCCGAGGGGATCGTCGAGGACGTGCGAGCGCGCAAGACCGAGTGGGAGATCGAGCAGATCCGAGCGACCCAGCGGGCGAACGAGGCTGCGATGGCCGTCGCCGAGTCGATGATCGCCGAGGCCGCGGTCGACGACGAGGGGGTCCTTCGCCACTCCGACGACGGCGATCCGCTCACCAGCGAGCGCGTCAAACGCGAAATCGAGATCGCGCTGCTCGAGCGCGGGTGCGGGCTCGACGACACCATCGTCGCCTGCGGGGCCGACGCCGCGGACCCGCACGATCGGGGGGGCGGACCGTTGCGGGCGGACGAGTTGATCGTGAGCGATATCTTCCCCCGGGACAAGGAGACGGGCTACTTCGGCGATATGACCCGGACGTTCGCCCGCGGCGACCCCGGCGAGGAGGCTCGGCGGCGGTACGACGTCACGAGAAAAGCGTACGAGGCGGCGCTCGAGGCCGTCGAGGCCGGCGTCACCGGTTCGGACGTTCACGGCGTCGCCTGCGACGTGATCGAGGAAGCGGGCTACGAGACCCTGCGGAGCGATCCCGGCGCGGAAACGGGGTTCATCCACAGCACGGGCCACGGCGTCGGCCTCGACATCCACGAACGGCCGAGCGTCTCCCCCGTCGGCGAAGAACTCGAGGCCGGACACGTGATCACGATCGAACCCGGCATCTACGACCCCGACGTCGGCGGCGTCCGGATCGAGGACCTCGTCGTCGTCACGGAAGACGGGTACGAGAACCTCACCGACTACCGGGTGGGACTCCAGCCGACCCTCGAGTGACGGTCGTCGAGTAACACCCTCGAGTGAGGCCGCACTCCGCCCGCCTCAGCGCTCGAGACCGATTCGATCGGCGACCTCGAGGCCGGTTCGTACGGCGGCGTGAATCCGGCCCTCACCGGCGACCCAGTCGCCGAGGCAGTAGAGGCCGTCCGCTTCCGCCCGCCGGATTGGATCTTTCGCGACGCCGCCCTCGGGCAGGGCGTGGCGCCACAGCCGGTGAGCCGACCAGTCCGGTTCGCGCAATCGTTCGTCGCCCAGGAGCCCCGCGGTGAGCGCCGCGAGTTCGTCGAGGGACTCATCCGGATCGGTTTCGGCGTGCGCGACGGACCACTCGTGGTTGGCCTGGACGATCAGCAGCGTCTCCCCGTCGGGAACGTGGCCGGGTTTGCATCCCTCGCGAGCGATCCACCCGATCTCGTGGGCCTTGTCCGCGTTGACCAGCGCGTAGTACGGCCGCTCGAGTTCGAACGGGTAGTGGAGGGCGCCGCTGAAGATGGTGCGGAACGGCACCGCCTCGAGGGCGTCGGCGAGTTCTCCGCGAACGTCTGCACCCCACTCGGCCGATCGGACCAACCGAGCGGTCTCGGGCGCCGGCGGACTCAGGAGGACGGCGTCGAACGGGCCCCGTTCGATCCCGTCGGCGTCCTCGAGCAGCCACGCGTCGTCGATCCGACGAATCGTTTCGACCGGGGTCTCGAAGCGGACCGTCGCGTCGGCCCGCTCGAGGAGGCGCGTCGCGATCTCGCTCACCCCGTTCCGGTACGTCCACTTGTGCTCGTCCGCGTCCCGACCCTCCGAGATCCTGCCGTCTCGGTCGAACGTCCAGATCGGATCGGAGACGTCGACCAACCCGTCGGTCGAGAGCGTCTCCGTCAGTAACTCGGCCACCCGATCGTCGTCGGACTTCGCGTAGTTCGCCCCGTAGTCGAAGACGGTTCCGTTTCGTCGTCGCGTCGCCGTCCTCCCGCCGACGCGGTTCGACTCCTCGAGGACGGTTATCGCGACGTCGTCCGGGGCCCCCTCGAGGGTGAACGCGGCGGCGGCCCCGGCGACGCCGGCGCCGACGATTCCCACGTGCGTCATACTCGTTCGTCCGTCTCGGCCACCAAAGAACCACCCCTCGTCTTGACCTCCGACGACCTCCCGTCGTCTCAGCCACCGACGAACCGGCCGCCGTTTCGGTCGACGGAGGTCCGCCACCGATTTCGAGGGCTCCGACCGCCCATCTCGACGATCGAACCGCTTTTGCGACGCCGGCGGGTAGGTCACCCCGATGGACGTACTGATCGTCGGCGCGGGATCCATGGGGAGGTGGTTCGGTCGCGCCGTGTCCGAGGGGGCCGACGGAACCGGACGCGGTGCGAGCGACTCGAGCGGGGCCACGATCGCCTACGCCGACGTCGATCCCGACGCCGCGATGTCGGCGGCCGAGGAGACCGGGGGGAACGTCGCGCCCCTCGAGGGAGTCGACGACGCCTACGACGTCGTCTGCCTCGCGGTGCCGATGACGCACGTGGCGGACGCGATCGAGGCCCACGCCGACCGGGCGGAGCGGGCCGTCGTCGACGTGTCGGGGATCATGGGCGCGCCACTCGAGGCGATGGCCGACCACGCCCCCGACCGCGAGCGGGTGAGTCTCCACCCGCTGTTCGCCCCCGAGCGGGCCCCCGGTTCGATCGCCGTCGTCCGGGACGAACCGGGACCCGTCACCGACGAGTTGCTCTCGAGGCTCCGCGAACGCGGCAACGACGTCCTCGAGACGACCGCCGACGAGCACGATCGGGCGATGGAGACGGTGCAGGCGGCGACCCACGCGGCGGTCCTCTCGTTCGCCATCGCCGCCGACGCCGTCCCGGACGGGTTCGAGACGCCGATCTACGACGGTCTCCGCGAACTCACACGAACGGTCACGGAGGGGACGCCTCGCGTGTACGCGGACATCCAATCTACGTTCGAGGGGGCCGACGCCGTCGCCGACGCCGCCGCAGCGGTCGCCGAGGCGCGCACCGATCGCGAGGAACTCGAGGCGCTCTACCGGGACGCGGCGAGCCGCTGGCACGAATCCGAGTCGGCCGTCGACGACGAACGAACGAAGAGCGACGAGTCGGCCGTCGACGACGAACGAACGAAGAGCGACGAGTCGACCGAGAACGACCGAGAGACGAGCGACGAATCGACCGGGGGCGACCGGGCCACGGTCGAGGAGCCGACCGAGGCCGTCGATTCCGAAGAGAACGGGGGAGGTACGCCGTGACCGATCAGCGCGAGGCCGTCCGTTCGAACGCGAAGTACCTCCGGAACGTCAGGCCGATCGACCCGGAGGAGATCTGCGAGTACGTCGAGGGGACTCCCCACCCCGCGGTCGTCCGCCAGATCCTCCGCGAGGAGGCGCCCGATCTGGGACTGCTCGAGCGCGACGACGGCACCTTCGTCCCCGTCGAGGACGACCCGGTGTCGCCGCTTTCGGGCCCCGTTCGGGCCCTCCCCTCCCGCTACGAACGCCGACTCGAGGACCTGCTGGTCGATCGCTACGGACCCGACTGGCACCGGGGCGCTTCGGGCGATCTCTTGCGATCGACGATCAGGCGGTTCAAGTCCAGCTACCTCGAGCGCGCGCCCGTCGAGTACGACGAGGACGTCGCGGCGGGCTACGCGATCTACCACCTGCCGGCGTACTACGCCGCCGTCCAGTACGCGCTCGACGACCTTGCCGAACGGGAGTTGCTCGGGCGCCACCTCCGCGTTCTCGACGTCGGCGCGGGCGTCGGCGGGCCTGCGCTCGGCCTCGTCGACTACCTCCCGGCGGACTCCTTGGTCGAGTACCACGCGATCGAACCGAGCGCCGCGGCCGACGTGCTCGAGGCGCTGCTCGCGGAGACCGGCCCGAACGTCCACGCGACGGTCCACCGGACGACGGCCGAGGCGTTCGACGTCGACGAGACCGACGCCGACGACGGCGGCGAGGGCTTCGACCTCGTCCTCGTCTGCAACGTCCTGAGCGAACTCGACGACCCCGAGGCGGTGCTCCGCCGCTACCTCGAGGTCCTCGCCCCAGACGGCGCGCTGCTGGCGATGGCGCCCGCCGACAAGCACACCAGCACCCAGCTTCGCGACCTCGAGCGCGCGGTCGAGGACGAGCGCCTGGAGTGGACGGTGAGCGCGGACGTCGGAGATGGAGCGAACGGCGCCGGCGAGGATCGGGTCGCGGTCTACGCCCCCGCGGTCCGCCTCTGGCCCGGAGAACGGCCCGCCGACCGCGGCTGGACGTTCGACGTCCGCCCCGATCTGACGGTGCCGTCGTTCCAGCGGAAACTCGAGGAGGCGGCCTCCCACGACGCGGAAACCGACGGCGGCGACGGCGGTGAGTCCGAGGCCGACGGGCGGACGCCGGGCGAGTTCGTCAACGTCGACGTCCAGTTCTCGTACTCGATCCTGCGCCGCGACGGCCGGCGGCGGATCGACATCGACCTCGACGCGAGTCGGTGGGCGAAGATGGCCGAGATGGAACGCCACGTTCCGAATCGGATCGACCTCGTCGCGGCGAAGTTGAGCAGGTCGCTGAGTTCCGACGGGGGATCGAACGGTGCGAACGGTGGCCGGGCCCGAGGCGGACGCGGAGGGGGAGACGGAGGCGGGCGCGGGACTAACCGCCCGAACCCGCTGTTCAAGATCAGCGACGGGAGCGAGTCGATCGACCACTACGCCGTCCTCACCAACGAGACGGCACTCAACCGACCGCTCCTCGAGGCCGACTACGGCGACGTCCTCGCGTTCGAGCAGGTGCTCGCCCTCTGGAACGACGACGAGGGGGCGTACAACCTCGTCGTCGACGAGGAGACGATCGTCGACCCCGTAGCCTGACGGGCTAGCTCGGCCGCACGCGGGACCGGACCGGCGGTCCGTTCGATCTCGGAACCGACCGATGGGACCGCGAAAAACGGTGGGCTTTTCGCGCGGGCTTCCGAGGATGGCGATATGAGCGACCACCTGGAGATCCTGCTCACGAACGACGACGGGATCGACGCCCCCGGGATTCGCGCGCTGTACGACGCGCTCTCGGCCGTCGGAAACGTCACCGTCGTCGCCCCGGCGGACGACCAGAGCGCGGTCGGGCGGTCCATGTCCCACGAGGTGGAGGTGTGGGAGCACGAACTCGGCTACGCGGTCGAGGGGACGCCCGCCGACTGCGTGGTCGCCGGCCTCGCCGAACTCGGGCCGTTTCCGGACATCGTCGTCTCGGGCTGTAACAAGGGGGCGAACCTCGGCGAGTACGCCCTCGGGCGATCCGGAACGATCAGCGCGGCCGTCGAGGCGGCGTTCTTCGACGTCCCCGCCATCGCCACCTCGCTGTACGTCCCCGTCGACGAGTTCGATTCGCCGTTCGACGAGATCGAGACGACGGACGACGAGTACGAGGAAGCCCGTCGAGTCACGCGATTTCTCGCCGAACGCGCCCTCGACGCCGGCGTCTTCGAGCACGCGGCCTACCTCAACGTTAACGCCCCGCTTCCGGGCGACGACCCCGCGCCGATCGAGATCACGAGTCCGTCGAAGCGCTACGAGATGGACGCCGTCAGAACGGGCGCCACCGTCCGACTCCACGACCGCGTCTGGGAGGAGATGGATCCGGAGACGATTCCGGACCCCCGCGGGACCGACCGCTTGGCCGTCGTCAACGGCCGCGTGAGCGTGTCGCCGCTCACCGCGCCGCACACGACGAACCGCCACGAGATTCTCGACGACTTAGCCGAGACGTACCTCGAATCACTCGAGGCGTCCGGCGCGTGAGCCTCGACGACCGGTTCGCGACCCATCTCGCCGGATTTCGGGAGCGATCGAATGGCGACGCTGCGGCGCGGTTTATACGACTTTCGGGTCGGCGAATAACCGGCTTGCACGTCGCAAGGCGGTCGCTATTCGATTCGCTCGCCGTCACCGTATGCAACTCGACGCGGAGCGTGAATACAAACATGAGCCTAATCAAACATAAGAGCAAGGTAGGTGCGCGTTCAACGCCCAATAGACACTATCGATGGTGATCCACACATGGTATTCGATACACTCCGGACTCGTATCTCGTCTCTCTGGCGCGGGAATTCGGCGGACGATTCGGGCGACGACGAGGAATCTGACCCGACGGACTCGGCCGACGAGCAGCCGGCCGACGACTCGGCGGACGAAACGCTGAGTTACGCCGAACAGATCGAGTACGGGGTCGACGAGCGAGACCTCCCGGACGAGGACAAAATCCTCCGACTCCTCGTCAAGCAAGGCGGGCGCGTGGACGAGACGACGGCGCTCGAGGAAACGGGCTGGTCGAGCGAGCGCCTCGAGGAGGTCGTCTCGGCCATGGAGGAGGACGATCAGGTCAGCGCGATCACGGTGGGACGAAAGCGCGTCATCTGCCGCCGGGGCTTCGAACCCAAGGGGTACCGCTCGCACATCGAATAACGCGGTCGCGATACCGGGGCGGGTCGCAATGACGGTCGAACTCGTGGTGTTTTTTCTCGACGGCGAATCCGCGACGAGGGTCGTCCTCGCCGACCGGTCAGCGACGGCGATAGATCCGCAGTTCCTTCGCGACCGGGTCGAACCGGTCTTTCAGTTCGTACGGAATCGACTCGGTCTTCCCCAGGACGAGGTAGCCGCCGGATCGGATCGACTCGTCCAGTTTTCGTAACACGGGAAGTTTGAACTGCGCGTCGACGTAAATGAAGAAGTTCCGGCAGAAGACCAGGTCGTACTCGTCGTCCGCGTCGTCGCTGATGAGGTCGTGTCTGTCGAAGTGAACCATCTCCCGGACGGTTGGACGGACGCGAAAGACGTCGTCGTCGCGCTCGACGTACCTCGAGTAATCGTCGAGGAACGAGAGTTCCGACTCGACGTTCGACGTGTTCCGCTGGTAGTAGACGCCCGCTCGGGCCCGCTCGAGGGCTTCCTCGTCGATGTCGCTGCCCCGGATGGAGAGCGTTCGCGTCGAGATGTCGTCCGCATCGCTCGCGAGCATCGCCAGGGAGTAGGGTTCTCGTCCGTCCGAGCAGGGAACGGACCACGCCGACACGCCGAACGATCGCTCGGCCTGCAGCGTCCGCAGGACGTCACCGATGCGGTCCCATACCTCGGTGTTGCGGAAGAACGAGGTCACGTTGACGCTGAGCGTGTCGAGGAGTTCGGCGCGCTCCTCGCCGTCGTCGCCCTCGAGGAGGGCGAGGTACTCGCCGTACGCTTCGGGATCGATACCGTTGCGCCGGAGGCGGGAGTCGACGCGGCGCTTCAGGTACTTCTTCGAGTACTGGCTCGTCGCGAAGCCGTACCGGCGCTCGACGAACGAGAGCACGGCCTGAAAGTCGTCGTCAGCGTCCATCGCTCGAGCGAACCGACGAGTTGACGAACGGGTGGGAAGCCGTCACGACGGCGTGACGTCGCCGCACGAGTCGGTTCCGACTCCGTCGATCGTGCGGAGTCTGTCGTCCGGTTCCGCTACCGTCGCCGATACTCTCACTGCGTTTACAACTCCGATCGGAGTAATCGCGTCGTAACGTCGAGTGCGGACGGGTGATCGGATCGGTTAGGGAGACCGTGGCTGTGCGGGATCTCACGGAGGGAGTCCGACGATCCGTCGAGGCTCGACCGCTCGAGCGGGGAAGACGCGACGAAGACGGCCTACGCGTCCGTCGGTCGGAGTTCGGCCCGACGGTCCGCGACGATTCGACGGATTGAACGGTGCACATTAGCCCGATCAAGCAGGTTCGACGGCAAAAATCATGCGGCCGCCCGAGTCCGAGGGCGGTTTCGAATGAAAACGTACCTGACAGAACGCGTCGTCGTGTCTGGCCCATTCATCGTTCTGGGCGACCAGTTCGCTGCCATCGCCGGATCTCACGCGCGTATCGAGCCTCGCGTCCGGGGATTTCGATCGGATCGGCCATCCCAAGGCCAACGAGTCCGACAGCGGAGCGTCCCGTTACGTTTTACCCCGCCCGGGCCGAATCGTGGCGCAATGACCGCACAAACCGTCCAGCGGGGGGACCTCGTCACGGTCATCGGGCTCGAGGTCCACGTCCAGCTGGAGACCGACACCAAGATCTTCTGCGGCTGTTCGACCGAGCCGGCCGACGGACCGAACGAACACGTCTGTCCCGTCTGTCTCGGTCTCCCCGGATCGCTACCCGTGCTCAACGAGGCGGCCGTCGAAGCGGCCGTCAAGGTCGGAAAGGCGATCGACGCCGACATCCCCGAGGAGACGCGCTTTCACCGCAAGAACTACTACTACCCCGACCTGCCGAAGAACTTCCAGATCACCCAGTACGACGAGCCGATCTGTCGGGACGGCGAACTCGAGATCGCCGTCGAGGGCGAGCGCCGCACGGTGACGATCGAGCGCGCGCACCTGGAGGAGGATCCGGGGAGCCTCCAGCACGTCGGCGGGAGCATCGACACCGCCGACTACACCCGCGTCGACTACAACCGCGCCGGCACGCCGCTGATGGAGATCGTCACGGCCCCCGACTTCCGCCGCCCCGCGGAGGTGCGGGCGTTCCTCGCCGAACTCGAGGAGGTGCTCGAGTACCTCGGCGTCTTCGACGCCTCACGCGACGGCAGCCTGCGCGTCGACGCCAACCTCTCGATCATCGAAACCGAGAACGTCGCGGAGGACGGGACCATCGGCGTGGACTCCCTCGAGGCGGCCAACCGGACGGAGGTCAAGAACATCTCGAGCCACAAGGGCGCCGAGAAGGCGCTGGCCTACGAGGAGACGCGGCAGAAGAACGCTATCCGACGGGGACGCGTCGTCGAACAGGAGACGCGCCACTGGGACGAGTCCCGCGGGATCACGGTTTCGATGCGCTCGAAGGAGGCCGAAAAGGACTACCGCTACTTCCGCGAGGCGGACCTGCCGCCGTTGCGGGTCTCCCACTGGAAGGAAGAGATCGCCATTCCGGAGCTACCGACCGCCCGGCGCGAGCGGTTCCGGGAGGAGTACGGCCTGAGCGGGGAGGCCGCTTCGAAGCTCACCTCGACGAAGCAGGTCGCCGACTTCTACGAGGACGTCGCGAGCGAGTTCGACCCCGACCTCGCGGCGACGTGGGTCGCCGACGAACTGCTCGGCGAACTCAACTACCGCGACATGGCGATCACGGACCTCGAGGGGCGGTTCGACGAGGTTCGACGCCTGGTCGAACTCGTCGCCGAGGACGAGATCACGGCGAAGAACGCCAAAGAGGTCGTCCTCCGGACGATGCTCGACGAGGGAGCCGACCCCGACACGATCGTCGAGGCCGAGGGGCTCGGAAAGACCGACGAGGACGAGGTCCAGCGAGCGGTCGAGGAGGCCATCGACGAGAACCCGGAGGCCGTCGAGGACTACGAGGCCGGCGAGGACGGCGCGATCAACTTCCTCGTCGGGCAGGTGATGCAAAAGACCGGCGGCAGCGCGGACCCCGGCGACGTGAACCAGCTGCTGCGCGCAGAACTCGAGGGCTAAGCCGCCCCGGTTCGCTCGTTCGACCGCGACCAGCGATTTCTTCCCCTTCCCCCGTTCGCCACCCGCCGGGCTTCCGGTACCAGTTCGATTATTACGCGGGACCGCGCGTATTGCTGGCATGGACCGAATCACGCTGGGGAACCAGGAGTTCGAGGGACACAACAACGCGTACGTGCTGGCCGACGGCGACGACCTGGCGCTGGTCGACACGGGAATCGCCACGCCGGACGTGGAGGCGGACCTGCGGGACGGGCTCCTCGAGCGCGGCTACGACTTCGCGGACGTCGACGCGGTCGTCCTGACGCACTTCCACGCCGATCACGCGGGCCTCGCGGGCGAGATCCAGCGCGAGGGCGGCGCGACGGTGTACGTCCACGAGGCCGACGCGCCGCTCGTGGCGAACGACCCCGACGCTATCGCCGACCTCCACGACCGTCGGCGGGAGTACCTCGAGCGGTGGGGCGTCCCGGCCGACAAGCGCGAGGAACTCGAGGCGGTGTTCGAGGGCGTGAGCGTCGATCCGGAACCGGTGGACGTGACGCCCATCGAGGACGGAGACGTCCTCGAGGTCGGCCGGCGAACGCTCACGGCGCTCCACGCGCCGGGGCACGCCGCCGGCCTCTGTTGCTACGAACTCGAGGGCGGCGAGGAGGCGTTCGTCGGCGACGCGATCCTCCCGGTCTACACGCCGAACGTCGGCGGTGCAGACGTCCGCGTCGACCGTCCGCTCGCCCAGTACGTCGAGACGCTGCGACGGATCGCGGACCGGGATTACGAGCGCGCCTGGCCCGGTCACCGCGACCCCATCGAGGAACCGACCGATCGGGCGCTGACGATCCTCGAGCACCACCGCGAGCGGACCGGGCGCGTGATCGACGTCCTCGCGGAACACGGCCCCGCGGACGCCTGGACCGTGAGCGCGCACCTCTTCGGAGGACTCGAGGGCATCCACATCGTCCACGGTCCGGGCGAGGCGTTCGCTCACCTCGATCACCTCGCCCACGAGGGCGCCGTGGAACTCGAAGGTCGGGAGTATCGGCTCGTCGAACCATCGCTCGAGGTCGATCGGCTCTTCGACTGAGGACCGTACTCGTCGCCACCTCGCTCACCGGGCCGTATCGCGCCCGCCCACGTCGCGACCTCGAGTCAGCCCTCGAAGTCGGCGACGGCCTCGCGGAAATCGTCCGGAATGGGCGTCACGTCGCCCGTTTCGACGTCGACGGCGACGTGGGTGACCGTGCCCTCGGCCAGGGTTCGGTCGTCGGTTCGCCGCCGCGCACGGTGCTCGAATGTGACGCTCGAGGTACCGAACGCTGCGACGCGGATCTCGTTGACGACGACGTCTTCGAACCGAGCTCCCGCGCGGTAATCCAGTTCTGCGTTGACGACGTGGATCTGCCAGCCGCGCTCGACCATGCGGTCGTAGTGGTAGTCGATCGCCCGGAGGAACGCCGAAACGGCCTCGTCCTGGTACGTGAAGTACTCGCCGTAGAAGACGACGCCCTGCATGTCGGTCTCGGCGAAGCGGACCCGGTTCTCGTACACCGGCCGGAAGTCGGCGCTGCCCTCGCGATCGGTAGGCTCGTCGGTCATACAGGAACGGCCCCTCGAGCGGGAATAATCGTACCGGAGGCGGCAACGGTCGGCGGCGGGGACCAGTCGCGGTCGCCCCCACCACCGCGCGAGGCCCGTTCAGTCGCGTTCGACCCGCGGCAGTTCCGCCGAGAGGTACTCGACGAACTTCTCGGGGTGCTCGGCGTGGGGAAGCTGTGTCGCGTAGTCGATGACGACCAGTTCCAGATCCGCCGCGTCGGCCAGGTCCCGGCCCTCTCGAAGCGGAACGAGGTTCGCGTCCCGGCCCCAGACGAGGGTGACCGGCGTCTCGAGAGCGGCGAGTTCGGTCCGGAGGTCGAAGTCGGGACCGGGGTCGAGCGTCCCCGAAATGAACGACGCCGGGGCGTAGCGGGCGCCGGGCTGGTGAGCGCTGCGCCAGGCGTACTCGACGTGGTCATCGTCGAGTCGGTCGGCGTCGTAGTACCCGTCGCGGTCGAAGAAGTAACGGATCGAGGGTTTGCTCGCCAGGACGTTGAACAGGGAGGTTCCCACGACCGGCGTGCGGAGCAGCGTTCGGATTCGCGGGCGCGGTTGGCTCATCGTCTCGTCGGTCGGGCAGACGAGCACGAGTCGCGCGACGTCGGAGTCGTCCGCGTTCGCGACGGCGTCGACGGCGAACGCCCCGGTCAGCGAGGAGGCGACGACGATCGGTTCGGTGGTGACGACGCGCGTGAAGTCGCGGATGAAATCCGCGTAGAGGCCCGGCGAGTAGACCAGCGGCGGCCGGTCGGAGCGACCGAATCCCGGGAGGTCGACCGCGTACACGCGGAACTCCTCCGAGAGCAACTCGACGACGGGCTCGAACTCGTGGCTGCCGGCGGCGGCGTGAACGCCGTGAAGGAGGACCATCTCCGGCGCGTTCGGGTCGCCGGCGACTGTGTAACGGACGTCGATCCCGCGCCACCGGTAGGAGCGTTCGATCCCGGGGAGCGGGTTCTCGAGGTCGCCGGCTCGCGATCGCAACGCGCGGTTGCCGACGACGGCCGCGCCGACCGTTCCGACTGCCGCGCCGAGCGCCGTTCGGAGCTTCATGGCTCGTCGTTCGACCCGGACCGTCTTAGAACTGCGGCCGGATGCTCACACCCTCGAGAACCGCTCGCCGCTAGTGCGACTGCGACTCGACTTCGACGTCGGCGTCCAGCTCCGCGAGGCAGTCCTCGACCGGCGCGAGGACCGCGTCGGCGATCGAGTAGGGGTCGGTCTCGCCGGTCCTGACCGCGTCGGCGAGCGCGTCGATCCCGCCGGCGCGCTCGAGTTCCGCCTCGAGCACGGCGTGGACGTCCTCGCGCAGGAGCGTCCGAATCTCCTCCGCGAATCGGCGGCGGTTGCGGTCGGCGAGTTTGCCGGACGCCTCGAGGAAGGCCCGGTGGTTCTCGAGTTCGGCCATGAACTCCTCGAGCCCGTCGCCCTCGGTGGCGACCGTCTCGACGATGGGGGTCGTCCACCCGTCCTCGTCCTCGGCGTCCGCGTCGTCCGACTGCGAGTCGCCCTCGGCGTCGGTTTCGGCGTCAGCGGCGAACGCCTCGTCGGCGCCGTGGTGTCCCGCGCGGCCGCCGAAGCCCGACCCCTGGTCGAGTTCGACCATCTCGAGCAGCTCCTGAACGGTGCGGTCGGCGCCGGGGCGGTCGGCCTTGTTGACGACGAACACGTCGGCGATCTCGAGGATCCCGGCTTTCAGCGTCTGGACGGAGTCGCCGGAACCTGGCGGGACGAGGACGGCGACGGTGTCGGCGGTGCGAACGATGTCGATCTCGTTCTGGCCGGCGCCGACGGTCTCGATGATGATCCTGTCCTTGCCGAAGGCGTCCATGGCGGTCACGGCGTCGGTCGTCGCCGTCGAGAGGCCGCCGAGAGTGCCCCGGGCGCTCATCGAGCGGACGAAGACGTCCATGTCGCCGACGGTCGAGGCCATGCGGATGCGATCGCCGAGCACCGCGCCGCCCGTGAACGGCGAGGACGGATCGATGGCGATCACGCCGACGGTCTCGCCCCGGTCGCGGTAGGCCTCGGCGAGTTTATCCACGAGCGTCGACTTGCCGGCGCCGGGACTCCCCGTGATCCCGATCACCTCCGCGTTCCCGGTGTGCGGGTAGAGTTCGGAGACGAGGTCGCGGTAGCCCGGCGCGCGGTCCTCGATCTTCGAGATGACGCGCGCCAGCGCGCGGTGTTTGCCCTCCAGGAGCTCCTCGAGGAGGCGTTCGTCGTCTGCGTCCATGGTCATCGCTCCGTGGCGTTCTCGCGGACGAATTCGATCGTTTCCTCGATCGAGGTGCCGGGTCCGAAGATGGCAGCGACGCCCTGCTCTTTCAGCTTCGGGCGGTCCTCCTCCGGAATGACGCCGCCGACGAGCACGAGGGTGTCATCCTTCGCGCCGTACTCCTCGAGGCCGTCCATGATCTTCGGGACGAGCGCGTTGTGGGCTCCCGAGAGGATGGAGATGCCCAGCACGTCGACGTCCTCCTGGACCGTCGCCTGGACGATCTCCTCGGGCGCCTTGTGCAGCCCGGAGTAGATGACCTCGAAGCCGGCGTCGCGGAACGCCCGCGCGATCACGTGCGCGCCGCGGTCGTGACCGTCGAGCCCCACTTTGGCGACGAGACACCGGATCGACTCCCGCTCCTGCCCGTGCTCCTGCTCGCTGCTCATAGCCCACCCTTCCAGAGCCGGCTGTTTGACTTTATCGGAAATTGATGACGGACCCGCCGGTCGACGTCCGCGCCGGACCCGCTTCGACCGATCGGAGCCGCTCCCCGTCGCTCGCTCGTCGAACCAGAAATCGTCGCGATCGGGGGCCCGACGACGGTCTCGCGAAACCGGGGCGAACCAAAGGCTAAAGAGCGAATCGGACCTACAACCTGTCAATGACTACCGTTCATCTGCTGCGGAGGGATCTCTCGTGGGCGTCGAAATAAAAGAGACCAGGGTGCCCGACGCCGAGTTCGAGGAGATGAAGCGCTTCGTCTTCGAGTACCTCTCGGCGAGCGTGGAGAAGGAAGACGAGGGCGGTCGCATGCGCTGGTACCCGTGGCACTCCGCGGAGTACCGACACAACCACATCCTCAACGTGGTCGACCTGGCCGAGAAGATCGCGCGCAAGGAGGGCGCGGACGTCGACGTCACCCGCGTCGCGGCCCTGTTCCACGACGTCGCGAAGCTCGAGGCGGACCAGGAACTGCACGCCGAAGCGGGCGCCCGCGTGGCGCGCGAGTACCTCGAGTCCCGCGGAGAGTACCCCGAATCGTTCGTCGACCAGGTGTGTCGCGCCGTCGAGTACCACTCCTACCAGGGCGACCTGCGCGACCTCTCGCTCGAGACGCAGTGTCTGATCGAGGCCGACCTGCTCGACAAGGTCGGCGCGAACGGCACCGCGCTGATGCTGTTGCGCATGGGGTACGAGGCGCGCACCCACATGGAGTCCGACGAGATGGTCGAGCGCGTCCTCGAGCGCGGCTTCGACGCCGCGAGCCGCGTCCGGAGCGACACCGCCGAGAGCATCGCCCACCAGCGGCTCAAGCGCGTTCGCTGGTTCCGCGAGTGGCTCGAGGACGAGATCGCCGGGATGGGGTCCGAGCGTTGATCGGTCCCCGCCGAACTGTCACGCCCTCGTGTTCGTCCGAACCCGGGCCGTCGAGCGACGGAGACCCAACGCTCAAGGCTCGAGCCGTACAACCCTGACAGATGTACCGTCGGACGCTCCTCGGAGCCGGCGTCGCCGTCGGCCTCGCGGCCGTGGCCCCGGGGTGTGCCGACGTGTTCGACGACGATGATGGTGACATCACCGACCCGGTCGACGTCGAGATCGTCCGGCACGACCTCGTGCGCGACGAACGGGGCACGGACGAGGAGCGGGTCGTCGTCTGGGGGGTCGTCAAGAACCTCGGCGAGCGACCGCTGAGCTACGTCGAGATCCGGGCGACCTTCTACGACGACGAGGGCGAGGAACTCGACAGCGTCCTCGAGTACGTCGAGGAGGAGATCCCCCCGGGCGACGAGCAGGCGTTCTCGATCGAGTATCCCCACTTCGGCGAGGACGCCGCAGCGGTGGCCGACTACGAACTCGAGCCGGCAACCGGTGTCTGACACGACCGACGACGCGTCGAACGAATACCCGTAGCGCGCATGATCGATCGACGAACCCTCCACGCGATCGCCGCCCCTCCGCCGACCCGACGGGTCGCCCCGATCGACACTGACGATGAGAGGACGGACGAATTCGCAAACGACGCGGGCGCTTCGCTACCGACCTCGAGGAGGACGCCGCACGGTTCACACCGCGTGGGGGGACGCGAATGACCGGCGGAGACGCCGTGTCCGATCCGGACCACGAACCCGACGGCGGCGTCTCGAGGATCGGAACGGACGCGCGGCGAGATCACGACGAGGGCGTTTCGACGCTCGCGAAACAGGGGGGGCTCGCGTTCGCCGGGAACGTCGTCAGCGGCGCGCTCGGATACGCCATCGTCATGCTGATGACGCGGTTCGTCAGCCCGTCGATTTACGGGCTGTTCGTGTTGGCCACGTCGATCATCCTCTTCACGCAGGTGGCGGCGAACCTCGGGTTTCCGCTCGCGATCGATTACTTCGTCCCGCGGTACCTCAACGAGGGCGAGCACGGGAAGGCGAAAGGGGTGATCGTCAAGGTGATGGTCACCGTGTTCGTCACTTCGTCGCTCGTGGCGCTCGCGCTCGCGGCGAGCGCCGGGTTCGTCGGGGAGTTCTTCCGGGAGCCGTCGATGCGGATCGCCCTCCTGTTGCTCGCGGTGACGATCCCGATGCGGGGGCTCTACAAGTGCGTGCTCACATCCTACTACAGCGTCAAGCGCCTCCAGTACCGCGTGGTCGTCCACGACATCCTGCGCCCGACGGTTCGCTTCGTCGTGACGGCCGCGCTCCTGCTCTCCGGATTCGGGTTGCTCGGCTTGATCGGCGGCTACGTGATCGCCCTGTTCGTCGCCCTCGCGATCGGCGCGTTCGTCTTCGCCACCAGGGTACGAAAGATCGCCGCGGCTGACCTCGAGTCCGTGCCGTTCCGACGACTCGCCACGTACTCGGTGCCCCTCGCGATGACGAGCGTCGTCTTCGTACTGATGGGACAGGTCGATTACTTCGTGGTCGGCTACTACCTCGACTCCGGCGACGTCGGCATCTACCGCGTCGGCTACATGCTCGGCTCGAGTTTGCTGATCATCTTCGGTTCACTCTCGCCGGTGTTCAAGCCGCTGATCGCCGAATCGGGTGAGGACAGGGACCTCGTCGAGCGACGGTTCCGGGTCGCGGCGCGGTGGATCGCCGGACTCACCCTCCCGATCGCGATCACGCTCTCGCTCGCGGCCCCCGAGTACCTGTCGGTGTTCTACACGCCGCAGTACGCGGACGCGAGCGCGGTGGTGGCCCTGCTCTCCACGGCGTTCCTGTTCAACGTGACCTTCGGCGGGCCGGACGGAACGCTCCTGCAGGGGATGGGCTACTCCCGGGTCGTCTTCGGGAACACGCTGGTCCTGTTCGGCGCGAACCTCGGCGTGTCGATGGCCCTCGTCCCCGTACTCGGGATCGAGGGGGCCGCGGTGGGATCGGCGACGGCGCTCGTCCTCGTCGGCCTCCTCACGATCGCCGAGTGCTACTACCTCGACGGGATCCACCCCTTCACGCGCGACTTCGCCAAGGTGGTCCTCTCGGGAATACCGGCGACGATCGCCGGGGTTCCGGTCGTCCTGCTCGTCGACTCGGCGCTGGTCGTTGTGACGGTCCTGCCGCTCGTCGTCGTCGGAACGTACGCCCTCTCGCTGATCGCCACCGACGCGTTCACCGCCGAGGACGCCCGCATGGTCGCACAGTTCTCCCCCGCGTTCGAGAAGTGGCTCCCGTCGCGATTGTCGAGGTGATCGCCGGCCCCGGCCGTGCTGCGGGTCACGTCGACGGTCACCCCGGTACTCAGTCGTCGACGAACTCCGGATCCGAGTCGCTCCGTTCGGTCTCGCCCGATTCTCGAGCGGCGGATTCCCCCTCGAACGCTCCTCTTCCTTCGCCCTCGTCGATGATCCCCTCCGTCCACGTTCCTAGCCGGAACCAGGCGACGGCGACGGCGAACGCGACGACCATGCCGGCGGCGAACGACCACCAGATGCCGTCGACCCCCCAGCCGAACCCCTCGATCGTGACGCCGAAGACGGGAAGGGTCACCGACCACGAGAAGGCGAGCGCGAGGGCGAGGGGGATCCGGAAGATCCACCGGGAGAGGAAGGAGAGGGCCATCGCCTCCCGCGTGTTCCCCGCCCCCCGGAACGCTCCCTGGATCACCATCACGCCGGCGAACAGCGCCCAGAAGGGGGCCGTGATGCGCAGGAAGGTGACGCCCTCCCGGATCACGGCCGGATCGTTCACGAAGATTCGCACCGCTCGAGCGGGGAACGCGACGAGGACGGCCCCGACGGCGAAGATGAGGACCATCGTGGCCGCCGTGGCCGTTCGCGTGACGGCGGCGGCGCGTTCGGGCGCCCGCGCCCCGAGATTCTGCCCGACCCCGGTCGCGGTCGCCTGTCCGACGGCCCCCGAGACCGCCCAGGTGACCGACATCAGCCGGACGCCGATGCCGTAGGCCGCGGTCGGCGCCGCGCCGAAGCGTGCGACGAAGCCGGCCATCGCGACCGCGGCGAAGCTTCGCGCCCAGCCGTCGATCGTCGCCGGGTAGCCGACGTCGACCAGCCGCTTCTGCACGGCGAGGTCCGGGGTCAGGTCCTCGAGGCGGAGGCGGACGCCGAACCCGCCATGGAGCAGGACCGCGATTCCGGCGGCGGTGGCCAGCGCCCGCGAGAGGAAGGTGGCCACGCCCGCGCCACGCGTTCCCATGGCGGGGAACGGTCCCCAGCCGAGGATGAAGAACGGATCGAGGACGACGTTGACGCCGGCGGAGACGAGCACGAGCCACATCGCCGTCTTCGTGTCGCCCGCACCCTGGAGCGAAGCGCGGAAGGCGAAGAAGCAGAACGTGAACGGGAGCGCGAGGAAGATGAGTTCGACGTAGGCCAGCGCCTCGACGAACACCTCGCCGCGGGCGCCGATGAGAGTCAGCAACGGCCGCCTGAACGCGAGGGCGACGGCTGCGAGGACGCTCGAGACGGCGAGCGTGAGCAACACGGTCTGGGCGACGACGAGGTCGGCCGACCGATCGTCCCCGGAGCCGACGTACTGGGAGACGAGCGCGATGGTGGCGGCGGTGATCCCCATCGCGGTCGAGACGAACATCCACGAGAGGGGGAACATCAGGGAGACGGCGGCGACGGCCTCCGAACTCACGCGGCCGACCCAGAACATGTCCGCCAGGTTGTACACCGTCTGGAGCAGGTTCCCGAGGACCAGCGGCCAGGAGAGACGCAACAGCTTCGGGGGGATCGCCCCCGTCGTCATATCGACGCGCTGGCGGTCGGGCGCCGGTTCCGGATTCCCTTCTACCACGGTACGTACCCGTCCGTGAGTCGGTCGGACGCGGGAAAAGGGCTCGCCTCGCGGTTCCCGGTTGCCGACTTCGGGCCCGACTTCGATGCGCGCCCGCCTGGAGTTGGTCCGGAGGGCGTCGAGACTCTCCGGAGGGCGTCGTGACTCGAGTCGTCGCGACCGACGAGCCAACGGGAACCCTGGCGGGACGTGTTTGCTGATGACACTCGTGCGGGACGGTCGTCTCCGCGCGCGTCGCCCGACTGCACGCACACCCGCGCTGTCTGCCGATTAGGGGCGAAAGCGTTATCCGAACTACGGTCGTAGCCGGCGACAATGCTGGAGACGTGCCCGTCCGTTGGGGGTGGTCCGCGGTGGAGCTGATCATCACGGAGAAGGACAACGCAGCGCGACGGATCGCCGACATTCTGAGCGGCGGTTCGATGGACTCGAGTCGCCAGAACGGGGTCAACGTCTACGAGTGGGGCGGCAAGCGCTGCGTGGGGCTGTCGGGCCACGTCGTGGGCGTCGACTTCCCGCCGGAGTACTCCGACTGGCGGGACGTCGAACCCGTCGAACTGATCGACGCGAGCGTCGAGAAGACGCCGACGAAGGAGAACATCGTGGCGACGCTGCGCATTCTGGCCCGACGGGCCGAGCGCGTCACGATCGCGACCGACTACGACCGCGAGGGCGAACTCATCGGCAAGGAGGCCTACGAGATCGTCCGCGACGTCAACGAGGACGTCCCGATCCGCCGGGTTCGGTTCTCCTCGATCACGGAGAACGAGGTGCAGAACGCCTTCGACCAGCCCGACGAACTCGACTTCGACCTCGCCGCCGCCGGCGAGGCCCGACAGATCATCGACCTCGTCTGGGGCGCCGCGCTCACCCGATTCCTCTCGCTGTCGGCGGGACAACTCGGCAACGACTTCATCTCGGTCGGTCGGGTCCAGTCGCCGACGCTCAAATTGATCGTCGACCGCGAGCGCGAGATCGAGGCGTTCGACCCCGAGGAGTACTGGGAACTCTACGCCGATCTCACGAAAAACGACGCCGAGTCGTTCCGCGCCCAGTACTTCTACCGCGACGAGGACGACAACGAGGCCGAGCGCGTCTGGGAGGAGGCCGTCGCGGACGAGGTCTACGAGACGCTCTCGACCGTCGACGCCGCCACCGTCGTCGACGTCAATCGCCGCACCCGGACCGACGCGCCGCCGACGCCGTTCAACACGACCCAGTTCATCCGCGCGGCGAGCGCCATCGGCTTCTCGGCCAAACGGGCCATGTCGATCGCCGAGGACCTCTACACCGCCGGCTACATCACGTACCCGCGAACGGACAACACCGTCTACCCCGACGATCTCGACCCCGAGGCGCTGCTCGACGACTTCGTCGGCCACCCAGTCCTCGGCGAGTCCGCCGAGTCGCTCCTCGAGAACGACGACGACATCGTCCCGACCGAGGGCGACGAGGAGACCACCGACCACCCCCCGATCCACCCGACGGGGGAGATCCCGGTCCGCGGAACCGACGTGAACGACGGCGAGTGGAAGGTGTACGAACTCGTCGTCAGGCGCTTCTACGCGACCGTCGCCGAGCCCGCGATCTGGGAGCACCTCAAGGTCGTCGCCGAGGCCGAGGAACACCGCCTCAAGGCCAACGGCAAGCGCCTCGTCGAAGCCGGCTACCACGCCGTCTACCCCTACTTCAACACCAGCGAGAACTACGTCCCCGCCGTCGAGGAGGGCGAGGAACTCGCCGTCAGCGAGGTCGACCTCGAGGAGAAGGAGACCCAGCCGCCCCGCCGGTACGGGCAGTCCCGACTCATCGAGACCATGGAGGAGCTGGGCATCGGCACGAAGTGCGTGACGGAGGGAACGAGGGTACTCCGGGTGGACGACGAATGCGAGATCGAACGTGTGCCGATCGAGGAACTCTTCGAGGGCGGGGTCGTTGCGATCGCCGACGGCGACACAGACATCGCCGTCACGGAGGACGGGCCGACGACGATTTCGTTCGACGAGACGACCGCATCGATCGACGAGCGGTCGCAAACGCTCGTCAGCCGCCGGCCGATCGAAGACGACGAACGTATTCTCGAAATAACGACCCCGAGCGGATCGTTCAGCGTTACCGACGATCATCCGGTGTACATCCGACGAGCGGATGACTTCCACGTCGTTCCCGCAGGGACCGTCGAGTCCGGTGACGAACTTTTGACGTCACGATTCGTTCCCCCGGTGGCAGAACCGGACGCTGGTGAGCCGCTACTCGATTGGGAGACGTTCGCCTCCGCTTGTTCGAAAACGTCGAAACTATACGGATCGGGCTGTGCCGAGGCAGTTGCAAAAAAACGTGCAGATACCGGAGAGACGCAGTACGAGTTCGCGGCCCGGTTCGGTATCGACCAATCTCACGTGAGCCTCTACGAGCGTGGAGAACGCGACGTCCCAGTCTGGCTGCTGGCGGAACTCGATATCGAACCCGACGAACTCCACGGGCTGAACTACGAGGCGACGTTCGAAAACCCGTTCCCGATCGAGTGGTCCGTCGAACTCGCTCGCATCATCGGAAATGTACTCGGAGACGGCTCGATACACGTCGATGTAGACGAGAACGTCGTGGATGTCAGGTACCACAACACCGACTGCGCGTTGATCGATCGATTCGTCTCGGATATAGAATCGATATTCGGGTCCAAACCGACAATTTCGGAACAGGAGGGGCGAGAACCCCACCACAAAGAGCGGTATCAAGTGAACCTCTCGTGCGCAGCCGGGCGTGTACTAGCTAAACTGCTCGAAGCGGCCCAATCCGCCGGTCTCACCGCGATGCCGGCCGCCGTACAGCCGGCTTTCGTCGGGGCACTCTTCGACGACGAGGGCCACATTACTACGGACGGCAAGGCGTTCATCTCGAACACCGACCACGACCTTCTCGAAGACATCCGTGAGATGCTCGCGTCGCTCGGTATCGACGCATCCCTCTCTGCAGACCAGCACAAACTCTACGTGCGCGGCCGCCGCGATATTGAGCGGTTCCTCGATACGATTCCGATCGTGGCCGACGAGAAATTCTATCGCGGATTGGCCAGTCTCACCTCCCGGCACGTTACCGTACGGAAAGCCCAAATCCTGTACCTGCTCACGGAAAACGCGCTCACGACCGCCGACATTGCGGAGGAACTCGATGCGAGCGTCGGTACCGTTCAGTCGGCTATTCGAGAGTTGAAATCCGATGGGTACGTCGAGACGATCATCGAGGGGAGCAACAGAAGCCTCGATGGCCATCGGCAGTTCAGGTACAGCGCGACCGGCTTCGCCGATTCGATCTACGCGACAGTCTGTGACGAGCCGACGGCCGCTCCCGTCCGATCCGTCGACGAGCGCGAATACGACGGGTACGTCTTCGATCTGACGATCGACGAACGAGCGCCGAACTTCGCCGTCGAGGGAGGTGCGATCATCCACAACTCCACCCGCCACGACATCCTCCAGAAGCTCTACGACCGCGGCTACGTCGAGGGCGACCCGCCGCGGCCGACGCGGCTCGCGATGGCCGTCGTCGAGGCCGCCGAGAGCTACGCCGACCGCGTCGTCAGCGAGGAGATGACCGCCCAGCTCGAGGCGGACATGGACGCCATCGCCTCCGGCGAGGCCACGCTGGACGACGTGACAGACGAGTCGCGGGAGATGCTCGAGGAGATCTTCGACCACCTCGCCGAGTCGCGCGACGAGATCGGCGACCACCTGCGCAAGTCGCTCAAGGACGACAAGCGCCTCGGGCCGTGCCCCGAGTGCGGCGAGGACCTGCTCGTCAGGCGTAGCCGACACGGCTCGTACTTCATCGGCTGCGACGGCTACCCCGACTGCGAGTACACCCTTCCGCTGCCGTCGACCGGCAAGCCGCTCATCCTCGAGTCGGAGTGCGAGGAACACGGCATGAACGAGGTGAAGATGCTCGCCGGCCGGCGCACGTTCGTCCACGGCTGCCCGCTCTGCAAGGCCGAGGAGGCCGGCGAGGGCCCGATTCTCGGGACGTGTCCGGACTGCGGAGCGGAACACGGCGGCGAACTCGCGATCAAGACCCTCCAGAGCGGCTCGCGACTCGTCGGTTGCACCCGATACCCCGACTGCGAGTACTCGCTGCCCCTTCCCCGGCGCGGCGAGATCGAGGTCACCGAGATGACCTGCGACGAGCACGACCTGCCCGAACTCGTGATCCACAGCGGCGACGAGCCGTGGGAACTGGGCTGCCCCATCTGCAACTACCGGGAGTTCCAGGCCCGCGAGTCCGAGAGCGGCTCCGACCTCGAGTCGCTCGACGGCATCGGCGCGAAGACCGCCGAGAAGCTCGCCGCCGCCGGCATCGAGAGCATCGACGACCTGACCGACGCCGATCCGGACGACGTCGCCGCCGACGTCGAGGGCGTCAGCGCCGACCGCGTCCGAACCTGGCAGGCGAAGGCCTGATCCGCCGGGCGGACGGGCCGTCAGCGCTGGACCGTGTCCCCGTTCCCACCCCACTCATCCTCTCCCGTTCCGTCGACTCGGGTGGGCCGAATTCCTTCCGCTACCTCCCCCTGATGCGATGGGTACCACCCGTAAGTAACCGGGTCGTAAACCGACCGAAGCGTCGACTGTCACGGTTACGAACACGTTAGAACCCGGCTATCGGGGCGTACAATTATCTACGTCGGTGGAATCGCTTCGATATCCGCGCCGGCGGTCCGGCAACGGCGACGAGGGACGCCGAACGGGACCGACCGGCGAGAACCGAGGGAACACGCATGGCACCACCGAACGACTCGAGCGGGGTCGTCGACGACACCGGCGGGAACCGAAACGAGACGCGGGGGCCGGGCGCGGAGATCGAAGTGACGGTGGGGATCGACCGACTCGAGTCGTTTCTCCTGGCGGACGACGCCGACGTACGCGAGTACGCGGCGGACGCGCTGGCGTCTGAGGCCGACGAGTGGCCGGGCGAGGTTCGATCCGCGGTGCCGGGACTCGTCGACCGACTCGAGTCGGACGACGAGGGTGCGGTGGTCGCCCGGGCGACGGCCGCGCTCGCGGCCGTGGGCGAAGCACACCCGGACGCGATCGTCGAGGCCGTCCCCGCGCTCACGGATCGACTCGACGACGAGCCGACGGTCCGACGGAGCGCCGCACGCGCGCTGTGCGCCGTCGCGTCGGCGAATCCGTCGGCCGTCGGCGAGTCGACGAACGCGCTCGCATCGGCCGCGGGTGACGAGGACCACCGGGTACGGATTCGCGCCGCGGAGGCGCTGGCCGCCCTCGCGAGCGTCGACCCGACCACCGCGGCGGACCACGTGGAAGCGATAGCCGGCGTCATCGACGACGACCGGAAATCCGTGCGAGAGCGCGCGACGGCGGCGCTCGAGTCGATCGCGGCCGACCGACCCGACGCCGTGGCGCCGGTCGCCCACCGACTCGTCGACCGGTTGGACGACGGGAGTGTGCGGATACGGGCGAACGCGACGACGGCGATCGAGTCGGTCGTCGAGGAGCGGCCGGCGGCCGGCGCACTCGAGGTCACCCAGATCGCCGAACGCCTCGCGGACGACGACCCGGGCGTTCGGGCGGATGCGGCCGCAGCCCTGGGATCGATCGCCGACGCGTACCCGACGGCTGTCGCCGCGGTGGCCGAGTCACTCGCCGAGGCACTGACGGACGAACCCGACGTCAGGCGTGACGCCGCTCGAGCCCTCCGTCGGGCCGCCGCCGCGGAGCCCGCGGCCTGCGTCGTCGCCGTCGACGCCCTGGCCGCGCGACTTGCGGACGATCTCGAGCGCGTTCGCGAGGACGCGGCCGTGGCGCTCGCCGCGATCGCGGACGCCCGTCCGGGGGCGCTCGCCCCGGCGGTCGACGCCCTGGCGCGCAGGGTTCACGGGGACGGGGACGCCGTGTGTAGGTTTTGCACCGAGGCGATCGCGGCCGTCGCCGAACCGAACCCCGGGGCCGTCGAGCCCGTCGTGCCCGAACTCGCCGACGCGTTCGAGGAAGGTCCCGACGAGGGAAGGGTCGAGGCCGCCCGCGCGATCGTCGCCGTCGGCGAGGCGTCGCCCGACGCGCTCGAACCGATCGTCGCCGAACTCGCCTCCGCGGTGGACGACGCCGACGACCGGATCCGTCGCCCCGCGGCCGAGGCGCTCGGGGCGTTCGCTCGCGCTCGAGTCGACGACCGGTCCGACGTCGACGGACTCTTCGAGCGCCTCGAGTCGGACGACCCCTGGATCCGGGGCCACGCGGCGCGATCGATCGCGGAGATCGCCGAGTCGTGCGTCGACGGCGATCACCCGGCCCTCGAGTCGCTCCGCGAGCGTCTCGACGCCGACGAGCCGTCGATTCGAGCGGCGGCGACGCGTGACCTCCTCTCGGTCGCGGCGGAACGACCGCGGGAGGTCGGCCGGGCGATTCCGGAACTCGGCGATCGACTGGGTGACGAACGCGCCGACGTCCGCGCCGACGCGGCGCTCGCGCTGGCCCGGTTGGCGGAGGGGAAGCCGGAGGCGGTCGAAGCCGCTATCGCACCGCTGTTCGACGGCCTCGACGATCCGGACCGAACGGTCAGAACGGCGGTTCGCACCGCCCTCGAGTCGATCGACGACGACGAGTCACCGCTCGATCGACCCACGTTCGCGCTCGCCGTCGAACGGACGGCCCACGGGGACGAACGGGTTCGCGCGGCGGCGGCGGGGGCCCTCGAGACGCTCGGGATCGAATCCGGCGAGGAGGCCCTCGTGGCGGCCGAGACCGTAGGATCGCTGCTCGTCGATCCGACGCCGACGGTTCGCGCGACGACGCTCGAGACGCTCGCGGCGCTCCTCGAGGGAACGCCACCGGACGTCGACCCCTCGCCGTCGACGGCCGTCCGAGAGACTATCGCGTCGGGCGACTCCCCGATCGCAACGGCGCTCGCGGGAGGGTTGGCGGACGTCGCCAGGTTCGACCCGACGCTCCTCGAGTCCGAACTCGACGAGTGCGCCGACCTCCTCGAACGACTCCCCGTCGACGCGGGCACGGACGGGAGTCCGAGCGGTGGCTCGGTCGACGCCGATTCCGACCCCGATCGAATCCGCCGCCGTCTGCTCCGCGCGATCGCGACGGTCACCTCGGCTTCTGGGTCGAGGGACGCGACCGAACCACCCCACAGGCGATCCGCGACAGCAATCGTGCTTGCGCACCTCGAGCGCGGAGGCGGTCCGTTCGGGAGCCGGGCCCGCGCGGCGGCCGAACTCGCCCGACTGGCGGCAGCCACCCCGGACGACGCGGCCCGCGAGCGCGATCGACTCGAACCGCTGCTCGACGACGACGAGGAGGGGGTCCGCGGGTACGCGGCGGTCGCCCTCGGGACCCTTGCGATCGCGGGGCAGGACGACGGTTCCTCGTTTGCAGTCGCCCCCGACGGTGGGGCGGAGGGGATCGATGACGCGATTCCGATCGTCTCGGGAGACGCAGTGCCGTCCCACACGGATCGGATCAACCGTCACCTGACGACGTTCGGCGGTCGGATCGAGGCTAGCGAGGACGCCCCGCCGTGGGTGGTCGCGCTGGCCACTCTCGCGCTGGGCGCGCTGGCCGACGAAGCCGACGGTCTCAGACCGACGGCGATCTCCAAGCTCGCCCCCGCGCTCGCCGTCGAGGACCCGGTCGTCCGCACGACCGCCGCCAGAACGATCGCGACGATCGCGGACGGGAATCCGACCGGGCTCGAGGCGGCGGAGACCGAACTCGCGGACGCGCTCTCGGCCGACGACGCCGACGTCCGGGCGAACGCAGCGGCCGCGCTGTTGGCCCGCGTCAGGCGAACGGAGGCGGTCGACGACGAGGGGCTCGCGGCCCTCCGGAACCGCCTCTCGGATTCCGACGCTCGCGTTCGCGAACGGGCGGCCTGGGCGCTCGCGGCGGTCGACGACGTCGACGCGTTGCCGACGGTTCGCGCCCTCGCCGACGACCCCGTCCCCGCCGTCTCGAGGGCCGCGCGCGCCGGGACGAACCAACTCGAGATCGCGCGCGATCACCTGGCGGATCCACCCGTGCGGAATCGAGACTGGCGGTCGGTCCGCGCGACGCCGTCCGGAAGCGGCCGGATCGACGACGCGGCGATCGGCGGCGTCGACGAGGATCCCCTGTGGGTCGTCGAAACCGACGGCTGCTCGACCGACGACCGCAGAACTCCGACGCCGGCGCTCGTCGGCGACGCGGCGTACGTCGTGGACGGATCGCTCGCGGCGCTCGCGCTCCGTGATGGATCGACTCGGTGGCGACTCGACGCCCGGACTCCGATCGCGACCTCGCCCGCGGTTGCCGAGGGCGTGGCGGTGGTCGGCACTCGAGGCGGGGCCGCGATCGCAGTGGACGTCGAAACGGGCGAGCGACTGTGGCGATATCGGGCCGATGGCCCCCTCACCGCGTCGCCGGTCGTCGCCGACGGAACGGCCTACGTGGGCGCCGAGACACTGTACGCCCTCGACGCCGCGGACGGGCGTCCGAAGTGGCGCGTCGACCTCGAGGGGGCGGCCGGTCCGCCGGCGGTCGCCGACGGTCGGGTTTACGTGGCCCACGGGAGGCGACTCGTCGCGCTGGACGCGGCGGACGGGAGCCGACTGTGGGCGGTCGACGCCGAGTCCGTCCTCGGATCCCCCGCGATCGCCGACGGTGCGGCGGTCGTCGCGTCGGGACGGTCGCTCTCGGCGTTCTCCCTCGCGGACGGATCGCGTCGATTCCGCTTCGACACCGGGTTCCGGCCGGCGGGCCCCCCAGCCGCTACCGATTCGACCGCGTTCGTCGCGGCGACCGGCGGCAGCGTCCACGCCGTCGACCTCGAGACGGGCGACCGGCGCTGGCGTTGCGCGCTCGAGGCCGGCGGCAACCCCTCGACGGCCCCCGCGGTCGTCGGCGACGTCGTCTGCGTCGGGACCGACGGTGGGTCCCTCGTCGGACTCGACGCGACGGACGGCTCGAGGCGGTGGCGCGCCGACTGCGAAGCGGTCGGGTCGATCGAGTCGATTTCGGCCGGGCACGGTCGACTGTGCGTGGCCGGGTCGGACGGCGCGGCCCTCCTCAGGGGAACCGGGCCGTCGTGGCGACGTCGACTCGAGGCGTTCGACGGGATGACGGCCGTCTCGAACCTGCTCGACCGGTTCTAAGCCGAAACGAGGTGGCCCCGTGCGGACGCGGTTCGAACCGGCGTGACGCGCACGCCGTATCGGATCGACCGGGGAGTAAAAGGTCGCCGACGCCGTCGAACCGCGCGTGACCGACCCGGACGAGACCGACGACCGCACCCGGTGGAACGAGAAGTACGACGATCCCGAGTTTCAGCTCCCGGAAGAGCCGATCCCAGAGCTGAAGCGCCTGATCGACGAGTTGCCCGACGGCCGGGCGCTCGACGTCGCCACGGGGACCGGCCGGAACGCCCTCTTCCTCGCCGAGCGCGGCTACGACGTGGACGCCGTCGACGTCTCCGACGAGGCCCTCGAGCGAGCGCGCGAGCGGGCCGCCGACCGAGGCGTCGAGGGGAACGTAACCTGGATCCGCGCCGACTTCGACGCGTTCGACCTCGAGCCCGAATCGTACGACGTGATCGCCGTGAGCTTCTTCGCGGCGCTGGATCGGCTCCCCGACCTCAAGGAGGCGCTCGCCCCGGACGGGGTGCTGGTGTACGAACACCACCTTCGATCGGCCGACCCGATCGACGTCGGCCCCTCGAGCGACCGATTCCGCTTTCGATCGAACGACCTCCTGCGGGCGTGCCTGGACCTGACCGTGCTGTACTACGCCGAACGACGGCGAGAGGTGGGCGAGGGAATCGCCGCCGACGCGACGATCGTCGCCCGGAAGTCGCGGGGCGGTCGACAGTCGTACCCGCTCGTCGAGGGGACGGAGTAACCGACGAACACGGGGCCGCGATCCGATTCGGTGCGGTTCGAGGCGGTCCGAACGGGAACGGCGAACGTCGCGGTCGATGTCCTTTTATCGGCGCGGTAACGACTCTGGAGTCACGATGACCGCGCTGCTCGCCACCGCCCTCGCGGGGGTCGTCTTCGGCATCGCGCTCGCCGCGCCGCCGGGCCCGATGAACGCCATCATCGCCGAGGAGAGCGTGTTACGGGGCTGGGACGCCGGTTTCAAGGCCGGCCTCGGGGCCATGTCGGCGGACGCGATCTTCTTCGTCCTCGCCCTCGCGGGGGCCGTCACAGTCGTGGCCCGAACGCCGGTCCTCGAGACCGCGCTCTACGTCGTCGGCGGCCTCCTCATGCTGTACTTCGCGCTGGGAGCGATCCTCGACGCCCGCACCGCTGCCGCGTTCACCGACGACGTGGAGGACGACTCGACGGGCTTCCGGAAGGCGTTCGTGCTGTCCCTGACGAACCCGTACCAGATCGGCTTCTGGCTCACGGTCGGCGTGGGGTTGCTCAAGCCCGGGACGGTCGACGTGCTGTCCCACCTGCCGGCGTTCGGGGACCGACTCGCCGGCGCGCTCGTCGTCGAAACCGGGAGCCCGGCGCTGCTGGTCGGGTTCTTCGGCGGCATCCTCCTCTGGATCGTGGTCTTTCCGGCGACGCTCTCGACCGCTGGCCGCCGGGTCGACGCCCTCGCGCCCATCATCGCGTTCGCCAGCGGCCTGGTGCTGGCCGGGTTCGGCCTCTTCTTCCTGACGGAGGCGACTGCCGGCGTTCTCTGACTGGCGCCCCAGCGCGGATTCGCTCCGCGGAACCGACCTACAGGTAGTCGTCGACCAACAGCTCCACGCGCTCGAGCGTCTCCTCGGGGATCGACTCGACCGGCGTGTTGATCGTCCCCTCGAGGGCCGACCACGCCTCGCTCTCGAAGTCCTCGGGCATCTCGCGGACGGCGCGCTCGATCGTCGCGTTGATCGCCTCCTGGTTGGCCGCGGCGTTCTCGAGGACCTCCTCGAGCGAGACTTCGCTGTCGTCCTTCCAGACGTCGTAATCAGTGACGCCGGCGATGGTGGCGTAACTCATCTCGGCTTCGCGGGCGAGTTTGGCCTCCGGGATCGCCGTCATACCGATGACGTCCCAGCCCTGGTTCCGGTAGAACTCGCTCTCGGCCTTCGTCGAGAACTGCGGTCCTTCGATGCAGACGTACGTGGCGCCAGCCTCCACGTCGGCGTCGGTCGCCGCGCGAACCGACTCGACCAAGTGATCCGCCAGGGCGGGACAGTAGGGCTCGGCGAACCCCATGTGGACGACCATCCCGTCGCCGAAGAAGGTGGGCGTTCGGTGTTTGGTCCGGTCGAACGTCTGGTCGGGGACGACGAGCGTTCTGGGCGGGAGGTCCTCCCGCAGGCTCCCGACGGCGTTCGTCGAGATGACTCGATCGACGCCCAGTTGCTTCAGCGCGTGGACGTTGGCGCGATACGGGGTCTCCGTCGGCGAGTAGCTGTGATCCTCGCCGTGGCGTGGGAGGAACGCCACCTCGCGACCGGCGAGTTCGCCGATCGTAACGTCGTCGCTCGGGTCGCCGAAGGGCGTCGAGATCGATTCCGTTCGCGTTCGCTCGAGCGGCAGCGCCTCGTAGATACCGCTGCCACCGATCACGCCGATTGTCATGGCTTCACGTGGGACGCGAGCCGACGTAAACGGTGGGGAACCACCTCGAGGTAGGACGACGGAGGGAGCCACGGGTCCCTCGAGCGTTGCTCGGCGCGATTCGTCACTGGATACCAGCCATCACGAGCGCTGAAGTGATCGGATATCGTCTCACGTTATATGACCAACACGTCGGCCGCGGACGAGGCCCGTCTCACGGAGGGCGACCTCGTCCGCCCGATGTTCCGGTTGGCGTGGCCCCTGGTGGTCATCCAGCTGCTGCAGGTCGCCTACAACGTCGGCGACACGTTCTGGCTCGGCGCGCTCTCGCCGGACGCCGTCGGGGCGATCAGCCTCGCGTTTCCGCTGATCTTCCTCGTGATCGCCGTCGGCGGCGGGTTCACGACGGCTGGAGCGATCATGATCGCTCAGCACAGGGGTGCCGAAAGCGGCGAAGACGGACTGATCGCCGGCCAGACGGTCTCGTTCATCCTCCTCGTGGCGACCGCGCTGGGTCTCCTCGGATTCGTCGTCACCGACGACCTGCTGGGGCTGCTCCCCGCCGACGCGGAGACGGCGGCCGCCATCGTCCCCCTCGCGGCCGCCTACATGCGGGTGTTCTTCCTCGGGATGCCCTTCCTGTTCGGCTTCTTCGTCTTCGTCGCGCTCATGCGGGGCTACGGGACCGCACGCGCGCCGATGCGGGTGATGGTCGTCAGCGTGCTGATCAACCTCGCGCTCGACCCGCTGTTCATCTTCGGCGTCGGGCCGTTCCCCCGCCTCGAGATGGAGGGCGCGGCGGTGGCGACGGTCATCTCGCGAGCGATCGCGACCGCCATCGGCTTCTGGCTCCTGCTCCGGACGGACGTCGGGCCGGCGGTCGAGGTCGACCACCTCGTGCCGCGGCTCGAGTACGTGCGCGAAATCGTCCGCCTCGGCGTGCCGACGGCGCTCGAGCAGTCGATGACGGCGCTGTCGATGGTGGCGATGACGGCGATGGTGGTGACGTTCCCGCCGGCGGTCGTCGGGGCCTACGGCCTGGGCAACCGGCTCATCTCGCTCGCGTTCCTGCCGTCGATGGGGCTCGGACAGGCGACGGACTCTATCGTCGGGCAGAACCTCGGCGCCGGGAGGCCCGACCGGGCGGAGCGGGCCACGTGGCTCGCCGCCGGCACCATCGCGGCGATCATGCTCGTCGCGGGGAGCATCGCGTTCCTGATCCCCGAACCGATCGTTTCCGTGTTCGTCACCGCCGAGGAGGCCGGACGCGCGGAGACGATCGCCTACGGCAGCACGTACCTCCGGTTCGCCGCGGTCGCGTTCGTCTTCACGGGCGTCACGCAGATCGTCCTCGGCGCGTTTCGCGGCGCCGGCAACACGAAGACCGCGCTCGCGTTCGCCGTTCTCGGCCTCTGGGTCGCCCGCGTCCCGGTCACCTACGCCCTGCTCTTCGTCGCCGACTGGGGGACGACGGGGATCTGGCTGGGGGCGATCGTCGGGGATATCGTCGCCGCGTTCGCCGCCGTCGCCTGGTTCACCCGCGGCACGTGGAAGGAGTCGATCCTCGAGGACGACGCGGACGAGGAAGCGGCTCGCTCGAGCGCGACGACGACCGACTGACCGCACGGTGGCGGGTGAGATTCGATTCGTGGAGGCAGTACCGACCGCATTCTGCACCGAAGGACGGAACGCACGTCGTTCACGTTCGCTCCGTAGCCGCTAGAATCCCTGGAACGCCCGCAGATCTCGTCTCAGCGCAACCGTTACTCGACCAGCCGCCACTCGCCGTGCTCGGCCCGTTCGACGAGTTCCCGGCGTTCCATCTCGGTCAGCACCTCGGGAAGCCGGTTCGGCTGGGCGATCTCCATCTCGATGCGCTGGACGTCGTGGTACTCGGTGAGGAAGTGACGGACGTCCTCGAGCGCGAACGTCTCCTGATCCGCCTTCGTCATCGCGCCCGTGATCAGGTCGATCATGTCCTCGATGAAGTTCCACGGGTAGACGATCCAGGCCCACTCCTCGAGTCGCTCGCCCACGTAGTCGGGTTCGAACTCGCTGGTCTGGAGGAGTTGGAGCGTGGCGGTTCGCACTTCGCCGGCGTCGCGCTCGTCGACGTACTCGTAGGCGCGCTCGATCGAGCCGCCGGTGTCGGCGATGTCGTCGATGATGAGGACGTCCTTGTCCTCGACGCTCCCCTCGGGCATCGGGTAGCGAACGGTCGGCTCGCCGGTCTTCTGGGCGGTGCCGACGTAGTGTTCCATCTTCAGGCTCGTCAGGTCGTCCAGTCCGAGGAAGTCACAGAGACACCGGCCCGCGAACCAGCCGCCCCGCGCCAGCGCGACGACGACGTCCGGTTCGAACGAGTCCCGTCGAATCTCGTCGCTGACGTCGCGGCAGAGCCCGTAGATGTACTCCCAGTTCGTGATCGTGCACGTGAATTCGTCCGGTAGGTCGGACATTGCTGGTGGCCACCTACTCGGGTGACCGTCGCGGACCCCTATAAGTGGGCTGAAACGCGATCCGACGGCGATTTCTCGAGGTGGCGCACCGTCCTCGTCGATTTGAGCCCCGTTCCGTAATCGATCGCGGGACGACGCGCTTCGATCCGCATCGACAGCGTGTGATGTCTATGAAAAGGTACACCCCCGCCGGTGGCCGTGGTACCGCGACCTGAATCGTGTCACGATCGCAACGTTCAAGGCTGACTAACCGGTTAGTCAGCACAGGATCACCGCCCGCTTCTATGATCATCGAACTCGACGATACCACGCACCACGTTGGAGGTGGCCGAAGTGTCGGTCCGTGAGCACCTCGAGGGTATCTTCCGCGAGCAGGAAGACCTCGACCTGACCAGCGGCGGTATCGTGAAACCGCTGTTCTACCTCTCGATTCCGCTGATCATCACGAACGTGTTACAGACGGCGTACAACGTCGTCGACACGGCCTGGCTCGGCCGGTACGGAACCACGGAGGTTGCGGCGATCAGCTTCGCGTTTCCGCTGATCTTCCTGTTGATCTCGTTCGCGATGGGGCTGTCGGTCGCCGGAAGCGTGCTCGTCGCCCAGTACGTCGGCGCGAATCGCGAAGGGGAGGCCGAGTACGCAGCCTCCCAGACCGTCGCGTTCTCGATGCTCGCGTCGATCGCCATCGGACTCGCCGGCTACCCGTTCGTCGATGACGTGTTACGGCTCTTCGACGCGGAACCCGAGATCATCGCCGCCGCCGCCGAGTACTTGCGAATCTACGCGCTCGGACTGGTCTTCGTCTTCGGCTTCTTCATGTTCATCTCGCTCATGCGCGGCTACGGCGACACGGTTACACCGATGCTCATCATGTTCGTGACGGTCGTGATCAACGTGATCCTCGACCCGCTGTTGATCTTCGGCGTCGGCCCGTTCCCCGAGATGGGGATCGCCGGCGCGTCGCTCGCGACGATTTTCTCGCGGGCGATTACCCTCGCGATCGGCCTGTGGATCATGCTGCGCGGCCACCGCGGCGTTCGGATCCGCCTCTCGCAGATGGTTCCCGACCCCTCCTACGGGCTGAAACTGCTGCGGATCGGGCTGCCGGCGTCGTTCGAAGGGTCGAGTCGGGCGCTCACGATCACGCTGTTGCTGTTCGTCGTCGCCACGTTCTCCGAACCGGTTATCGCCGGCTACGGGATCGGGACGCGAGTCCTGTCGGTGATCGTCCTCCCAGCGATCGCGCTCTCCCAGGGCGTCGAAACCATGACCGGTCAGAACATCGGCGCGGGCGAGGTCGACCGCGCCGCCGAGACCAACCGCATCGCCGGCTGGACGCTGTTTCTCGTCCTGACGGCCGCGGGACTGCTCACCACGCTCGTCGCGGAACCCGTCGTCTCGATATTCACGACCGATCCCGCGGTCGTCGACGTGGGTTCGAGCTTCCTCTACTACGTCGCTCCCACGTTCGGCCTGTTCGGCGCCATGTACGCCCACCTCGGCGGCTTCCGCGGCGTCGGCATGACGATGACCGCGGCCGGCGTCGTCATCGTCGCGTTCGGCCTCGTGCAGTTTCCGTTCGCCTGGTACGCCTCGAGCGAGTGGGGACCGACGGGGATCTGGCTCTCGTTCGCCGTCTCCCACTTCGTCGGCGCGACGGTCGCCATCGGTCTGTTCCGGCGCGGAACGTGGCGGTCGAAGGGAGTCGCCGGCGTCGCGCGCCGGCGCGGTCCACCCGTGGACGTCGACGCCGAATCGACCGTCGAGGGTGACTCGGCGGACGACGACTGAGACGGAACGAGTCGAGTGAAAAGAGCGAAGAGGCGGGCGACGTATCACGGGCCATGGAGACGATTCGGATCGCACAGGTCGACGCCTTCACCGACGAACCGCTCGCGGGCAACCCGGCGGGCGTCGTTCCAGACGCGGGTGGCCTCTCGGACGACCAGATGCAGGCGATCGCCGCCGAGATGGCGGTCAGCGAGACCGCGTTCCTCTCCGGGGGCGCCGAGGCCGACCGGCGGGTGCGGTACTTCACCCCCGCCCAGGAGGTCGACCTCTGCGGCCACGCGACCGTCGGCTCGTTCGCCTACCTCCTCGAGAACGGCGACATCGAACCGGGAACGACCACCCTCGAGACGAACGTCGGCGTCCTCGAGATCGAGGTCGAAGCCGACGGGACCGTCTGGATGACTCAGGACGCGCCGACGATCCGCGAGGTCGACCTCGAGTACGGTCGGATCGCCGACGCGCTGGACGTCGACGAGGGCGCGCTCGAGGGCGTCGGCGCGGACCTCCCGCCGGCGGTGACCTCGACCGGGCTGCCGTGGCTCGCGGTTCCGATCACCTACCTCTCCGACGTCGGCGAGGCGAGCCCCGACCCCCGAGCGATCGAGTCGCTCACCGACGACGTCGACGCGGTCGGCGTCTACCTCTTCACGTTCGACGCGCTCGAGGCCGACTCGACTCTGCACGGAAGAGCGTTCGCACCCGGTGCGGGCGTCACGGAAGACCCCGTCACGGGAACGGCCAGCGGCGCGGTTGCGGCCTACCTCGAGCGGTTCGGCGCGTTCGACGAGTGGCCCGAGGAACTCCGCCTCGAGCAGGGCCACTACGTCGACCGCCCGGGCCTCGTCCGCGTCCGCCTCGAGGGTCACGATCCCGGGGCGGGCTACGGCTACGAAACGCGCGTTCGCGTCGGCGGCCGGGGCGTGACGGTGCTCGACGGATCGTTGCAGGTCCCGGCGGACGAGGACGACGACATTCTGGTCGCGTGAGCGCGGTCGGGACGCGCTCGAGGAGCGTGTTTCACGGCGTCGATCCGCGCGCAGAAAAACCGAGTCGAGCGGCGGCGAACGAAGCTGACGAATTCGGATCTTCGTCGCCCGTTCGGGCGAGGTGACCCCGTGGCCCTGGATCAGGATCCGTGATCGGCGTCCCGCTCCGATCCCGGCCTTGATTCGTCGGTTGCGTCCGCGCTCGAACCGGTCGTCGCGGTCGCGTTCGTCGCCGACTCGAAACCGGTCGATTCGAACTGGTCTGCCCTCGACGCGCCGCTCGGTTCGGCGTTCGTCGTCCCCGCGGACGACCCGGCCGTCGACTCGATGTGATCGTCGTCGTCGAACGTCGCCGTGTTGCGATCACGCTCGAGTTTCCGGACGCTCCGTCGAGTCTGCGCAACGTCCTCCTCCATCTCGGCGAGGCGGACGTCGATCGCCTCGACGATCTCGCTCTTGAGACGCTCCGAGTCGAAGCCGTCGGCGGCCCGCCAGCCCGACGCGCGCGGCAGGGTAACGAACAGGGCGAACGCCTTCCCGAACTGCCAGACGATCACGCCGGCGACGGCGAACGCCACCGTGAAGAGGGGATTCGCGGCCTCGACCGCGGCGTCGATCGCCGTCGGATCGTCGGCCAGCGTGACTAGCGCCCCCCGGGAACCGACGACGACCCCCGCGATCACGAGCACCATTCCGACGAGTAACGACGCAGCCGCGAGCGCACGGTACAGCGCAGTCCACTTGAGCGCGTTCTTTACCGTCATCGTCCCACATCAGTCCCCCGAATTCATTAATTGCTTTGCTACAGTTATCTCGACGGATACGACGGACGATAATGCAACTCGACACGGCGATCAATTATCGACTCGCCCGGGGACCGATCCGCGGCGGCCGACTCGGACGCGGTCCGCCGGTCGGCACATCGCGACGGTCGAACCGCGCTTCGAAATCATTCGGAAACGAGTAGCTACTGTGAGGAACCGTTCGCAACCTTCTTTATTCGGTCGGATGACCACGCAGATAGAGATGGCTGTACTCTGGCTGGACGAGATCGGCGCCGACGACCTGGAGACGGTCGGCGGCAAAGGTGCTTCCCTGGGAGAACTCACGGGGGCCGGGTTACCCGTGCCGCCAGGTTTCGTGGTGACCGCCGGGACCTACCGCACGTTCATCGAAGAGGCGAACATCGACGACGAGCTGTTCTCCGCCGTCGACGTCGACGCCGACGACTCGAGCGCGCTGGCCGAGGCGGCCGACCGCGCGCAAGAACTCATCCTCGAGACGCCGTTCCCCGAGGAGTTGCGCGAGGAGATCCTCGAAGCCTACGGCGACGTCGGCGAGGGTGACGCGTTCGTCGCCGTTCGCTCGTCGGCGACCGCGGAGGACCTTCCCGACGCCTCCTTCGCCGGCCAGCAGGAGACGTTCCTCAACGTCACGGAGGAGGACCTCCTCGACCGCGTCCGGGAGTGCTGGGCCTCGCTGTTCACCCAGCGGGCGATCTACTACCGCCAGGAGCAGGGCTTCGACCACGCCGACGTCAACATCGCCGTCGTCGTCCAGCAGATGGTCGACGCCGAGAAGTCCGGCGTGATGTTCACGAGTCACCCCTCGACGGGCGAGCCGACGATGATCATCGAAGCGGCGTGGGGCCTCGGCGAGGCCGTGGTCTCCGGCGCCGTCTCCCCCGACAATTACGTCGTCTCCCGCGAGGACGACGCGACCGACGTGACTGTCGCCGAGAAGAAGGTGATGCACGAGAAGGACGAGGAGACCGGCGAGACCGTCGAGGTGCCGGTTCCGGAGGGGAAGCGAGAGGCGCGCGTCCTCTCTGACGAGGAGATCGATCGCCTCGTCAAACTCGGCGAGCGGGTCGAGGACCACTACGGCACCCCGCAGGACGTCGAGTGGGCGATGGTCGACGACGAAGACTTCATGCTCCAGTCCCGCCCGATCACGACGATCAGCGACGAGCCGTCCGACGCCGCCGACGCCACGACGGGCGACGTCGCACAGGGCATCACCGACGGAAGCGGCGTTCAGACCGCCGAGGGCTCCGACGCGAGCGCGACGGCCGGCGCGAGCGACGGCGACGTGATCGTCGACGGCCTCGGTTCGAGCCCCGGGACCGTCAGCGGCGCCGCCCGGATCGTGAAGAAGCTCGACGACCTGGACAAGGTCAAGGAAGGCGACATCATCGTCACCGAGATGACGATGCCCGACATGGTGCCGGCGATGAAGCGCGCCGCCGGCATCATCACCGACGAGGGCGGCATGACCAGCCACGCAGCCATCGTCTCGCGGGAACTCGGCGTCCCCGCCATCGTGGGAACGACCAACGCCACCAGCGTCCTCGAGGACGGGCAGATGGTCACCCTCGACGGCGACAAGGGGTCGGTCCTCGAGGGCGAGGCGGTGAGCGAGGAGGAGGAACACGAACCCGTCGAGGACGTCCGCCCGCAGTCGCCGGTCAAACCGATGACCGCGACGAAGGTCAAGGTGAACGTCTCGATCCCGGAGGCCGCCGAGCGCGCCGCTGCGACGGGGGCCGACGGCGTCGGACTGCTCCGAACGGAGCACATGATCCTCTCGCTCAATCAGACGCCGGCCAGGTTCATCGAAGAGAACGGCGAGGACGCCTACATCAAAGAGCTGATCCAGGGGATCCGGACGGTCGCCGACGAGTTCTACCCCCGTCCGGTACGGGTGCGGACGCTCGACGCCCCGACCGACGAGTTCCGCCAGCTCGAGGGCGGCGACGACGAGCCCAAAGAGCACAACCCGATGCTCGGTTACCGCGGCATCCGCCGCTCGCTCGACCGACCCGACGTCTTCGCCCACGAACTCGAGGCCTTCAGACGGCTGTTCGAGATGGGCTACGACAACGTCGAGATCATGTTGCCGCTGGTCAACGACGCCTCGGACGTCTACCGGGCGAAGCAACTGATGACCGAAGCGGGAATCGACCCCGAGAAGCAGCGCTGGGGCGTGATGATCGAGACGCCCGCCTCCGCCCTCTCCGTCGAGGAGATGGCGGCCGCCGGCATCGACTTCGCCTCCTTCGGGACGAACGACCTCACCCAGTACACGCTCGCGGTGGACAGGAACAACGAGCACGTCGCCGACCGCTTCGACGAACTCCACCCGGCCGTCTTGCGCCTGATCGGCGACGTCATCGAAACCTGCCGCGAGCACGGCGTCGACACGAGCATCTGCGGGCAGGCCGGCTCCAAACCGGAGATGGTCCAGTACCTCGTCGACGAGGGCATCAGCTCCATCTCGGCGAACATCGACGCCGTCCGCGACGTCCAGCACGAGGTCAAGCGCGTCGAACAGCGCCTCATCCTCGACTCGGTTCGCTAACGAGGCGCTGCAGAGGCGGCCGCCCAGCGCCTCGAACGGCCCAATTCTTCCAGTCGATTCTATCCCTCACAGTCGACTCCGCTCCCTTCAGTCGATTCCGTCCATTCCCGGTGACTCCGACCTCCCAGGTGATCCCGCTCCGTCCGGTCGCGGAGTTACACCGCTCGTCAGCGACCGACGCGTCTCGAGGATCGACGTACGACAGCGAATAGTTCCCGACGCGGACACCGACGGCCTCGAATCCGGGCCTAGAGACGGACCCGATCCGCGTTCGGCGAGAAACGAAGCCGGGTCAGTCGTCGGCCGCCGCGGGGCCGTCGGTTCCTCCCGACTCGAGGTCGGCCTCGATGCTCGGCGGGTACTTCCCGCGCTCGAGTTTGAGGTCCGATTTCGGACGGGCCATGCAGGTGAGGGCGTACGTCTCGGCTTCCTCCTCGGTAAGACCGCGCGCGGCCGGCTGGGTGACCTCCCCCTCGAGGATCTCGGCCGAGCAGGCCAGGCACATCCCGACGCGACAGGAGTACTCCTGTGCGATCCCCTCCTCGAGGCAGCGGTTGAGGATCGTCTCCGTGTCCGAACAGGTGATCGTCTCGCCGGTGCCGACGAACTCGACGGTGTACTCTGTCATACCGCCGGCTACGAAGGACCCCACCAAAACTCTTTATCGTACGTTGAACGATCCGCGGGTGCTCGAGGGGAGAGGTGCTCGCGCCGCCGACATTCTGCCCTCCGCGAAGGGACGATTTGCACATAAAACGTTTTTGTACCGTAGCGATCACTGAGTGGTATGAGTACGCTGGAGCAGTCGGGCACGACCGCCGCATCCGACACGCAGACGCCCGACGTCGTCGTCGTCGGCGCCGGGACCGCCGGCTGTTACGCCGCCGCGACCGTCGCGAGCGAGGGGTACGACGTCGTCGTCCTCGAGCGCAAGAGCCGCGAGGAAGCGGGCCACATCGCCTGCGGCGACGCGCTCAAGGGCGCGGACGCGTTCCCCGACGTGATCCCGAAGTCACAGATCGAAGCCGCGTTCACCAACACCGACGTCGACCACGGTCGGTTCGAGATTCCCCAGGAGGACACGGTCCTCGATATCCCCGTTCCGGGCGAACTCGCCGTCATCGACCGCTGGGAGTACGGCCGCCGAATCATCGAGGGGGCCGTCGACGCCGGGGCGGCGTTCCACTACGATACGGTCGTCACCGACGTGATCCAGGACGAGGAGGGGCGCGTCACGGGCGTCTCCGCCAGGCGCAAGGGGGAACCGGTCACCTACGAGGCAGAGGTCGTCGTCGACGCCGGGGGATCGCTCTCGCTGCTCCAGGACAAGGTCGACTTCGACGGGTCGACGTTCGACACCAACGTCAACTACACCCACTTCTGTTCGGCCTACCGCGAGATCGTGCACGTGAACGAGCCGGTGGAGTGGCACGACGCGCTCGTGTTCAAGCCCACCGAGGTGGCCGCGGGCTACCTCTGGTACTTCCCGCGCACGGAGACCGAGATCAACGTCGGCCTCGGCTTCCAGATGACCGAGGAGCCAATGGAGCTCGTCGACGACCTGAAACGCGACCTTCGCAACCGCGCGGAGTTCCAGGGGGCGGAAGTAGAGGACAAACTCGGCGCGGCCCTCCCGACCCGTCGCCCGTACGACTCCGCGGTCCACCCCGGGTACGTCGCCGTCGGCGACGCGGCGGGTCACGTCAACCCGACGACCGGCGGGGGCATCGCCGGCGCGGCCTACGCCGCCAACTACGCGGGGGAACAGATCGTCCAGGCGCTCGAGGCGGGCGACGCGAGCGAGGAAATCCTCTGGCGGTACAACGAGCGCGTGATGGATCACTTCGGCGCCCGGTACGCCGCCCTCGACGTCTACAACATCCTCTCGACGGCGATCGACACGGACGAACTGATGGGGCTGCTCGCGGCGATGCCCGGCGAAAAGCTCGCCGAGGCGCTCTACTCGGGGAGCACGAACATCGGCCCGGCGCTGATCCTCGAGTCGCTGCTCAAGAGCCGCGGCCACTGGGGGACGATCTGGACCCTCTACAAGACCAAGCGACGCGCCGACGACCTCCTCGACCACTACGAGCGGTACCCCTCCCACCCGGGGAGGCTGCCGGAGTGGCAGGCCGAACGCGACGAGTTGATGGAGTCGGTCTACGCGACGACGGGCGCGGATCCGAAGTACTGAGCGATCGGCGACGAGTCGACCGTCCGATTCCCCTGGGGCGCTCGCCCCTCCGCGAAGCCTCGCTCGAGGAACCCCTGAGCGAACACCGTCGAACGCGAGAACGGGGCACGCGCTCGCCCCGTCGATCCCGAGCGCGCGTCCCAATTATCGTAGGCACCGAGCGTACGTACCCGTCGGCTCGTACGTGGCTCGATGACCGAACAAAACGACGACGACACGGAGGTGGACGGACTCGAGACGGCGGAAGAAGAGATCGACGAGGAACCGGGGCCGGGTCTCGGTCCGGGAGCCAGCGAGGGCGACCAACCCGACGAGGCCGACGGCGAAGGTACCGAGACGGAGCGGGAAGACGACTAACCGCCGCCCCGATCGGAGTGGCAGTTGGGGCAGGCCACGAGTCGCGTCGCTCATCGGGAAACGAGCGGGCGATCTAGTTAATACCGACGAGAAAACCGTTCTACCACCGCCCCTTCGACTGGAAACGGTATGCGTGGGTGAGGACTTTCCGAGATCGAGCAAACCCGAAGGGGTCGCGATGTTCGGCGTGTCCACGACTAAACGATCGAAGCAATGTGAAGAAGTGGACTCGCCGGGATTTGAACCCGGGGCCTCTCCCATGCCAAGGGAGTGATCTACCGCTGATCTACGAGCCCGCCTTCGCAATCACTGCTTTTCTTCGGGCATAGATAAACCCCTCGAATTGCACGGACCGTCGGTATCGGCTCACACACGGCCCGACGCGTCACCTCGAGGCAGGTAGAAACGCTTTAGTCGCGGAGCGGGCAAGGGACAGTGGGAAGCGCACGGCCGCAAATCCGACTGCGTCGTCCACTGTTTCGGACGGCTTGGGATTGCGGAAGTGCAACGACAGTCGGGTGTCCGGCTGTCGCGTACGGCAGCGGTCAGTGCGGTTCCTATCCTCGAACGATGGCACGAATGCACACCCGCCGCCGAGGCTCGTCCGGATCGGACAGGCCGGCGGCAGACGAACCCCCGGAGTGGAGCGACGTCGACCCCGAGCAGATCGAACAGCGGGTCGTCGAACTGGCGGAGCAGGGCTACGATCCCAGCCAGATCGGGATGAAACTGCGCGACGAGGGCGTCACCGGCACGCCCGTCCCGGACGTCAAGCTGGCGACCGGGAAGAAGCTCACCGAAATCCTCGAGGAGAACGACGCGAAGTCGGATCTCCCCGAGGACCTGCGGAACCTGATGGAGCGGGCGATCCGCCTGCGCGAGCACGTCCAGGAGAACCCGCAGGACTACCAGAACAAGCGCGCCCTGCAGAACACCGAGTCGAAGGTGCGCCGCCTGGTCGACTACTACCGCGGCGACGAACTCGATCCCGAGTTCACCTACTCCTACGACGTCGCGAAGCGACTGCTCGAGGAGTAACGCGCGAGTCACGTCCACATGTCCACAGAGGATCGTCCCGACGCCGAATCCGACGTCGCCGCAGCGACGGCGAGCGCCGTCGAGCGCGCCACCTTCGTCCGGATCGTTACGAGGCCGGACGGCGACGCGCTCGCCGCCAGCGGCATCGTCGCCCGGGCGCTCGAGGCCCGCGGGACGCCGTTCCAGGTGACGGTCGGCCGGACGATCCGGGAGCGAACCGAGCGCGCGGCCGTCGACCGCGGCGACGACGGGAGCGATCTCACGCTGGTCGTCGGTGCGGTCGACGGCGACGTCACGCGCCTCGACGCGGGGGACCGACCCGCGACGCTCGAGGCGGCCGACCTCGCGACCGAACTCGGAACGCCGGCCGAACCGGCGCTCGCGCTCGCGGGACTCGTCGCGGCGGGGGTCGACCCCGGCGCCGGCGAGACCGAGTGGCTCCTCGAGCGCGCCCTCGAGTCGGGGGCGGTCGAGCGCCGACCCGGCGTCGCGATTCCGACGGCGGACCCGGTGGACGGGTTGGCCCACTCGACGCGACTGCGAGCCCCCTGGTCCGGCGAATTCGAGGCGACACGGACGGCGCTCGCGGAGGTCGGCGTCCGCGACCTCGAGGCCGCGGACGGTGACGCAGAGGCGATCGACGGTGACGATCACCGGACGATCGCCTCCCTCGTCGCCCTCGACGTCGTGGCCGCGGAGGACGCGTCCGAACGGGCGGCCGACGTCGTCGCCGGGGCGCTTCGCCCCTACGCGACGCTCGAGACGGACGCCCCGTTCGAAACCGTCGGCGGCTTCGCGGACGTCCTCGAGGCGACCGCGCAGACCGAGCCCGGAACGGGCGTCGCGCTGGCGATGGGCCGCTCGGCCGCGGAACCGGCGCTCGACGCCTGGCGCGACCACGGTCGACGGGCGCACGGTGCGCTCGACGGGGCGTCGACGGGTCGGTACGACGGGCTGTTCGTCGTCGGCATCGACGACGGACCGATCGAGACGGTCGCCCGCCTGGCGGCGGACTATCGGTCGCCGGAGCCGGTCGCGCTCGCGATCGGCGACGGCGAAGTCGGGATCGCGACGACCGACGGGCGCGCCCTCGGCGGGCCGCTCGAGGCGATCGTTCGCGACCTCGAGGCCGACGCAGGACTCGACTGCGAGTACGACGTCGGCCGCCGACGCGGCTACCTTCGCGCTGGGGGACGAGACGGCGACTCCGACGCGGACCTGGACGACTCGGAACTCATCACGATCGTGAGGGATCGACTGTGACCGCCGAGGAGACAACCGGCGGACGGTCGGCGACTCGAGACGGAACAACTCGAGACGAGACGACGACCGGTGACGAGACGACGGACGGAACGCCGACGATGACGGCGACGATCCGAACGACCCAAGAGGTCCCGACGCTCGTCGCGCGGGCGATTCGCCCGGACAACACCGACGAGATGGAGACGACGGTCGAGGGCGACCGCGTCGTCACGCGGATCGAACGCGAGACGACCGGTGGATTGCACTCGAACGTCGACGACTACGTCGTCAACCTCGACGTCGCGACAGCGGTGGCACAGCGCGCGGACGGCGGTGCGAACGCCTGCGAAGACGCCGGCGCCGGCGCCGACCGCGAACCGACGGACGCGGGGACCGCGTCCGATGCGGAAGACAACACTGACACACAATGAGTGAACGATCGGTTTCACGCGCACGACAGGAGAAGCGGTGGTACACCGTGCTCGCCCCGGAGCAGTTCGACCGGGCTGAACTCGGCCAGACCCCCGCGGACGAACCGGAAAAGGTCTACGACCGGACCATCGAAACGACGCTCGGCGAACTGACGAACAACGCCAGCGAGAACAACACGAAACTCACCTTCAAGGTGACCGACGTCGGCAGCGACGCGGCCTACACGGAGTTCCAGGAGCACTCGCTCACCCGCGACTACCTCCGCTCGCTCGTCCGCCGCGGCGCCTCGAAGATCGAGGCCTACGTCACCGTCCTCACGACGGACGACTACCGCCTCCAGATCCAGCCCGTCGCCTTCACGACGAAGAAGGCCGACGCCAGCCAGGAGAAAGCCATCCGCGAGACGATGGTCGAGATGGTCGAAGAAGCCGCCGCCGAGCGCGACTTCGAGGACCTCATCGACAGCGTCGTCGACGGCCGCCTCTCCTCCGCGATCTACGGCGAGGCGAAGACGATCTATCCGCTGCGCCGCGTCGAGATCCAGAAGGCGACCCTCGAGGCTCACCCCGAGGAAGTCGCCGAGGAGGAGGCGACCTCCGTCAGCGTCGACGAAGAAGACGTCGCGACCGACGACTGAGCCGACCCGACGGACTCCCGTCGGCGGACCGTAACCGCACCGTTTTTCGACCCCGCGACGACTCGAGCGGTGCGTCCGCGAGGCGTCTTCCGCTCGTTCGAGTCGACGGAACGCGACCGGAGACGTCGACGGCCGTCGTGAGCGGATGGGTGGCCCGACGACGCCAGCACCGCGGAACGACGGAGCGGCCGAACCGTCAGTCGTCGTCGGTCCGCCCGACTAGCGTATCCGGGTCGACGCCGCACGTGTCTTCGTCACCGTGTTCGCCGCCCGCACGTGTTTCGCCGTCCTCACCGTCCTTGCCGTCCGAGCCCCCACCGGGCTGAATCACGCGTTCGACTCGCTCCGCGTCGCCAAACCCGGCACTCACGACGCGAGTGATCGCGCTCTCCATGGATTCGTCGAGTTCGGTTAGCCGACTCGAGTCGACCTCGACGACGAAGCCGCTCGTGACGTTCGGGGAGGTCGGGATGAACACGAGTTCGCGACCGTCGTCGGTCACCTTTCCGGTTTTGAACGCGGTCATTCGGTGTCCGTCGAATGTTTGCAACTTGACCGGAGAGTGGGCCAACCGCTCGTCGCCGAAGGCGGTCTCGCTCGCCGTTTTCGAGGCGTTGTAAACGATTCGGATGCCGGGGACGCGGTTCGCCAGCGCGTCGACGAGGCGCTCGAGCAGTTCGCCGGCCGTGGTCCGCATGAACGATCCGGCGACCAGGAGGGCGGTTAACAGGAACGCAATCGCGACGGCGACGCCGACGACCTCCGCCAGCCGCCGCCGAGCCGTCGGATCGGCGGTCACCGGCAGGAAGACCTCGTCCGGAACCAGACCGTCCGGCGTGATGCCCTCGAGGAAATCGTAGAGGTAGTAGATCGCGAACAGGCTGACGAGAATCGGCCCGAGAACGGCGAGTCCGCGCGCGAAATCGCGTTTCCACGAACTCATCTGGGAGTCGATAGTCGGGTGTGGTTCATGAGTGTTTCCCGTCGCTTCGAAGTCGGTCCGGCCTCACTCGCCGTCCGTCTCGGAAACGTGGATCAGTCCGGTCATCGGATCGTCGCCGCGTTCGTGGGGGATGCAGACGTAGCTGTACGTTCCCGGGACCTCGAACGTGTGCTCGTACCTCCCCCGCGAACGAATCTCGCCCCCTTGGTCTTTGTCCCACGCTTCGCGCGCGCTCTCTTCGTCCTCGAATTCTCCGCTCGCGAAGTACGTCGCGTCGTCCGGAATGCCGCCCTCGTAGGCCGTGACGGTGTGGATGGCTTCGCTCGTGTTCTTCCAGACGACGGTCTCCCCGACCGTCGTCTCGTACTCGTCCGGGATGAACGCCGTTCGGGACATGCTGATGTGGCAGTCCTCGCCGTCACAGGTCGGATCGTCCAGGACGCCGAGGACGGTCGAACACCCGGCTAGCCCCGCCGATGCGACGCTGCTCATCGCGGCGAGGTAAGTGCGCCGGTTCATGGACGATGGTTGGGAGAGGCGCGATATAACGACCCCGGTTTTTCGGCCCGCGAACCACGCGCGAACTGCCACCGTCCCTTCGAAGAATACCAGCGGACCGTGTCATCGGCGAGCGACCGACGGCATCCCGCTTCCTGCCTCCTGCGGGGCGATCGACCGAGCGACCCGACACGAGCAGGTTCGACGGTGACGGAGGCAAGGCGCGAACTCGAGCGCCGTCGCACCGTCTCGTCAAACGAAAACACGTAAGGTATCGGCAGGTCGAAACCGGGAGTATGCTCCCCCGGTTCGTCGGCCGGCTCGGTGTCGCCGACGCGGTCACGATCGCCAACGCCGCCCTCGGGTTCGTGGCCGTCGTCGTCGCGTTCGTCGACATCGACCTCGCCGCGCGCCTGATCCTCCTGGCGGCGATCGCCGACGGCGTCGACGGCATCCTCGCCCGGCGGTACGGCGGGTCCGCGGTCGGTCCGTACCTCGACTCCCTCGCGGACGTCGCCTCCTTCGCCGTCGCGCCCGCCGCCCTGGCGTTCGTCGTCGTCAGCGACGGACTCGGCGTCGGCTTCGCGGCCGTCACCGTCGAGCTGGCACTCGTGACTGGGATCTGTGCCCTCTTCGTCGCGATGGCCGTCGCCCGCCTCGGGATGTACACCGCCTACGACACGGCCGGCCACTACACCGAGGGGATCCAGACGACCCTCGCGGCGACGATCCTCGGCGCGGCGATCCTCGCGGACGTCGCCGGCCCGTGGCTCGTCCTCGCCGTCACGGGCGTGTTCTGTTACCTCATGGTCTCGCGGATCCGCTACCCGGACCTCCTCGCTCGAGACGCGTTGATCATGGGCGTCGTCCACGGGCTCGCGATTCTCGTCCCCGAGTTCGCCGATCGGAGCTTCCCGTTCGCCCTGTTACTCCTGGGACTTGCCTACATGACGCTCAGCCCGTGGTTCTACTGGCGGGACGACTTCCCGCCGGCCGAGGTCGAGGGCGATCACGAACCCGAGCGCAACCCCGACCCCGAACCCGAGCGCGAGTCCGACCTGCATGGAAACGCTTAGGGCCGTCCTGACGCGATCAGTACGTATGAACGTAGCCACGCGTCGGCGTCGTCCAGCCGGGTGGTTCGATGAGTGAGGGCGAGGCGAACGGTGACGAACCGTCGGAAGGTGGCGAGCCGGTCGACCTCGACGAGATCGAGAGTCGACTCGAGTCCCGCGAAGCCGACCTGGAGGAACTGCGGGAGGAACTCGAGGCCGCGGACACCGAAGCCGACCTCGACGTCGTCGAGGCGGATCTCGAGTCGTTCCGGTCCGACCTCGAGGAGATCGAGGTTCCGGAGCCCCCGGAAACCGAGGAGGAGGAGGACGATGACGAGGAGGCCGAGCCCGCGCCGGAGGAGGTTCTCCAGGAACGCTACGACGAGATCGAGGGCGAGGCCGACGACCTCGAGTCGGACCTCGAGGACCAGCGCGGGCCGTACGCCGAGGACGTCGTCGGCGAGATCACCGGCGCGAGCGGACAGATCACGGGCACCCGCTGGACAGAGGAGGGGAAGGCGGAGCTGATCGACGCCGTCGAGGACTTCCTGGCGACGGTGAACGACATCCTCGGGAGCGACCTCGAGCTCGAAACCGGTGACGCCGATGCGGACGCCCCCGACCAGCTCGCGGCCGGCCTCGAGGACGCCACGGACGCCGTCGAGGGGGCCGACCTCGACCCCGACGAGGACGCCGAGACGATCGCCGCGCTGCTCGAGGCGACCGACGACTTCCAGAACGACGTCGACGACGCGACCGAGTGGACCGACCTCGAGGTTCGCGAACAGCTCCGACGCGAGGGCTTCTACGACGTGCTCGACCACGTCAAGGACTACCCGCCGGAGTGGCACGCCCTCAAGGTCCACGAGAAGCGGGGGAACGTCGACATGATCTTACTGGCCCTCGAGAGCCTCGACTCCGAGTTCATGGAGAACCACTGTATGGAGGCCCTCGAGCGGATGGGCCCGGAGGAGGCCATCGAGCCGATGGTCCAGAAGGCCAACCGCCGGGACACGGCTGCGATGTCGGTACTCGGGAAGATCGGCGTCCCCGACGAGAAGGCGGTCGACACCCTCCTCGATTACGTCGACTCGAACCCGCAGCTGCAGAAGCCGGCGCTCCGGGCGCTCGGCGAGATGGGCGCCGAGGAGGCCGTCCAGCCGATCGCCAACCAGCTCGTCGACGAGAACGCCGACGTGCGCTCGAACGCCGCCCGCGCGCTCGGCCTGATCGGCGACACCCGGACCATCGAACCCCTCTCAGATATTCTCGAGAACGACGACGAGGACCGGGTTCGCGCGAGTGCCGCCTGGGCACTGAACCAGATCGGGACGAAGGAAGCGCTCGAGATCGTCGCCGAGTACGAGGACGACCGGGCCTACCTCGTTCAGGTCGAAGCGGAGAAGGCCGACCTCGAGCCCGCGGCCTGATCGGGCGCGGACGATCGTTTTTCCCTCACCAACGATCCGGTAGCGAGGCGTACGCCGATCAGGGAATCTCGTCTACGGCGGCCCGCAGGTCGTCGGTGTTCGACCACTCGTGCGCTCGAGGGCCGGTCAGGAGCAACTTCACGTGGGACGCTCCCATCCCGTTGTCGTACCGCTCCCGTTCGGTCTCCTCGTCCGGATACCGCCGCTTCAACACCCACGTCTTCTCCCGGTACGACGGGGCGAACAGGAGACCCAGTTCCCAGACGTACCCGCCGTCGAAGTCCTCGATCACGGCGACGACGTGCGTCGACATTCCACAGAGGACGTCGAAGACGCGCGTCCAGAGTCGTATCTCCTCGGGCGTCAGGCCGAAGTCCTCTAACTGCGTGGCAACCGCCGGCGGATCCGTCCGCGCGTCGAGCAGGTCGTACACCAGCTGCCGACGGGTGGCCGCTCCCGTCACGCCGCCCGCACCGGCGACGAGGTATCGCCGGTCGTACCCCTTGACCCGCTCCAACAGTTCGCCGTTCACGACGTCCTTGACCCGCTGGTGTTCGGTCGGCGTGAGGGTGATCCCCTCGAGTTCGTCCAGTACCGCCTCCTCGCTCGGAATCTCGGGGGCCTCGTCACCATCATCGTCACCGTCGCGGGCGCCTTCGCGGGGAGCCATCGTTCGGTCGTACCGACGACGCGAGCATTAATCGTTCGGGTTATCGGTCGTGAGATTAGTTACGTTACTGATTGTGATACCGACCTCAATTCAGTGCGAATGCTTATGGCGATCGCTCCCCAATTCGCACGTATGAGACCCGAGACGGCGGTCGGCGACTCGCACACCGCGCCACCGGGTGCCGCTTCCGAGTTCGACGCGTGGCGAGCGCTCCAGAAGGCCACCGACAGGAAGCGGGCCGACATCCTCGCCGACATCGTCGGCCACCCGAAGGGGATGCCGAGCGTCGAGGAACTGGACTACATGAACCCACCGCTCAGCGACGACGCTATCCGCCGCCACCTGAAGACGCTGATGGACGTCGGCGTCGTCCGCGAGCGCGAGTTCGACCGCGGCGAGCGCCTGCGCGACTACCCCTACAAGTTCTACGAACTCACCGACGAAGCCCGCGAACTGTTCGATCGGAACGGCCTGTTCCCCGAGGAGGCGTGGCAACGCCAGTACCGGGCCGTCGAGAAGACGCCCCGAATTCGGGACCTCGAGTCGATGCCTCGCCCCGACGCTGACGCCTGATCCACCGGTGGTTCGGGCGCGTCGCCTCACCGACTCCGTTCGTCAGGGTTCGATCACGAGCTTCCCGAGGAAACTGTCCTCCACGACCGCTCGCTGGGCCTCGTCGGCCTCCTCGAGGTCGTACGTCCGCGCGACCTCGATCGAGAGCGCCCCCGTCTCCATGAGGTGGGCCGCGCCCCGGAGCGGGACGCGCAGATCGGGCGTGTTGAACATGCTCATGAAGTGGTAGCTCACGTCCTTCGATCGGGCCGGACCGTCGTTGCTGAAGCCCGGATCGGGGCTGTTCTCGCCGATGCCGACCACTCGAGCGCCCGTCGCGGCGACGTCGGCGTCGAACTGGAGGTAGTCGTCGAGGCGGTGGTCGAGGATCACGTCCACGCCGCCGTTTGAGGCTTCCTGGACGGCGTCCGCGAGATTCTCGTCTGCATAGTCCAGCACCGTCTCGGCGCCGAGGTCGGAGACGGCGTCGTGGTAGTCCGGATGCGCCGTGGTGAGGACGCGGGCGTGGACCGAGGCGGCGATCTGGACGGCCGCGTGGCCGACGCCGCCCGATCCGCCGTGGACGAGGCAGTACTCCGCGGGGTCGAGGTTAGCATGGTCGATCAGCGCGCGCCACGAGGTGACCGCGGCGACCCCCGCGGCGCCGGCCTCCGTCGCGTCCACTCCGTCGGGGAGGTGGACGACCCGGTCGTCGGGAACCGTCGCGTACTCGGCGTAACCTCCCTGGTAGGTGGCGTTTCCGATGCCCGTGCCGTAGACGCGGTCGCCCTCGTCGAATCCCTCGACGTCGTCGCTCACTTCGGCTACCGTCCCCGCGACGTCCACGCCCGGCGTGAACGGTAGTTCCGCGGGTGCGTACGATCCCTCTCTGAAATAGGTGTCGACGGGGTTGACGCCCGCGGCGGCGACCTCGACGAGCAGTTCGTCGGGTCCCGGTTCCGGGCGGTCGACGTCGGCTACGTCCAACACGTCCGCGTCGCCGTGTTCCTCGAGTCGTACGGCTCGCATCGTTCGCGAACACGGGGAGCGGGGTGTTAAGGGTAACCGGTGGCCAGGGAGTCCGCGCTCGAGGCAGCCACCCGACGAAGCTTTTCGGTCTCGAACGGCGTACGAAGGGGCGTGAACGTCACCGTGCTCACGACGGGCGGAACCATCGCCAGCACCGCCGGCGATCGGGGAGCCGAGCCGACGAAGGGTGGGCGCGACCTCCTCGAGGCCGTTCCGGAACTCGAGACGCACGCCGAGATCGCCGTCGAGGAGGTCGCGAGAGTCCCGAGCTACGAGATGGACGCCGAGACGCTCGAGACGATCGGCGACCGTGTTCGCGCGCTCGAAGAAGAGCCGAGCGTCGACGCCGTCGTCCTCACGCACGGAACGGACACCATGGAGGAGACGGCCTACGTCCTCGACGCCACGGTTCAGCCCGACGTTCCGGTCGTCCTGACCGGCGCGCAGCGTCGCCCGGACGAGGTCGGAGCGGACGGCCCGTCGAACCTGCTCACCGCGGTCCACGCCTGCGAAGCGTTTCACGACGCCGACGCGAGCGCAGGGGGCACGTACGTCGCGTTCGACGAGGAGATACACGCCGCGCGGGCGGTGACGAAGGTCCACGCGTCGAAGCTGGACGCGTTTCGATCGGTGGGGTGCGGACCGGTCGCGTCCGTCGACCGCGACGGCGTGGTCGTTCACCGACGGCCGCGAAGCGAGACGGTACGCATTCCCGTCGACCCATCCAACTCGCCGCTGGAGCCCACCGTCTACACCGTCAAAAGCGGGAGTTGCGTCGACGGCGAGTTAGTCGAGGCCGCACTCGAGCGCGGCGCGGACGGGATCGTCGTCGAGGGAACCGGCCTCGGGAACGCCACCGCCGGGATCGGTGCCGCGGTCGAACGGGCGATCGACGAGGGCGTTCCGGTCGTCGCCGCGTCGCGCTGCCTCGAGGGGCGCACGACCGCCGTCTACGGCGGCGAGGGCGGCGGCCGGACGCTCCTCGAACGCGGCGCGACGTTCGCCGGCGACCTCCCGGCGCAGAAAGCGCGGCTCAAACTCGCGCTCGCGCTGTCGGCGTACGAAGACCGTTCGACGATTCGCGAGGTGTTCGAAGACCGTTCGACGGTTCACGAGGCGTTCGAGGGCGAGGAGTGATCCCGTGAGCTAGACGTACTCGCCCTCGCTCTCGTACACCGACGGGTCGTCCCTGAACTTCTCGGCGATCTCCTCGAGCGTCACGAACGAAGCGCCCTCGAACCCCTTGACGTAGCGGATGAACTCCTCGAACGGCGGGATCATGTGCGGCAGGCCGTGGAGGTCCGGGTGGATCGTGAACGTGTACACCCCGGCGCCGCGTCGGTTCGCGAGGAAGTCGAACTGGCGCTCGTAGTACTGTTCGTACATCATCTGCGGATCCTTGTACCCCGCGTGGTAGATCGGCTGTTTGATGAACAGCATCGGCGGAATGTCGTCGCGGTACCAGCTGATCGGAATCTCGACGACGTCCGTCTCCTCGCCGTACCGGTACGGCTCCATCCACGTCTCGGGATCCTCGTCGTACTGGATCTTCTCCCAGCTATCGCCCTCCCGCATCCAGCCCGGTTCGAACTGTCGCTCCATGAGGCTGCTGTCGTACTCGAAGCCGTGCTTCTGGACGAGTTCCGGCGTGTTCTCGCTGAACTCCCACCAGCTCGCGCGGTGGCCGACCGGCTCCGACCCGGTCACGTCCTCGATCAGGTCGATCGAGGCCTCGAGGATCGCGTCCTCCTGCTCCCGCGAGAGGTCGGTCGGGTTCTCGTGGGAGTAGCCGTGCACTCCGAGTTCGTGGCCGGCCGCGGCGACCGCTTCGATCTCGTCCCGGAACGTCTCGATCGTGTGGCCCGGGACGTACCACGACGTCGAGACGTCCTCGTTCTCGAAGAGGGTCAGCATTCGCGGGATACCCTCGTTGCCGGCCGCGAGCCCTCGGGAGAGGTCCGCGGGGGAATCTTCTCCGCCGTACGAGCCGAGCCAACCGGCGACGCAGTCGGCGTCGACGCCGATCGCAACGTCGATGTCACCCATCGTACTCGGTATCCCACCGACCATCCCCAAAGAGGTGTTTCACGCCCGCCGGTGACAGTGATCGATCGCGACGTATCCGACGATCGACGGACTGCGCGAGGTCGACGCTACACTCGTCGAGCCGTCGACGGAACAATCGATCGCGGCGGCGGTGACACGTTCGAGCAACCGCCCGATTTGCGACGGTCACCTCGAGAAGCGAGGAGACTCAGTCTACCGATCCGCCGCCGAAGCGAACTCGTCGACGACAGCGTCGCAGAACGCGTCCAAATCGTCCGGGTTCCTGCTGGTCACCAGTCCGTCGTCCCTGACGACCTCCTCGTCGACCCACTCGCCCCCCGCGTTGCGAACGTCGGTCTGTAGGCTGTGATACGAGGTTAGCGTCCGCCCGTCGACGACGCCCGCTTCCACCAGCGTCCACGGGCCGTGGCAGATGACGCCCACCGGATCGCCCCCTTCGACGTGAGAACGCAACAGCTCGACGGCGTCCTCGTCGGTGCGAAGGGTGTCCGCGCCGACGGTGCCGCCCGGGACGACGATCGCGTCGTAATCGTCGGCGGAGACCTCGTCGAACGTCCTCTCGATCTCGTACGAGTCGCTCCACTCGAGGTCGTCGTTGACCGTTCGCGCCTCGCCGGTCTCGCTTCCGACGACGTCCACCGTGGCACCCTCCTCGGAGAGGGTCCGCTTCGGTTCCGCGAACTCGACCTCCTCGCTTCCTTCCTGCGCGAGGTAGATCGCGACCGTCACGTCCTCGAGTCGTCCGTCGTCTGTTTCAGTAGCGCTCATCGGGAGACCGTACCCGGAGAGCGACGAAAGGCTGCGGGCCTGTACACGCAACCGCGACGGACGAACGGTGACGGTCACACCGAGACGGACGAACGGTGACGATCGCACCGCGACGGCCTACCCGCGCCGATCGAGGTTCGGTAAACGAGACTCGGTCACCATCATCGGAGACTCGACCATCGGCTTCGGAGAATCGGCTCCCCCAGCCGGGATCAGACGATCATCTCGAACACCGCTTCGCCGAAAACGAGCAGTACGATGTTGTTTCCGGCGAAGAGAACGTACAGTATCGCCACGACGACCACGAACGCGGCGTCTGCGGGGTTCGACAGGACGTGGCCGATGACGATCACGATCGCGGCGTAACAGAACGCCGCGAGGACGACGCCCGGCAGACCGAACACGTCGTGGAGGTACACCGTCACCGGATTCAGTTCGGAGGCGTAGGGAACGAGAAAGAAACAGAGCGTCGCGAGCAGGTCGACGAACCACGCCCCCAGGAACGTGAGTCGCGCTCCGGCCGAACCCGGCGGGTCCGGCAGCGATCCGACTGCGCGTTCAGCGATCATAGCGTACGCGCGACCGTAAGGGGATGACGACTTTAGGAGTTGACCTTGCCGTTTCTGCGTCGTGAGACCGTCACCGGTCGACGTCCCTGCGACCGATCATCCCGAGCGCGACGTACGATATAACGACCTCGCCGTCCTGGTTGATCCCCTCGACGGCGGTGTCGACGTACCCCCGCTTCGGATCGCTCTCGGAGGGGCGCTTCCGGAGGACCTCGGTTCGAACGCGAAGCACGTCGCCCGGCTTCACCGGCCGTCGCCACCGGAGTTCGTCCACGCCTCGAGCGCCCATCCCGGCCCGCTCGCTGATCGGCCCGTCCACGAGCAGGCGCATACACATGCTCGCGGTGTGCCACCCCGAAGCGACGAGTTCGCCGAACGCCGACTCCGTCGCGGCCTCCTCGTCGACGTGAAACGGCTGCGGGTCGTACCGCTCGGCGAACTCGACGATCTCCGCTTTCGTGACGTGATACTCGCCGAACTCGTGGGTCTCCCCCACCTCGACGTCCTCGTAGTATTGCATCGCCGTGAGGTGTGTCTTCGGTGATCATGAATGGGTGGGATCAGGCCAAATCGTCGCCGTCGTCCGTGCGGTTCAGCCGCTGCCATCGGCGTACGTCGTACCCCACGATCAGCGTTCGTCGTCCGCCACCACCACCTCGAGTTTATAACCGATCGGGGGACCAGACCGAGCGATGGCAGACCGCCGGTTCCGAATCGCCCTGCTCACCGTCTGCGTGCTCGCGGTGTTCGTCGGTCCCACGTGCAACGCCGCCGCAACGAGCGGTGCGACGAACCCGGTCGACGGCCCCGATGGGTTTCGGACGGTCCCCACGACACGAGACGCCGGCGCGACGAACGATACGGGTCTCGGCCCTGGACCGAGGATCGTCGAACTGTATCCGAATCCGCCGACGGAGGAAAACGTGGGCGAGTACCTCGTCCTCGAGGTACCGCGGGACGTCCGACTGGACAACGTGACGATCACGGACGGCCACACGGAGGCTACACTGCCGAATCGATCGTCGATCGGGGGGAACGGGACGCCGCCAGATCGGTTCGCGGCGACCCTCGATCCCGAGGACACGGAGACGCTGACCGACGATCCGGTCGTCGAACTCGAGGGACACCTCCGACTCGCCGCCGACGGTGACGACCTCGAGGTACGAGTCGACGGTGAACCGGTAGACGCGGTTTCGTACGAACGAGCCCCCGAGGGGGAGCTCTGGACCCGCGACGACAGTTCGACCGCCGGTCAGGACGGCGGATCGACGGCCGCGGAATCGATCGACGCCACGACCGGCGAGTGGTGGCCGCAGAACGCGACGCGACTCCCGGTCACGACAGCCGACGTCGACGAGGGGACCGCGTTCGTCCTGCCCGACGCCCCCGCAGTCCCCCTCGAAGTCATCGAAGAGGCCGAGGATCGACTGCTGGTCGCCGGCTACACCTTCACGTCAGAAGCCGTCGCGGACGAACTCCTCGCGGCGGCGGAACGCGGTGTCGACGTCGACGTGCTCCTCGAGGCCGACCCGGTCGGCGGGACGCCGGCGAACGCCGAACCGGTCCTCGAGTCGCTCGTAGCGGGGGGCGTCGACGTTCGCGCCATCGGGGGCGACGGATCGCGATACGACTATCACCATCCGAAGTACGCCGTCTCCGACGATTCGGTGCTGGTGACCTCCGAAAACTGGAAAAACGCCGGCATCGGCGGGAAATCGAGTCGCGGGTGGGGATTCGTCCTCGAGGACCGGACGGTCGCGGACGAACTCGCGACCGTGTTCGAAGCCGACTTCGACGGGTGGGACACCGAGTCGTCGACGTCGTTTCTCGACGACGCGGCGTTCACCGAGGCGAGCGACGCGAGCGAGGAGTTTCCGGTCGAACACGACCCCGAGCGAGTCGACCTGGAGTCCGTGGAACTGCTCCTCGCACCCGATAATGCGGACGAGCGTCTCCGGGAACTCGTCGCCTCCGCCGAGGAGGAACTGCTCGTCCAGCAACCCCGGATCGCCGCCGACGTGTCCCTCCTCGAGGAGGCGATCGAAGCGGCCCGACGCGGCGTCGAGGTGCGGATCCTCCTCGATTCGTCGTGGTACGTCGAGGACGAGAACGAGGCGCTGAAAGCCGACCTCGAGCGAGCGGCCGCCGACGAAGACCTCCCGCTCGAGATCCGCCTCGTCGACCCCGGCGGTCGGTTCGAGAAGATCCACACCAAAGGGGTGGTGGTCGACCGCGAGACCGCGGTCGTGGGGAGTGCGAACTGGAACGAGAACGCGCTCCGGGAGAACCGCGAGGTCCTCCTCGCGCTGCACGGTGAGGCGGTCGCGACGTACTACGCCGAGGTCTTCGAATCGGACTGGGGCGGCGCCTCGAGACCGACGTGGTCGGTCCCGCTCGGCTTGCTCGCCGTCGCGGTCGTCTCGCTCGCACTCACCGCGTTCGCCGGGCGCCGGTACGTGACCGTCGCCGGCGGCGATCGTGCCGACGCAGTGGCCGCTCCGGGGGTCGGAGAACCGGGTCGTTCTCGAGTGCCGTCCCGGACCCGAGTCGCCGACCGAATTCGATCGGCGATTCCCGGAGCCGGAATCCGAGCGTCGGAGGATGCGAACCGGACCGACGCCGAACCCGACGTCGGGAGCGAGGACGAACGCGGGTGAACCGTTCGTGCGTTCGCCATCGCCCGTGAGTACCCCTGGATCGACCGTCGTCACTCGAGCGTTGTCGTACTCGACCGAGCGAAACGACGCGACTCGGTGATCGCTACCGCCGGACCTCAATCCGCGCGGCCGGAGGGATCGGCCTCGAGGAGTTCACAACAGTCCAGTTCCGGGTCGAAACAGTCGGGACACTGTTCGCTGGGCCGGTCGATGATCGTGTCGAGGCGCTCGGCGACCGTATCGTCGATGACGCTCTCGAGCGTTCGTGCCTCCGCTCGAAACTCCTCGACTTCGAGGACGTTCTTGAGGAACCGCTGGATGATACAGTAAGTCTGGAGGGCGTGATGCGCTCGCTCGAGCCCCTCGTCGGTGAGGGTCGCCCCCTTGTACTTCTCGTGTTCCACGAGGCTGCGGTCCTCGAGTTTCCCGATCATCTCGTTGACGCTCGCCGGGCTGACGCCGAGGAGGTCAGCGAGCGTCCCCGTCGAAGCCGGTCCGTCCTCCATCCGTTGGGCGAGGTAGATCGCCTTGAGATACTGGTCTGCGGTGTTCATCGCGACCCTCCGTGTCGTGGGTGTAACAGTGGTGCTCGTGCGCTCGATTCGAACTCGGCCGAGACGACCGCATCCGACGTCGGCGTCTCGCGGTCGATGTGGTCCCCGCTCATGCTCGACGCTCCATGATGTCGGTGACGTCCTGCACGCCCTCCCGTTCCTCCTCGCGAATTTCGACGAGCGTCTCGAGCAACCGCTCCCTGTCGACGGCGAACTCCGCGTCGGAGGCCTCGACCGCACCGATGAGGTCGTCGTAGAACTTGTAAGCGGTCTCCTCGTTACACAACTGGTCGTAGAGGACGCCGTCGGTATCCTCCGGCGGCCCGTACCGGGCGTCGACCAGCGCGTTGATCTCCTCGTAGCCGACCGTGTCCGCGTCGAGTTCCTCGATCAGCTCCTCGAGGCGTTCGCGGTGTTCGGCCGACTCGCTGGCGGCGTCGGCGAGCAGGTCTCGAACCCCCTCGTCGAATTCGGCTCGCTCCTCGGGTGGCAGCGACTCGAGGTGGTGTGCGGCGCGTGACTCGACGACCTCCTCGAGCACCACGCCGATCTGGAGGAGGCGTGTGAGCTGGTGGTCGCTCGAGACGCGCTGTCCCAGGCTCATAGCTGCCTATCGGGGTGCGTAATACTTAACTGCCAGCATCTCGCCCGCTCGCCGGGGCTGGCAGCGGGGACGCGCGGACGGCCGGGATTCGAACGATAGCGGTCGGATTCGGCCGGTGAACGCCGGGAGCCCTGATCGGCTCGGATATCGGTACCCGTCGTACTCCCGATACTCGAGGCTGGTGCGGTCAGGGCGATACTCGGAAACGGCAACCGCCAAAAATCGAACCGTCGGAGCGTTACTCGCGCAGGCGTCGCGCGATCAGTTCTTCGAGGTCCTCGCGGAGTTCGTCCACGGCGACCTCCTGCAGGACGGGGACGAAGAAGCCCTCGACGAGCATGTTGCGGGCCGAGCGCGGGTCGACGCCGCGGGAGGTCATGTAGAGCAGGTCTTCCTCGTCGATCTGGCCGACCGTCGCGCTGTGGGAGGCCTCGGTGTCGTGGTTGTTGATGATCAGCTTCGGCGAGGCGTCGGCCTCGGACTCGTCGGAGAGCATCAGCGTGTTCTCGCGCTGGTAGGAGCTGGTGTCCCAGGCCTCCGAGCCGACGTCCTGGACGCCCTCGTAGACAGATCGCGAGACGTCGTCGGTGACGCCGCGAGTGACCAGGTCCGCGGTCGTGTGCTCGGCGCGGTGCCAGACCTTCGCGTCGAGGTCGAAGTGCTGGTCGTTGTGGCCGAAGAAGGCGCCGACGATCTGCGTCTCCGAGGAATCGCCGCTGAGCACCGTCGACGTCCCTGTCTTCGTGAGCTGGGAGCCGATGTTGCCCTCGATCCAGTTGATCGTCGCGTACGTGTCGGCCTCGCCGCGCTTGAGCGTGAAGTTGTAGGCGTCCTCCGAGAGGTTCTGGAGGCTGCCGTACTGGACGTAGCTGTTCTCGCCGGCGACGACCTCGACGATACCGCTGTAGTACTGCTCCTCGTCGAGTTCGGTCCCCGTCGACTGGCGCTCGAGGATGGTGACCGACGAGGACTCCTCGGCGACGACGAGCGTGTAGTTGAACAGCGAACGGGAGTTCTGCTCGGTTCGGATCTTCACGTCCTCGGCGTCGACGCCCTCTGGGACGTAGACGACGGTCCCGGTGCTAAAGAGCGTGGTCGAGAGCGCCGTGAGGTAGTTCTCCTGCGGGTCGACGACGCTCCCGAAGCGCTCGCGGATCAGCTCCTCGTGTTCGTCGAGCGCGTCGCTCCAGGAGAGCACGTCGACCTCGTCGGGGCCGACCTGGTCCTTGTCCTCGGCCGCGTTGAGCGGATCGACGAGCGACTCGAAGTCGAGTTCGTGGAGGTTCGTCCAGTCGCGACCCGGCGTCCGGATGACGTCGGGCATGTCGAGGTCCTCGAGCGCTTCGAGGGCCTCGAGGCGGATCTCGAGCATCCACTCGGGTTCTCCGAGGTCGCCCGAAATTTGGCGTACCTGTTCGTCCGTCAGATTGGCGTGTACCTGCGTGCTCATGTGCGATCCCGGCGATCAGCCGAGGCTTCCCTCCATCTCGAGTTCGATGAGGCGGTTGAGTTCGACCGCGTACTCGATCGGCAGTTCCTCCGTGATCGGCTCGATGAAGCCGGCGACGATCATCTTCTTGGCGTCGTCGTCGTCCAGTCCGCGCGACTGGAGGTAGAAGATGTCCTCGTCGCCGATCTTCCCGACCGTGGCCTCGTGGGCGACGTCGACCTTCGACTCCTCGATCTCCATGTACGGCATGGTGTCCGAGGTGGACTCGTTGTCGAACATCAGCGCGTCGCACTCGACGGCGGTGCTCGAGTTCTCTGCGCCGTCGGCGATGTGGACGAGGCCGCGGTAGTTGGTGCGGCCGCCGTCCTTGGAGATCGACTTCGACTCGATGGTCGACTTGGTCTCGGGGGCGTTGTGGTAGACCTTCGCGCCCGTGTCGATGTCCTGGCCCTCGCCGGCGAAGGCGATGGTGATGTGGGTGTCGGTCGCGCCGCGACCCTTGAGGATCGAGCACGGGTAGAGCATGGTGGCCTTCGAGCCCATGCTGCCGGAGACCCACTCCATCGTGCCGTTCTCCTCGACGATGGCGCGCTTGGTGTTGAGGTTGTAGGTGTTACGCGACCAGTTCTGGACGGTCGAGTACTGGACGTGGGCGTCCTCCTTGACGAAGACCTCGACGCCGCCGGAGTGGAGGTTGAACGCCGAGTACTTGGGCGCCGAGCAGCCCTCGATGTAGTGGACCTCGGAGCCCGGTTCCGCGATGATGAGCGTGTGCTCGAACTGGCCCATTCCCTCGGAGTTCATGCGGAAGTACGCCTGGACGGGCATCTCGACCGTCACGTCCTCGGGGACGTAGACGAACGAGCCGCCGGACCAGACCGCGCCGTGCAGCGCCGCGAACTTGTTGTCGCTCGGCGGCACGCACGTCGTCATGAAGTGTTCTTTGACGATCTCCGGGTGTTTCTGGACCGCCTGGTCCAGGTTCATGAAGATGACGCCCTTCTCCTCCCACTGCTCCTGCATGTTCTGGTAGACGACCTCGGACTCGTACTGGGCGCCGACGCCCGAGAGCGCCTTCTTCTCGGCCTCCGGGATGCCCAGCTTGTCGAAGGTGTCTTTGATCTCGTCTGGGAGGTTCTCCCAGTCGTCGGTCCCCTCGCGGGCCTCGACGTCGGGTCGGATGTAGGGAACGATCTTGTCGACGTCGACCTCGGAGAGGTCCGGCTGTCCGGGCCAGTCGGTCGGCATCGGCATCTCCTGGAACAGCCGCAGCGCGCGGAGACGCCGCTCGAGCATCCACTCGGGTTCGTCCTTGTCCTCCGAGATGAGCCTGATCGTCTCCTCGTTCAGGCCCTTCTCGGCGGCGAGCGCGGCTTTGTGTTCGTTCTTGAACTCGAAGCGCTCTTCGGTGTCGGTCGTTTTTAGGTGGTCTTGTTCGGAACTCATGGTTTGTTTATGGTGTTGGTTACGTCTCTGGCTTCATTACGGTTTGCCTAGCCAGATCCGGTTACGCGGTCTCGTAGACCTCCTCGCGGATCCAGTCGTAGCCCTTGTCCTCGAGTTCCTCCGCCAGCGAGGCGTCGCCGCTCTTGACGACCTGCCCGTCGAGCATGATGTGGACGTGGTCCGGCTCGACGTAGTCGAGGATGCGCTGGTAGTGGGTAATCTGGAGGATTCCGGTGCCGACGTTGTCGCGCAGGGCGTTGATGCCCGTCGAGACGTCCTGCAGTCGGTCGATGTCCAGCCCGGAGTCGATCTCGTCGAGGACGGCGATCGAGGGCTCGAGGATGGCGGCCTGCAGCACTTCGTTCTGCTTCTTCTCGCCGCCGGAGAAGCCGGCGTTGAGGTAGCGCTGGGCGAACTTCTCGTCCATGTCCAGCTGTTCCATCTTCTCCGACAGGAGCTGCTGGAACTCGGCGACGCCGACCTCTCCCTCGTCGACGTCCCCTTCCATCGGCGAGGTCTCGTAGCCGGCGTCCTCCGCTTCTTCCTCGTCGTCCTCGTCCTCCTCGAAGAGTTCCTCGCGCTCTTCGATCTTCGCGTTGAGCGCGGTTCGGAGGAAGTTCGTCATCGTGACCCCCTCGATCTCAGCCGGGTACTGGAAGCCGAGGAAGATGCCGAGGGCGGCGCGCTCGTTGGGCTCGAGGTCGAGGATGTCCCAGGTGCGCTTGTCCTCCGGGATGTCGATCTCGTCGCCGAACTCGCCCTCCTCGAGGTGGAGGAGGACTTCGCCTTCGGTGACCTCGTAGGCGGGGTGGCCGGCGACGATCTTCGCGGTCGTCGACTTGCCCGAGCCGTTCGGGCCCATCAGCGCGTGGATCTCGCCGGACTCGACCTCGAGGTCGACCCCGCGCAGGATCTGTTCGTCGCCCTCCGCCACCTTCGCGTGCAGGTTTTTGAGTTGGAGTCGTGCCATAGAGACGATTACCTCTGTCGTGTAAACCGAGGGTCGTATGACTGATAACGGTTTCGTATCCGATTGGATCCGTTGCCGGAAACGGAAGAAAATTTTTTGATGGGAGAACCGCCGGCGAGTGTCGAGATCGACCCGAGTCGCGTTCGATCGTCGTCCGAGCGGTTACATAAAACTGTCCAGCCCGGTCTGTTGTTGGCCCGACTTGACCTCCTCCCAGGAGATGTCGAGTGCCTCGAGGATGCGTGAAATCGGTCCCTTGAGCGTCTTCTCGAGCATCTTGTCGTAGTCGACCTCGAACTCCTCGGGGATCTGGTCTTCGTACTCGAAGCAGATGACGTCCGGATCCCGCTTGAACGCGCCGTAGAGCGGATCAGTGCGGGCATCGAATCCCTCGACTTCCTCGACGCGCCGGAAGAACGCCGGGTCGACGCGTTTTAGGTAGAGTCGCTTCGGCTTGCTGCCGCGGTCGAAGTTCGTCCCCAGCAGCAAGTTCGCGTACTTCGCGCCGCGCACGTGGGCGGTATCGGTGTCGTAATCGTCGAGGCGTTTGCCGATGCCGCCCGGGATGGCGATCTCCTCGAGAGACACGTCGCCAGTTCGGACGCTCTCGATGACCTCGTTCACGTACGCCTCGACGCCTTCGACGTCGCCCTCGCGCACGATCATCTCGATGACGCGGTGCTGGACCTCCTTCGTGATCGGCGCGATGTCCGAGCGCTTGTACTCGAAGCCGGTAATGTCGACGTCGTCGACGTCCGCGCCCTCCTTCCAGACGATGTGGCCGGCGTACCGTTTCTTCGTCCCGGCCTGGAAAAACCGCCGGTAGAGCTTCTCGAACTCGATCTGGAACCGGTGTTCCTCTGCGTTCAGTTCTTCGCGCGCGAAGTCGTCGTACCGGCCGTTGATGTACTCCTCGATCTCGAAGGACTGCTCGAGGGCCTCGTCCTTCGAGACGTCGGGGCCCAGCTCGAGCATGACCGAGTCCGTGTCGCCGTAGGCCACCCGGTAGTCGAGTTCGTTCGCAGCGGTCTCGGTGAACTCGATCACCTCGCGACCGGTCGCGGTGATCGCGGCGGCGGCTTCCTTGTCGTAGAGGCGGAACCGCTCCCACCCCGAGACGCCGTACAGCGAATTCATGATGACCTTGACCGCACCCTGCTGGCGGTCGTACTGCTCGTACTCGGGCGTGCCCGGTTCGTGCTCGTTGCGCAGCGATTTCTTCTCCTCGCGCTCGGCGAGCAGTTCCTTGATCATCTCCCGCATCACGCCGTCGGGTTCCTGTCGGAAGTGCGTCCCCGAGGGGGCGACGTGGGTGTCGCCGTCGTACGCCTCGGGATCGACCTTCGTCTCGGGCGACGCGTTGATCGTCACCATGCACATCGGGTACAGGCTCTTCAGGTCGAGCACGGTGACGTTCTCGCGCACGCCCGTGATCGGGTCGAAGACGGCGCCGCCCTCGTACTCCTCGCCGGCCTCCTGCTGACCCTTCGAGGGCAGCGCGAACCGGCCGTGTGCCTCGTGCAGGACGTACATGTCGACCGCGTCGCCGGGCGTCGGGGCGTCTTCGAGTTTACAGCCGACGAACGAGCGCACCTCGTTCCAGAAGGCGACGATCTCCTGCTGGCGATTGAGTTCGACGCAGAGTTCGACGTCGCGCAGGTTGTACTCGAGCAGACGGGTGGGGTCGCCCTCCCAGAGGTCGCCGATCTTACCGGGGTATCGCTCCTTCCCGACGCCCAATTCGGCCTCGCCGACGGCGTCGAGGCGGTAGGAGTCGAGTTCGGAGAAGACCATCCGCTGGTAGGCGTAGAGCAGGTCGAAGACGACGCGTCCTTTGACGTCCGGGCCGCCCCACCCGCTGCGCCAAACTTCGTTCACGCGCGAGAGGCGGTCCGGGGTTAGATCGTAGTCGTGGTGGGGGCCGTCGAGCACCTCGAGTCGGTCGAGGAAGTAGGGGGCGTCGAAGTCCTCGAAGTTCCAGCCCGTGAGGACGTCCGGATCGGTCTCATCGACGTAATCGAGGAACGCCTCGAGCATCGCCTCCTCGTCCGCGTAGCTGCGAACCTCGTGGTCGAGTTCGTCCTCGATGGGGTCGTAGTCGGTGATCTCGGTCGGCACCTCGCCGTCGCCGATCGGCGCCTCGTAGAGCCACATGACGTACTCGTCGCGGTAGGAGTCGTGGCTGGTGAGACAGACGATCGGCTCCTCGCCATCCTCGGGGAAGCCCGATCGGTCGTCCACCTCGATGTCGAAGGTGAGCACGCGTGGCTCGGCGTCGACGTCGACGGCGTCGATTTCGTCGTGGGGGACGACGATCGAGTCGTCCTCGGCGCGACGCTCGGGCACGCGGATACCGCTCCGGACGTCCTTGTCGATGAGAAATCGGTTCGGAAACAGGATGTCGGCCTCGTAGTGTTCGAAGTCGTCGCGCACCTGGCCGACGTCCCGGGGCGTCTGGCCGAAGATCTTCGTCAGCTTCTCGCCGCGGATGCTCTCGTACGGGTCGCCGTTCTCGTCGACCTCCTCGCTGCCGGTGAGGCGCTCGTACTGCCGTTCGGGCGGGCGCTCGAGCGACTCGGTCGGCGCGTAGAAGTACGGCCGAAAGCCGACCACCTGAACGTGCTCGAGGTCGCCGTCGGGGGTCCGCCCAAAGACGTGCATGATCGGCTGCTCGTCGTCGCCGTACCCCGCGACGGTGTAGTCCACCTGCATCACGGCGAGGTCGAGTTCGCCCGTCGCCTCCGGGAGCGTCTCCTCGAGAACGTCGATCACGTCGGCGGCGCTCGAGCCGCCGTTGCCGGCGACGTGGGCCGCCTCCTCGTCCGGCCGTTCCTCGTCGTCTACGAACTGCTCGAAGCTGCTCTGCCCCGCCTCGGTCATGGTATCGGCTTTGGAAGGCACCGGATAAAAACCCTCACAAACGGCCGTCCGCTGACGCCGTCCGACGGATGAATCGGCCCGCGATGCGCCGTCGAGAGGCTGAACGACCCCGTTCCCCCGCTACTCGGACCGTCCGGTCTGGTTTCGATCGGGGATCGATCCGCCGCCGACGCACCCGACACGATATTGCGCGGGCAAAAAGACATTTAACTTGGTAACACATAGCATAGAGACAGGTGATCGACGTGTCCACCCGCATGAACGACGATATGACGGACGACAGCGACTCCGATTCCGGAGAACCGGAGGGTACCGCGACGATCGAATCCTACGAGACGGACGACGGCGTCGTCTTCTACGACGCCGAGAACCCGCTCGCCTGGGTGGAGACCACCCGCCCGCTCTCGCTCGAGGAGGTCGCCTGATCTGCGACCCGCGGCCGCCGTCCGCAACAGAATCGAAGCCGGCCCGTACTGACGACGACGACGACCGGCGATGCACCCGCGGCGCACCCGGAGCACACCCGCGATCGAGACCGAAACGCGAACGCGAATTCTTTTCAAACCGCTCCCCCACGGTACACCCGTGGATTTCGAGCCGAGCGAGCACGAACCGGAGGAGTACGATCCCGAAGCGGAGCTCAGGGATCCCGAATCCGGGACGCTGACGATTCCGGAGGTCTCGACCAGCGAGTCCGACGCGTCACCGGAGGTTATCAAGGCGTTCTGGGGGACGGTGCTGGCGGTCAACGGTGCGCTACTCGGCCTCTCCGTCGGCCTGCTTCTGGTGATCTTCCGCGGCGATCTCCGGCGCGGCGGACTCCTCCTCGTCGGCGGACTCCTCCTCGTCGGCTTCGCCTACCGCCGGTACCGTTCGTATCGGCTCGAGCGATCGGACGACGATTCCAAGCCCGAACCCGAACCCGGCACGGACGCCGAATCGGAGCCTGCACCCGACGACGCGGAACGCGCGGCCGACGACGTTGACCGAGCCCAGGCCGAAACTGATTCGGACGTCGTGACCGAAGAGGGCCCACCCGAGGAGTTCGACTGAACCAATGAAAACGGTCAGAGACGACGACGGTACCCGGTACCTGCTTCTGAAGCGCTCCACGAGCGCGAGCCTCGTCCGGGATCCGAAAACCGGGAACGAGTGTTACATCCGTAACGACCGCCTCGAGGCCGCCGAAGACGAGTCGGCACTCGAGACTGCCGCGCGCGCCGTCGGCGAGCCGGTCCGGACGCTGCTGTCGAACGTCCACGACGAGCGCACGCTGGGGTTGCTGGTCGAACTCGACGAGCGCGGGCCGCTCCCCGTCCGCACGCTGATGACCGCCTACGACTTCTGCGAGAGCGACCTCCACGGTCGCCTGGCCGTCCTCTCGGCCGCCGACCTCCTCAAGGAAGTCGACGTCGCCGGCGGGCGCGGCTACGGGCTCACCGAGACGGCGCTCGAGGCGCTCGAAGTGGTTCGAACGTCAGGATCCGCCGACCGAGATCCCGGTGACGGGGACGCGGACGCGGACGCCGAACCGACCGACGCCGACGCGGACGCCGAAACCGAATCCGAATCCGCGTCCGACGTCGACGTCGAATCCGACGACGGCGCGGCCGAACCCGCCGACGAAACCGAGAAAGGGGGTTCGACCCGGGGCGAGAACCCGGGTGGCGAACAGGGAGAAACGACCTGATCAATCCGAGGCGAGCAGCGCCATCTCGGGCGGTTCGCCCCGCTCGAGTTCCGAGCGGTTCGAGGTGGCGTCCTTTTCGACCCTGACGAGTTCGTCGGCCGCGCCGACGAGTTCCTCGTCGTGGCTGACGACGACGATCTGTTCGACGCCGAGGCGCCGCATCGACTCGACGAGCGAGACGAGCTGGGTGACGTGCCCCGAGTCGAGGAAGACCGTCGGCTCGTCGAGGATCAGCGGCGGCATCGGGGCGGTCCCCTCGACGCCCTCCGCGAGCAGCCGGTAGATCGCACACCGGAGGCTCAAGTTGAACAACGCGCGCTCGCCGCCCGACAACTGTTCGGGCTCTAAGGGCTCGCCGTCCTTCTGGTAGACCGTCAGCCGGTACTCGCCGTCGAGGTCGATCCCCGCGTACGAGTCGTTCTGGTAGACGAGGTCGAACGTCTCGTTCAGCAGCCGCTCGAGCGTCTCGACGTTTCGCTGGCGAAGCTCGGCGCGCAGCTCCCCGTAGGTCGTCTGGAGCGTCTCGGCCTCGTCGTACAGCGATTCGAGGTCCGAACACCGCTCCTCGACCGTTTCGAGGCGGTCACGAAGCTCCTCGAGCTCCTCGAGTTCGTTCTCGACGGCGCCGATGGCGTTCTGGACCCCGTCGCGGCTCTCGCGGAGCTCCGCGAGCTTTTCGCCGACCTGCTCGAGGTAGGTTTCCGCCCGTTCCCTCTCGGCTTTCGCGCGCTCGACGCTGCGCTCGTCGAACTCGTCCTCGAGTTCGCGCTTTCGCTCGCGTTTCTCCGAGAGGCGGGTTCGACGCTCCTCGTTCAGTTCCCGCTTGTTCCGGCGTTTCTCGCGAAGGCCCTCGATCTCGGTCTCCAGGGAATCGATGCGGTGGCCAAGGTCGGCTGCCGTCCGCACCGTCTCGAGCGTCGACTTCAGTTCGCTCCGCTCGCCGTTTATCCGGCCGAGTTCGGCCCGCTTCTCCTCGATCTCGTCCTCGAGGCCGTCGGCCGTCTCGCGCTTCTCGGCGGCCTCGGCGTCGAGTTCGTCGGCCCGCTCGCGCAGCTCCTCGCGCTGCTCGCGCCGTTCGGTCAGCGCGTCGCGCTTCTCGCGCAGAAGTTGCTCGACGTTCTTCCGGTTACCTTCGAGTCGCTCGACCCGGCGCTCGGCCTCCCGGAGGTCCTCGGCGCGGTCGATGCGCTCGGCGAGGTCGTCGAGTTCGGCCTCGAGTTCGTCGCGCTCGTCCACGAGTTCCTCGAGTTCTGCGCGCCGTTCGTCCAGCACGTCGACGTGGGGGGAGTCCTCGACGGGCTGGCCGCACTCGGGACACTTGCCCGCCTCGAGCAACTCCTCGCCCTCCTCGACCGCGGCCGTCGTCGCCTCGATCTTCGCGCGGACCTCCGAGAGCGACTCGCGAACCCCCTCCCGCGTATCGGCGAGTTCCTGCCGGAGGGAGTCGGCCTCGCCGAACGCCACGGGGGCGTCCTCGAACCTAGCCTTCGCCTCCTCGATCTCTTCGTCGAGTTCGGAGAGCGTCTCCTCGCGCTCTTCGATGGTCGCCTCGTCGTCCTCGAGGCGCGCCTCGAGGTCGTCGGCGTTCGTCCGGGCCTCCTCGGCCTCTGCCTCGAGTTCGTCGGCCCGCTCGCGCAGTCGGTTCAGCTCTTCCGTGCGGCTGGTGATGGCGACCCGCACGTCCTCCAGCCGATCACGGAGGCCCTCGTCGTCGGCCTCGAGCGACTCGATCCGCTCGCCGAGCGATTCCTCGTCCCCGTCGACGTCCTCGAGGAGGTCGGCGCGCTCCTCGACGGCCTCCTCCCGTTCGGTCTCGAGGTCGCGGATCTCCGACTTCAGCTCCTCGCGCTCGGAGCGCGTCTCGGCGATGGTCGACCGGAGCTCCTCGATCCCCGCCTCGAGATCCTCGATCTCCTCGCGGGTCTCCTCGTGGCGTTCGAGGACCTCGCGGGCGTTCTCGAGCGTCCCCTCCGCGTCGCGCTCGTTCGCTTCGAACCGGTCGATCTCCTCGATCAGCTCCGAGCGGCGGGACTCGAGTCCGTTGAGGCGCTCGTGGAGGTTCTTCGCCTCCTTGGTCTCGATCTGCTCGGCGATGCCCGTCCCCCGCCCGCGCACCTCGCTCAGGACGTCCTTGACGCCGAGTCGGGCGTCGGCGGCCCGCTCGCGGTACTCCTCGAGCGCGCCGAGTTGCAGGAGGTCGTCGATCACGTCCTGACGGTCGCTGGGGGAGGCGTGGATGAGCTTGTTCACCTCCCCCTGGCGGACGTACGCGCAGTTGACGAACGCCTCGGCGTCCATCCGCAGGAGCGTCGCGATCTCACCGCGGACGTCGCGGGCGCCTTCGATCGTGCCGTCGGGCGTCTCGAGGACGCACTTCGTGGTCGCCGCGCGGTCGCCCCGCAGTTTGAGTCGCCGTTCGACCCGGTAGGCCGATCCGTCGTGGGTGAACCACAGTTCGACCTCGCTCTCCTCCTCGCCGGTCGTGATCACGTCGTCGAGCGTCCGGTCGTCGAGCGCCTTCGAGCCGTAGAGGGCGAAGAAGACGGCCTCGAGCAGCGTCGACTTGCCGGAGCCGTTGACGCCGTGGACGACGGTCACGCCCCGCTCGAGGTCGAGGTCGGCGTCGTCGTAGCACTTGAAGTTCCGGAGCCGGATGCGGTCGACCCTCACGCGAAATCACCCAGCGAGACGTGCTCGCCGTCCCCGTCGTCGTCCGGTTCTTCGGTCGACTCGTCAGGGTCGGGCGTCTCCGCCGCCTCCTCCGCTGTCGACGCCTCGGTCGAGTCCGTCGACTCCGTCGCGTCCGCCTCGTCCGGCGCCGACGCATCTAACGCCGACGCATCCGCCGAATCCGCCGAATCCGACGAATCCGACGAATCCGACGAATCGGCCGTTTCCGTCGAATCCGACGAGCCGGTCGTCTCCGAATCGGCCTCGACGGGCTCCGCGCTCGAGTCGACCGGTTCGGTCGCTGATCCGATCTCGTCCTCGAGGTCGCCGTCGCCAGTCTCGGCGTCCTCGTCCACCTCGGCCCCCTCGAGGCGTTCCGCGAGGTCGTCGGGTCCGTCGCCGCCACCGAGCGCGTCGGCCACCGTCGTCACCTCGTCGGGATCCCTGTCCGGAGCCGGTTCGAACGCGGTGCGGTCGGCCTCGAGCAGTTCGCGGACGCGGCGTTCGACGGTCTCGCGGACGTTCGCATCGACGACCTCGTCGTCCCGGACGACGCGGTCGATGTGGCGGGCCGCGCCGCTCAGTCCCAGTTCGCGAACCCGCTCGCGGACCGCGTCGTCCGGGTCGGCGAAGCTGACCGACACCTCGTCGTCCTCCTCCGGGATGTCCCGGCGATCGTTGACCCGGGCGACGAGGGCCCCGCGGTCGACGGCCAGTTCCTCGATCGCCGCCGGCGCGATCGGCTTCCCGTCGCCCTCGACCGTCACGACGACGACCGCGTCCTCGAGGTCGTACTCGCGGACGCGCTCCTGGACGCGGTCGATCCCCTCGCCCGGTTCGAGGTCGACGTCGACGAAGACGAACTCGCGGGTGGACTCGAGGGCGCGGCGGGTGATCGCGACGTCGCCCTCGTCGAACGTCACGAGGTTGTACCCGCGGGCTTCGCGCTCGCTCGCGCTCGTCCGTTCGGTCGAACCGCAGTAGGTGACCCAGGTATCGAGCACCTCGGCCGTGTCGGGTTTGTGGTTGTCGCCGAGGAGGACCGCGTCGAAGTCGACGGTCGACTCGGAGAGGAGTTCCTCGGTGTCCCAGTCGGCGTGGGCGAACGGTTCGAACAGGCCGTGGGTGACGAGGACGGCGTGTTCGGCGTCGTCCGGAACCGGCGCGAAGTCGTACTCGAGGTGTTCGCGGCGCGACCGGGGGACGAAGTCGAGGCCGTAGAAGGCGACGTCCCCGAGGAGGTGGGGGCGGTCGTCGAGGCGGATCGCGAGACCGAGGTCGGCGAAGAGGTCGAGCCACTGGGCGTCGCGCTTTCCCTCGTGGTTGCCGACCACCGCGAGGAATGGAACGTCGGCGTCGGCGAGCGTCCGGAGGACGTCGACGGTCCCCTGAAGGTCGATCAGGCCGGGCCGGCGGTCGTGGAACAGGTCGCCGGCGTGGATCACGGCGTCGACGTCGTCGTCGACGGCGTCCTCGACGACCTCGCGGAACGCCTCGAGGAAGTCCCGTCGTCGCTCGGGCGCGTTGTACTGCTGGTACCCGATGTGGGTGTCGCCCGTGTGTATCACCCGCGTCATCTGCCTCCGGCTTGGAGAGCCGGGGCTAAAGGGGTTGCGCGACTGGAGTGAAAGTGAAACGAACGGATCGGCGAACGGGAGGGTCCGGATCGCGACCGTGAAACGGCGGGACGTGCGGGTCTACGCGTCGATGTCGAGCGAGTAGAGGCGTTTGCGGGCGTCGGAGAAAGAAAAGCGAGATCGGATGACGTTCTCCTCGTCGAGACGGTTCAGCGCGTACCTGACCGTTCGGGCCGGGAGCAGCGTCTCCTCGGCGATCTGTTGCTGGGTCATCGTGTCGTTGTACTCGAGGACCTTCGCGACGAGTTTCGCACTCGGCGGGAGGTCGCGCACGTCCTCCCACGTTCCCCTCGGCTCTGCCTCCTGACGCAACGTCTCTGAAGCACTCATCACTCCACCGTACCGAATACAGGCTAATAATATTTTCTGTTTCGAATAATGCATCGCGGTAATTGTCCGTCGGGGGGTGCACCGACCCGAAGCCTCTTATGAACCAACACCCAAAGAACGGGTGATGAGTGACACTGTGGACGACGTCGACCTCCCCTACGACGAGGACGAGGCGTCCCAACAGGAGAAAATACGCGCACTCGAGGACCGACTGGAAATCCTCGAGGCCCAGAACGAGGAGATGCGGGACAAGCTCCTCGACGCGAACGCCGAGAACAACAAGTACCAGCAGAAACTCGAGCGGCTGACCCACGAGAACAAGAAGCTCAAGCAGTCGCCGCTGTTCGTCGCGACGGTCCAGGAGATCACCGACGAGGGCGTGATCATCAAACAACACGGCAACAACCAGGAGGCGCTCACCGAGGTCACAGACGAGATGCGCGAGGACCTCGAGCCCGACGCCCGCGTCGCCGTCAACAACTCGCTATCTATCGTCAAGACGCTCTCGAGCGAGACGGACGTGCGCGCCCGCGTGATGGAAGTGACCGAGAGTCCGAGCGTCAGTTACGAGGACATCGGCGGCCTCGAGGAGCAGCTTCAGGAGGTCCGAGAAACCGTCGAGATGCCCCTCGACCGGCCCGAGATGTTCGACGAGGTGGGCATCGAGCCGCCGTCGGGCGTCCTGCTCTACGGCCCGCCGGGGACGGGCAAGACGATGCTCGCCAAAGCGGTCGCAAACCAGACCGACGCCACGTTCATCAAGATGGCCGGCTCCGAACTCGTCCACAAGTTCATCGGCGAGGGCGCGAAGCTGGTCCGCGACCTGTTCAAGGTCGCTCGCCAGCACGAGCCGGCGGTCATCTTCATCGACGAGATCGACGCCATCGCCGCCAAGCGAACCGAGTCCAAGACCTCCGGCGACGCCGAGGTCCAGCGGACGATGATGCAGTTGCTCTCCGAGATGGACGGCTTCGAAGACCGCGGCGAGATTCGCATCATCGCCGCGACCAACCGGTTCGACATGCTCGACCGGGCCATCCTCCGCCCCGGTCGCTTCGACCGGCTCATCGAGGTTCCCAAGCCCGACGAGGAGGGCCGGGAGATCATCTTCCAGATCCACACCCGCAACATGAACGTCGCCGACGACGTGGACTTCGCCGAACTCGCCATCGAGGCCGAGGACGCCTCGGGCGCCGACGTCAAGGCGATCTGCACCGAGGCGGGCATGTTCGCCATCCGCGACGACCGCACGGAGATCCGGATGGAGGACTTCCACAGCGCCTGGGAGAAGGTCAAAGCCGAGAGCGACGAGGCGCCCGAAGTCTCCAAGACGTTCGCGTAACCGGTCCGTTCTTCTCTCTCCCGCTCTCGAGCGAGTTTCGCGGTACCGTTTTCCCGACCGCCGCGCCGACGAGCGACGGCGCTCGCGGGCGACTGGTCGGGTAGCGGAAGTATAGCGGTCGATCGCCTCGAGGGGTTTTACGCTCGCGCGGGTAGTTCGCGATGGGGTAGCGCGGACGGATGGTTCGAAACGGCTTCGGTGCGGGCGCGAGCGATCCGCGCCGGCTTCGACGGTTCGAATCGACGCCGACGAAAGAGGAGGCGAACCCTCACGAACGCTCGGGTTTTCTGACGGTCCAGGATTCGAGGTGTTCGTTCGCGGAGACTGTTCGCGACACTTTTTTCACTACCTAGTGTTATTACCCGGTTGTATGAGCGAGATCGAGAAATTCAGCGACGTGGGTGAAGCGGACGTCACGCGAGCGATCGGGCGGGAGTGGACCGAGGAGTTCATGGACTTCTCGGACTCCGACGTCATCGTCGTCGGCGGCGGACCGTCGGGACTGACGGCCGCGAAGGAGCTGTCCGAGCGGGGCGTCAAGACGATGGTCGTCGAGAAGAACAACTACCTCGGCGGCGGCTTCTGGCTCGGCGGCTTCCTGATGAACAAGGTAACCGTCCGGAGTCCGGCCCAGCGCATCCTCGACGAACTCGAGGTCGATTACAAGCGGGCCGCCGACAGCGAGGGGTTGTACGTCGCGAACGGCCCGGAGGCCTGTTCGGGGCTCATCAAGGCCGCCTGCGACGCGGGCGCGAAGATGCAGAACATGACGGAGTTCACCGACATCGTCATCCGCGAGGACCACCGCGTCTCGGGGATCGTGATGAACTGGACGCCCGTCCACGCCCTGCCACGCGAGATCACCTGCGTCGACCCGATCGCCGTCGAGGCCGACCTGGTCATCGACGCCACCGGCCACGACGCGATGGCGATCAGCAAGCTCGACGAGCGCGGGGTCCTCGACGCGCCCGGCGTCCGCGACGCCCGCGAGCGCGGGCAGGTTATGGACCAGACCGAGTCCGAGCAATACGGTGCGCCCGGACACGACTCCCCCGGCCACGACTCGATGTGGGTCGGCAAGTCCGAGGACGCCGTCGTCGAGCACACCGGCCTCGTCCACGACGGCCTCATCGCCACCGGCATGGCGGTCGCCACGGCCTACGGCCTCCCGCGTATGGGCCCGACCTTCGGCGCCATGCTCGTCTCCGGCAAGCGCGCCGCGCAGGTCGCCCTCGACGAACTCGAGGTCGACGCCGAACCGGTCGACATCACGAGTCGGGCGACGCCCGCCGACGACTGATCGGCGGCGGGTGCTGCGCCGGCGGTGCGGTCGATGCGGACGGGTGGACGAACTCGAGCGAGTGCACCCTGGCCGAGTCACCAGGCGGTACCACACCTAGATACATGGTCGAACGAGTCATCTGCTACCGCGCCCCCTCGACGGTCGCCGACGTGGACGCCGTCGCCGACTGGCTTCGCGAGCGCGTGGACGCGACCGTCGACGTGCGCGATCGATTCCTCGAGGTTCGTCGAACTGACGACCTCCCGGAGCGCTTCGCCCGAGCGCGCGTGCTGTCGCCGTACGACAGGGAGACCGGCAACACCATGCTCGGCACGATCCTGTACGAGGAGCGGGCCCTCGAGAACCCCGAACGCGAGGGCGGCGTCCTCTACGACGGCGTGCGGGTCCAGCGAGCGCTGAACGACGCGCTACCGGACGAGGAACGCGACCTCGAGATCCTCCACGTCGCCGTGCTGGACCGGGCGATCGGCACGTGGGGCGACCACGACGGTCGGTGGCACAAACGCGTGAACGTCCTCGGACAGCCGGCGCTCGTCTCGGTGCCCGGACTCTACGAGGCGCCGGCGAAACCCGAGGCGTACTACGAGGAGAAACAGCGCCACGCGCTCCTCACGGGGGACGCGCCGCCGCGGGAGGTCCTCGAGAATCGGGTGCAAGGGGAGTTCCTCGTCGAGGACGACCCACGGACGACCGAGGCGCTGTGCGGGTACGTCCTGCAGGCGTACCACTTCCTCGAGACGGGCCAGGCGTTCTGCGAGCGTGAGGAGTGTCGACTATTTAACGCCCACTACCACGAGGACCTGATCGGAGCGCAACTGCGCGACCCCGAGTTCTGCGACGAGCACGCGGCGCTGTACGCTCCGGACGCCTGACCGACGCCCATCGAATCGCGCGGTGCGGACCGGCCGCCGACTCGCGACCCGTCGACCGCGGCAATACCGCACGGAACCGGTGGCTACTTCCCGGGCACCCGACTTCAAACGAACAATGAGTGAGAAGTTCACGTGCAGCGTCCCCGTTCGCTTTCGCGACCTCGACCCTCTGAACCACGTCAACAACGCCGTCTACGCCTCCTACCTGGAGGAGGCCCGGACGGCCTACATCGAGGAGGTGCTGGGGATCGAGATCGCGGACAACCGGTTCGTCATCGCAAACCTCGAGATCGATTACCGCAAGCCCATCACCCTCGGCGACGACCCGGCCGTCGCGCTCTGGATTACCGACCTCGGGACGAGCAGCGCGACGGTGGCCTACGAGTTCCGCGTCGACGGCGAGGCCGTCGCCGAGGCGGAGACGACGCTCGTCCACATCGACCCCGATTCGACGAAGCCCGAACCCTTCCCTCACGATCTCCGCGAGCGGATCCTCGAGGCCGAATCGCACCTCCGGGCGACGGCCTGACCGAGAACCTGCACGGTTCGTTTTCTCCCCCGCATCGGCACGGTAACTCAGTCGGCGCTCGAGGGCGAGACGCTCGAGGACGGGTCGTCCCACGGGAGCGGCCCGTCGTATTCCGGCGGAACGTACGGACAGAGCGGGTCGCTCTCGAGGGGGTCGCCGGTGTGGGCGTACGCCCGCGAGCGACTGCCGCCGCAGACGTTCCGGTACGGGCAGGCGCCGCACTTCCCCCCGTATCGGTCCCGGTCGCGCAGCGCGCGGAAGAGGTCCGAATCGCGGTAGATCTCGTAGACGGGGCGGTCGCGAACGTTGCCGGCCGACTTCGGGAGGAAGCCCGAGGGGAACACCTCGCCGGTGTGGCTGACGAACGCGAAGCCGTCGCCGGCGACGATGCCGGAGCGGCGACGGACGCCGGAATCCGGCTCGAGGGAGGCGGGTCCGTCCCCGCCTGAGCCGTCGTCCGCGGCCCCTCGACGCCGCTGGATCGACACCCGGCGGTACTGGGGCGCTTCGGTCGTCTTCACGCCGAAGGGCTCGGTCTCGCTCACCTCGGCGAGCCAGGCCATCACCTCGTCGGCCCGCTCCGGGCTGATCGGCTCGAGAACCCGCCCGCGGCCGACGGGGACGAGGAAGAAGACGCTCCACATGACGGCGCCGATCTCCCCGAGCAGGTCGCGGATCGCCGGCAACTCGTCGACCGTCTGGGCGCAGACGGTGGTGTTGACCTGGACGGGGATTCCGGCGTCACGCGCGTCCACGGCCGCCTGCACGGTTTCCTCGAAGGTTCCCTGCTCGCCGCGGAAGGCGTCGTGACTCCCCGGCCCCGCGCCGTCGAGGCTCACGGCCATCCGCTTGAGCCCCGCCTCGGCCATCGCCTCGATCCGCCCTCGAGTGAGGGACCTCGTCCCGCTGGGGGTGATCGTCATCCGGTGGCCGAGGTCGGTTCCGTGGGCGATCAGCTCCTCGACGTCGTCGCGGACGAGCGGGTCGCCCCCCGAGAGGACGATCAACTGCCCGTCGCCGAACTCCGCGGCATCATCGAGCAGGCCCTTCCCCTCCTCGGTCGTGAGTTCATCGGGGTGGCGAAGCTCCTGCGCGTCGGCGCGACAGTGGTCGCAGGCCAGCGCGCAGGCCTGCGTGAGCTCCCAGATGAGGACGAACGGTCGCTCTGCCGAATCGAAGTGACTGGGGCGCATCCGGTCTCTGGTCGATCGTTCGCCGCTCGCGGGAAAACCGTCGCCGTTCTTCCCGCGGTTCGGGAACGCAGCCCCGATATGTTCGGTCGCGCTCGAGGGAAATTCCCACCAGTCGGGAGTAGCCACAACTCCCTTCGCCTCCGCTTCGAAGGGTCGAGTATGGGAGATAACGTCCGTCGCTCGAGAAGCCCCTCAGGCGAGCGCGCCAATCCCGTCCCGCAGTGGGAGGTGTTCGTCCGGAGCGAGGAGACGCGGGCGCTCAAGCACGTGGGGAGCGTCTCGGCGACGAGCGAGACCGAGGCCCACGAGCACGCCTCGCGGCTGTTCGGCTGGTTCGCCGTCGACATCTGGCTCTGTCCGGCGGCGGACGTCCGCCGGTACACCGCTCGAGGGCTCGCCGACGAGTCCGACGACGTCGACGCCCACGCTGCAGACGGCGTCGACGGCACCGATCCGAACGACCCGCCGAAGGTGAGCGAACCGTGATCTCGATCAGCAAACTGCTGTGCGACCTCGACGCCGAGGGCGACGGCCTGCGCTACGACGCGGCCGACGAGTCGAGCAAGCCTCAGATCGCCGAGTCGAAGCAGCGCCGACCCGTCGTGGTCTGGAACACGACCCGACGGTGCAACCTCTACTGCTCGCACTGCTACGCCGCGGCGGACCTCGAGGCCGGGCAGGGCGAGTTCACGACGGCCGAGGGAAGGGCGTTCCTCGACCAGCTCGCCGACTACGACGTTCCGGTCGTCCTCTTCTCGGGCGGCGAGCCGCTCGTCCGCGACGACCTCGAGGAACTCGTCGCGTACGCGGCCGACGCGGGGGTCCGGCCCGTGCTCTCGTCGAACGGGACGTTGCTCACCCGCGAGCGGGCGGCGGCCCTGCGCGACGCCGGCCTCCAGTACGCGGGCATCTCCGTCGACGGCCTCCCCGAGCGCAACGACGAGTTCCGGGGGCAGGACGGCGCGTTCGACGCCGCCGTCCGCGGGATCGAGAACTGTCTCGACGTCGGCCTCAAGACCGGCCTCCGATACACGATCACCGAAGCCAACGCGCCCGATCTCGAGGGGGTCGTCGACCTGCTCGTCGACGTCGGCCTCGACCGGTTCTGCTTCTACCACCTCGACTACGGCGGCCGCGGGGCCGAGATCGTCGACGCCGACCTCTCGGCCGAAGAGAAGCGCGAGGCGGTGAAGCGGGTGGCCGACATGACCCTCGAGTACCACGACCGCGGCGAGGAGATCGAGACCCTCCTCGTGGGCAACTACGCCGACGCGGCCTACCTCGTGGAGTACGCCAGGGAGCGGTTCGGCCCCGAGAAGGCGGAGCGGGTGTACGCGCACCTCGAGCGAAACGGCGGCGATCCCACCGGCGAGCGGATCGCGGACGTCGACTACGAGGGCAACGTCCACCTCACGCAGTTTTGGCAGGGATACAGCCTCGGGAACGTCCGCGACCGCCCCTTCGGCGAGATCTGGGAGGACGAGTCGAACCCCCTGCTCGAGGCGCTGCGGAATCGGGAGGACCGACTCTCCGGGAAGTGCGCCTCCTGCCGGTACCGGTCGATCTGTCGCGGGGCCTCGAGGCTCCGCGCGCTGGCCGCGACGGGGGACCTGTTCGCGCCCGATCCGCAGTGTTACCTCTCCGAGGACGAGATCGGCGTCGGCGGGTCGAACTCGCCGGTCGGCGGAGCCGCGGACTGACTGCCCGGGTCGATCGCCCGATCACCTCCCGAGCGCGACTTATTGGGTTCGGGGTAGAACCGACGGTATGAGCATCATCGCCGATTTTTCGATCAAGTCGGACGATCTGGCACTCAACCACGCGCTCACGACGGCGTCGCAGATGGTCGTCGAGATCGAACAGGTCGTGGCGACGATGGAAGACCGGATCATGCCATACTTCTGGGTGAGCGGCGACGACCAGGAGGCGTTTGCCGACGCGTTCCGGGAGGACGAATCGGTGAAGAATATCACCGGGATCGACGAAGTGGACGGGGCGAAACTGTATCGCGGCGAGTGGACGGAGAACGTCGAGACCATCGTCTACGCGTACGTCGACCTCGGGGCGACGATCCTGCAGGCGATCGGAAAAGCCGAAGACTGGGAGCACCGGATGCGATTCGACGATCAGGGCTCGCTCGAGGAGTTTCGAGCGTACTGCGACGAGAAGGAGATCTCCTACGAACTCAATCGGATCAAAGAACAGGAACAGCCGATGGCCAGCGCCCAGTACGATCTCACGCCGACGCAGCGGGAGACGCTGGTGACCGCCCTCGAGGAGGGCTACTACGAGGTTCCGCGGGAGGTGACGATGCGCGAATTGGCGGATCGGATGGACGTCTCCCAGCAGACGCTCTCGAACCGCTTTCGCGCCGCGTACAACAACCTCGTCACGAGCACGTTGACGATCAGCCATCCGGACGAAGCGTGAACGGTTCGTCCCGATCGAGTTCGTCCGCGCGGGGCCGGTCGAGATCGGTCGCCCGGTGGATGTAGGACGATACAGCCCTCCCCCTCTTCCGTACGGGGGCGTTTTTTCCCCTATGGTTGGGACCACACGCGGACGAGACGCCGTATCGACCACGTTCGAACTGCTGGCGAATCGCCGTCGACGCTACGCCTTGCGGTGTCTCCGGACGTACGAGAACTCGATTACCCTGGCGGATCTGGCGGACGAGGTCGCGGTCCTCGAGTGTAACGAACCGCTCACAGAAATTTCCGCCGAGCGCGTGAAACGGGTGTACCTCTCGCTGTACCACACGCACGTTCCGAAATTGGCGGACGCGTCGTACGTCCGGTACGATCAAGAGCAGGACATGGTCGCGTTGCGGGATCGAGCCGAGGGGATCGATCTCCTCGAGGCGTATCTCGAACCCGTTTCCAGTACGCACGCGACCGAGTGAACCGCGTCGAGGGTCGCACATTCGTCGACTCGAGTCGCGGTCTCTTTCGACGGGTCGCAGCCTCTTCTGACGGTAGAACCCCAGTACCACCGGGTCTCGCGCCCGTCCGTTTTAGTCCACGAACGCGCGCGTCACGTGGCCGCCGCAGCCACACTGGTCGACGTACTCGAGTCGTACGGTCGTGTCGCCCTCGTCGAACCGCTCCTCGAGCGCGGGCCACAGGTACGCCGACGGGTGCCCGTGGTCGGCGTGGGTGACGAGGTTGACGTGGACGCCCGGGGCGGTCGCCTCGACGGCACGGATCGCTTCCTCCAGTAACAGGTCGCGGTCGACCGCGTGCCGCGGGTGCTCGAGGTTCGCCGACCACGAGGTCTCGTGGGGCGGGTACTCGATTGGTTCGAATCCCTCGGCTCCGTCGGCGTCGCTCGTCTCGGCGGTCATACGCCTGGTTCGGCGCTCGAGCGAGGTAACGAGTTAGCCGAACCCGTTCGGGCGCCGGGCCGAGTTCGAGCGCCGGGACGAGTTCGGGCGATCGAGGTCGCAGCCGCGCTCGAGGAGGGGGATCAACAGCAGAAGATGAACGGTTTGAGCAACGCAACGCGGTCGCCGTCCTCGAGTTTCGTCTCGAAGCCGCCGAGGTGCTCGTTGAACCGACCGTTGACGCAGACGCGGGCGTACGGGCGCGTCTGCTCGCCCTCGGGGTTCTTCCGCCAGGTGCCGGGGAGGTCGTCGGGGACGGGCGCCCAGCCGCGGGCCGTCGCGTCGGCCTCGGTCTCGGCGATCAGCAGGTCCTCGACGTCGTACTCCTCGAAGAACGCCTCGAGGAACTCCCGGAGCGTCTCCCCCTCGAAGGTGTACTCGAGTTCGTGCTCGCCGATCGCGGTTCGGACGTGGCCGGTGCAGCGAACCGTCACCGTCGTCTCGGTTCGTCCGTAGGCGGTTCGTTCGGTCGCGGTCCGCTCGGCCGTCGCGGCGTCCGTCTGGGGTTCCATGGTCGTCCGAACCAACGCCTCGAACGGGCGAAAGCCGCCCCCCGAACACGTTCGGACACAACGGCAGGGTCGTCGGCGCCCAACGGTCGACCATGAACTCGATTCCGGGAGACCTCCGGACCGACCGGCAGCCCCCGATGGCGATCCCGCTGCGACACTTCGTCGTCGCGCTCGCGTTCCTCGTGATCGGCTCTGTCGGCGGACTGGCCATGACGGTCGCCTCCCCGCCCGGGCTGGCGGACGTCGCGCACCTCCACGCCCTGCTGGTGGGCTGGGTCGTCCTGACGATCATGGGAGCGATGACGCAGTTCGTCCCCGTCTGGTCCGGCGTCACGATCCACTCGAGGCGCCTCGCACTCGCCCAGTTGTGGTTCGTGACCATCGGGCTGGTGGGCTTCGCTGGAACGCTGCTCGTCGGCGACCTCGCGTGGCTCCCCGCATTCGGCGCGCTGCTGCTGGCCGGCGTCTGGACGTTCGTCTACAACGTCGGGCGGACGCTCGCTCGAGCGCGCCCGTTCGACTTCACGGAGCGCCACTTCGCCCTGGCGCTGGTCTGCTTCGCGCTCCTCGCGCCGCTGGGGTTCCTGCTCGCGCTCGATTTCACCCGACCCGTCTTCGCCGACCTCCCGTTCGAGGTGCTGCGAGGGGACGTCCTCCTCGTCCACGCGACGCTGGCGCTGTTCGGCGCGATCACCGCGACGATCGTCGGCGCGCTCGCTCAGCTCGGCAAGATGTTCACGCAGGGCCGGCTCCGCCGGATCGACGAGCACGCCCTCGCGCTCGAGCAGGCCCTCTACCCCGCCGGTCTCGCCCTGTTCGTCGCCGGCAGGGGGCTCGGCTCGGAACCGCTGGCCCGACTCGGCGGCCTCGCCCTCCTCGCCGGTCTCGGGACGTTCGCCCTCGTCGTCGTCTGGCTGCTCGTCCGCTCGACCGCCGACCGATCGCCCATGACCGACCGGTACTGGGTCGTCGTAGCCTCCCTCCTCGCGTGGATCGGGGTGACGGTCCCGGCCTGGTGGCTCGAGCCCGCTTCCTACGAGACGCTGTTCGGCCACCCCGACGGACGGACCGTCCTCGTGATCGGCGTCTTCGGCTTCGTCGTCGTCGGGAGCCTCTACCACATCGTCCCCTTCATCATCTGGATGAACCGCTACAGCGATCGGCTGGGCTTCGAGCGCGTGCCGATGATCGACGACCTCTACGACGACCGCCTCGAGCGCGTCGACTTCGCGACCACCCTCCTCGGCTTCGTCGCGCTCTCTGCCGCGTCCCTGTTCGATCTCCCGAGGGCCGCGACGGTCGGCGGCACCCTTCTCGTGACCCTCGGCTTCGCGCTCTTCGTCGCGAACGTGCTGTTGACGATCCACCGCCACGGACCGGACGGGATCGGCGGCGTCCTCACGAGCGCGCTCGAGGGCGACGATTCGGCGACTCCCGAGGAGGTTGGTGGCGTCCGCGAGCCGGAGTCCTGACCGGCGCTCCGTCGCCGCGATCGCGCTCGGAGGCTCACACCGGGCGCTCGAGGAAGACCGCCCAGATCGTCGCGGCGTAGAGCGCGGCGCCGACGACGCCCGCTCCCGCGCCGACGGTGGCGAGCGCGCCCGAGCCGATGCCGAGTCCGACCGCCTCGACCGCCAGTCCGAGCACGATGGCTACGACGGCGGCCGTCGCGCTCCGGTTCCCGATCCCTCGAACCGAGGCGATCGCAGGCGGGTAGAACTGGTAACTAACCCCGACGATCGTGAGGCCGAGGAACCCGAGGAGCGCGAGGCGGACGTGGGCCTCGAGCAAACCCGGTTCGACGCCGACGAACGCGAACGTGAGGCCGAGCGCGACAGCGGCAATCCCGAAGCCGGCGGCGACGACCACGGCGCGGTGGCCGACACGCCGCCGGTCGCTCTCGCGCGCCAGTCCGACCACGGTGACGGCGAATCCGACGACGGCGATCGCCTGCAGGGCGGCTCCGACCCGAAAGAGCGTTCCGCCGAGGAAGTCGACCGCGAGCAGCGCGGGGGCGACCGCGCCCGCGGGGAGGACGATCGCGACGAGAATCGGCGACGGATCGGCGACGAGCAGTCGCGGCAGCAGTCGGAAGCCGATCGCGAAGACGAGGAGCGCGGCGGTGCCGGCAGCCAGGAGGTGCGTTACCGGTGGTCCTACTGTCGGAAGAAATAGCGGTCCGAGTTCGAGGCCGACCGCCGAGGGCGCGGGAAGCGACGAACCGACGAGCAGGTACGCCAGGACGACGGGAACCGCGGCGTTGGCCGCTCGGTCGACGCGCCTGCGGTGTTCGTCGACCGAACCGGTTCCCGTCTCCCGTCCCGTGGGATCTCCCCGGATCGTGAGCCCGATCGCGCCGAGGAACACCAGGCACCCGGCGAGCCACGAGAGCGCGGCGAGGGACCCGACGCTCGAGGGAGCGAGATCAGCCGCGCTCGCGAAGTGACCGGCAGCTCCGACCGACGCGAACGGAAGGTGCGCCGCCGGGGCCAGCGGAACCGCGAGCTGGCGGGCGAAGTACGACGGGATCAGGCTGTACGCCTTCCCGAACATGACGTGGAAAACGAAACCGTACAAGCCGAGCGCGACGGCCGAGTCCCGTCCGAGGCCCGCGAAGACGGAGAGCTGGTACGCGACGAAGAAGGCGACGCCGACGGCGACGAACCGACGCGACCACCGGGTGACCGTCGCCTTGCCGGCGGTGCCGGGCCCGGAACTGGACGCGGAACCGTTCGTTTTCGCCTCCGTTCGGCGCCGGGCCCGTGGTGACATCGGTATCGACCCGCTCGCTCAGAACGGCGACTCCCCTGTCGGTTCGTCCCCGCAGTTTCGCGACGTCGACCCGGGCTCTCCGGGGACGCGCCCCGTCTCGTGGAACTCCGCCTCGAGGCGATCGAGCGAGTCGTTGAGCGGGTCGGCCTGGTAGTGGGAGGGGTGAACCCGAACGCGGACCTCGTCGTAGTCGTGCTCCTCGGAGAGGCCGTTCCACGCGCGGAACGAGCCCCGGACGAGGGCGTCGGCTTGCGGGCAGAACTCCGTCGTCGGGGTGAACTCCGCGCGCAGGACCGACGGATCGTCGGCGTCGACGGCGTAGCGGAACCCGGCGTCGGGGTGGCGCCGGTCGAGGTTCAGTTTGGCGAGGTTGTAGCCGAACGTCGCGTCGTAGACCCCGCGCTCCTCGAACAGGTCGCGCGTCACCCGGTGGAAGGCGACGTGGTCCTCGCCCTCGAGGACGTCGTGGCCCTCGAGGAACGGGCCCGGTTCGGGGACGTGATCGGGGTCGAACGTTTCCCAGTCGTCGAAGCCGGTGCCCGAAGCGGCCGTGCCGTCGCCCGAGGCCGTCGCGTCGCCGTCCGCGGAGGCGCGGTTCCAGAACGGATTCATAGCTCGAGGTACGGCCCCGTCGGCCCAGTACGTCCTCCCGAACCGGTTCGGGAGGTTCCCGATTCGACGGGCCTCGGCACCGGCGGAGACGGGCCCGAATCGGGGCCGAATACGTTCGGCGACAGCTATTGTCCCCGTCCGTCGAAACGGACGGCCGATGGCGGCTCACCGATCCGAACCCGTCCGGTGTGCGTCCGAATCTCCTGACCTCGAGCCGTACCGAAGGCGGACTCGTCGGATCGAGCGCCGCAACCGCGAGCGGGCGCTGTCACGCCTCGAAACCACCGGCGAGTTGACCGACGAACAGCGCGCCGTCGTCGCGGAACTGGCGAGCGCGATCACGGAAGCGGTACTGCCAGCCGCCATCACGGCGGAAGCGGCCGTTCGCACCGCCGGGTGCGAAACCGAATCGGTCGTCGAGCGGACGCGTAACACGACGTCTTCGGCGGACGTCGACGGCGACCGGTCGAACGACGAGCCAGACCCGCGGCTCGCTTCCGTCGACCGTAGCGACTAACGACGCCCCGGAATCGGGGCCGAGAGTCGTCCCACTCTCCCCTTTCTCTACGTCTCTACATTTCTATCCCCCTCTACATCTGCATCTCTCTCTACACCTCCGCTCAGCGAGTTACGGCGGTCGAGACGCGGTTACAATCGTTCGCAAAGCGCCCACACGTCCGCCGTCGGCTCGAGCCGACTCGGCTCGGCCCCCCGTTCCGTGAGGATCCCCGCGTGGTACAGCATCGCCTTGAGCTGGAACACCGTCGGCGCGTGGTAGACGGTCCCCTCTTCGAGCGCGTCGGTAACGAGGTCCCCCTCGGGCGTGAGGACCCGGCGCCGAACCGCCTCGTCGCCACGGACGAACAACTCGACGGTGAACGTCGGGTGGAGGACGTGGAGGTACTCGACCAGGGTCGGCAGCGTCGGTTCCGGCTCGCCGTCGTCGTGGAGGCGCTGGAGTTCCTCGACGAGCAGCGTCGTCGCCGGGTAGGCGAAGATCACCCGGCGGGCGAGCGCTCCCCAGGCCGGTGCGAGGTCGACGAACCGCCTCCGAGAGCGGTACCAGGAGGCGAACTCCTCGAGCGCGCCCTCGACGGAGCCGTGGCGACGGATCGCGAACCGGACGACTTCGCGCCCGAGCGGCGTCAGCGAAACGATCGGGTCGGTGGCCGTCCCGTCTCGTCGCGCGCTCCCACTCGCGCCGGGGGCCTCCTCGATCAGCCCGAGGAACGCCGCTCCGCGGCGGGCCTGTTCGGTCGCCCGGACGACCCGGTACTCCTCGAGCAGCGCGGTCGTATCGCCGTCGGCGTAGTGGGCCAGCGGGTAGCCGAGGTAGTTCTTCGGGTGGTTGAGGCCGAACGAGCGGTCGGCGACGCCCTGCGCGCTCGCCTGAAACCGAATCGCGCTCGCTTCGCTCGAAGTCCGGTTGCCCACGACGCGCGGCACCTCGAGCGGTTCGACCGCGCCGCCGGCTTCGACGCCGAGGATGCCGACGTTGAGTTCGCGGGCGAGGGTCCGGTCGGTCTCCGAGACGGCCGCGGCGGGGGCCGCGAGGTACGCGGCGTTCGCCTCGTGCAGGCGGTCGTACGCCTGGACGATACCGCGGCGGGTGTCGACGCCGGCGCCGCGTGTGTACCCCTTCGCCTCGACGGCGATCAGCGGCGGCTCCTCGCCGACGCGCTCGACCGCGAGAAAGGGCGACTCGAGCGTTCGGACGCCGACGAGGTCGGGGTAGCCGTTCCCCAACCGAACGTGGTTGAAGGGCGCGAGCGTCTCCCGGACGGTGCGCGGAATCGCTTCGTCGTCGAGCCAGCGATCGCTCGAGAACTGCGTGTCGACGACCGCGTACGCCGCGGGTCCCGACCCCGTCCCGTCCTCGTCCGGGAACAGCCGACGCTTGACGTGGGCGAGGACGTGGGGTTCGGAGAGCGACTCCGCAGCGACGGACATACGCGTCGATTGGCCAGCTCGAGTATGAACGTTGCCCCTCGACGACGATCGCCCAAACCGAACTCACGCGACCGGTGATGGTCCGCGAACGGAACCGCGGAGACGTTTTCAGATCCGTCGAATCGATTCCGGAACGGTGACGGGGCGATACGTGCCACGATCTATCATGTGGTAACGGGTAGCATATATATGTGTTATATAATTCCCCCGGATATACTGGAAACAGTTAAAGGAGCCCCACCACTAACGTTCCGGCATGTCAAGTGCGGACCCGTTTGGGGCTATTCGTGAACTGGACGTCGGCGGAACAACGTACAAGATGGCGGACCTCTCCGTCCTCGAGGAGGAGGGGCTCTGTGACCTCTCGAAGCTACCCGTCAGCATCCGCGTGCTGCTCGAGTCCGTGCTCCGGAACGCGGACGGCGAGATGATCGACGAGGATTCGATCCGAGCGGCGGCCTCCTGGGAGCCCGACGTGCCGGACGCGGAGGTTCCCTTTACGGTGTCGCGCGTCGTCCTCCAGGACCTGACCGGCGTTCCCGCGGTGGTGGACCTCGCGGCGCTGCGGTCGGCCGCCGAGCGCGCGGACGTCGATCCGACGGTCGTCGAACCGGAAGTGCCCTGCGACCTCGTCATCGACCACAGCGTTCAGGTCGACTACTTCGGCAGCGACGACGCCTACGAGAAGAACGTCGAGATCGAGTACGAGCGCAACGAGGAGCGCTACCGCGCGATCAAGTGGGCCCAGCAGGCGTTCGACGGCTTCAACGTCGTCCCGCCGGGAACCGGCATCGTCCACCAGGTCAACCTCGAGTACCTCGGCCAGGTCGTCCACGCGCGCGAGGAGGACGGAGAGAAGTGGCTCTACCCGGACACCCTCGTCGGCACGGACAGCCACACCCCGATGATCGGCGGCATCGGCGTCGTCGGCTGGGGCGTCGGCGGCATCGAGGCCGAGGCCGCGCTGCTCGGCCAGCCGATCAACATGTCGCTGCCGGAGGTCATCGGCGTCCGCCTCTCGGGCGAACTCCCCGAGGGCGCGACCGCGACCGACCTCGTGCTCCACATCACCGAGAAACTGCGCGAGGTCGGCGTCGTCGACAAGTTCGTCGAGTTCTTCGGCCCCGGCGTCTCCCAGCTCTCGGTCGCCGACCGCGCGACCATCTCCAACATGGCGCCCGAGCAGGGGTCGACCATCAGCATGTTCCCCGTCGACGAGAAGACCCTCGAGTACCTCGAACTGACGGGCCGCGACGAGGACCACATCAAACTCATCCGCGAGTACCTCGAGGCCCAGGGCCTGTTCGGCGAGCAGGACCCCGAGTTCACCGAGGTCGTCGAGTTCGACCTCGGCGACGTCGAACCCAGCCTCGCCGGTCACAAGAAGCCCCACCAGCGCATCCCGATGGGCGACCTCGACGAGCACTTCCCGACCCTGCTCGAGGAGCAGGGCGTCGTCGATAGCGAGGGCGCGGCCGTCGGCTCGGACGTCGAGGCCGGCGACGGAGCCCTCGTCGCCGACAAGGGGCTCGACCTGGACGAGAAGGTCCCCGTCACGCTCGAGGACGGCACCGAGGTCGAGATCGGCCACGGCGACGTCCTCGTGAGCGCGATCACCTCCTGTACGAACACCTCGAACCCGTCGGTGATGGTCGCCGCCGGTCTGCTCGCCCGAAACGCGGCCGAGCAGGGACTCGAGGTGCCCGAGTACGTCAAAACGAGCCTCGCACCCGGGAGCCGCGTCGTCACGGAGTACCTGGAGCGGGCGGAACTGCTCGACGACCTCGAGGAACTGGGCTACCACGTCGTCGGCTACGGCTGTACGACCTGCATCGGGAACGCCGGGCCGCTCCCCGAACCGATCGAGGAGGCCATCGACGAGTACGACCTCTGGACGACGAGCGTCCTCTCGGGCAACCGCAACTTCGAGGCGCGCATCCACCCGAAGATCAAGGCGAACTACCTCGCCAGCCCGCCGCTGGTCGTCGCCTACGGTCTGGCCGGGAAGATGGACATCGACCTCGAGAACGAGCCCATCGGCACGAACGACGACGGCGAGGAGGTCTACCTCGAGGACGTCTGGCCCGACCCGGAGGAGGTCCGCCGGACGATTCACGAGAGCGTCTCCCCCGATATGTTCGAGGAGAAGTACGCCTCGGTCTACGAGGGCGACGAGCGCTGGGAGTCCCTCGACGCGCCCACGGGCGACGTCTACGACTGGGACCCCGAGTCGACCTACATCCGCGAGCCGCCGTTCTTCCAGGACTTCCCGCTCGAGAAGCCCGGCGTCGACAACGTCGAGGACGCCCGCGCGCTGCTCACGCTCGGCGACACCGTCACCACGGACCACATCAGCCCCGCGGGGCTGTTCAGCGAGGACCTGCCCGCCGGCCAGTGGCTCACAGAGCGCGGCGTCGCTCCCCACGAGTTCAACACCTACGGCTCCCGTCGCGGCAACCACGAGGTCATGATGCGCGGCACGTTCGCGAACGTCCGCATCAAAAACGAGATGCTCGACGGCAAGGAGGGCGGGTACACGATCCACCACCCGACCGACGAGGAAACCACGGTGTTCGAGGCCTCCGAGCGCTACCGCGACGAGGACACGCCCCTGATCGTCATGGCCGGCGAAGAACTGGGCACCGGTTCGAGCCGCGACTGGGCCGCGAAGGGGACCGACCTGCTCGGCATTCGCGCGACCATCGGCAAGAGCTACGAGCGCATCTACCGCGACAACCTCATCGGCATGGGCGTCCTACCCCTGCAGTTCGAAGACGGCGAGGGCTGGGAGGAACTCGGCCTCGAGGGCGACGAGGTCTTCACCATCGAAGGGCTCGAGGACGGCCTCGAACCCAACGCCGAGTTGACCGTCACCGCCGAGAAGCGCGCGGAACCACGTTCCGCGGACGGTCGAGCGGCGGAGCCGCGAGACGAGGACGGCGAAACCGTCGAGTTCGACGTCACCGCCCAGGTCGACACGCCGATGGCGGTCGAGTACGTCGAGAACGGCGGCGTCCTCCACCTCGTGCTGCGCCGACTGCTGACCGAGGAGGCTCAGGCCGCGTAAGCGGAACGGTCCTTCCGCATCCTCCGCGTCCGAAGCTTCGACGACCGAACGATCCGTTTTTTAGAATCAGCGTCCGGGAGCCGCAGCCGTCGCTCACACGGTGCGACCGAGTGCAATAATCCGGGTGGCTTCGAGCGAACCGGAGGACAACGATTCGAGCCGACGAATCCGGTACCGGTTCAGGACCGACGGCGGGCGATCCGCGTCTCGCCCGTCACCGCGTCGACGTGGACGTGGACCAATCCTTCGTCCGTTTCGGCTGGTACGATCCAGGACCCGCTGGTCCGGTGGGGCTCCTCGAGGACGGTCACGTCGTCGTAGTCGTCGTCCTCGAGCGCCCGGCGCGCGATCCGCTCGGCCTCCTCGGGGTCGGTGAGTTCGACGTCCTCCTCGAGTCTGACGGTGACGACCGGCACCGGGGAGAGGCGGACGACGCGCTCGGCGACGCTGCCGACGAGGACGCGGTCGACGCCGGTGCGCCCCTTCGTTCCCATGACGATCATGTCGACGTCCTCCTCGTCCGCGTACGAGAGGATCTCCTCGTGCGGAACGCCGCGTTCGACGGCGGTCGTGACGTCGACGCCCTCACGGTCGGCGTCGATCTCGATTATTTCGACCGCGCGTCGCGCGACCTCGGACGCCCCCTCGTCGTCGAGCGGTCCGTACGGTCCCTCGGGGACGACCGACAGCGCGTGAACCGTCGCGTCGAACCGATCGGCGATCGCGAGCCCGTGTGCGATCGCGCGTCGCGTCTCGTCGCTCCCGTCCGTCGGAATAAGGACGTTCTGGTACATCGATCGACCGGAGGTAGGGAACACGGCCATAAATAGCCACCATTCCCAGATCGTCGGAAATGACGCGGAACCCCCATCATTCGGCGGCTCGAGTGGCGCTCGAGGCGTCCGTTTCTCGAGACATGAGTAACTCTTTTTATGGTACACGGGAACGTATTCCGATGAGCATGGCAAATCTTGTCACTCACGTCGAAGCCGCCGTCGAGGAGTACGGCGACAACGCGGCGATCAAATACGAGGGAGCGGAGACGACGTACGATGAGTTCTGGGCTCAGGCGGGGGCGTTCGCGGCCGCGCTCCGGGATCGGGGGGTCGGCGAAGACGACCGAGTGGCGATCTACCTGCCGAACGTTCCGCCGTTCCTGATCGCTTTCCACGGAACGCTCCGGGCGGGGGGTGCCGTCGTGCCGATGAACCCCCAGTACAAGACGCGCGAAATCGGTCACCTGCTGGCCGATAGCGGGGCCAAAGTCGTCGTGGCGCTGGCGGACCTCGTCCCGTTCGTCGTCGAGGTACAGGACGAGACGGACGTCGAGCACGTCGTCAGCGTCGGCGGCGACGCCGAGGGGGCGACGCCGTTCGAAGCGTTCCTGGCCGACGGCGCGCCCGAGGTGGTCGAGCGAGCCGACGACGACGTCGCGGTCCAGCCCTACACGAGCGGGACCACCGGGAAACCGAAGGGGGTGCAGTTGACCCACGAGAACCTCGCGTCGAACGCCGACTCGGCGGCTCAGCTCATCCCCGACGGGATCCGTCCCGACGACAAGCAGCTCGGCGTCCTCCCGCTGTTCCACATCTACGGGATGACCGTCGTGATGAACGTGACCCTGTTCAACGGCGGCACGTACTACCCGATGGCCTCCTGGGACGCACAGGAGGCCGTCTCGCTCATCGAGGAGGAGGGGCTGACGCTGATGCACGGCGTGCCCGCGATGTACAACGACATCATCAACCAGCCCAACGCCGAGGAGTTCGACCTCTCCTCGCTGCGGATGTGCGGCGTCGGCGGCGCCGGCATCCCGGTCGAGGTCCTGCGTCAGTTCGAGGAGCTGTACGAGCCGAAGATCTACGAGGGGTACGGGCTGACCGAGACCAGTCCGGTCACTCACTTCAACAGCCCGATCTCGGGCCGACGCGTCGGCAGCATCGGGAAGACCGTCCCCGGCGTCGAGTCGAAGGTCGTCGACGAGGCGTTCGAGGAGGTCGACCCGATCGAGGAGGGACCGGTCGACGAGGACGAGGCCGACCTCCACGAGATCACGGGCGAGATCGTCGTCTCCGGGCCGAACGTGATGAAAGGCTACTACGGCCTCCCCGAGGCCAACGAGGAGGCGTTCACCGAGGAGGACGGAAAAACGTGGTTCCACACGGGAGACGTCGGCTACAGCGATGCGGACGGCTACTTCTACGTGGTCGACCGCGAGAAGCACATGATCGTCACCGGCGGCTACAACGTCTACCCGCGCGAGGTCGAGGAGTTGCTCTTCGAGCACCCCGACGTCGCCGACGCCGCGGTGGCGGGAATTCCGGACGAGCGCCGGGGCGAAACCGTCAAGGCGTTCATCGTCCGGACGCCCGACGCGGACGTCACCGAGGAGGAGATCAAGGAGTACTGCCTGACCAACCTCGCCGAGTACAAACACCCGCGCGAGGTCGAGTTCGTCGAGGAACTCCCGCGCACGACGACCGGTAAGGTCCAGAAGTTCAAGCTCCGCGAACAAGAAGAAGAGGCGGAGCCGGAGGCCGAATAATGGCGCTCGGCGACGCGGTCCTGCTCGACGTCGACGAGGGCGGCGCGGCGACGATCACGATGAACCAGCCCGAGCGGCGCAACGCCTTCTCGGCCGAACTCAGCGCCGGGATCGGCGAGGCGTTCGACGAGATCGAGGGGAGTGACGCCCGCTGCGTCGTCCTCGAGGGAGCCGGCGGCGCGTTCTCAGCTGGCGGCGACATCGAGCGGATGAAAGAGGGGATCGAGAACGACGTCCCCGCCGACGAGCGGGTGCGTCGGCTCGAGCGCTCGACGAACGAACTGATCGCCCGCCTCGTGAACTTCCCGATCCCGACGATCGCGGCCGTCGACGGCCCGGCCGTCGGCGCGGGCGCGAACCTGGCGATCGCCTGCGACGTCCAGCTGGCGAGCGAATCCTCGGTCTTCGGCTTCGTCTTCCGCCAGGTCGGACTGAGCGTCGACGCCGGGACGTCCTACCTGCTCCCCCGCATCGTCGGCGAGAACGTCGCCAAGGAGCTCGTGCTCACCGGCGACATCTTCGGCGCCGACCGCGCGGCCGAAATCGGCCTCGTCAACCACGTCTACGCCGACAGCGAGTTCGACGACCGCGTCGGCGAGTTCGTCGAGTCGGTCGTCTCCGGCCCGCCGATCGCCCTGCGCCACGCCAACCGGCTGGTCGGCGAGGGCCTCGAGAAGTCCCTCGAGCGGGCGCTGACCGACGAGGCGGTCGCCCAGGGCATCGTCTTCGACACGGCCGACCACGAGGAGGGCGTCAGGGCCTTCCTCGAGGATCGCGATCCCGAGTTCGAGGGTCGCTGAGCGGCCGACGATCGATTTTCGTTTTTACCTCCGGCGACGTCGCGGACGCCGTCGCGAGGCCGTCGAACCGAAGCGCGAAAACGCGAAACGCTGGAGCAAGAGAGCGCGACGTTCCTCGATTCGCTCACTCGGGTCGACGCACCACGCCGTCGGCCGGAACGAGCGTCGATACGCGCGCGTTTTCTTTGATTCGGATGCCGCCCTCAGCGACCGTCAGCGGGATCAGCGGCAGGTGCGATGCTACCAACATCGACGGGTGGGAGCCCCCACGGGCGAGCAGTTCGTTGCGCGGCTGGAGCCACGCCGGCTCGTCGAGATCGGTGAGGAACTCGTTGTGCTGGATCACGTACTGGCCCCCCTCGAGGTCCCACCAGCCGAACTCGTCGTCGGGGTTTCGCTGTTCGGTCGGCACCGGCTCGAGGTCGGCGTCCTCGAGTTCGTCGCCGCCGAAGTCGAGCCGACCGGGGCCGGCGACCTCGTAGATCGCGCCCACGGTCAGGTCGATCCCGTGCTCGTGGACCTGTACGGGTTCGTACACCAGGTTGTCGATGGAATCGACGAGTGGGTGATCGACGGACATGTATCGTGAGCTGATGAGTCGAACGGCCAAAAAGAATGTCCTCCCGAGTCGGCGATGACCATCGAGGGATCCGCGAGGACGACGTCGGACGGTGGGGGGAATTCCACCGACCGACGCTACCTCGAGATTTCGACCGCTCGAGCGACCCGCAGCGCGGTCGCCTCCTCGTGCCAGTCCGCGACGACCTGGAGGCCGACCGGCAGTCCGTCGCCGGTCTCGCCGCACGGGACCGAGACCGCGGGCGTCCCCGCGAGGTTGAACGGCGCGGTGTTCGCGAGCGTCCGGAGCAGGCCGTCCATCCCCGTCACGGCGCCGAACTCGGGCGCCGGAATCGGCGTCGTGGGCGTTACCAGCACATCGAGTCCTCGACCGTCCTCCGAGCCGGGTCGGAACTGGCGACGGACTCGTTCGGTGAACCGACGTCTGAAGTCCAACGCCGCGAGGTAGTGTTTTCCGGCGCGGGCCTCGGCGGCGACGCGGTTCGCGACGGCCTGCTCCCTGACGTGCTCGCCCACCGCCTCCCCGTCCGACTCCTTCAGCGCGGCGAACGCGTCCGCGAGCGCCGGCGTCGTTCCCGTCCCCGTCTCGACGGCGTTCCCGGCCAGCACGGACGCGAACTCCGCGCCGACGATCGTCCCGTTCGCCGCCGGCGCGAGGTCGAACCCCTCGAGCGAGAGCCGCTCGACAGTCGCGCCGGCCGCTTCGAGGAGATCGATCGACTCCTCGATCGCGTCCGCGACGTCGTCGGACGCCGTGGCCATCGCCTCCTCGACGACGCCGAGTGACAGTCCGCCGACGCCGTCGTCCGCCGCGTCGACGAGATCGTCCGGTGAGGGCACGGCCCGCGTCGACGGATCCAGCGGATCCGAACCGGCGATCACCTCGGTGATCCGCGCGACCGTCTCGACGTCCCGGGCCAGCGGCCCGACGTGGTCGAGCGACGGCGAGAGGTCGACCACGCCGAACCGCGAGACCGTCCGGTGGGTCGGTTTGAGCCCGACGACGCCGCAGAACGAGGCCGGAATCCGGATCGATCCCGCGGTGTCGGTCCCGAGTGCGGCGTCGACCAGTCCCCCGCCGACCGCGGCGGCGCTCCCGCTCGAGGAGCCGCCCGGAACGCGCCCCTCGGCGACGGGGTTCTCGATCCGGCCGTGGCCGCACGTCTCGCCCGTCGTGAAGTAGGCGAACTCGTCCATGTTCGTCGTCCCGACGACGTCCGCTCCCGCGGAGAGGAGGCGGGCGACGACCGTCGCGTGCGACCGCGGACGGTAGCTGAACCCGTTCGAGCCGCACGTGCTCTCGACGCCCGCGACCGCGATATTCTCCTTGACGGCGACGGAGAGTCCCTCGAGAGGCGGTGCGTCTCCCGCCGGATCGTCGGACGCGAGATCGAATCGCAGTCGAAACGCGTTGTACGGGTCGTCGCCCTCGCGAACGTCCGCGGGTTCGGTCGACGCCGGGGGCTCGACGTCGAAGGCGTCGGCCATCGCGAGGATCGAGCGCGCGGTCTCGAGGGAGTCGCGTCGCTCCTCGTCCGAGGGGGACAGTCCGAATCCGGCGGCGACGCGGTCGACCGTCTCCGCGGTGAGATCGCTTGGATCGGTCATACGGCCCGCATCGTCGTCCGAATCCATATACGACACCCTCCCGGAACTCTTTGTGCTCGTCGACGAATGGGCGCGTATGGTCGACGTCATCTCCGACGAGATCGCCCGCTTCGTTCGGGCGATCGGCCCGGATCCCGACGAGACGCTGATCGAGATGGACGAGCGCGCCGCCGCGGAGGGTTTCCCCCACGTCGGCCCCGAGGTGGGGGCGTTCCTCCGGATGACCGCCCGGCTGACCGACGCGCGGCGGATCTTCGAGTTCGGTTCGGGCTACGGCTACTCCGCCTACTGGTTCGCCGAGGCCCTCCCCGAGGACGGCGAACTCGTCCTCACTGAGGTCGACGAGGACGAACTCGAGTTGGCCCGCGAGTACATGGCCGAAGGCGGCTACGACGACGTCGCGCGCTACGAACTCGGCGACGCTCTCGAGGCGGTCGACCGCTACGACGGGCCGTTCGACGCGGTCCTGATCGACCACCAGAAGCACCGCTACGAGGAGGCGTTCGAGACGGTCCGCCCGAAGGTGTCGGTCGGGGGCGTCGTCGTCGCCGACAACGCGATCACCGCCGGACCGATCGAGTTCGAAAAGCTGCTGGCGATCGCCGAAGGTCGTGACCCGGGCGAGGTCAACGAACACACCCGGGGAATCGCCGATTACCTCGAGCGGGTGACGGGCGATCCGTCGTTCGAGACGATCGTGCTGCCGCTCGGCGAGGGGATCGCGGTCAGCTACCGGACGGAGTGAGCGACGATCGACTCGGCCGGCGGACGGCGCCACCGCTCCTCGCACGTCGGTCTACGAATCGTCGACGGGTCGGAGGTCAGTACTCGTACTTCCCGTCGAGGACGCGTTCCTCGGCCGCCTCTTCGACCGCGGGCGAGGAGTACTCGCGGAAGGCCAGGAACGCCGTCGCGGCGCAGGCGGAGAGCAGCGTCATCCAGGTGAGCGCGGTCAGCGCGACGACGACCGGATCGTCCGGACCGGGTGTCGCCGACGCGACCGTCCGCAGGCCGACCGCGTGGCCGATGGACGCGACGAGGAACGCGATCCAGAGGCCGAGCGAGAGGCGGGCGTGCGACCGCCGGGAGACGGTCTCGGCGTAGCGCGCGACGCAGTAGACGCCCGCAACGGCGCTGGCCGTGGCTCCGAGCGTCGGACCCAGGGAGTCGACGGCGGTGGTAGTCACGCCTGCCAGGCCGAAAAGGGCGAACGAGACCGCGAGCAGGTTCCGTTCCGATCGGGTGGTAGTCGGAATCACGTCGTGCACCGCGTTGGTTGGACGTGAACACGATCGGATAAATAGTTGTTGGCTGTGCTGCACTTTGGCACGCGGTGACAACGCGTCTCTCCCGTCGAACCGAGCGGTGGCACTCGGCGCTGAGATCGCGGCGGCGAACAGTCCCTTCGTCGAGGTCGAATCGATAATACCCGGTTGACGCTCCGCCCGATCCCACAAAGTACGTATTACCGCGGGTGAGAGGGACGGGAGAAGACCGATGATGTGGACGTGGCCGAACGCCCCCTCGGTGAACAGTACGCACGAAAACCGAACGGTGTCACCGGACGGAATCGGCGGCGCTCGAGGACGGCCGGCAACGGTCACGGTGGCTCCGTGAGGGTACTCGAACGCCTCTGGGGGCGGTACGACAGGCGACGGCCGCGATCGTATCGGCTCTACGTCCGCCTGCCGACCGAGTTCCCGGACCGATCCCTCCTCGGTGCGGTTTCGCCGATCGTCGACGAGATCACCCGGGCGTGCGACGGACGCGTCGACGTCTACGGAACGGCCGACGGCCTCGTCGTCACGGCCGACGCCGTCCCGGCGGAATCGTTCGACGAGTCGACCTTCGAAGCGTGTCTCGAGGACGTCGAGGCGCTCTACGAGGGAACCTACGCGCTCGCCGTGGTCAAAAAGTGGGGAACGGGCGAACGACTTCCGTGTCGTTCGTACGTCGCCGTTCCGGTGAAACCGCTCTTTCCGCGCGCCGCGGCCGAGCCGGTGGACACGGTGCCCGCCGGCCCGACCGATCGCTGACTCGAGTCGCCGTCGAACTCAGTCGTCGTCTCCCGGACTCGGTCCGCCGCCGCGTTCGGGGCCACCCCGCTGCTCGGAGGGCGCCACGGAACTCGTACGGGACATCCAGTTTCCGATGTTGTTCGAGACGTAGTCCTTCCCGCCCCAGCCGACGGCGACGCCGACGCCGATGGCGACGGCGGCCGCGATGCCCCACGCGAGCGCTCGGGCGAACACGTAGAGGATGCCGACGTCGATCTGCATCGTGTCGAGGCCGACGACGATGGCGGTGAAGTACAGGAAGACTCGAGCGCCGTTGGCGAACCACCCGGTGTACGCGGAGTGGGTCGCCGCCCGCGTGCGCTCGATGGCGTCGCCGATGAAGTCGGCGACGACGAATCCGAGGACGATCACCGCAAGCCCGGCGATGAACGCGGGCAGGTACGAGACCGCCTGCGCGATCCAGGCCGATAGCTGGGGGATCGCGAGGGTGTTCGCCGCGGCGAGGATCGCGATCGCGTAGACGAACCACTTCGCCAGCGATCCGAACGCGCCCGATACCGCCTGTTCCGTCCCGCCGAGGATCCGTCCGAGCGGCGTCTCGAGCACCATCCGATCCAGTTCGACGCCGTCGGCGAGCTTCCGGACGACGCCGGCGAGTACGCGGCCGACGATCCAGCCGACCAGGAGGATGAGCAGCGCGCCGATGAGCCGCGGGACGAACGCGACGAAATCGGCGACGACCTGCTCGAGGTAACTCGGGATCGACACTTGCTGAAGGGGGACTTGTGAAACCATTCGGTTCTGGGTTGGGACGAGACGTTCTTCGTAACCCGGGGCCTATTTTCGTATAAAAAATCTCATGGTTATCAGCCGTCGATTCGCTCGAAATGAAGTGCGGGTTACCGAACCACTCTCTCGAGACGGTGTCTCGTCGGCGTCGTCACCGCGGGTCACGGTCGGATCCCGACGCCACCGTCCGCTAGAGAAGCGACCGCGACGCCCTCGTGCGTAATACCACTTTACTTTCGAAGCGAAACGTGGTCGAATTCGAACCGGTTCCGTCGTGCCACACTCCCGCACGCGCCGGCGGTCGGGTAGCTACCCGATCCGGAACAGATCGGCGGCGAGGAAAGCGGTGGTTCTCGCCTCGAAGCCGTCCACATCGGCGGTCCCACGATTTCGAGCGTCCGGCGGGGACGATCGACGGCAGTCCGGCGGCCCAACCCGCCTTTTCCCCGGCGGTCACCGAAAACGCACCGTCAGAGCGACGACGTGGGAACCTCGAGCAGGTCGTCCGCGTCGACGAACGCCGTCACGAGCGCCGCCTCGGCCCGGCGCAGTCGGTAGGAGAGCGTCGAGCGCGGAACGCCGAGGTCCTCGGCGAGGTCCGACAGTTCCACCTCACGGGGCGTCTCGTAGTAGCCGGCCTCGACGGCCGCGCGTAGCGCCTCGCGCTGTTCGTCGGGGAGGGCCTCCTCGCCGTCGTCGCCGGCGCTCGCGTCGCGCTCCGGATCGAGGTCCGTTAGTCGGAGCACCTCGATCCCCGTACACTCGCCGACCTCATCGCCGAGGGCGTCGAAGAAGGCGTGGATCGGCGCGTCGTTCCCGAGGACGATCCGCCAGCGGTACCGCCGCCCCTCGCGGTAGGTCTCGAACAGCAGTCCCTCGCCGAGGTATTCGAGGGCCACGTGCGGGACCGACGTGCAGACGTCCGTGCGGGCCCAGTAGGTGTAGACGACGAGCGTGTCGCGCGAGCGGTCGAGCACCTGCACCTCGCAGGAGGCCCCGCAGTCGTCCTTGACGAGGCAGTCGGCGAAGTACGTCGCGTCGCGGTAGGCCGCCTCGAGTTCCTCGAGCGCCTCGGGCGACCCCGTGGCGTGGTCGACCCGCCAGAGGCTGTTCGCCGTGACGTGACACGACAGCGACCGGATCGAGGCGTCCGGGTGCGCGGCGAGCACGTCGGCGACGGGGTTCGTCCCCGGGTCGTACTCGAGGGCGAAAACGAATTCTCTCATGTCCTCACAGAGGGCCGCCCGCGAAAAAGGGTTCTCGGTCGGTCGCGTCGAGCGCGGTCCGCCGCCGTCGGTTGGCGGCCGACCGCGAATGCCGTCGCCCACCGGCGTCTTCCCGCCGCTCTCCGTCGTCGTCGAACGAGAAAAAACGGGACCCGGCGACGGATCGCGCGCTCGAGTCCGATCGGCACCCCCGACCGCGTCCGGACGCGAACGCCCGATCGCGATCGACCACTCGCGGTGGGAACGGCCCGTTACTTGAGCAGTTCGCGCGCGATGATGTTCTTCTGGATCTCCGTCGTCCCCTCGTAGATCTGGGTGATCTTCGAGTCGCGGTAGAACCGCTCGACGGGGAAGTCGTTGACGAAGCCCGACCCGCCGTGGATCTGGACGGCCTCGTTGGCGACGTCGACTGCGACGCGGGAGGTGTACTCCTTGGCCATCGAGGCGAGCTTGGTGATGTTGTCGCCCTGGTCGACGTGCCAGGCGGCCTTGTACGTCAGGTTGCGCGCGGCCTCCGTTCGGGTGGCCATGTCGGCGAGCTTGTGCTGGATCGCCTGGAACTCCGCGATGGGCTTGCCGAACTGCTCGCGGTCCTGGGCGTACGCGAGCGCCTCGCGGGTGGCCCCCTTCGCGATGCCGACGCCCTGGGCGGCGACGCCGACGCGGGTGGCGTCGAAGAACTGCATCTGCTGCATGAACGCCGCGTCCTTCGTCCCGATGAGGTTGTCCTCGGGGACGCGGACGTCGTCGAAGATGAGTTCGGCCGTGTCCGAGGCGCGGATACCCATCTTGCCCGTGATCTTGTCGGCTTTGAAGCCGTCGCGGTCGGACTCGACGACGATCTGGCTGAAGCCGTTGTACCGGCCTTCGGCGTCGGGGTTCGTCTTACAGAGGACGACGAAGAAGTCGCCGACGCTGCCGTTGGTGATCCACATCTTGTTGCCGTTGATCACCCACTCGTCGCCGTCCTTTTCCGCCCGGGTCGAGACCGAGGAGACGTCCGAACCGGTGTCCGGCTCGGAGATGGCCGCCCCGGAGATCTTCTCGCCAAGCGCGACGGGTTCCAAGAAGCGCTCCTTTTGCTCCTCGGTGCCGAACTCCCGGATCGCCTCGGTCCCGAACGAACAGGCCATGATCGAGAGCGCGATGCCCGGGTCGTACGAGAACAGTTCCTCGGCGATGAGCACCGACTCGAGCGTGGAGTAGCCCGCGCCGCCGTACTCGACCGGGATCGAGGCCCCGACCAGCCCCATCTCGGCTGCCTCGTCGACGATCTCGTGGGGGAACGTCTCCTCCTCGTCGTACTTTTCGGCTTCCGGAACGATCTCGTTTTCGGCGAATCGGCGGACCTCCTCGCGAATCTGTTGCTGTTCTTCGGTGAGCCCGAATTCCATAGTACCACATTCTTACCTCATCGATAAAGAACTTTGTAACCCGGAGTAAACGCAACTACAGTTTATATCCTAAATGGGGAAACGTTGAAAACCATGTCGATAGTCTACTGGAACATGGAGCTAGAAGATATCAACACCATCACGGTTCTTGGAGCGGGGAACATGGGCCACGGCATCGCCGAAGTCGCGGCGATGGCCGGGTACGACGTGCGGATGCGCGACATCAAAGACGAGTTCGTCGAGAACGGGTACGACCAGATCGAGTGGTCGCTGAACAAGCTCGCCGAGAACGACCGGATCGCGGCGGACGACGTCGAGGAGACGCTCGACCGGATCACGCCGCTGGTCGACATGGAGGAGGCCGTCGCCGACGCCGACTTCGTCATCGAGGCGGTGCCCGAGCAGATGGAGATCAAAAAGGACGTCTACGAGGAACTCGAGTCTGTCGCCCCCGACGACGCGATCTTCGCGACCAACACCTCGAGCCTCTCGATCACCGAGCTCTCGGAGGTCACCGAGCGACCCGAGCGCTTCTGCGGGATGCACTTTTTCAACCCGCCGGTGCGGATGCAACTGGTCGAAGTCATCTCCGGGGCGCACACGGACGAAGGCGTTCTCGACGTCACCGAGGCCCTCGCCGAGGACATGGGCAAGTCGCCCGTGCGCGTGCACAAAGACTCCCCCGGCTTCATCGTGAACCGCGTCCTCGTTCCCCTGATGAACGAGGCCTGCTGGCTCGTCCACGAAGGCGAGGCCACCATCGAGGAAGTCGACTCGACGACGAAGTACGCCATGGGCCTGCCGATGGGGAGTTTCGAACTCGGCGACCAGGTCGGCAACGACGTCAGTTACCACGTCCTCGAGTACATGCACGAGGTGCTCGGCGACGCCTACGAACCCTGTCCGCTGCTCGAGGAGAAAGTCGAGAACGAGGAGCTGGGGAAGAAGACCGGCAAGGGATTCTACGACTACGAGGACGGCGAGGGCGCTCAGATCCCGAGCGACCAGCAGTCCGACCTCGTCGAGGCCCGGCTGGTGGCTTCGATGGCCAACGAGGTCGCCAAGCTGATCGGCGACGACGTCGCGCCGCCCGAATCGATCGACGAGGCGACCCAGCTCGGCGCGGGCTTCCCCGACGGCCCGGTCACGGTCGTCGACGAGTACGGAATCGAGGAAGCCCTCGAGACGCTCGAGGAGGCGTACGAGGAGACCCGGCACGAGCGATACGAGCCCGCCGACTACCTCCGCGAACGTTCCGAGGCGGGCGGCTTCTACGAGGCTGCAGGCGGCGACGGTGCTGAGACGGCCGATTTCGACGCGATCCGCGTCGAGCACCCCGGCGAGATGGTCGGCGAGATCGTCATCGACCGCCCCCACCGGATGAACACCATCAGCGACCAGGTGCTCGAGGAACTCTCGGAGGCGATCGACCGCCTCGAGGCGGACGCCGACGTGCGCGCGATCCTCCTCACCGGCGAGGGCGACCGCGCCTTCTCCGCCGGCGCAGACGTCCAGAGCATGGCCGGCAGCGGCGCCGATCCGCTCGAGGCCGTCGAACTCTCGAAGCTCGGCCAGTCGACGTTCGGCAAACTCGAGTCCTGCGACCTCCCCGTCGTGGCCGGCATCGACGGCTACGCGCTCGGCGGCGGGATGGAACTGGCGACCTGCGCCGACGTCCGCGTCGCGAGCGAGCGCTCGGAGTTCGGCCAGCCCGAACTCAACCTCGGGCTGCTCCCCGGCTGGGGCGGCACCCAGCGCCTCGCCAACGTGATCGGCGAGGGACGAGCGAAGGAGATCATCCTCACCGCCGATCGATACGACGCCGAGGCGATGGCCGACTACGGCTTCGTCAGCGAGGTCGTCCCGAACGACGAACTCGACGAGCGCGCGTTCGAACTCGCCGCAGACCTGGCCGCCGGCCCGCCGATCGCCACGAAGTTCGTCAAGCGGGCGATGCTCGCCGGCCGCCACGACACCGACGCCGGCCTCGAGTACGAGTCCGCAGCGTTCGGGCAACTGATGGCGACCGACGACCTGATGGAGGGCATCACGGCGTTCATGGGCGACCAGGAGCCCGAATTCGAGGGGAAGTAACCGGCCCAGGAACGCGAGGCGGATCGCGCCCGTCGATTCTACGCGCGAGGTGTCCCACGCGCGAGGTATCGACGGGCCGGAACGTCGATCGCCGACCCGGAGTGTTCTCCATTTCTTCACGTGCACACGCGTTAGTTGTATGGCCGGGTATGCCCGAGATGTTGACAATTGGTCGCGAGATTTATCACCCATAGGTACCATGGTGTCACCCGTGGCGCTAACCGATGAACGGACAGGAGGGGGTTCCGAATGAGTGACGGGCCGGAGATACTCGTCGTCGACGACGAGGGTCGACTCGCGGACCTGTTCGCCGCGTGGCTCGGAACGGAGTGGTCCGTGACCGCGGCGTACGACGGCGAAGCGGCGCTCGACGAGATGAGCGAAACCGTCGAAGTCGTCCTCCTCGACCGACGGATGCCCGGACTCTCCGGCGACGAAGTGCTCGAGCGGCTCAGGGACGCGGGCTACGACTCTCGGGTCGTGATGGTGACCGCCGTCGACCCCGACTTCGACATCATCGAGATGGGCTTCGACGACTACCTCGTCAAACCGGTCTCGAAGGACGAACTCATCAGCATGGTCGACTCCGTCATGGCCCGCTCGGAGTACGAATCGGAGATCCAGGAGTACTACTCGCTCGTCTCGAAGAAGGCCCTGCTCGAGGCCGAGAAGGCCGACCGGGAACTGGCGACGAACGAGGAGTACGTCGACCTCTGTGAACGCGTCGACGTACTCGAGCGACGGGTCGACGACCGCGTCTCCGATCTCTCCTCCCACGACGACTTCGTCGGCGCGTTCCAGAACCTCCAGACGGAGAACTGATCGGTTTTCCGAGCCGTTCGATTCGCGGCCTCGTCAATCGTCGTTCGCGGCGGCGTCCGGTTCGACGACCGCCGTCGTCGCGGTCACGTCGAACTCGAAGCGCGCTCCCCCTTCCTCGCTCTCGGTAGCCGTGACCGACCAGCCGTGGCCGGTCGCCACCTCGCGAACGATCCACAGACCGATACCCAGTCCCTCCGACGACATCGATACGGACTGATCGAACACCTCGTCGCGGATCTCCTCCGGTAGCCCCGATCCGTCGTCCTCCACGTAGAACCCGGTGCGACCCGAATTGCCCCTGAGCGTGCCGATGCGGATGGTCACCGACTCGCCGCCGTGTTCGACGGCATCCTCGTGAGCTTGCGAGCGAGGGTTCGTGGAACCGTGTTCCACGGCGTTCCGGAACAGGTTCTCGAGGAGCCTGAGGAACCGCGATCGGTCCGCTTCGACCGTCACGCCCTCGTCGACGGTGACCTCGAGCGTCGCCTCGCTGGTATCGACGTGCTCCCATGCGTCGCCCACGACGGACTCGAGGTCGACGGGTTCCGGATCGACGGCCCACTCGCCGTCGCGAGCGATCGCCAGCACGTCCGCGATGATGGCCTCCATCCGCGACAGCCCGTCGCGGACGTTCTCGATGTGCTCCCGGGAGCCGGTCTGTTCCAGCAGGTCGAGGTAGCCCTGGGCGACCCCGAGGGGATTACGGAGGTCGTGGCTGACGATCCGGGCGAACGCGTCGAGGCGCTCGTTCTGCTCCCGAAGCGTGCGTTCGCGGCGCTTTCGCTCGGTAATGTCGCGGACGACCCCGACGGAGCCGTGGAACGCGCCGTCGTGGACGAGCACCGAAATCTTCGCCTCGGTCGGGATTTCGCGGCCGTCTTTCGTCAGGAGCGTCAGCTCGATCGTGTCCGTGCGCCTGCCCTCCGAGAGCAGCGTTCGGATCGTCTCGGTGCCGTACGCGACGTCCTCGTCGTCGAGCAGGATGGAAACGTGCTCGCCGAGCAGCCCCTCGCGGCTGTAGCCGGTCATCTCGATCAGAGCGTCGTTGATCGTCGTGAAGTGACCCTGCTCGTCGACGACGTACATCCCGTCGCCGGCGGTCTCGACCAGCCGCTCGTACCGGGCGACCGACCGCTCGAGTTGCTCGAGGCGGCCGCGAGCGGCCACGGTCTCGAGCACGTGCGAGGCCGTCTTCGCGACCGACCGGATGGCCTCGCGCTCGGTCGAAGAGAGCGCACGGTTCGCGTACACGGCGAGCACGCCGTACAGCTCCCCCTCGGACGCGAGCGGGGCGACCGCGACGGCCTGGACGCCCCTGTCGAAGGCGAACCGACCGAGGGGAACCGCGTCCGGATTGCCGCCGAGGTGCTGGATCTGCTGCACTTCTTCGGTTCGCATCGTCCGCTCGAGCAGGGGTTGGCTGCCGTCCCCGATGGAGAAGGTGCGACCCAGCGGCCAGTCGACGGCGGACGGGTCGGTCAACCACGGGACGACCTCGCGCTCGCCGCGATCGTACTCGCCGAGCCAGGCGAACTCGAACCGATCGTCGAGGACGAACGCCTCGCGGATCGAACGCTCGACCCCCCGGGTCGTCGTCGCGTCGACCAGCCGCTGGCGGACGGTCGCGACGAGGCGGTCGAGCACCCGTTCGGGCCCGAAGTCGATGCGGTCGGTGACCGCGTCGGCGAGCCGATCGGACGAGTGCGACCGACTCGCTCGAGCGATCACCTCGGTAAGGACGGCGACGTCGTCGCCCTCTTCGCCCCAGTGGACGAACGTCGGGGTGTCGGAGTCGCGAGACTCGATCGCGTCGACGAGACACGGAACGTCCTCGACGGTGCTCGCGTCCACGACGACGGCGTCGATCGGTTCGCGTTCGATCCGTTCGACGGCCTCCTCGGTTGATTGTGCGATGCCGACGTTGACGGGGGCGTCCAGCAACGAGAGCGTCACCGACGCTCTCGTCGACCGGTCGCCGCTGACACAGAGGACGCGCGGTTGATTCATGTCACCTACCACAGACCGCTTCCGAACCCGATCGTCCGAACGGAGGACGGACGATCCTCGTACAGTCTACCCGATCGATTGGACTGGATACAGATTGCTCTTTCGACCGATTCGTCGCGCTCGAGGGAGCGATCGTCCGAACCCTGGGTAGTCAGGGACGCGACGCCTCCGGCGGACCGGAGCAGCAAGAGATCGTCGCAGGCGTTATTCTTTCGGGGGCGAGCGCGTAGCCTCGAACATGGAGTTCGATGTCGTCCAGGGAGACATCGCCGAACAGTCAGCGGACGCGCTGGTCAACGCCGCCGGCACCAGCCTCGAGATGGGCTCCGGCGTCGCGGGCGCGCTCAGGCGCCGCGGCGGCGAACAACTCAACGAGGAGGCGACGGCGAAGGGACCGATCGACCTCGGGGAGGTCGCGGTGACCGACGCCTACGACCTCGACGCGGATTACGTCGTCCACGCCGCGGCGATGCCACATTTCGGCGACGGACGGGCGACCGAGGAGAGCATCCGCGACGCGACGCGAAACGCCCTGGAAGAAGCCGACGACCGCCGCTGTCGGTCGCTCGTGATCCCGGCGCTCGGCTGCGGCGTGGCGGGCTTCGACCTCGCGGAGGGCGCGCGGATCATCGGCGAGGAGATCGAAGCGTACGACCCGGAGGCGCTCGAGGACGTCCGGTTCGTCGCTTACAGCGACGAGGAGTACGACGCGATCCGAGCCGTGACCGGAAAGGCCGAAAAGTTGGAGCAACCCGAAGACGAGGCGGACCGCTGACGGATCGGTGGATGGACCGCTGACGGATTGGTGGATGGACCGCTAACGGATCGTTGGAGGTTCGCTCCCCGTCGCCCGCTCAGGAGAGCGAGAGGCCGCGAATCTCGACCGAGTTACCCTCCTCGACGCGACCGACGATTTTGCCGTCGGTCTCCGCGACGAGGTCCCCGGCCCGGCCCTCGGGGAGCGCGACGACGAAGCCGGCCCCCATGTTGAACGTCCGGTGCATCTCCTCGTCGGTGACGTTCCCCTCCTCCTGGATAAATTCGAAGATCGGATGGGCCGGAAGCGGGTCGTCGATCGCGTACCGCCGGTCGCCCATCCGGAGCAAGTTCGTGAAGCCGCCGCCGGTGACGTGGGCCGCCGCGCGGACGCCGTGATCGCGCATCGGCTCGAGGAGGTCCGTATAAATCCGCGTGGGTCGCAGCAGTTCCTCGCCGATGGTCACCTCGGGGTCCAGCGGGAACGCGTCGGTGTACTCGTGGTTCCGGGTGACGGCCTCGCGCGCGAGCGTCAGCCCGTTCGAGTGAATTCCGTTCGACGGGAAGCCCACGAGGACGTCGCCGACTTCGGCCTCGCCGTCGAATATCTCGTCTTTCCCCGCGAGGCCCGCGCACGTGCCGGCGAGGTCGAACCCCGACACCACTTCGGGCATGACGGCCGTCTCGCCGCCGAGCAGGGTCATCCCGGACTCCTCGAGGCCCACGGCGAGGCCCTCGCCGATCTCGTTGGTCAGATCGTCGTCGGGTTCGTCGATCGCGAGGTAGTCGACGAACGCGACGGGTTCGACGCCCGCGGCGACGAGGTCGTTGACGTTCATCGCGATGCAATCGATGCCGATAGTCGAGAAGTCCGATATCGCGTCGGCGACGAGCAACTTGGTGCCGACGCCGTCGGTCGCCAGCGCCAGGTAGCGGTCGCCGATGTCGAGCAGGCCCGCGTACTCGGTGGTGAGCCCGCTCCCGAAGGCCTCGAGCAGCGCCGCGGTGGCGTCCTCGCTCGCCTCGACGTCGACGCCCGTGTCGGCGTAGGTGAGTCGCTCCCGCTCTCCCCCGTCGTCGGCCGACGGCTCCGATCCGTCCCTGTCGTCGGTCATGCGTGAACGACCTCGCGGGGCGAGCAAAAGGTCACCGGTCCGAATCCGAGGCCCCCAAGGGGAGCCCACTCGAGGGAGCGTGCTGGGACGTCGAGCCTTGTCGCTCCCGAAGGGAGCGGTTTCGAAAAGCGGTCGCGTCGTTGCGTCGGACGAGTCGGTACCCCGCGAGCGGCTCGAGGAGCCGATTACTCGTCGTCGCCGGCCTCGAGTTCCTCGACGATCTCGTCGGCGTCGACGTCGGCGTCCTCGAGCGCGGACTCGAGGTCGACGTCGCCGCCGCCCATGCCGCCCATGCCGCCCATCATGCCGGGCATACCCATCGCGCCCATGCCCTCGATGACCTCCTGGACGATGACGCGGTCGACGCCGACCTTGTCCATGACGTCCTGGCCGATCTGCTGCTTCGAGAACATCCACTGCTGGTTCATCGTCAGCTGGGGCGAGGCCTCGAGGTAGAGCGTCTCCTTCTCGACGACCTCGGTCTCGAACTCGGGCTCGGCCTCCTCGTCTTCGTCGTCCTCGTCGGGTTCGACGGGGACCTCCTCCTCGACCTCGTCGGTCTGGATCCAGAGTTCGGGCGTCTGGTCGAGGTAGATCTCGAACAGGCCGGCGGCCTGCTGCTCGCGGTCCTCGACGACGTCCACGATCTCGTAGTCGTACTCGACGTCCTCGCCGGCCAGCGGGTGGTTGAAGTCGACGCGGGCGCGGCCGCCGATGATGGTGTTGATGTAGCCGTGGCGGCCGTCGACGTGGACGTGCGCGCCGGGGTAGCGGTCGTCCTCGTCGATCTTCTCGGTGCTGACGGTCTCGACGTTGTCCGGGTCGTACTCGCCGAACGCCTCCTCGGCGGGGACGGTGACGGTGCCGGCGTCGCCGGCCTCGGCGCCGATCAGTTCCTCCTCGACGCCCTCGAAGATGTGACCCTCGCCGAGAACGATCGTTCGCGAGGTGAACTCGCGGTCCTGGGCGTCGACGCCCTCCTCATCCGCGACCTCGGGATCGGTCGTGTCGACGAGCGTCCCCTCCTCGACCGTGCGAGCGGTGTACTCGATTTCGACGAAGTCGCCCTCCTGGAGGCCGTCGGCCTCCTCGGCGTCGGCTCCGTCTTCGGTCTCCGCTTCCGCCTCGGCGTCGGCTCCGTCTTCGGTCTCCGCTTCCGCCTCGGCGTCGGCATCGGCGTCAGCCTGATTCTCTGCGTCCGCTTCGACGTCATCGGCCTGCTCCTCTACGTCGGCCTCCTGTTCCTCGGTCATACGTGGTACGTCCCGCCGTCCACATTTAAGTACGACGCTTTGAACCGAGAACGACCGTTACTTACGCCCCCGCGCGGATCCCTCGAGCATGTACGAGGTCGAAGTGAAAGTCCCCGCTTCGCTCGAGTCGGTCCGCGAGCGCCTCGAAGAACTCGGGGCCGATCGCGAGGGCGTCGTGATCCAGGAGGACACCTACTACGACGCCCCGCATCGGGCGTTCGCCGAGACTGACGAGGCGCTGCGGATCCGCCGGGAGTCGAGGCCCGAAACGGACGCGGCCGAGACGAAGCTCACCTACAAGGGACCGCTGGTGGACGACCGATCGAAAACGCGCGAGGAGGTCGAGACGGGGGTCGAGAGCGCCGGCGACGTGGATGCGATCCTGACAAACCTGGGGTTCGACGCCGCGGCCACGGTTCGCAAGGAACGCGAGCGGTTTTCCGTCGACGGATACGTCGTCACCCTCGACGATGTCGACGGCGTCGGCGAGTACGTCGAGGTCGAGACGGACGCGGAGACGGAGGCGGACCTCGAGTCGGCGCGCGATGGCGCGTTCACCCTCCTCGAGCGCCTGGGACTCGATCCCACCGATCAGGTCCGGACCTCGTACCTCGGGCTCCTGCTCGAGGGCGGTGATTGAGACGGGGCGGTTCGGACCGAGCGGTGTATTATCACGAAGCATATAATGTGCGCGAGAGGTTTCCGCAAGTTATAGAACCACCGTCGCGCAAGAACGGGTAATGAGTGAGCGGAACATCCGGGTCGAACCGATCGACCGTCGAGCGGTAGAGGATCAGGAGGTCGAGATCGTCGAGCGAAAGGGGATCGGCCACCCCGACTCGATCTGCGACGGGATCGCCGAAGCCGTCGCGGGCGCCCTCGCCCGCGAGTACATCGACCGCGTCGGGAAGGTCCTGCACTTTAACACCGACGAGACCCAGCTCGTCGCCGGCGAGGCCGCGCCGGCTTTCGGCGGCGGCGAGGTCGTCGACCCCATCTACCTGCTGATCGTCGGCCGCGCGACCAAACACTACGAGGGCCAGACCATCCCGGCGGAGACGATCGCCCTCAAGGCCGCCCGCGAGTACCTCGAGTCGGAGATCCCGCAACTCGAGTACGGCGAGGACGTCGTCGTCGACGTGAAACTCGGCGAGGGCAGCGGCGACCTCCAGGAGGTCTTCGGCGAGGACGAGGTGAGCGTCCCGATGGCCAACGACACGAGTTTCGGCGTCGGCCACGCGCCCCTCTCGGAAACCGAGGAGATCGTCCTCAACGCCGAGCGACGGCTGACCGGCGAGTTCGCCGAGGAGAACCCGTACCTCGGACCGGACGTGAAGATCATGGGCAAGCGGGAGGACGACCAGATCGACGTCACCGTGGCCGCGGCGATGGTCGACGAGCACGTCGCGGACATGGACGAGTACGTCGAGGCAGTCGATTCCGTTCGGGAGTACGTCGAGGCGGTGGCCGCCGAGTACACCGACCGCGAGGTGAACGTCTACGTCAACACGGCCGACGACTACGAGGAGGGGTCGATCTACCTCACCGTCACCGGCACCTCCGCCGAGCAGGGCGACGACGGCTCCGTCGGGCGGGGCAACCGCGCCAACGGCCTCATCACGCCCAACCGCTCGATGTCGATGGAGGCCACGAGCGGCAAGAATCCCGTCAACCACATCGGGAAGATCTACAACCTGCTCTCGACGGAGATCGCCGAACAGGTCGTCGCCGAGGTCGACGGCATCCGCGACCTGCGCGTGCGCCTGCTCTCCCAGATCGGCCGGCCGATCGACCAGCCCCACGTCGCCGACGTGCACGTCGTCACCGACGAGGGCGTCGCGCTCGAGGACGTCGAGGCCGACATCGAGGCGATCGTGGACGAGGAACTGGCGAACGTCACGGAAGTCACCCGACGCGTCATCGAGGGCGAACTGACGACGTTCTGAGATCGTCCGCTTTTTCGGGACCGATCCGCCTTCAGATCCGCCTCCCGAGTCGTTGGACTCTGCCGACACGGTCCGATCCCAGCGACTGGCCGTCACTCGAGCGGTCACCCGTCCGCTTCGGCCGACTCGAGGTCGTCCGAAGCCGGCACGTCGGACGGTGCTTCCCAATAGTGAAGGGCGAGCGACGGTTACGATCGACGGGTCGAACCGCCGGAGTGACGAGACGGTGCCAGACTCGCCATCATCCACCGACGCTGACGGCCGTGGGACCTCGGGAGCGGCCGCTTCGGGGTCGAAACCGGATCTCCGAGGACGACCGATCGTGTTCGCCGTCGTCGCCAGCACCTCCTTCGTGGGTTTCGGCGGCGGCGTGGTGTTTCCCATCCTCCCGAACCTGGGCGAGGTGCTCGGCATCTCGGGGTTCATGGTCGGCGTCATCCTCTCGGCGAACCGCTGGACGCGCATCGTCGCGAACGCGCCGGCGGGCGTGCTCATCGATCGCATCGGCACCAGGAAGCCGTTCGTCGCGGGGCTCGCGATCGAGGGGCTGGCGACGTTCGGCTACGTGATCGCCATCGGCTCGAGCGCGCCCGAAGCCTGGTTCGTCGCCTCGCGGATCGCGTGGGGCGTCGGCAGCGCGATGGTCTTCGCCACGGCCTACACGATCACCGCGGACGTGAGCGAGACGGACTCGAGGGGGACGAGCATGGGAATCGTGCGCGCGGGGATCACGTTCGGGTTTCCCGCCGGACTCGTGATGGGCGGCGTCGTCAGCGAACTCTACAGCAACGCGACGGCGTTCGTCGTCGCGGCCGGCTTCGCGGGCCTCGCGAGCGTCATCGCCTTCTTCGTCGTCCCGGAGACGCACGTCGACGAACGCGAGGGCGGCGTCACGCCGTGGGACCTCGAACTCTCGCTACCCGCCCTCACGATCGGCCTCGTCAACTTCGGCCTCTACTTCGCCTACATCGGCGTCCTCTTCTCGACGCTCGTGCTGTACCTCGAGGCCGAATCGCTTTCCGTCTCCCTCGCGCTCGCGGACGCCCCCCTCGAGTTCGGCGAACAGGGGGCCTCGGGACTGCTCATGGCGGTTACCGTCCTCTCGGGGTCGATTTTCACGATCCTCGGCGGCGCGCTGAGCGACGCGGTGGGGGCGCGGGTTCCCGTCCTCGTGGCGTTCCTCGTGACCACGTGCGCCGGCTTCGCGGTGCTTGCGGTCGCGCCGTCGCTCTCGTTCGTCGTCGCCGGGTGCGTGCTCATCGGCGCGGGTCAGGGCGGCGTCGGCGGGCCGCTGACCGCCCTGCTCGCGGACCTGACGCTCGAGGAGCGGATGGGGCGGGCGATGGGGACGAACAACGTCTTCGGGGACGTCGGCGGCGGCCTCGGGCCGCTCGTCTCCTTGCCGTTCGTCGAACTGGCGGGGTTCGAGGCGATGTACGCGCTCAGCGCCATCGTTCCGCTGCTTGCGGGCGTCGTCCTCCTCGCGGGGGTGTATCGCCACACGGGAACGCTCAGCCCGACCGTCGAGGACACGGCCGTCTGAGTGCGGTGGAATCCTCCTCGCCTCGATCCGAAACGGCGCCTCGTAATCCCCTTATACGCGTCGTCCGCTATCCACCTCCATGCACCCGCCGGGAGCCGACACCGTTCTCGTCCGCCACGGGGACCTCAACACGAAGAGCAACACCGTCAAGCGGCGCATGGTGAACGCGCTCTGTGAAAACCTCGAGGCGCTGCTCGAGGACCGATCGATTCCCGGGCGCGTGGAGGAGGGGTGGAATCGGCCGCTGGTCCGCACTGACGAGTCGCACGTCGAGGAGGCCGCCGAGACCGCGGCCGACGCGTTCGGCGTCGTCTCGACGAGCCCAGCGCTCTCCGTGACCCCGGAGAAGCAGGCGATCCTCGAGGCGCTCGCGGAAACGGCCGAGGTCCACTACGACGGCGGCGCGTTCGCGATCGACGCCCGGCGGGCGAACAAGAACGTCCCGTTCACCAGCCACGACATCGCCACCGAAGGGGGGACGGCCGTCTGGGAGGCCGTCGAGGACGAGTTCGAGCCCGAAGTCGACCTGGACGAACCCGATCTCAGCTTCGGCGTCGAGGTCCGCGACGAGGAGGCCTACGTCTACGTCGACCGCGTCGACGGGCCGGGCGGACTCCCCCTCGGCTCCCAGGCGCCGATGGTCGCGATGATCAGCGGCGGCATCGACTCCCCGGTGGCGGCCTACGAGGCGATGAAGCGCGGCAGCCCGGTGATCCCGGTCTACGTCGATCTGGGCGACTACGGCGGCATCGACCACGAGGCGCGGGCGATGGAGACCGTTCGGACGCTCTCACGGTACGCCACGGACTTCGACATGCGCGTCTACCGCGTCCCTGGCGGCGACACGGTCGACCTGCTCGTCGAGACGATGGAGGAGGGCCGGATGCTCTCGCTCCGACGATTCTTCTACCGGGCGGGGGAGGTCATCGCCGAGCGCGCCGGCGCCTACGGCATCGTCACGGGGGAGGCGGTGGGCCAGAAGTCGAGCCAGACCGCGCGAAATCTCGCCGTCACCAGCCGCGCTACCGACCTCCCGATCCACCGCCCGCTGTTGACCCGCGACAAACAGGAGATCGTCGCGATGGCTCGGGAGATCGGCACCTACACCGATTCGACGATCGACGCCGGTTGCAATCGCGTCGCGCCCGACCGCGCGGAGACGAACGCCCGCCTCGAGCGCCTCCTCGAGATCGAGCCCGACGACCTGCTCGAGCGGGCCGAGGAGGCGGCGACGAACGCCGAACTGGTCGAGCCCTGAACGGTCCGGCCCGTATTTTCGAGACCGCAGGCGGGATTCGATTCGACGATCGGTGAACTGTGAGCCGTGCGACGACCGGTCTTCGACCGACCCGTTTCGACGTGATGTCCGCACTGGTGCAGGCCGAGAGCCATGTGTCGGCCATCGCAGGTTAGGGCCAGGATCGTGAACGTGGCCAGTCTCTACTTCGATGAATGCGGTGGAGTGTCGAAACGATCATTACGTCGTCGCACCCACACCCTCACAGTGACCCGGGTCTGTCTGCTCGGCGAGTCAGACTGCAACCTCCAGTACGAACTGCTCTCCCGGGAGACCTCTCGAGAGGCCCTGGCGACCTACGACCTCGAGCGGCCGTTCGAGAACTCCCTGGCGGTTCGCACCGTGAGCGTCGGGGCCGCCGTCTCGTTCCTCAACGATCTCCAGTGGTACATCACGCGGTTCGTCGACGAGGCGATCGTCCAGGAGCCGAGCGTCAGCGACGAGGAGTGGCTCTCGCGCCCGCTCGCCGAAGCCCTGCGAAACGGAGACGTCGAACCCGAGGAGACCGTCGAGTACTGCAAGATCTACGGCGTCGAGGCGGTCTGGCCCGACGAACTCCCGGGCGGACCGAACGCCGCCTCCGCGGACGACTCGAGCGCCGACTCCGCGGACGGTTCGGACGTCGCGTCCGCAGACGATGCGGGCGCCGCTGGCGACGACGGGGCGGCTCGGCCCGACGACGAGGCCGACTCGGACGCCTCCCCCTCACCCGCTACCGCCGGTTCCTCGGCGGTTCGCCGAAAGCGGCTGGTCGAGCCGCTCTACGCCCGCCGGACGGACGGCGAGCTTCCGGAGTACGACCTCCGGGAGGTCGACGACACGCTCGTCGTTCGCGTCACGGAAGGGGAATTCTCGCCATGATCGACCCCGACGAGATCGAATTCGACGGGCACGGCGCCGGCACCGACGTCGACCCCGGCGCCGGTACCGGCGTCGGAGGACGCGACGAGAGCGGATCCGATCGCGCACCCGGCGTCGGCGGAACCGGCATCGTCACCATCGGCGACTCGAGGGTCGTCTACCGCCGGGCGGGTTCGGAGGGTCCGCCCGTCGTCCTGCTCCACGGCGGCGGCGTCGACGATTCGACGCTCTCGTGGCGCCACGCGATCGAGGCGCTGGGGGACGACTACCGGGTGTACGCCCCCGACTGGCCCGGCTACGGCGACAGCGAGGACGGCACCGGCTTCGACCACTCGATCGACGGCTACGTCGAGACGCTCGAGGCCTTCCTCGACGAACTCGGCCTCGAGCGCGTCTCGCTCGTCGGCATCTCGATGGGCGGCGGCGTGTCGATCGGCTTCTCGCTCGCAAACCCCGATCGGGTCGACCGCCTCGTCCTCGTCGACAGCTACGGGCTGGGCGACTGGCTCCCCCGAGGGAAGCTCTGGAAGACCGCGGCGCACCTCCCCGGCGCGAACTCGCTCGGGTGGGCGGCCATGAGCACCTCCGACGGAACCGCCCGACTCGCCCTCGGGGCCGTCGTCTCGGACGCCGAGGCGATCGCGGACGACTTCGTCCGGGACTTCCGCTCGCGGGCGAGCGCACCCGGCGCGGGACGGGCGTTCGAGGAGTTCCAGCGCAACGAGATCTCCCCCAGCGGTCGCGTGCGGACGGACTTCACGGACGAACTCCCGTCGCTGTCGGTCCCCACGCTCCTCGTTCACGGAATCGACGACCCCCTCGTGCCCGTCGAGTGGTCGAAGCGGGCCAGTACGCTGATGCCGGAGGCCGAACTGGTCGTGCTCAGGAAGTGCGGTCACTGGGTCCCCCGCGAACGACCGACGGAGTTCACCGACGTCGTGCGATCGTACCTCTCCGGGAACGAACCGGCGTACCGGTAACGACGTTCTTCCCCGCTACGGGGGTCATCCGCTCGTCGAGACGCTCGCGTCGCTCTCGACGGACGTTTCGCTCTCCGACGACGCATCGACCGAACTGGTGCTGGTACTGGTGCTGCTACTCTTGCTGCTGCTACTCGTGCTCGTACTCGCGCTCCCTTCGTCGCTGACCAGCGTCTTCTGGAACGTGTGCTGTCCGCCACCGGAATCGACGATCGTCACCGACAGGGCGACCTCGGACGGATCCTCGAGCGTGACGCGGACGAGACGTCCGACCGTGACCGTCTGGGCGGCGCACGGGTCTCCCCCGTGATCTTCGTCCGTGACGACGGCCTCCGCTTCGAACGAGCCGTCCTCGTACGTCGCCTCCTCGAGCGCGAGTTCGTGACACGGCGTCGGCGCGTCGGCCTCGAGCGCGACGATCGCGGCCGCCTCGAAGTCGGTTTCCTCGAGGAAGGCGACCACGCGATCCGCGTCCGCCTCCCCGTCCCCGCCCCCATCCCCGTCCCCGTCCCCGTCCCCGTCTCCAGTATCGTTCGCACTCGCGTCCCCGTTCTCTGCCGTCGAGTCGCCGTCGGCGGAGCCATCGTCGACCGGATAGCCGCGCTCGTCGAGCCACTCGGTCGCCTCCGCACGCTCGAGGAGGAACGCGGCGTTCGGCTCGACCGGCGTCGACCGGCGAAACGCGAGCGAAGCGACGTCTGACTCACCGGGTCCGTCGTCGCCGTCCGTTCGTCCGTTCTCCCCCTCGTCCGCCGGGCCGTCGGATCGACCGCCCACGAGACACCCCGCGAGCGCCCCCAGGCCCACCAGCCCGGCCGTCGCGGAAAGCACCCGTCGTCTCGAGGACCGTATCATCGTACCGGGGACGTACCTCACCGGTTGAAATAATACCGAGGGTCGGTCGGAAAACGGATGAATCCGGGCCGGGAGAGGGTCCCGTCAGTCGAACAGTCCCGTCGAGAGGTACCGCTCGCCGCTGTCCCAGAAGACGGTCACGACGAGCGGGCAGTCGTCGACGGCGCGACCGCCGTCGGTCTCCGGCGACGCCAGCGATCCGTCGTCGAAGCCGTCCGGAACCTCCGGACAGTTCAGGTCGGGTTCGGCGACCTCTGCCGCGAGTTTCTGGGAGACGAGGCTCGTCGCGCCGCTCGACTGCCCGACGAGGAGCCCCTCCTCACGGGCGAGCCTGCGACACTCCGCCTCGGCGTCCTCGAGTGTCACCGTTTCGACGCGGTCGACGAGGTCGAGGTCGAGGTTGTCGCTGACGAAACCGGGCCCCATCCCCTGGAAGTCGTCGTCGCCGGGTTCGCCCGTCGAGAGGACGGCGTTTCGTGCCGGTTCGACCGCGACGATCTCGACGTCCGGAAACTCCTCGCGGAGCCGTCGACCGACCCCGGAGAGCGTCCCGCCCGTGCCGACGCCGGCGACGAAGACGTCGACCTCGCGGTCGCCGACCTGCTCGACGATCTCCTCGCCGGTCGTCCGGTAGTGGGCCTCCGGGTTCGCCGGGTTCTCGAACTGACCCAGTTGCACGGCGCCCTCGGCCTCGAGTTCGTCCGCGCGCGCCCTGGCGTCCTCCATGTTCCCTTCGACGAGTTCGAGGTCGGCGCCGTAGGCGGCCATGATCCGCTGACGCTCGACGGACTTGTCGGCGGGCATGACGATCGTGAGGTCGTAGCCGCGGGCGGCGCAGACGAGCGCGAGGCCGATGCCCGTGTTGCCGCTGGTCGGTTCGACGAGCCGATCCCCGGGTTCGATCAGGCCGTCGCGCTCGGCCGTCCGCACCATCTCGAGGGCCGGCCGGTCCTTGGCCGACCCGCCGGGGTTGAACGACTCGATCTTGGCCGCGACCGTGACCCCCTCCGGCGAGTCAACCTGGACGAGCGGCGAACCGATCGTGTCCAGGATGCTTCCCTTCATTGGAAACGCTTAGGGAGTCGAGACTGAAAGCCGTGGCGGACGTCGGCAGACCGTGCCGGTGCTCGCGATAGGGTGACCTCGCCACGACGGCGGTCGCTGGGTACGGGCGCGCACCTCGAGCGAACCGATCCGATGGGTGTGACGGGTCCCGTTCGCCGGGCCGGGCCCACGACGGCCTCACGCGGCTCGGCGGCGGGGCGGTTTCCGCGGCCGGGCTTCTCTCGCGAAGGGAGCGGGACCGAGCACGCGCCAGACGACTCGCGGTCGGAACAGGTCGGACGGCGGCCGTTGCAACGAGAAGACCCGAAACGCGGCGTCGGCGACGCGCCCGTCGGTGTGGGCGCGGCGAAGCATGCGGTCGAGGTACCAGTTGAAGGCGGTCGTTCCCCTGGGCCTTGGACCCTCGGTCTGGGGGAACGCCAGGTCCCCGCCGACCGTCAGGTCCCACGCGACGTCGACGACCGCTCCGGCCCGGTCGAAGAACCGTCGGGCGAGATCCGCGCGGTCCCCCGAGGCGAGCGCGTGGTGCAGCGTCACCGCCTGGAGGGCCGCCACCGATATGCCCTGGCCGTTGGTCGGGTTGTAGCTCGCGATGGCGTCGCCGACGACGAGCAGGCCCCCGGGGAACCGCTCCAGGTCCTCGTACCGGTATCGGCGGTTGGACGGGAACGGATAACTGACGATTTCCTCGGACCCCGTCGAGTGCTCGTCGAACAGTTCGGAGACGTCCGGGATAGGCAGGTTCGCGGCGAACGCCGCGTAGCCCTCGACGTCCGTCGGCGGGCGGTCCCCGTGCACGCCGTTGAGGTTGAAGATCCAGCGGTCACCCTCGACGGGGAACACGAACGCCCCGCGGGTGTTCGGCGCCTCCGCGTCCACGGCGAACGCCCGAGCGTCGTCCGGCGGGCGGTCGAGGAAGGTCGACCCGTACCCCAGGTCGATGCGGATCTCGTCGAGGGTCGGCGACTCGTAACCGTGTGCGTCCAGCCAGGCCGGCGTCCGACTCGTTCGACCGGTGGCGTCGACGACGAGGTCCGCCTCGAGCACCTCGCGTTCGTGCTCCTGGTTCCGGATCATCGCTCCCGTCACGGCCGATTCGTCGTCGTCGACGAGGTACTCGACGAGCCGACAGCGCGGACGAAGGCGGATTCGCTCGTCCTCGAGGAAGCGCCGGCGAATCAGGTGTTCGAACAGCGAGCGCGTGGCGAAGTACATCACGTGGCGCTCGGTGCCGGGGGCCAGGAAATCCCCCTGCAAGTAGATCTTGAAGTCGGCCCCGAGTTCCGACGTCACGCTGCCGGCGCCGCGGAGGTCCTCGCTGAACCCCGGGAGGAGATCTTCGATCGTGGCCCGGCCGCTCTCCCAGAGCGAGTGCGGGTGATTCCCCTGCGGGACGCCGCGTCGCGGCGCCGGTTCGTCGGGGAGCGAATCGCGATCGAGCACCGTGACCTCCTCGAACGCGTCCGCGAGCACTCGGGCGGACAACATCCCGGCGATGCTGGCGCCGACCACCACCGCGCGCCCCCTCCGGTCACCCACCCGATCACCGTCGTACCGCGGAATGCTCGCCAGCGTCATCGTCGTCGGTCACCGACCTAGCTACGTCACCGAGTGCGTTATTAGTTACCATATAGCAGAAATGGGGAGTGAACGCCGGTTCGGAGCAGGCGTTCGACGCAAACGCGGCGACCCGATTCTCGCCGGTCCACCACGGATTCCGCGCAGCGTGCGCCGGGGTCGACTAGTGGAGCACCGCGCGAAAGAGCACGACGCTGACGACGCCGGCGACGAGGGCGAGCAGGATGTTCTCCGTCCGCCACATGATCAGCACCACGAGTCCCGCAGCACCCCACTCCGCCGGGCCGCCCTCGGCGAGTTCCGGACCGAGGATGGCTATCACGATGGCACCGGGAAGCACGGAGAGGCCCGCCTCGAGACGCTCGCTCACCTCCACGCGGCTCAGAATCCAGAGGCCGCCGATCTTCGTGAGGTAGGTGACGACGGCCATCCCGAGGATGACCGCGACGACGAGGGGATCGAGGGAGAGCCCGTCCGAAACCGTCTGCCCGAGGGGGAGCGACTCGAGGATCGCGGGGCCGACCGTCGACCCGACGTCACCCGTCATAGCGGATCACCTCCACCAGCGCGGCCGCCAGGCCGCCGAGCAGGATGTACCACCGGCCGGGGAGCTGGTCAGCGGCGACGATCGAGGTGGCGAGGGCGACCGCCCAGGGGAGGATCGTCGACGGCCCCTCCCAGAGGTCGACCGCGAGCGCGACGAAGACGGCCGCGAGGATGAAGTCGAAGCCGTAGGTGGCGGGATCGCCGACGAGTCCGCCCGCCGCGACGCCGAGGATCGTCGAGCCGACCCAGAAGAGCCAGATGGCGATCCCGGTGCCGAACAGGAACGCGCCGCGTCCGCTCCCGGTCTTGAGTTCGCGCATCGTCAGCGCCCAGTTCTCGTCGGCCATCAGGAACAGGCTGCCGTAAGCCTGCTTCGCCGTGAGGTGGCGAAACCACGGCTGCAACGCCGCGCCCATCAGCGAGTAGCGCAGGTTGATGGCGAAGACGGTGAGGAGGATCGTCGCGATCGGAATCGGATCGGCCCAGAGTTCGACGGCGACGATCTGGGAAGCCCCCGCGACGACGAGCGCGCTCATGAGCCCCGCCTCGGCCACGCTCAGCCCGGCCTGGCCGGCGAGCACGCCGAAGGCGACGCCGTAGCCGCCGACCCCGATCGCCACCGGGAGGCAGGTGACGAACCCCGCGCGGATCCCCTCCCGATCGAAGGTCACCGGTTGGGGTTTCGATTCCGGTTCCGATTCGATCCCAGTACTGGGATTCTCGCCGTCGTTCGATCCCGACGGCGCCGGCAGTCGTCGCGACTCCTCGCCCGCCACCTCCGGTTCGTCGCCCCGGAATTCGTCGTTCAGGGGTGCGTCCCCGCCGTCGTCCATAGGTCTCGATCACCACCGGCAGCCTCGGCCGCCGCTCGAGTCCAGGGCGGCCCGGCCTAAAGGGGTCTCGAAACCGGACGACGGCGCGGGGGATCGCGACGTCGGGCTCGTCTCCGACCGTCATCGCTGCCGAAAACGCGGCCGTTAAGCGGCCGGCCCTGCAACCTCGAGGCATGAGTCTCGAAACCATGCGGCCGAACCCGACGTGGGACGCGGCCTCCTACGAGGACGCGGTCGACGTCCTCGAAGCGCACAACGACGAACTCGTCTACAAGGTCTGGGGCGGCGACTGGTGCAAGGACTGTCGCGCTCTGCTTCCCGACTTCGGCGCCGCGCTCGAGGCCGCGGAGGTCCCCGAAGAGCGCATCGAGGAGTACGCGCTCGACGAGGACAAGCAGGGGCCGGGCGTCGAGGCGTACGACATCGAGTACATACCGACGATCGTGGTCGAACGAGCGACCGCCGGTGCCGACGGAGACGAGAGCGAGGAGGTCGTCCGATTCGTCGAGCAGGAGAACCTGCCGCCGGCGATCTGGCTGGCCCAGCGCCTCGAGGAGGAACTGTAACGCGCTCGCGACCATCCGTTTCTGCGTCCGATCTCCGACCTCCGGGTTGACGGCAGAGGGAACCCGTGACGGGCGCCGGATCCGGACGCGTCAGAACGGACTCTCGGTCGCTTCGTCCTCGTCGTCGCCGACGTCCGTCGTCGCCCACTCGAGCGCCTCGTCGACGTCGTGGGTCGGCGGTGAGCACGTCCGATTCCGGCAGACGTAGAGCGTCGGTACGCCGTCGCGCGCCTCGCGGCCGGCCCAGATCGGCGGCGCCTCCTCTATGCCCAGCGCCTCGAGCCACGGCTCGAGATCAGCCGCCGTCGGCGGCCGAGGTGCGAACAGCCGATCGGGGAGGTACGCCTCGCCGAATCGGCCGCGCCACTCGGCGGGCATTTCGCCCCCGTCGGCCGCAACCGTCACTTCGAGCGCGCCGGACGCGAGACGGTCGGCGGCGAGACAGAGCGTCGCGTGCTCGAGGGGGTTGCTCTCGAGGTTGTTCGCGTGGGTCTCGAGGACGGTTCGGGCGATCGATTCGAACTCCTCGTCGGCGAACTCGTCGAGCGACAGGAGGGCGTGGACGGCGACCCCGGTCGCGGAGGGGGTCGACTGGTCGCCGAGTTCCTGCGGGCGGGTGACCAGCGACTCGCCGCTCTCGGGCGTGAAGTAGAGCGTTCCCCGCTCCTCGTCCCAGAACTCCGCCTCGATCACGCGTGCGAGGTCGAGGGCGAACGCGAGGTGGTCCACCTCGCCCGTGGCCTGGTAGCAGTCGAGGGCGCCGCGGGCGAGGAACGCGTAGTCCTCGAGGTAGCCGTCGACGGCCACGTCCCCGTCCTTGAATCTGCGGTTGAGCCGTCCCAGTCCGTCCCCGCCGGCCTCGGGATCCCACAGGCGCTCGCGGACGAACGCGATGGCGTCGACGGCCGCCCTCGCGTACCGCCCGCCCGCCTCACCCAGTACGATTGAGGCCTCGGCGAACGCGGAGATCATCAGCCCGTTCCAGCCCGCGAGCACCTTCTCGTCCCGGTTCGGCCGCGGTCGCTCCTCCCGGGACTCGAACAGCCGTTCGCGGGCGTCGGTGAGCCGTTCCTCGACGGTCGCCTCCTCGAGGTCGAACCGCTCGGCGAGGTTCGGAATCGAGGTCTCGACGTTCAGGACGGTCGCGCCCTCGAAGTTCCCCTCGTCGGTGATCCCGTACCGGGCGCAGAACAGCGCGGCGTCCTCCTCGTCGAGGACGGCGCTCACCTCCTCGGGTATCCAGACGTAGAACTCGCCTTCCTCGCGCTCGCCGGTCTTCGTCTCGCTCTGCGCGTCGAGCGTGCTGAAGAAGCCTCCCTCTTCGTGGGTCAGTTCGCGGGAGACGAACGCGAGCGTCTCGCGGACGACCTCGGCGTACCGCTGGTCGCCCGTCAGTCGGTAGCCGGCGAGGAACGCCCGCGGAATCTCCGCGTTGTCGTAGAGCATCTTCTCGAAGTGGGGGACCGTCCAGTCCCGGTCGACGCAGTAGCGGTGGAAGCCGCCGCCGACGTGGTCGTAGAGGCCGCCGTTCGCCATGGCGTCGAGCGTCTCGACGAGCACGTCCACGAACTGCTCCTGTCCCGTTCGGTCGTACATCCGCGCGAGGACGTGGAGGCGACCGGTCTGGGGGAACTTCGGCCCGCTCGAACCGAAGCCGCCGTACTCGCGGTCGGCGCTCCGACCGGCCGCGCGGGCCGCTTCGGCGAGCAGTTCGCTCGAGGGCGGTTCGCCGCCGCCCACCGCTGCCCGGTCGGGAGTCTCCTCGAGTTGCCGCTTCGCGGCTCGGGTCCACTTCTCGGACCGATCCTCCATCTCCGCGCGGTCCTCGTCGCTCTCCCAGGAGTCGCTGATCCGCTCGCAGAGGTCGAGAAAGCCCGGCTGGCCCTGTCGTCCCTCCCTGGGGAAGTACGTCCCGACGAAGAACGGGTCGCCGTCGGGCGTGAGCCACGCCGACAGCGGCCAGCCGCCTCGACCGGTGACGAGCTGGCAGACGGTCATGTAGACGCTGTCCACGTCCGGGCGCTCCTCGCGATCGACCTTGATGGGAACGAAGTTCTCGTTCAGCACCTCGGCGACCGCCTCGTCGGCGAAGCTCTCCTCCTCCATGACGTGACACCAGTGGCACGCCGAGTAGCCGATCGAGAGGAAGATGGGGACGTCGCGTTCCCTCGCGGCCTCGAGGGCCGCCTCGTCCCACGGCTGCCAGTTGACGGGGTTGTCCGCGTGCTGGCGCAGGTACGGGCTCTCCTCCTCGTCGAGCCGGTTGCGCCGGGTGGGGTCGGCGTCGGATGCGGTCATACTCGCCCCTAGGGTCGGCTCGGGGAAAAGACACGTGCACGCGGATCGGCGACCTCCGAGAGGACGCATTCACCTCGGCCGACGCGTTCTGAGGGCGAACCCGCTCAGGTTCGACGAACGTACTCGAGGAACGCGAAGCCGTCGCGTTCGTCCCTCGAGACCTCCGTCCACTCGTCGCGATCCCACTCCGGAAAGCGCGTATCGCCCTCGGGTTCGTCGCGGATCTCCGTGACGACGAGTCGGTCCAGCGCCGGGAGGAACTGCTCGTAGACGGTCGCGCCGCCGGCTACGAAGATCCGATCGGCTCCGCCGTGGCGCTCGTCCGCGGCCCGTTCTGCCGCCTCGAGCGCCTCCTCGAGGCCGTTCGCGGCGCGGACGCGCTCGGCACCCGATTCCGGCGGCTCGAGGTCCCGACTCGTCAGAACCACGGTCGTCCGGCCCGGGAGCGGTTCGCCGAGGGTCTCGAGGATCCCCTCGTACGTGACCCGACCCATGATCACCGGGTGGTCCGTCGTCGTCTCCTTGAAGTGCGCCAGGTCCTCCGGGAGGTGCCAGGGCATCTCGCCGTCTCGCCCGATGACGCCGTTCTCGGCTACCGCCACGATGGCGACGAGTTCGCGGTCGGTCTCGAGGTCGGCGGCGGACTCGGCTTCGAGGTCGGCCGCGGATCCCGCCCCGGCCGCGGCGTCGGCGTCCGACTCGGAGTCGGCGTCGGTCGGCATCCTCACTCGGCCACCGCGAACTCGATTCCCTCGTGGGACTCGTACCCCTGGAGTTCGACGTCCTCGAACGAGAGTTCGTCGATCGAGACGTCCGCGACGGAGAGCGTCGGGCGCTCGAGGGGTTCGCGCGAGAGTTGCTCGAGGAGGCCGGGGACGTGATCGAGGCGTTCTTCGCCCTCGGCTTCGGCGGGGGCCTCGGACTCGAGCCAGGCCTTCACGTCGCGGTAAGCCTCCCGGTCCTCCTCGGGGTCGACCTCTGCGAGGCGGGTCTGCAGGGACTCGAGGTTCTCCGCGTACCACGCGCCGCGCTCGCCCGTTCCGCAGTAGACGTGGGCGTCGACGACGGTGTGGGCGAACGTGCCGGGTTCGAATCCGGTTTGCCGGGCGACGACCTCGGTCAGGAGCGCGTAGGCGGCGATGTTGAACGGGACGCCGAGTGCGACGTCGCCCGAGCGCTGGGTGAGGTGGCAGTTCAGTCGGTCGCCCTGGACGTTGAAGACGAAGGTGTAGTGACAGGGCGGGAGCGTCGAGACGGCCGCGTTCGCCGGGTGCCAGGCGTTGACCACGAGACGTCGGGAGTTCGGCGAATCGGAGAGGGTGTCGATAACGTACTGCAACTGATCGAACGTCTTCCGGCCGTCGTCCTCCTCGGTGACCCAGCGGTGGGCCCCGTCGGGCCAGGACTCGCCCTCGAGTCGGGCTCCCTCGTCGGGAACCGGGTACCGTCGCCAGAAGCGGCCGTAGGCGGTGTCGAGCCGTCCCTCCTCGTCGGACCAGGCGTCCCAGATCTTGGTCTCCTCGCGCAGGGTTCGGATGTGCTCCTCCCCGGAGAGGTACCAGCAGACCTCGTGGAGCATCGAGTTCCAGCGGTAGCCGTCCATCTTCTTGGTCGTCAGCAGCGGGTACCCCTTCGACAGGTCGATCGCGTAGTGCTGACTGAACGACGAGACGGTGTCGACGCCGGTCCGGTTCGGCTTGTAGGTCCCGCTCGAGAGGACCGCGTCGACGAGGTCCAGATACTGTCGCATTGGTCGAACGGTAGCGACCGGACGACCATAATAACGCACTATCCGGAACCTGTCACGACGGGCACCGGACCGAGGGCCGAACCGGACGAAGCGACTTTACCGACGCCGTCGTAATTCGTGAGTCATGCTATCGGATTGCACTGCATTCGTGACGGGCGCCAGTCGGGGAATCGGACGGGAGATCGCGATCGCGTTCGCCGAGGAGGGCGCGAACGTCGCGCTCGCCGCCCGTGGCGAGGGGATCTACGAAACCGCCGACCTGATCGACGCGCCCGAGCGGACGCTCGCGGTCGAGACGGACGTCACCGATTCCGACTCCGTGACCGACGCGATCGAGGAAACGGTCGAGACCTTCGGCGAACTCACCTGCCTCGTCAACAACGCCGGGATCGCGGGGCCGACGGCGCCCGTCGAGGGGATCGAGGAGGACGAGTGGCTCGAGACGCTCGACGTGAACGTCGTCGGCATCGCCCGCGCGGTGAAGGCGGCCGCGCCCCACCTCCGGGAGGCGGAGCGGGGGAGCATCGTCAACCTCTCCTCGATCGGCGGCAAGCGGCCGTACCCGAACCGGGGGCCGTACGCCGCCTCGAAGATGGGCGTGATCGGGCTGACGCGCACGCTCGCCTACGAGTTCGGCGACGACGGCGTGACGGCCAACGCGATCTGTCCGGGTCCGGTCGCCGGCGAGCGCATCGAACGGGTGTTCGAACGTCAGGCCGAGGAGCGAGGTGTTGAGCCAGAGGTGGTGAAGGATGAGGTGCGCTCGAGCCTCGCGATACGGGAGCTGATCGAACCGGAGGAGATCGCCGCCCTCGCCGTCCACCTCGCGGGTCCGGAAGGTCGGCACACAACGGGCCAGGACATCAACGTCTCGTCCGGCGGCGCCTGGTACTGAGCGGCGGGTCGGCGCGCCGTCCCGATACGGCGAGCCGTCGATCCCAGCTTCGGTCTCAGTCCTCGGCTTCCTCGAATCCCTCGAGCGGGCGCTGGCCTTCCTCCCTCGTGATATCCGAGGGGTCGAACCGCCCGGACCCGGAGTCGTCTCGGAGGTGGTCGCGAATCTCCTCGAGGACCTCCGTCTGGCGGTCGAGACGGTCCTCCAGTTCTCGGACGCGGTCGTCTCGACCGGTCGACTCTCCAACCCGAGGTCCCCGCCTCTTGGCCGTCCGATCACGCCCTCCCGACGCGCCGACGCCGCCCATCCGTGCGAGTCCGTCGAAGTAGCGCTCTGTTGCCGTCCGCATCGTCTCGAGCGAGCGCAGCGTCAGCGTTTGTTGGGCGGCGAGGGTGCGTTCGAACGCCCGCTGTCCCTCCGTGATCGCGGTTCGCTGGACGTCGAACATCGCGGCGATCGGCGTTCTCGAGGAGTCTCCCGCACGTCGATCGGATTGCTCCGAACGCCGTTCGGGTCCCGAGCCGACCTCGGTCTCCGAGCCAGAGACGATCCGGCCGACGATGTCCTGTGGCCCCTGGCTTCCCTCCGACTCGGCCGGCTTTCGCGTGCCGGCGACGGAGTCTGGACCGATCGTGATCGGAATCTCGGTCTCCGCCTCCGACTCGCTCGTCGCATTCGATGGGCGTTCGGCCTCCGGCCGGGAGGAACGCTCCTCGAGCGATTCGACGTCGGTTCCCCGATCGAGTTCGTCGACGAGGTCCATCTCCTCGGTCTCCGGTTTACTGTCCGCAATCCCGGGGCCAGGTCCGGTCGCATCGTCGCCGGACTCTGCGTCCGCCCCGGCGACTTCCTCGAGCGTCTCCGCGTCCGGTCCGAGGCCCAGTTCGTCGGCGGGGTATTCATCGTCCCCGACATCTTCGACCGGGTGGGCGCCGCGCGATCCGTCCGGCCCCTCGATCGCATCCAGTTCCTCCAGTTCCTCGAGGGACCGCACGTCGACGTCCTCGAGGTCGTAGCGGTCGGCCTCCTCGCGCTCGTCGCTCGGCCGATCGCCTTCGAGCTCGTCGAGCTCGGCGTCGTCCACCGAATCGGCGCCGATGCCGTGCTCCTGTTCTTCGAGCAAGTCCATCTCCCGCGGTTCGACCGCCTCGTCGTCGACCGGAATCCCGCCGGATTGCTCCCGCCCATCGCCCACCTCATGGTGGGCAGTGGCGTCGGAGTCGGAGTCCCTCTCGTCCGTGATTTCGGCCCCGCTCTCCTCGGTCGGATCGACATCGTCCCCGTAGTTCATCTCCTCGACCACGTTCACGTCCACGTCGGAGACGCCCTCGGCGCCGCCGGGGGAATTCGACTCGTCGTCGGAACGCTGATCCGTTCCGTGGTGAGCGTTGGCCTCGTCGGGGCTCGAGTCGTCGGCGTCGAACTCGCTCGAGGAGTCCGCGTCGGCGGCCCGTTCGATCGTCTCCCCCTCGCCCGTGTCGAGTTCCCCGGACGGGTCGGCCATCTGGCCGGGGTGGAGGTCCTCGGCGTCGGTCGACTCGTCCGAATCGAAATCCGCCGCCGGTTTTTCGTCGGCGTCGGCGTTGGCGACCGGATCGCTCCCCGTCCGCTCGTCGCGATTGGCGGCGTCGTCGAACTCCGTCTCTCGAGTGGGTTCGAGTTCGGCGGTCGAGTCGGTCTGTTTCCCGTCCGTCTCGCGGTCGGCGCTTCGATCGGTTCCGGCCGTTTCGGATTGGCCGTCGACCGCAATACCCTCCGTTTCCTCGTACGGGCCGCCCTCGAGGCGGATGACGGTGCTCGTGATCTCGCTGACCGAATCCTCGTGGACGACCACGGTGTCGTGGTGTGCCCGGTCCCAGCCCAGGACGGCCCGGAGCGAGTCCATCACGCCGGAGTTCGGCTCGACGTGGGCCGTGTCGGACTCGACCTCGGTAACGACGCCGATCACGTCGCCGGTCGCGTTCTCGACGGGTTTGTCGACGTCGTCTCGAGTGAACGTTGGGTTCATGTTCGCGACTCCGGCCCACCGGGAGAAGCCGGTGGTGCCTGCACCCGCTTGGATAGGGACGCCTCCGTCCTCCGAATCGGTCGTCCCTCGCCATCCTGCAGGTATTACCGGATACGCACCGCAGCCACGCCGATACTGGGGCAGGCGAGGGCGCAAGAGAGCTACCTCAGAATCGACTCCAACCCGGGTGGTATCCCGTCGAAAAGGTCAGCGCCGCGAACCCGACGGCGAACCGCCGGCTCAGGTCGATCGAGGTACCTCTCCGTCGCGTTCACTTTCGCCCTGCCCTCCAAACGCCTTTGTCGGTGCCGCGCATCTCGGCGACCGATGAGCGAACGCGCCGGTCGCGCTCGAGTCCTCGCCCTCCCGCCGTCGGCGATCGTCGACCACCCGGTGGCGACGCTCCGCGACGTCGAGGCGACCGTCGACCCCGACGGCGTCTGGGTGCTCGGCCCCTCCCGCGAGCCGCGAGCCTACGCCAGGGCTCGACAGCTGTTCGACGCGCCGGTCTTCCACCCGCCGCTCGAGAGGGGACTGGACGACGACCCCTTCCGAAGATACGACCTCGAGGGTCACGACGTGTTCGTGAGCTCGGGGGCGATCGCGCTCGAGGCGGACTCCGACGCGGTCTCGAGCGCGATCCGTGACGCCGACCCCGAATCGCCGACCATCGTTTGCGAGGACGTCGCGACGAGCGTCCGGCCGACCGTCCTCGAGACGACGCTCGAGGGCGCCGCCGCGCTGGCGACGGCGCTGCCGGCCGATCGGCGGGCGACGGTCCTCACGGGGAGGCTGCCGGCGGGATACGACGAGCGGTGGTACCTCGAGGCGGACACCGGGGCCGTGCTCGACGTCGAGCACGATCCGGTCGTCGCGAACGAGTTGGAATCGACCGACGAAACGGGATCGACCGACGAAACGGGATCGACCGACGAAACGGGATCGGACGAAGAAGCTGAATCGGACGACGAAGCCGAATCGGGCGGCGGAAATCGAGTCGCCGTCCGCGTTCAGGGTGCCGGACCCGTCGAACGCTACGGCAACGCCGAGTCGATCGTCGCGCTCGACCTGGGTTCCGCCGGCGTCGAGCGAACTGAGACGCACGATCCGGGCTCGTTCGGTCTGGAGGCCGTCACCGGAATCGGGCCGAAGACGGCCCGCCGACTGGGCGAACGCGGCGTTTCGACGCGGGAGGACCTCCTCGAGACGCCGCCGTCGAGGTTGACCGACGTCCCGGGAATCGGACGCGAACGCGCGCGGAAGATGGGTGTTCACGCGGAGGTCCTCGAGACGGGCGAGCCCCGCCGACTCACCGACGATCCGCTTCCTGGGGAGAACTGGCCGCGTCCGCCGCTGTGTCTCGACGTCGAGACGGACGGGCTCTCGCCGACGATCATCTGGCAGGTCGGCGTCTACGATTCCGAGAGCGACTCCTACCGCGCCTTCGTCGAGAAGGAGGACCCGTCCGATCCGGGCTCGGTGCTCGAGGCCTTCTGCGACTGGCTGCTGGGGATCCACCCAGACCGGGCGCTGCTCACGTGGAACGGCTGGGGGTTCGACTACCGCCACCTCGGTGCGTTCGTCAACCGCCACGTCCCCTTCTACGCCGAGGAGTGGGAGTCGATCCCTAAGCTCGATCTCTACCTCTGGGCCGTCAGCGACGGGAACGCGCTCCTCCCGGGACGGACGAACAAACTCGAGGACGTCGCGAGCGCGCTCGGCTACGAGGACGCAGACACCGGCCTCGACGGTGCGCGGACGGCCGCGGCCTACCAGCGGTTCGTGCGTACGGGCGTGAAACTCGACTGGGGACGCCACGAGGCCTACTGCGAGGACGACTGCCGGGCGCTCTGGCACGTGTACGAACGCCTTCGCGGGGCGCCGCGCGCGTCCGGGTCGGTGCAGCTACCGAGTGCGACGTCCTCGCAGTCCGACTCTCCCGACGCGAAATCCCGTTCGACGTCGCGATCGGACTCGGATTCGGCTACTCGAAGCGCGGCGGACGCGGGGGACTCGAGTCGATCGGACGCGTCGGACCGGACGAGAACGGCCGATCCGACGGGAAGCGAGCAGGCCGGCCTGGGTGATTTCGAATGACTCGGGAGCGTCGGGACGACCCGAACGACGCGGTGGGCGTCGAGGCGGTGAGCGACGAAGACGGGGCGATCCCCGTCACGGGCGAGGAACTGCTCGACTCGTTCCCCGGCTACCGCGACCCGGAGGACGTGGCCGTCCTCGAGCTTCCCGGACGGTCGGCCTCCACGGTGCCGAACGAGGCCGTTCTGCGGCCGGAACTCGCCGGCCCGCTCGAGCACGACCTCTACTCTCACCAGGCCGACGCGCTCTGCGCGCTCGCGCGGGACGAGAACGTCTGCGTCGCCACGAGCACGTCGTCGGGGAAGACCCGGATATACGCGCTCCAGATCGCCAGGAACGTTCTCGAGGCCCGGGAGCGGGGTGAGGAGTCGACGGCGTACGTCCTCTACCCGACGAAGGCGCTCTCCAGGGATCAGGAGCGGGAGTTGAACGACTTCTTCGACGACCTCGGACTCGAGGTCTCGGTGCGGGTCTACGACGGCGACACGGAGCGCGGCACCGAGCGGCGGAAGATTCGGGAGGAAGCGGACGTGATCATCTCGAACTTCGCGGGGGTGAACACCTACCTGCACGACCACGACCGCTGGGCGCGATTCCTCTCGGCGTGCGACCTCGTCGTGATCGACGAGTCCCACACGTACACGGGCGTCCACGGGATGCACGTCGCGTGGATCCTCCGCCGGCTGAAGCGCGTGCTCGCCTACTACGGCGCGGATCCGCAGTTCGTGCTCACGAGCGCGACGATCGGAAATCCGGGCGAACACTCCGAGGCGCTGATCGACGAGTCCATCGCCGTCGTCGACGAGGACGGCTCGCCGCAGGGGCCCCGGGATCTCGTGCTCTGGAATCCGCCGCCCCGGGCGCGCGAGGATTCGGACCACCCCGACCTCGAGACCGATTCGGACGGCTCCGACGGGTCGGAAGCGGCGTCGGAACAGGCCGTCGTCGAGCGCGTTCCGGCCACGGTCGAGGCCCCGAGGCTCCTCTCGCACCTCGCTTACCACGACGCACAGACGCTCCTGTTTACGCCCTCGAGGAAGCTCGCCGAACTCTCGGTCAAACGCGCCTCCAGACACCGCCAGGATCGCCGGCGGTACTACGCGAACCCCGACCGTGCGAGCGCGATCGAGCCGTACCACGCGGGTCACTCGCGGAAGAAGCGCCACGGCACCGAACACCGGCTGAAAAACGGCCTGCTCGACGGCGTGGCGTCGACGAACGCCCTCGAGCTGGGGATCAACGTCGGCGAGATGGACGCCACGGTCCAGCTGGGCTACCCTGGCCAGCGCCAGTCGTTCTGGCAGCAGATCGGTCGGGCCGGACGGGGGACGAGGCGCGCCCTCTCTGTGCTCGTCGCCGAACACCGGACGCTCGACCAGTACGTGGTGAACGACCCGGACTACCTGCTCGAGAACGACGTCGAGGACGCGGTCGTCGACACCAGCAACGACGCCGTTTTCGCCCAGCACGTCCGCTGTGCGGCCGACGAACTCGCCCTCGACGAGTCCGACTGCGGGACGTTCGCCGAGCGCGAGCGCCTCGAGCGGGCGATCGAGATGTGGCGCCGCGCCGGCCAGTTGACGGGCCACCTCGAGACGGGCGTCTCCTACGCCGGCCCGCCGCGGCCCCAGTCCTCGATCTCGCTGTACGCCACCGCGGGCGAGGAGTACGAGGTCGTCCTCGAGGACGGATTCGACGACGGCTACGATCCTGAGATGCAGCCGCTCGCCCGGGAACGCGTCCTCCGGGACTTCCACGAGGGCGCCGTCAGGTTGCACGAGGGCCAGCAGTACGAGGTGACGGCGGTCGACCACGACTCGCCCCGGCCCACGGTGACGGTACGGCCGACGGACGTCGACTACTACACGACCACCCGGACGGACGTGACGGTGCTCGACGCCGTCTCGGAGGAGTCGCGCGAGATCGGCGACTTCACGCTCCACTTCGGCCGCGGGCGGGTGCTGGTCTACCACGGCACCTACGACGAGGTCGAGGTTCACGGGGGCAAACGGAAAGCGCAGGCGATTCCGACCGACAATCCGCCGCTGTCGATGGACACCCAGCTGTGCTGGCTCGAGGTGCCCGACTACGTCGAGACGGCGCTCGTCGAGAAGTACCGCGACTTCTCGATCCCCGACCTGGATTCGGGACTGGCCGAGACGGCTCACCTCGGCTACGCGGGCGGCCTCCACGCCGCCGAGCACGCCACCATCGGCGTCGCCCCGCTCGAGTTGATGGTCGACAAGCGCGACCTCGGCGGGCTGGCGACGCTGACGATCGACTCCCACCTCGAGCGGGCGGTCGCTTCCGAGGAGGACGAGGCGGCGCGAAATTCGGGTCGGACGCCCGAGAACGTGGCCGCCGCCGAGGCGACCGTCCGCGCCATCGCGAACGACCTCGAGCGCGAGCCGAAGAGCGGCTGGTTCATCTACGACGGCGTCGAGGGCGGGCTTGGCTTCGCCCGGGCGATCTACGAGAACTTCGAAGCGGTAGCAAAGCGCGCCCGGGATCACGTCGCGGGCTGCGACTGCGGTCTCGTCGGCGGCTGCCCGGCCTGCGTGATGGACGAGCAGTGCGGCAACGACAACCAGCCGCTCCACCGCCACGCGGCCGTCGACGTCCTCGATCAGTTACTCGGGAACGCCGGGCTGGAGGCGCTCGAGGCGCACCTGCCCGAGGACGAGCACGGCGGCGAGCGGCGACCCCCGCTGTTCTACGCCTGACGGGCTCGAGGCGGTTCCGTTCGCCCCGCGCCACCAAACCGCGCGCTGTAGCAACGACCATTCTTTTGTGCGTCCCCTCGAAACGTGAGTCATGGCCGAACACGTCCTCGTCCTCTACGACGATTCGGCGTCGGGCCGCGAGGCGCTCGAGTACGCGCTCTCGGCGTTCACCGACGGCAGGATCACTGTCCTCCGCGTGTTCGAACCGGTGGAGCGACACCGCGACGCCGATCGGATCGCGCTCCGCGACGAGCGCGGTGGGGCGAGGAGCGAATCCGCCGAACGCGAATCGGATTCGACGCTTCTCCAGGCCCGAAAGCGCGCGCTCGAGCAGGACCGTCGCCTCTTCACGGCTCGCGAGGCGGGCGATCCGCCGCGCGTCGTCGATCGGTACGTCGACGAACACGACGTCGATCGCGTGATCGTCGGCGACGACGCCGCCACCGGCGTGAGTCGACTGTTCGAGTCGCACGTCGTGGAAGCCGTCGCCCGCCGATTATCCGTCCCGGTGACGGTCGTCTGAGCTATCCACGTCCGTGGGTAGATTCGGCTCGAGAAAAGAGCAAGGCTTACAGGTTCGTGCGTTCCGCTAGCGACCATGCGAGAGAACGTGCTGCTTATCGGCGGCGGCGGTCGCGAACACGCCATCGCCCGCGCGCTCGAGGGCAGCGAGGCCGACATCTACGCCTGTGCGGGCAACCGAAATCCGGGCATCGCCCGAATCGCGAGCGACTTCGAGACGCTCGAGACGACCGACCCCGACGCGGTCGTCGCCTACGCGGAGGAGGTCGAGGCGACCATCGCCGTCGTCGGGCCAGAGGCGCCGCTCGCCGCCGGCGTCGCGGACGCCCTCGAGGAAGTGGGCGTCTACGCGTTCGGCCCGAAGCAGGCCGACGCCCGCATCGAGACGGACAAGGCGTTCCAGCGGCGGTTCATGGCGGAAAACGACATCCCGGGCTGTCCGGACTTCGAGACGTTCGACGACCCGGAGGCCGCCTGCGAGTACATCGACGAGTACGACGGCGACCTGGCGATCAAGCCCGCCGGCCTCACCGGCGGCAAGGGCGTGAAGGTCGTCGGCGATCAGGTCACCGCGGAGGAGGGCAAGGAGTACATCCGCGACTCGGACTACGACCGTATCGTGCTCGAGGAGCGCCTGATCGGCGAGGAGTTCACAGTCCAGGCGTTCGTCGCGAACGGCGGCTTCGAGACCGCGCCCGCCGTCCAGGACCACAAGCGCGCCTACGAGGGCGACGAGGGGCCGAACACCGGCGGCATGGGCAGTTACACCGACGCGACGCGCGAACTGCCCTTCATGACCGCCGAGGACTACGAGGAGGCGGTCTCGATCATCGAGGCGACCGTCGACGCCCTCGACGACTACACGGGCATCCTCTACGGCCAGTTCATGCTCACGGCCGACGGTCCGAAGGTCGTCGAGTTCAACGCCCGCTTCGGCGACCCCGAGGCGATGAACACCCTCCCGGTCCTCGAGACGGACTTCCTCGACGTCCTCGTCGCCGCTCGCAACGGCGAGACGCCGCCGGAACTCGAGTTCGCCGAGCGGGCGACGGTCTGTAAGTACGCCGTCCCCGAGGGGTACCCGACCGACCCCGAGGCGGGGGCGAAGGTGCAAATCGACGAAGAGGGTGCGGGTGACGCCCTGCTCTACTACGCCAGCGTCGACGAGCGCGACGACGGCATTTACACGACTACCTCCCGGTCGTTCGCCGTCGTCGGCGTCGCCGACTCGATCACCGAGGCGGAGGAAATCGCCGAGGACGCCCTCGCGGTCGCCGGCGAGGAGGGACTGCACGTGCGCCACGACATCGGGAAACCCGACCTCGTTCAGCGGCGGATCGACCACGTCGAGAACCTTCGAGGGAACTGACCGCGGCGGCCGACGGTCCTCCCGACTCCGTAATTCGGGCCTCGAGCCCGGTTCGTTCGGGGTGTGTCACCGCCGCCCGCGCATCCTCGCCACGACTACGGTCGCGACGAGCGCGACGAGTGCGGAGGAGACGCCGAATCCGGGCATCTCGTCGAGCGCGTTCTCGGCTCCGCCGTCGCCTCCGTCGGACTCGCCGTCCGTTCCATCGTTCTCGTCGGTGGCGTTCGACGAGTTACTCGAATCGGTCGATTCGTTCCCGCTCGAACCGTTCTCGCTCTCGCTCTCGTTCTCGTCCTCGGAGCCGTCTTCGTACGCGTCTTCGGGCGGATCCAGCTGGAGCACGACGACGGCCTGGCCGTGAGACCCGTCGGGTTCGTAGGTCCACCCGCCGCCGGCTTCCTCGTAGGAGACGGCGTCTTCGATCGGATCGACGTCGGTGTCCCACGCCTCGTTCGCCTGCTGGATGTAGCCGACGACCTCGATCCGGTCGGCGTACTCGCCGCTAACCTCTGCCTCGCCGTACTCGATCGTCGCGTTTTCGTCCGGGCCGTGGAACTCGATGCAGTGTGAGTCCATGATGCCGTCGCCCTGCGGCAGATCCTCGTCGGTTCCGAACTGATCCGAATCGAGCGGCCACTCGTAGTGCTCGGTCAGGGGGTACTCCACGGTCATCGGATCGGCTCCCGAGTGCCACTCGATCGTGTCGCCGGTGGGGATCGTCACCGTCGTGTTCGGGACGCTCTCGCCGACGATCGGCTCACCCTCCTCGTTCAGGAGCGTCGTGCAGATCTTTCCCGATCCGTCCCCGAGGTAGGGGTCGCGGTACTCGTCGCGCGGATTATCGTAGCTGATCCACTCGCCGTCCGGATCGGACGCCTCGTAGTATTCGTCCCCCTTTTCGGGCGCGGGTTGGTCGTAGGCCTCTTCGATCGGCGGTTCTTCCGCTTCGTCGTCTCCAGTCTCGTTCTCCTGTGCGCCGGTCGATCCCGCGCTCGGTTCCGCGGCCGCGACCGCTGTCGGCGCGACGAGCGCGCCAACCACCACGAGGCCGAGGAGGAGACCCACCAACGTCCGTTCGACGTACGGTTTTCCTCTCATGATTTCGGAGATCCCGTGACTCCCTCGGACGACGACGCGGTCGGACGCCCCTCGTTTCACGTTTCGCCCGACGGTCGGTGGAACGATGTCCGGTCCGTCCGACCGACCGTCGAACGCGGCGTTCGGCGTCGCCGCCGAGCGATCACGTTACCGATCGTGACCCTCTTTGGTACGTTATATATGTGCGGCGTACTGGCCCCCAATCGCGAGTTTCGCGCCCGTAGGCGCCGCCTATCGGACGAGGGCTCGAAACGAACGTCAGTAGACCCTGACTACCAGGCTTCAATTAGAAACGTTCATTCTGATCGTTCCCTTACTGACGGTAACCGAGATGGCCAATCGCGACGACGTAACGAGGGTTCTCGCAGGGTGTACCGAATGCGGTTCCGTGTACACCGCCCGGGAGTGGCCAAACGGTATCATCAGGGCGATCGGGCGGGACGACTGTCGCTGTGGCGGTACCGAGTTCGAAGTCGTCGACGGACCGGACGACGACCGATCGCCGTCGGGGGCGGAATCCGAGTGAGCACGGTCACGTAGACCACCTGTCGATCGACCGTGAGGCGGATCGTCGCTCGAGCGGGGAGCGCCTCCCGATCTGGCGCCGTTCGCGTCAGAACGGGAACAGCGAGTCGGCGTCCGGATCGCGCTCCACCAGTTCGATCTCGTGACCGTCCTGATCCGTCGTGAACGCGTACATGTTGTCGCAACTCTCCGGATCGCGGTAGTCCTCGGCCTCCCGCTCCAGCAGTCGCTCCCAGTCCTCTTCGAGGTCGTCGACGCGGACGCAGAGGTGGCCCCACGCGTCGCCCAACTCGTAAGTGCGGCCGTCGTAGTTGTACGTGAGTTCGACGGCCATCCCCTCGGGCGCGGCGTCCTCGGGCTCGACGAAGTAGTTCGCGAACGTGTCGGACTCCCAGCGGCCGACGTGCTGGTACTCGAACTTCCGGGTCCAGAAGCCGAGCGCCTCGTCGGCGTCCTCCACCCTGATCATCGTGTGATCGATGCTCCAGAGGGCACCCTCGTCGGGGTCGCGCTGGACGATCTCGATCTCGTGGCCGTCGGGGTCTTTGACGAACGCGTAGCGGCCGCCACAGGACTCGGGGTCGCGGTAGTCCTCGACGCCCTCGTCCATCAGTTGCTGGTAGTACTCCTCGAGTTCGCCCTCGGGGACGCGGACGGCGATGTGCCCCCAGGCGTCGCCCAGTTCGTAGGTCTCGCCTTCGTTGTAGGTCAACTCGAGCATCGCTGCGTCCTCGTGCATCTCCTCGGGGCCGAGGTAGACGATGGTGAAGCCGTCGCCCTCGTAGCGGTCCTTCTCCTCGTAGTCGAAGTGACTGGTGTACCACTCGAGCGATTCCTCCAGGTCTTCGACGCGCATCATCACGTGGTCGAGGGTGTAGCTCATACACGTGAGACGACACCCGCGGACGGCAAAAGGCTGATGAAATCGGCGGTCTAGTCCGTCGCCTCCGTCGAATCGCCCGCGGGTTCCGGAGCCGCTTCGCCCTCCTCGAAGTCGGCCCGCTGGGCGACCGGCTCGATCCCCTTCCGCCGCGCGTCGACCTCGGAGAGGCCGTAGACCAGGCCGATCAGCAGGAGGACCCCGAGCGGGAGGAAGATCGCCGGCTGGACGCCGAGGTAGCCGTTCAGGAGGTACGCCACGATGACCACCAGCAGGACGGTCGTCGCGTAGTACGCCTGCGTTCGGACGTGGTCGATCAGGTCGGCGCCGGTGAACGTCGACGAGAGGACGGTCGTGTCGGAGATGGGGGAGGTGTGGTCGCCGAAGATCGCCCCGGAGAAGACGGCGCCGACGACGATCGGCGCGAGGGAGAAGTCGCCCGTCAGGTCGAACGCGACGGGGATCGCGATCGGCGTGAGGATCCCCATCGTCGCCCACGACGACCCCATCGTGAAGGCGATGACCGCCGCCGTCAGGAGCACGACGACGGGGAATACGCTCGGAGAGAGGGTGCCCTCGACGGCGGCCGAGACGAAGTCCCCCGTACCGAGTTCGTCCGTCACGGTGCTGATCGACCACGCCAGCACGAGGATCGTCACCGCCGTCAGCATCAGGTGGAACCCCTCGAGGACGGTCTCGACGCCCTCGGCGAGGTCGAACAGGTCGTAGGCGAGCCCGATGACGATCGCGGTGACGACCATGGCGAACGACCCCCAGATGAGCGCGCTGGCCCAGTCGGCCCCGCCGGCCACGTTCTCCGCGAACCCGCCGAGCGAGAGCGCCAGGAGGTCACCGACGCCGGCGAGTTCGGCGGCCTGGTAGCCGGTCCACAGGGCGCCCGCGACGGTGACGACGATCAGCGCCGCCACCGGCAGGAAGAACGTGCGCAGCATCGGCCTGTCCGTGATCGGCGGGCTCAGGTCTTCGTCGACCTCCTGGAGCGGGACCGCGCCCTCGCGGTTGACCCGTCCCGTGGTCCACGAGCGGTGCTCGGCGTCGAGCATCTCCCCGTAGTCGCGGCCGCTGAACACCACGATCGCGACCATGACGATCGCCAGCAGCGCGTAGGCGTTGTACGGAATCGACTCGAGGTAGACGGTGAACGCGCTCGGTACCTCCACGCCGGCGGGATCCCCCACTTCGTCGAACCCCTCCTCGATCATCGACAGCTGGTACGCGACCCAGCTCGAGATGCCGATCGTCGCGACCGGCGCTGCGGTCGAGTCGACGATGTAGGAGAGCTTCTCCCGGGAGATGCGGAACCGATCGGAGATGTCCCGCATGGTCGAGCCGACGATGGCCGTGTTCGCGTAGTCGTCGAAGAAGATCACGACGCCGAGGAACCACGTGACAGCCGCCGTCGTCCGCTGACTCTCGAGGCGTGAGGCGGCCCAGTTCTGGATCGCGAGCGCGCCGCCGAGGCGCCAGATGAGTGCGACGCCGGACCCGAGAAACAGCGTGAACAGCAGGATCCGGACGTTGAATCCGTCGTCGGCGATGATCGCGGCGACGATCCAGTCGAAGGTCTGTGCGATGCCGTGCCCGCCCGTGTATATGACAGCTCCTGACCACACGCCGAGGAACAGGGAGAGCATCGGTCGCCTCGTGACGATGGCCAACAGGATCGCGAACAGCGGCGGGAATAGCGACAGAACGCCGAATTCAGCCATATTCGTGTAGCTGTGAGGTGGGTTCATAATACTTTTCTAAACCGTTCGACGACATTCAATATTTATTACAAAAGTGGCGGCCAACGACCCGCAGGGAGCTAACACCCCGGCGGTTCGTCACAGTGTCGAGGGAGCCACGTCAGGTTCAAATAGGGTGGGGAGGCCAGACCGACCGATGCGACGCGAAGACGTTCGGACGAAGGCGGCGACCGGTGAGACCCGAAAACGCGTCTGGAGCGAGCCGACCCGGTCCCGAAACCGGTCTCGCGCGAAGGGGAATGGGACATAGAGCGCTCGTCGGCTACCGGCGGCCCGATCGCCTCTACGACCTCCGGTACAGCCACTGGGGCGGCGACGACCTCGCCCTCGCAACCCGGATCACGGCCGACTCACCGCTGGCCGCCGGCGCGGTCGACTCCGACCTGCTCGCCGACTCGGTCGCCCTGGAGCGCATCCTCACCGACTACCTCGACCCCCGCGTTCACGAGGCGCTCTACCTGGTCTCGCGGGAGTTCGAGGTCGAACCCTACCGCGTGCTCTGGCTCGAGTGGGGGGACGGCCGCGAACAGGGGCGCGGGGCGATCACGCGCGTTGCACCGCGAAAACGCGACGTCGAGGTCCGGACGTGGTTCCGCGCGACGAAAACCGTCCTCGCCGACGTCATCGAGATGGGCGCGCTCTCGAGGCGGGCCGCTCAGTCGTACCTCGAGGCGCGCGTGTGCGAGGACCAGGGCGGGCGCGTGTACACGTACGGATCGTCGCTCGACGAGGACGGTCCGGAGTACACGCCGACGCCGGACCGCTGGACGGAGGGGGATGAATAACGGGAGCCGAGCCCGACGGGCGCGACGGCCGGGTCAGTCGCGCTCGCTCTCGTTCCACCGGGCGTCGACGAGCGTCCGCTGGACGACGTCGTGCCCGACCGCCTCCGCGAGCGTCTCGAACCCCGCTCGCTCGGTGCGGTCGCTCGCGTTCGCCACCAGCCGCGAGACGATGAACTCCGGCGTCGACCGACCGACGGTGTCGAACCGCGGCTGGTAGTCGACGAGCAACTCGAGGTCCGGGCTCAGCCCCTCCGCGAAGATGCCGTCGACGCGCGCCTCCTCGGGCAGCGGCTCGAGGTCGTCCGCGAGGTGGGTGACGAACACGCCGAGCGCCCCTCGATCGACCGAGAGCGTGACGAGGCCGTGGAGCAGGTCCGCCGCGCTGCCGGGTTCCGTGATCGCCTCGAACTCGTCGACCAGCATGAGGGTCCGACCGCCCGCCGACAGCGGCGGCACGATCGAGCGCAGCGTCGACTCGAGGACGCCCGCGTTGAAACTCGCGTGGCGGCGGTGGAAGACGAGCGAGTCGACCGGCGTCACCACCGCCCGCTCGGCCGGAACGGGTAGGCCCATCATCGCCAGCAGGACGACCTGGCAGAGGGTCTCGAGGAGGGTCGTCTTTCCGCCGCTGTTCGCCCCCGTGAGGACGGCCACTCGCTCGGTGCCGGGGACGGTTTCGGCGTCGTCGTTCGCCGCCCCGAAGCCGCCGCTCGGATCGATCGCCTCGGAGTCGTCGATACCGTGCTGTCCGAGGCCGTACGTGACGGGCTGGACCGACTCGTCGTCCCTGGCGGCGAGCGTGAGGTTCCGAGCGTCGACCACCGAAACCGCCGGTTCGTCGCCCCCGTCGGCGAACCGGGGTCGGGTGCTGTCGTAGGCGAGTGCGAACCGCGCCAGCGAGAGGTGGAGCGCAATCTCGTCGACCGCCGACACCGCCCGGTCGACCGCGTCGGCGGCGGACGTGAGGGTCTCCTCGAGGTCCGCGACGACGGCCTCCTCTCGCTCGTCGACGGCCGCGGTGAGGTCCGACCGGAGGCCGCGGAGGGTGCCCCCGACGAAGTCGGTCGCGTCGGCGGCGTCCCGCGGCATCGCCTCCCGAACCTGGTCGATGGTGACCTGCGTTTCGCTGAGCAGGCGGTCCTCGAACGCGTCCCGGAACGCGTCGACGTCGCGAACGCCGTCCGAGCGCAGGTCGTCGATCAGCGAGAGCGCGTTCGCGTCCATGTCCTCGACCGCGCCGAGGGCGTCCCGGAGGCGGTCGAGTTCCTCGTCTGCGCCCGGTCGGACGCGCCCGTTCTCGTCGAAGGCGGCGAGCGCGTCGGCGGCCTCCTCGAGCGCCTCCCGCTCGAGGTCGGCGACGGCGGAGAAGGGACCGGAGTCGACGCCCGCCTCGAGCAGCGCGAGCGCGGCCTCGACGGCGGCGCGTTCGCTCCCGTCGCGCTCGTCGTAGCGCTCGTAGGCTTCGAGGACGGTTTCCCGATCGTCCTCGTCCAGCGCGGCCCAGGCGTGGCGCGCAGCGAGGACGGAATCGAGGCGGGCTTCCATCTCGTCGCGGTCCGTGAGCGGGGTGAGGACCCGTATGCGATCGGCCGCGCGCCGGGTGACCGCGTGTTCGACCGCGAGGTCGAGCAGTTCCTTGTACGCCGCGAGCGCGTCGCTCGTCGCCAGCACGTCCATCCCCGGACCCCCGGTCGCCCGCCGGAGGATCCGCGTCGCTCGGCCGCGGGGGAGTCCCGCGTCCGCCAGCGCGCGGACGTCCCCGCGTTCGATCGCCTCGATCGCCGCCTCCCGACCGAGTTCCTCGATCAGCGTCGCGCGCGTCTTCGGACCGACGCCCCAGTACTCCTCGAGTCGCATACTCGGGAGTTCGAGCGAACTGATATGAACGCTCGGTCATCGCTCGAGCGACCGAGGATACCCACGTTCGTGGGAACGCGCCGAAGCGGAGACGCCGGTAGCGCGGTACCGTGTCGACGGACCGCTGCCCTCGGCGGCCGCTGCGAGTCGGGTACCACCCGATCGTTCCCGCTGCGGCGATCACGGTCGACTATATCCACAAACGTGCATACTACGGGCACTAGAGAAAACTGAAGCAGGCACAAACACGGGGATTTTTATCGACTCGGCACCCAACTGACTCCCATGACAGTTGGGCGGGGCGAGACTCCCCGGCGAACAGGGATGACCGAAAAGTGCGGCGTCGTGGGCGTCTCACTCGACGGTCGATCGGCGGCGCGGCCGCTGTACTACGCGCTCTACGCGCTCCAACACCGCGGACAGGAGTCGGCGGGGATCGTCACCCACGACGGCTTCCAGCAGCACAGCCACGTCGAGATGGGGCTGGTCGGCGACGTCTTCGACGAGGACGACCTCGACGTGCTCAACGGCTCGGCGGGGATCGGTCACGTTCGGTACCCGACCGCCGGATCCGTCGACTCCTGTTGCGCCCAGCCCTTCTCCGTCTCGTTCAAGAGCGGGTCGCTGGGGCTCAGCCACAACGGCAACCTCGTCAACGCCGAAGAGATCCGCGAGGAACTGGCGGATCTGGGCCACGCGTTCACCAGCGACGGCGACACGGAGGTCATCGCCCACGACCTCGCGCGCAACCTGCTCGAGGAGGACCTCGTGCGCGCGGTCAAGCGAACGATGCAGCGCATTCACGGTTCGTACTCGCTGACGATCAGCCACGACGACACCATCCTCGGCGTTCGCGACCCACGGGGCAATCGGCCGCTCTGCATCGGCAAGCTCGAGGACGGCTACATGCTCGCATCCGAGTCGGCGGCGATCGACACCCTCGACGGGGATCTCGTCCGTGACGTCCGCCCCGGCGAACTGGTCGTCCTGCGGGCCGACGGCAAAGAATTCGACTCCTACCAGTTGATCGAGCGCGAGCACACCGCCCACTGCTTCTTCGAACACGTCTACTTCGCGCGCCCGGACAGCGTCATCGACGAGACGCTCGTCTACGAGGCCCGCCGCGAACTCGGCCGAAAGCTCTGGGAGGAAAGCGGCGTCGAGACCGACGTCGTGATGCCCGTCCCCGACTCCGGGCGCGCGTTCGCCTCGGGCTACGCCGACGCCGCGAGCGAGACGACCGCCGACGGCGAACCGCGGAATGAACTCGACGACGGGGTCGAGTTCGCCGAGGGGCTGATGAAGAACCGCTACGTCGGGCGGACGTTCATCATGCCGACCCAGGACGAGCGCGAGCGCGCGGTCCGGCTGAAGCTCAACCCGATCCGATCGACCGTCGAGGGGAAAACGGTCACCCTGATCGACGACAGCATCGTCCGCGGGACGACCTCGACCCAGCTCGTCCAGTTGCTCAAAGACTGCGGCGCCGACGAGGTCCACATGCGCATCGGCTCCCCGCAGATCCTCGCGCCCTGCTACATGGGGATCGACATGGCCACCCGCGAGGAGCTCATCGCCGCCGACAAGACGACCGAGGAGATCCGCGAGGCCATCGACGCCGACAGCCTGGCGTACCTCTCGACCGACGCCGTCGCCGAGGTCCTCGGCAAGGAGCGCATCGACCTCTGTCTCGGCTGCGTCACCGGCGAGTACCCCTACGACATCGAGGGCGAGGAGACCGATCGCGAGGTCGAGCGCCCGGAGATCGGCGGGGAAACCGTTCACGCCGCCGACTGACGCGCCGGGGTCCTCGCTTTCGGGAGACCGTCAGCGCGAAAACAGTCGTTTAATTCGACCGAACAGTCCGCTCGAGCCGTCGCCGTCGTCCGATTTCTTCGTAGCGGACGACGTATCGCCGTCTTCGCGCGCCGCCGTCTCCGACTCACCGGGGGCGCCACCGGGACCGACCGCGCCGGCGAGCGGGCCCGCGTCGTTCGGGAGCGCGTCACCCCGTACCGTCGGTCCGGTTTCGGTCCCCGCTCGAGGCGGTTGCGAAGCGTCCTCCGTGGACTCGAGGTCGTCGAGCGTGAGGTCGAGTTCGTCGATCTCGGGGGTTCGTTCCCGCCCGTCGACCGCTTCCGCAGCGCGGACGTCCGCGCCGGTGATCTCGTCGCGCTCGAGGCGATGATCCGGGTCGGGATTCGACTCGCCGTCGTTCGGTTCGTCGGCGCGAATCGAACCCCCACGGTCGGTGGACTCCGATGGTTCGGGGGCCTCGCCGGCGGTCGGCGATGCGTTCTCGTCTCGGCGGATCGACGCCACGGCCGCGGCCGCAGCGTCGATGGTCTCGGATTTCGAGGGCGCGTTCGCGGTCGAACCGCGCTGGTGCTTCCGGCCGTCCACCTCACACGTACCGTCGGACGCGCGCGAGTCGCTGTCGGTCCTGTCCAACTCCGCCCCAGTCGCACCCAACTCGACGTCGTCGTCCGTACTCTCACTCGGCGTCCCGAGTTCGGTCTCGTCCTCGAGCGGGTCGGACGTTCCGTTCGTCGGACGGTCCGCCGCGTCGGTCTCGCCGTCCGGCGTCACCTCGAGCGAGTCGAGGATGTCGTCGACGCTCCGACTCGAGACGACTCGACGGGGGCCGCCGCCGGGCGTCGAGAGGCCGCCGACGGATTCGAGTTCCGGCGTCGAGTCGGCGTCGCCGTCGGTCCCGTCGTCGGGTTCGGTTGGCGCTCGGTCGTCGCTCATGGGTGTGGGGTGGCGACCCGGAGGGGATAATCGTTTCCCTCGGAGTACGGTTCAACTAAGTACACACTCTCCTTCACTGATGATCACGCCGCCAGCTCCGGTCGCGAGACGACGACGTTGAGGACGGCCCCGAAGAGGATCAGGATGCCGGCGAAGTAGAGCCAGGTGACGAACAGGATGACGGCGCCGACGGCACCGTAGGCCTCGTACTGGCCGGCGGTCGACGCGTAGAGTTGGAAGCCGATCTGGAGGACCACCCAGCCGACGGCGGCGAACGCGGCCCCCGGAAGCACTTCGCGGGGGGCGACGTCGATCGGGGGGAGGACGTAGTAGATCGGCACGAACACGAGGACGAGACCGAGCAACAGCGCGAGCGAACCGAACGCTCCGGCGAACGGAATCGTCCCGGAGAGGAACCGGAGGACGGCCCCGATCACGACCATCAACGCCATCGCGGCCGCGCCCGAGACGATGACGACGAGCCCCTGGACGATCTGGTCGGAGAGCGAATCCTGGACTTCGGTCCCGTACACCACGTCGAACGCGAGGCTGAGGCCGCGAAACACCTTGAGCGCACCCCAGGTCGAGACCAGGAGCGCGACGACGGTCGCCTCGGCCCGGCCCGATTCGGTCGTGAGGACGTCCGTCAGGAGTTGCTCGCCCGAAGCCGGGAGGAAATCGCCGGCGATCACGACGAGTCGTTCGGCCAGCGCCTCGCCGCCGAGCAGCGAGCCGACGGCGAGCGCGAGCAACACCAGGGGGATCAACGAAGCGAACGCGTAGTAGGCGAAGCCGGCCGCGAGAAACGTTACCTCTCTGTCGCTCGCCGTTCGATAGACGGTGACGAGCGTCTCCTTGTATGCCATCGATATCCCGACCGTACGACCGGCCGAGCAAAGAGTGAATGGCGTCGCTCGCAGTAGCTGCGTCTCGGTTCCTCGAGTCGTGTGCTCGCGTCGGTTTCCCTCCGCGGTCCCGCTGTCGAACGCCGCCCATCCACGCGCCGCCTCACCGCGGACGCTCCCTCGAAGCACCGTCGGCACACCTCACAGACTCCCTCACCGCTCGTCACAGACGTCCTCACCGCTCGTCACAGACGCCCTCACCGCTCGTCACAGACGCCCTCACCGCTCGTCACAGACGCCCTCACCGCTGGGCAGCTGAGCACGAACGGCGTCGATACGCGCCACAGAAGTCGCTACTCATCCTCACAGCCCTCGGGATCGCTCGTCACAGAAGTTCTGGGTCGCGTACACGCGTCCCTCGTCGGTGACGTGGACGCCGACGCCGGCACGGTCCCAGGAGCCGCGCACGTTCTCCTCGAGGATGGCCTCGCGGTGGGGCGTGGAGTTCATCCACTGGTCGACCAGTGCTTCGGCGATCCCCTCCGCGGTGTAGTACTCGGTCGCCGAGTCTCCGCCGGACGCTTCGACCGGTTCGTCGAGCCAGTTCATCGCGATGTTCTCGCCGTAGCCGCGGCAGTAGCTCCCGACGTCGTCGAACCGGTCGAGCGGCTTCTCGCCGTCCGGATTGACGTGATCGAAGTAGTCCCGCTCCGCCATGTCGGCGCTGTGGGCCCGCGAAACCGACGCGATCGTCCCGTCCCACTCGAGGGACTCGAGGCCGTGTTCGTCGCGCCGGTCGTTCACCTCCGCGTGGACGAAGTCCTCGATCGTCACCGAGGAGACCTCCTCCACGTCGGTTTCGTAAGTCGTCTCGCCGGGGTCGTCGGGATCCGTCCGCTCGGGGTCGCGATCGCCGGCGACGGGCGGTTCCTCGCTCGGCGACGGTCGATCGTCGACGCCGCGCAGGTCGCCGAGATCGTCGACGTCCTCGACGCCGTCGATGACGAACGGGGCGGCCAGCGCGGTGGCGAGCGCGAGCGACGCACAGAGGAGGAGGAAAACGAGGACTCGGAGGACGGACGCGACGCCGGCGACGTCTCGCGTTCGGTTCGCAGACGGCGGCGCCGCTCGCCTCGAGTCGGCGTCCGATGCGGCGGTTCCATCCGATGGACCGTTAGACGTTCGAGAGGCGTCGAAACCGCGGGCGTTCTCGACGTCCGGTTCCGAGGAGGGAGGGCGGGTTCGGGGGTGCGGTTCGGTGCCGTCGGCGACCATCACCGTCCGGGTACCAGATGCCGCCTCATGACCGCCGCGGTACCTCGCACAGGGTGAAACCCGCCAGTCGCGGTGTCACCCTCGGAGCCGCTACGGTCGGCCGATGACGACGCGTCCGGGGCGCGCAGTTCGTCGGTCGCGCCGAAGATCGTCTCGTGCACGCCGACCACCAGTCCCGGCACGACGGCCATGAAGAGGTGCTCCTCGAGCGGGATGCCCGCCACGTCGATCCCCGTCCGAAGCTCGATGTCGAAGACGCCGACGGCGAGGGTGTACCGATCCCAGGCGTAGGCGACGGGGTAGAGCGCGAGGATGGTCACGCACGCCCGGCGGAGGGCGCCGGCCCGCCGGAGCAGGACGAGGGCGATCGCGCCCCAGAACAGTTCGGTGGCGAGGTAGGTGTACCGCCCGAGGACGCCGATATCGAATCGCATACGCCGGCTTCCACGTACGGGCTCAAAAGCGCGGGGGCGATCGACCGCCGGACGGCGGTGGGGGAAATTCCCGGCTTTTCGTAGCCGGGCGGTACGTTAAATACCGCGGCGCGAATATCTCCGCACAGAACGATGGATATCGCCGAGATCGCCACCACGGAGTACATCGAGGTCGACGTCGGAACGCGCATGGGGAAGGTCCGTTCGACCTTCGAGAATGGCAACCCCAAGGGAATCATCGTCACCGACGACGGCGAGTACCAGGGCGTCATCAGCGAGCGGGAAGTGCTCCAGTCCCACGTCGAGGACGACGCCAAGGTGGCGGCGCTGATCAAGCCGAGCCGAAACGCGCCGGCACCCACGGTCGACCGGAACGAGGACGTTCGGGAGACCGCCCGCGTCCTGATCGAGAGCAACGCGAAGGTGGCGCCCGTCTTCGAGAACGGCGATCTCTGGGGCGTCATCTCAGATGACGCGATTCTCGAGGCGGTACTCGACAACCTCGACGCGCTGACCGTCGAGGACATATACACCGACGAACCCGTCACCATCCGGGAGGACGACGGAATCGGCCGGGCGATCAACTACCTCCGAGAGAACGGCATCTCCCGGCTGCCCGTCCTGAACGAGAACGGCTTTCTGGCCGGCGTCGTGACCACCCACGACATCGCGGACTTCGTGATCCGCAAGAGCCACTCGACGACGACCGGCGACCGCGTCGGCGACTCCGAGCGGATGCTCGACGTCCCCGTCTACGACATCATGAACAGCCCCGTCGAGACGACGACGCTCGACGCCACCGCCAAGGAGGCCGTCGAGACGATGCTCGAGCAGGACTACGCGGGGCTGATGGTCACCCCCGAGGACGACGACCGGATCGTCATCGGCGTCATCACGAAGACGGACGTCCTGCGGGCGCTGACGTTCACCGAGGAGGAGCACATGGACGTCCAGATCACCAACGTCTCGCTGCTCGACACCATCAGCCGCGAGTCGGTCGTCCAGAGCATCGAGGACGCCTCCGACAAGTACGCGGACATGCAGGTGTTCCACGCCCACGTCCGCTTCCACGAGCACAACGAGAAGCTCCGCGGGACGCCCCTGATCCAGGCCAAGATCCGCCTGCGGACCAACAAGGGGCAAGTCGCCGGCACCGGCGAGGGCTACGGCGCGGAGAACGCCTTCCGCGTCGCCCTCGACAAACTCGAGCGCAACGTCCTCGAACTCAAGGGCGTCCAGAGCGACGAGGAGTACCGCGGCCAACTGCTGCGAAAGCTGAACGAAATTTGAGGGCGTAGCTCCCCCGTCGTTTTGCGTTTCGAACTCACCGAGAGAGCGAGCCGCGATGAACGGGCTCGGATCGGTGGCCGGTTAGAATCCCGCCGCGTCGTCGGTTCCCTCGAGGCCCGTTTCGGTGATCCGGAACTGGACGGACTCGCCGGCGGGCTTCGAGCGGTGCTTCTCGAGCGTCGCCCGCCTGTTCCCCCCGCGGAATCGGTCGATCCTGACGACGACGCCGGTCCAGTGTTCCAAGGTGTTTCCGCCGAGGGGGCGCGTGCGGTCGGAGTCTGGGTCGGCGAACACCTGGTTGGTCAGGACGACCGCGAGGTCGTACTTGCGCGCGAGCGAGAGCAGGTGGGTCACCTGTCCGGTGACGCTGCGCAGGGCGTCGCCCTCCGCGCTGTCTTCGCCGCGCTCGAGGCGGTAAAAGCCGGTCGCGCTGTCGAGGACGATCAGGTCCGCCCGATCGGCGAAGTCCTCGGCGTCCCGGACGGCCTCGGATTGCTCCTCGAAGTCGAACGCGTCCTCGATGACGATCCGCGAGGCGACCTCGGCGATCTCGTCGTCCGCGTTGTCGGCCGGGTCGGTGCCTTCGGCGTCGACGCTCGCCGAGAGTAGTTGCTGGAACCGATCGACGGAGACGCCCTCGGTGTCGATGTAGACCGCCGTTCCCCCAGCGACAGCCGTTTCCACCGCGCCCGAGAGCGCGAGGTTCGTCTTCCCGGCGGCCGGCGGGCCGTACAACTGCGTCACGGTGCCGCGTTCGAATCCCCCGCCGAGTAAGTCGTCGACCGGACCACAGCCGGTCGGGATCGGCTCCCCGTTCACGGTCGTCGTTGGAAGGTAGGACGCAAAAACCCCCCGGAACCGATCCGACTCGGGCGTCCACCGCCCGGGCGTTCATCGCCGCTCGAGGGGACCCGCGCGACCGTCGGCCGGTCCATCGTCGATCGCTCTCGGCGGACTCGAGGTCGAGGGGTGACCGTGATCGGAACGCGAATCCCCCTCAGATGACGTCCTCGATCGCTTCGACGATCATCTCCTCTTCGAACGGTTTCAACACGTAGCCGTCGGCGCCGGCGTCGATCGCGTCGCGCATGCGCGACTGCTGGTCGACGCTCGTACAGAAGACGATCTGGATCTCGGGCTTTCGTCGCTTGATGACGCCGGTCGCCTCCACGCCGTCGACCTCCGGCATCACCATGTCCATCAGGACGACGGTCGGCGAGGCCGCCAGCACCTTCTCGACCGCTTCCTTTCCGTTCTCGGCCTCGTCGACCACGGTGAAGCGGTCGCTCACGATCTCCCTGAGCATCCCCCGCATCAGTTCCGAGTCGTCGACGATCAGCACGTCTGCACCCATGGGGACACCTCTCGTCCTTTTCAAAAGAAAATTTACGTTTTACTTCGGACAGGTGCCGAGTACACGGTACCGGAAGACGGCATAGTTTATTCGAATCCCGGACGAAACGCCACCCGTGATCGTCGTCGCCACCGCCGACTTCGAGGTCTATCACGAGGTCGTCACCGAACTCAGAGACCGCGGAGCGACGTTTACGACCGTCGAACCGGACGAGGAGCCCCCCGAGCGGACGGCCGTCGTGGTGACCGACGCGGACCACGTCGACGCCTTCGCGGACGTGACGACGATCGTGGCCGAACCGGACGACCCCCGCCGCGCCGTCGACGAGGCGCTCTCCGCCGTCAGAGGTGGGGGTGGGCGAACGATCATCGGGGTCGATCCGGGGAAGAAACCCGGCATCGCAGTCCTCGCGGGCGAAGTGATCGTCGCCGCGTTCCAGGTCCCGCTCTCCGACGCCGTCGACGTCATCCGGCGGGAGGCTGCGGAGGAGACGGCGCCCGTCGTCCGCGTCGGCGACGGCTCCCGCCTCGAGAGCGCGAAGCTGGTCAACGAACTGGAGGACGTCCGGGTCGAACTCGTCGACGAGACGGGGACGACGCCGTACCTGGGCATCGGGGCGAGGGGGATGGGCGACGTCCTCGCCGCGGTGAACATCGCCCGCCTCGAGGGCGAGGCCGTCGACACTCGGGAGATCGAACCGACCGCGGGCGAGTTGCAGGTCATCAAGGATCGCTCCCGGGAGCGTAGCGAGACGAACCGGGCGATCGACGAGGTGCTCGCCCGCCGCGTCGCTACGGGGGAGTTGACGGTCGACGAGGCGCTCGAGGTCCACGATCGAAAAAACGATGCGTCCGATGATTCGGAAACCGACGTCGGTTCGACCGAACAACACTGATCGTCAGATCCCGACCCGTTCGTCTTCGAGCCCGCGACGTCGACTCGAGCGCCGACACGGAGCCGATCGATACGACTGAACGGCGATCGGCGTAAACGGCAGTCGTTGAACTGCGTCGCTTACGCTCGCGTTCGGAGTCCGAGCATCGCGGCGGCGAGGAGCGCGACCGCGGCGGTGACGGCGCCGAAGCCGGGCATCTCGTCGTCGGTCTCCGCTTCGTCGCTCTTCTTCTCGTCATCGGCGTCGGTCTTCTCGACGCTCGCCTCGTCCTCCTCGTCGCTCGTCTCGCTCTCGTCGTCGCTCTCGTCCTTCTTGTCGTGGGACTCGTCGCCCTCCGTCTCGTCGTCGTCCGACGTTTCGTCGACGGTGGTCGACTCGGCGGACGCGTTCTGAACGTTCGTGTTCTCCTGCATGCTCACCTGGAACGTGGACGCGCTTCCGTCGTCCTCGGCGACCGAGAGGGCCGTGTTCGAGTTCAAGTTCGCCTGCGAGACGTTCTGGCTCTGCTCGATCTCGGCGGTCGAGTACTGGTCGCCGTCGTTCAGCTGGTCGCTGTCCCCGTCGTAATCGAAGGTCGTCCCGTCGACGTCCTCGACCGAGTCGATCGAGATCGACCTGTCGGACGATCCGTCCGATCCGGGGGACGACGGCGACTCGTCGGACGAGTGAGCCGGCGTCGGCGATATCCTCAGTATCGGTTCGATCGGTCAAGATCGGCGGTCACTCGAGACCGTCGAGAACGTCCCGTTCCGCCCGACTGACGATCTCCCGGATCGCCTGGCCGGTCTCTCGAGCCACCGCGTGCGCGTCGTCGTACTCCGCGCTGACGTCGTACACCTCGCCGTCGGCGTCGCTCGCGACTTTCACCGCGACCTCGTGGCGCTCGCCGTCGATCTCGAGCGCCACCGTCATAAACTCCCGATTCGCGATCCAGCGGTGGGTCACGCCGGCGTCTCGCACGCCGAGCGTCCCGGTCTCTTCGGCGAGGCGGCGGGCAACGCGCTCGCGATCCTCGGGTTTGCAGATCACCTTCACGAGGTGGCCGGGTCGGGACTTCTTCATCGTCACTGGCACGACGGAGACGTCCCGCGCGCCCGCGTCCGCGAGCCGTTCCTGCAACCCCCCGAGCACCTCGGGCGTCGCGTCGTCGAGGTTCGTCTCGAGGACGGCGATGTCATCGCGTTCGAGTCGCCCGCGGGACGTCCCGACGAGAACCCGAAGCACGTTCGGGTGGAGCTCGAGGTCGTAGCCGCCCGCGCCGTACCCGGATGACTCGAGGTCGAGCGGCGGCAGGGTGTCGACACCCTCGGCGACGTGCCCGAGGATCGCCGCTCCGGTGGGGGTGAGCAGCTCCGCCTCCACGGGTCCTCCCCGAAGGGCCCAGTCGGCCCGTCGCGCGATCTCGACGACCGCCGGCGTCGGAACGGGGTACTCGCCGTGGCTCATTCCGACGGTGCCTCCGCCGGTCGACAGCGGGGTCGTCACGACGCGATCCGGCTCGAGGTCGGCTAGCAGGAGCGCCGCGCCCACGACGTCCGCGATGGCGTCGTCCGCGCCGACCTCGTGGAAGTGTATCCCCTCGAGATCCTCGCCGTGCACGCTCGCCTCAGCCTCCCCGAGCAGTTCGAAGATCGCGAGCGCGTCGGCTTCGACGGACGGCTCGAGGGCCATCCCCTCGACGATCTCGCGGACCTCGAGGTAGCTCCGGTGGGGGCCGTGCCCCTCCGCGTGGACGTGCTCGTGTTCGTGATCGTGGCCGTCGCCGTGCTGGTGATCACCGTGATCGTGCGCGTGCGAGTGATCGTGGTGAGAGTGGGCGTGCGAGTGGTGGCCGTGTTCGTGTCGGGGGTCCGTGCCCTCGTGATCGCCCTCCGCCTCGGAATCGCGCTCGCCGTTGCCGGGTTCCTCGTCTCGAGCGTCGGCGTCCGTCAACAGGACGTCCACCGTCGTCGAGGCGATCCCGCACTTCTCGGTGTCGTCGACCCGGTACTCGACCTCGAGGGCGTCCTCGACGGTGGAGAGGACGGAGGGGTCTGCGCCGGCGTCGAGCAGGCTCGCCAGGATCATGTCGCCGCTCGCTCCCATCCGTCCGTCGAAGGCGAGTAGTCGCATACCTAGAAGGCCGGCCGGTCCGGTATAAAAGCGTCCGGTCGGCGCCGCGGACCCCTCCGGACTCGGGGCGAGCGGGGAACTCGTCCACCCGCCGACGGACGTCGCCGACGGCTCGAGGGCGATCGGCGGCGTTCGTCATCGAAGCCCGTGGATTCCGCGCACGTGTCACATGTATGACCGAAACATGGAATTTCGTCGGAACTAGGCACAGCAATGGCCGGGTCCGGTACAGCTAACTGTCCTCCTGTCCGAGCTACATATGATAGTGCGTAGCACAACCGGTAGACTCCGTCTAGCAAAAGAGCTATCCGGAACCGAATCGGAGAGTTAGACATCGCCGTCCATCCCTAATCATGAACGAAGTCCAACTGGAGGTTGCCAAGGCGTACCCGAACGACTCGGGTCGTGGTATCGCCCGGCTCGACCCGGACACGCTGTTGCACCTGAAGCTGAGTCCGGGCGACATCATCGAGATCGAAGGCGCGGATACGACCGCCGCGAAGGTGTGGCGGGCCGATCGACAGGACTGGAACACCGACACGGTCCGCATCGACGGCTTCACCCGGCAGAACGCCGACGTGGGTATCGGCGAGCGGGTGACAATCCGAAAAGCCGAGGCCACGAAGGCGAACAAGCTCGTGCTCGCCCCGCCCGAGGAGGCCTCGGTGCAGTTCGGCTCCGACGCAGCGGGCATGGTCAAGCGCCAGATCCTGAAGCGCCCGGTCGTCGGCCGCGACATCGTCCCGGTCATGTCCTCGACGAACCACCCATTCATGCGGTCGCCCGGCCAGGCGATTCCGCTCATCGCCGTCGAGACGGAACCGGAGGGCGTCGTCCTCATCACCGAGGACACCGACGTCGAACTGCGCGAAGAGCCCATCTCGGGCTTCGAGAAGACCGGCGGCGGAATTACCTACGAGGACATCGGGGGCCTCCAGGGCGAGATCCAGCGCGTCCGCGAGATGGTCGAGCTGCCGATGAAACACCCCCAGATCTTCAAGAAGCTGGGGATCGAGCCGCCCCAGGGCGTCCTGCTCCACGGGCCGCCGGGCACCGGGAAGACCCTGCTCGCCAAAGCGGTCGCCAACGAGACCTCCGCGAGTTTCTTCTCCATCGCGGGTCCGGAGATCATCTCGAAGTACTACGGCGAGTCCGAACAGCAGTTACGCGAGATCTTCGAAGACGCCAGCGAGGAGGCGCCCGCCATCATCTTCATCGACGAACTCGACTCGATCGCCCCGAAGCGCGAGGACGTCACCGGCGAGGTCGAACGGCGCGTCGTGGCCCAGCTCCTGACGATGATGGACGGCCTCGAGGCCCGCGGACAGGTCATCGTCATCGCGGCGACCAACCGCGTCGACTCCGTCGACCCCGCCCTCCGTCGCCCCGGTCGGTTCGACCGGGAAATCGAGATCGGCGTCCCGGACGAGACCGGGCGCGAGGAGATCCTGCAGATCCACACGCGCGGGATGCCGCTGTCGGACGACGTCGACCTTTCCGACCTGGCCGACGAGACCCACGGCTTCGTGGGAGCGGACATCGAGAGCCTGACGAAGGAGGCGGCGATGAAGGCCCTGCGCCGGTACCTCCCGGAGATCGACCTCGACGAGGAGGACATCCCGCCGAGCCTGATCGACCGGATGATCGTCAAGCGCACCGACTTCCGCGGCGCGCTCAACGAGGTCGAACCCTCGGCGATGCGCGAGGTGCTCGTCGAACTCCCGAAGATCTCGTGGGACGACGTCGGCGGCCTCCACGACGCCAAAGAGCAGGTCCAGGAGTCCGTCGAGTGGCCGCTCAACACCCCCGAGCGGTTCGATCGGTTGGGGATCGACCCGCCGGCTGGCGTCCTGCTGTACGGCCCGCCCGGCACCGGGAAGACGCTGATGGCGAAGGCCGTCGCCAACGAGACGAACGCGAACTTCATCTCGGTGCGCGGCCCGCAGCTGCTCAGCAAGTGGGTCGGCGAATCGGAGAAGGCCATCCGGCAGACGTTCCGCAAGGCGCGGCAGGTCTCGCCGACGGTGATCTTCTTCGACGAGCTCGACGCCCTCGCGCCCGGCCGCGGCGGCGAGGTCGGCTCGAACGTCTCCGAGCGCGTCGTCAACCAGCTGCTGACCGAACTCGACGGCCTCGAGGAGATGGAGAACGTGATGGTCATCGGCGCGACGAACCGCCCCGACATGATCGACCCCGCGCTCCTGCGCTCGGGTCGGTTCGACCGCCTCGTCATGATCGGCCAGCCCGACGTCGAGGGCCGCGAGCGCATCCTCGAGATTCACACGGAGAACACGCCGCTCGCGGCGGACGTCAGCCTGCGCGAGATCGCGGAGATCACCGACGGCTACGTCGGCTCGGACCTCCAGTCGATCGGCCGCGAGGCGGCCATCGAGGCCCTGCGCGAGGACCACGAGGCCGACATCGTCGAGATGCGCCACTTCCGCCAGGCCATGGAGAACGTCCGGCCGACGATCACGGACGACATCCTCGACTACTACGAGCGCATCGAGGAGGAGTTCACCGGCAACGCGGGCCCGGTCGAACCCGGGACGGGACGGCGCGGCAGTCGCATCGGATTCCAGTGAGTCGGTAGGGACGCTTCGGACGGCGTCCGATTTCGGTTTCGGGTTCCGCTTTTTTCCGATCGGTCGTCGAACGCCGATCGACGCGCTTCCGGCCGGAATTCGGGTCGAAACACGCTCGAGCGGGTACGATTCGAGACCAACGCGATAGAGTGACGTGTGCGGTGAGCTGTTGGCAGTCCGTCGACTCTCCGCGCTCGCCTGGTCGGTACCCGTCCCGATTCTCGGTGATCGTCGCCGACTCGCCTCGGCCTCGCCTCTGTGTACCGGTCGACGTCGGCCGACGCCGTCGCAGTCGATCGCCGACGGTCGTTCGACGGTCGATGCCGCGAACCTGGCGCTCCGTCGGACGCGGTGAACGCCGGGTCGATCAGTCGCCCTCGCTCGAGCGGCCTCGTCCGGCGTGCCCGAGTTCCGCCCGGATCGCCCGACGCTTCACGAGGACGAATCCGACCGCGATGAGGGCGAAGCCGACGGCGGTCGCGGCGTCGACGACCTCTCCCAGGTAGAGCCAGCCGAACAGCGTCGCGAAGACGGGAGCCACGTACGAGACCATGTTGATCTCGACCGCGCCGAGGCGCTCGAGGAGTTCGAAGTACAGCAGAAATCCCACGGCGCTCGCGACGAGCGAGAGGTAGGCGAGCGCGCCGACGGCTTCGAGGTGAAGCCACTCGCCCGGTTCGATCGGTTCGCCGAGCGCCAGGCTGCCGACGTGCATGAGCGCCGCTCCGCCGAGCATCGACCACGCCTCCATGGACTCGATCGGCATGTCGACCTCGAGTCGTCGAGTGAGGACGCTCCCGAGGGCGAACGACGCCGCGGCCGCGAAGACGAGGAACGTTGCGACGACGTCGGCCGCCAGCAAGTCGGACCGTGAGGGGCTGGCGACGACGACGACGCCGGCGAGCCCGAGGAGGACGCCCGCGACGCCCACCGGGGAGAGCGCGTCGCTGGGGAGCAACGCTCGAGCGAACCCCGTCGTGAGCACTGGCGAGAGGCTGACGACGATCGAGGCCGCTGCCGCCGTGGTGTGCTGTTGGCCGACGAAGAGGAACGCGTGGTAGGCGGCGATCAGCAGCGTCGCGCCGACGGCGACGAGCGCCCACTCCGCCCGACCGCGGGGGATCGGATCGTCGACGGCGTATGCGGCGTACCCCAGCATGACGAGCCCGGCGACGTCGTACCGGACCGCCGCGAACAACACCGGCGGGAAGTACGCGAGGCCGGCGCTGATCGCGACGAAGGCGGTTCCCCAGATGGCTGCGAGCGCGAGAAAGAGCCCCAGCGTACGATATCTGCCCACGGTCGAACTCTCGGCGAAACGGCCCTATATATTTCGTTATCAGCAAGCGGCGGGCACGATCCGATCAGTTCGAGCAAAATAGCCCCGCTTCGGGCACGGACGTCCGAAGAAGCGTGCCTCCCGTCGAGACGAAAATCGGCATCAGGAGGTGAACGAGAGCGGTCGGATCGACTCAGAGCGGCGGTCGTTCGCGAATCTCGGGGACCTCTTCGGTCTGTTTGAACTGCTCGAGGATCGGCTTGACGTCCTCGAAGCCCTCGGCGAGTACCACGTCCCCGCTGCGGAGGTCGTAGTCGACGATCTCGTAGTCCGCGAGTCGCGGCAGGTGGTTGTGGACGAGCGAGATGTAGAGCGTCTGCCGGGTGCCCTTAGGGACCTCGTCTTCGGGGACGCCCTCCTCCCAGGCGGCGATCTGATCGATGAGACCCTCGATCGTCGCGCACTCGTCGTCGGCCAACTGGTAGAGCAAGTACCGGCGTTCGGATTCCGCGAGTAACGTACAGGCGACTTTCATCCGTTCCGCCGAAGATCGTTGCATATGGAGAGGTGATCCGGTTCGGTATTACCCTTGCTGCCAAAGTATGTTGGCTCGCGTCGCGATCGTTAAAATAATGCTAGAGGTGGGCAGAGTATACTAGTTTCTTCGTGATTATCCCCGGAAATATACTCTCCCGAATCGCGGGTGAGTCTCGGTGGACGACAGATCGGCGCGACGACGGATCGAGACTGGGGGTTCTCGATCACGGAGACGCGACCTCAGGTCGCGTCGGCCAACGTCCTTGCAGTGATAACAGTTAACACGGGCAGAACACCTAAGTACGGATGGGACTTATCCGTATCCATGGCCGCTCACGGCCGGCCCGCACTGCGGGACCTGTTCGACGAGTCGCCCACGCCGCACATCGCCCATCCTCCTCGCACCCACCACCGAGACTTCTACGTCGCGACCGACGGATCGTTCCGGAAGTCCGGCGGCGGCCTGGGCGCAGTCATCGAAACGCGAGACGGAACGCGAGTCGCTCGAGTGTCGACGATCGACGCCCCGCCGGATAACAACGTCGCCGAGTATCGGGCGCTCCACCTCGGACTCGACGTGCTGGCCGCGCGCGCCCCGCGGAACGCGCGCGTCGGCGTCCTCGTCGACCACGACGCCCTCGCCAGTAACGTCAACAACGCCGTCCTCGCGTCGAATCACCCGGAGTTCGAACCGCCCCAGCCGTACTCGGTGCCGCGGGAGACGCGGTACCACTGGCGCGGGATCCAGGCCAGACTCAACGGCTTCGGCGAAGTCCGCGCCGCTCGCATCGACAGCGATCAGAACCCGGCACACCCGCTCGCGAACGCGCCCGAACAGTACGCGCACGTCAACCGAGAACTCGACCGGTGCGTCCTCCCCGACCCGCCGGAACGGTCGGCCGCCGGCGCGAGCGCGAGCGAGTTCCCCCCGCCGTCGCGCGCGAACCGCCACGGGAGCGGCGGTCGCGCGTCGGACTGACTCGAGCGCGACGGGTCGAACGTCACCGGCTGCGGCCGAACCCGCACCGTGGCCGTACCCCTCGTCCGACTTCGAGACGGCATCGGTATCGCTACCGTTATTTCCCCTCTCGGAGGAGTCCCTCCCGATGAGCCTTCGCGTCGCCGTGGCCGCCCCGTTCGTCCAGAACGGGGCGCGCAGACTCCGCGAGAACGAGTTCGTCGTGGCGCTCTCGCTCGATCGCGACTGGTTCTCCCCCGACCAGTCCAAGCGGCTGATCGACGTCGCGACGGGGGAGGGGCTGCTCGAGCGGGAGGACGCGGACCTCGTCTGCACGTTCGATCCCGCCGACGTGACGGTCCCGGACGAGTTCGTCCCCGACGACGACCTGCTCCGCGAGCGCTCGGCGTTCGAACGCGTGCTCGACGCCCTCGTCGCCGAAGGGGTGGAGAAACACGAGGCGGTCGGCGCCATCAACTCGCTCCAGCAGGACCTCGGAATCACGATCGAGGCCGCGGCGGTCGTTCACGCTCGGCGCGCGGGACTCGACGTTTCGGACCTCGCGCCGATCGCCCGCACAGCGCTCTCCGCGGATCGGTAGGCGTTAGGGGGTCGTCGACCTCATGCGGAACCGATGGTCGAAGATCGGATCACCGACGGCCGACGGATCGCCGAGTTGCTCGCCTCCGAGGTCGACGGCCGCGAGGACGGCCACCTCGGCGACCTCGAGATCGCCGACCCCGACCGGGACGTCGAGCCGACCCCCGACGGGGCTCGAGCGTACGCCGTCTCGTTTTCGGCGGAACCAGACCGAACCGGCGATCGCCTCGCGCGGGCGTTCGTCCACCCGGAGCGGGTCCGACTCGAGTTCGACCGGGGGGTCGACGCGACCGTCGAGGCTGCGGGAGACGTCGGCCTCCGGGTCCGTCCGAAGGCGACGACGCCCCCGAAGACGCTGGTGTTCGTCGAGAGCGGCGCGGAGGTGAAGCGCGCGACCGACGTAATTCAGGCCGCGTGCGGGTCGTGCAACGAGTCCCGGTAACGCGGCTACCGGCAGGGAGTCGAGGGAACCGCCTCCCGGTCGATCGACGATCGGAGGACGAACGAAAATGCGGGCCCCGTCGACGATCAGAAGTCGTCGGGGTCGAGGCGGGTCAGGTCGGCGTAAACGTGGGCCGATCCGCTCTCGAACGCGAGGTCGGTTACCGAGCCGGAGTAGCGGAACCGCTGGAAGCCGCGCTCGATCGTCCCTTCGGCGGTTCCGCTCGAGACGACCGTCGCGTATTCGTCCGACGCGTCCCACGGGATGGTCTCGATCGCGCCGTCGACACTCACCCGGTACTCGGCATCGGAGCCGTTTCCGACGATCGTCAGGACGTGATCGAGCTCCTGGCCGTAGTCGGACGGATCGACTTCCTCGTCGTCGATCAGCACGCGGGCCGTGCCGTCGACTGAGAGGTCCTCGATCTCGCCGTCGAATCGGAAGGCGTCGCGCCACCCGGAGACGCTACCCGTGACCGTGCCGTCATCGTCGATCGTGTCGTCGCCGATCGAAGCGGACCGGTAGGTCGACTTCTCGACGTCGCCGGTGACGGTGAACTCGTAGTTACTCGTTCCCGAGCGGCCGACGCCGTCGATCAGGATCGTCCGGTCGAGGGCGTCTTCGTCCTCGTCGTCCCGGTGCCACGGCATGTCGCCCTTCCAGTCGTCGCCGGTCGCCCCCTCGCGCGGGTAGCGGCTGAGGTGCGACTGCTGGTCGTTGACCCGCACGTCGGCGTCGCCCTCGACGGTGACGTCGACCAGCAGCGTGTCGAACTTCCAGGCGTGGCGGGTGACGGTCAGACGACCGGCCGCGCGCGAGCCGTCCTCGCTGACCCACGTGAAGTCCTCCTCGATCTCCGCGCCGTTGTACGTCGACGGCACGATGGGGCCCTCCTCGACCTCGAAGTAGTAATCGACCGGCTCGTCGGTCTCGGGGATGAATTCGTAGGAGTGCTCGAGCTCGGACTCGTCGATCTCCTCCTCGTCTTCGTCCCCGTCCTCGTCGTCCTCGTGCCACGGCATGTCGCCCTTCCAGTCGTCCCCGGTGGCCCCCTCGCGCGGGTAGCGACTGAGGTGCGACTGCTGGTCGTTGATGCGCACATCGGCGTCGCCTTCGACGGTGACGTCGACCAGCAGCGCGTCGAACTCCCAGGCGTGAGGGGTGCCGGTGAGACAGCCGGCCGCGCGCGAACCGTCATCGCTGACCCACATGTGCTCCTCCTCGATCTCCGCGCCGTTGTACGTCGAAAACTCGATGGGGCCCTCTTCGACCTCGAAGTAGTAGTCGAACGGCTCGTCTGCCTCGGGGATGAACTCGTAGACGTACTGGAGGTCCGAGTGGTCGCCGAGGGATTCCAGTTCCTCGGTCGCTCCGCCGGCGGCCTCCTCGGGGCTCGAGGGGATGTAATCGGGCATCGACGTGTCCGCCCCGCCCGAGCTATCGACGTTCTCCTCGCTGACGGGGTCACCGCCGTGGTAGCCGTCGTGGACGGTGTCCCTGATCGTCGCCCGCGTGTCGTCCCGGATGTGGATCGACTCGGCGTACGACCCCGAGTCGAGCTCACAGCCGTTGACCTCGACGCTCTCTCCCCACAGCCAGACGGGCCGGCCGTTGTACCGTCCGCCGTCGTTGTGGGCGATCGAGTCGTTGACCGAGGAGCCGTCGGATCCGATGCGGAACGTCGACACGTAGTTGTTCGCCCCGTAGCACTCCTCGATCGTCACGCGCCCACCGCCGGAGTAGTGGGGGGCGTTGGCGTAGATGCCGTTGTTCGGCCAGTTCTGGACGTTACAGCGCCGAATCGTGAGGTTTCCGGAGAAGTCGCGGTGGGCGAAGATGCCACACTGGCCGTGACTCGAGTAATTATCCGGCCGGACGCAGCCGTCGCCCAGATAGCAGTTCTCGATCAGGACGTCGCCGCTCCCGCCGACGACGATGCAGTGTTGATCGTGTTCGTGGGTTCCCTTGAAGCCGACGTTCCGGATGGTGCAGTCGCCGGCGGCGTAGATCTGGTAGTAGTTGCCGTTGCTGAAGTCGATGACGACGTTCTCGAGAACGTCGCCGTCACGGAGCGTGTGGCGTTTGTTGTCCGCCTCGATAACCTCGTACTCCTCGCCGGCGGCGCTCGCCGAGCCGGCCATGACGGCCGCGGCCGCGGTCGCCGACCCGGCCAGTTTCAGGTACGATCGTCTGTCGAGTAACGTATTATCACTGGAGAGATCGCCCCCTTCAGCGCGTTTACCTCCCGATTTTCCGTCATCCGCTACCGATGGATCGCGTGCCATACGTTCCTCTAACAGGAGTTCTGATACATAAGCTTTCTCCAATTCGTGAATAAAAAACGGAGAATTTCATTAAATCGTGAACTAATATCGGCCAAAAATTCGAATATGTGCAGCGTTTTTATACGGGGTGAGAAGTGATGAGGGGTCGTCGGTCGTGGGCCAACGGGAGACGTCGGACTCGAGCCGTCCCCTTCGACGGTCGACGAACCTATCGACGCCGTGAGTCGACGTTCACTCGCCGTCGAGAACCGTCGATCGGGAGAGCTCCATCAGCGTGGCCGCCGCCTCCACCCTGGTGTCCATCGTTTCCGTGTACGTGCTGACGGCGTCGACCCGATAGTCGAGTTCGATCCGGTTGACGAAGACGCTCGGCAGATATACTTCGAACGTCCGGACGGGAACGTCGAGCGCGTCGCAGTAGCGACGGACCGCGGCGCGCGTCACGTCGGCGTAGGGGCTCTCCTCGCAGAGCGCCGTCCGAACGCCCGCCTCGAGATCGCCGAGGACGCGCGTCGCCGTGTTCACGACCAGGAATCCGGCGTCCACGATCGGGTTCCCCTCGATCGCGCCGTACTCCCAGTCGATGACGCTCGTAACCGTCTCCCCGTCGACGTGGACGTTCCTCGCGATGAAGTCGCCGTGAACCGGCGTCGTAAACGTCGTCACCGCCTCGTCGACTGGCGGCGGCTCGAGCCCCGCGGGTTCGAACCCGAGGTCCCGTCGCACCTGCTCGGGGGAGCGGTCGACCGGCTGACTGCGGAACGTCCGCTGGAACTCGACGAGCCAGTCGAACCCGATCCGAAGGACGCGTTCGTACGCCGCCGGATCCTCGGCCAGATCGTACTCGAGGAGGCGACCGTCCGCGGGCCGTTCGACCCTCGCCTCGCCGAATCGCGATTCGGCCGGCCGACCGCCCGGGAGGGTGTCGACGATCGGGTCGTCGGTCTCATGGAGGTGCGAGAGCACCGCGTTCTCCCGCTCGGTCAGTCGCTCGTGGCGTTTCCCGTTCGGCACCTTCCAGACGCGATCGAGTTCCGCCCCCGACGACTCGAGGACGACGGAGCGAGACCGCCCCGGAATGACGAGCGGATCGTCGAACGGAACGTCTGGCGCGTCGCGATCGTTCGTGCAGACCGCCACCACGCTCGGGGCACACCGTCGAAGCAGTCCGAACCGGGCTCCGAGTCGGACGAGCGGCTTCGCCAGGCGGCCGAGCCACCCTCGCTTGTCGAACACGAGGCTCGAACAGCGCTCCAGGGCGCGCTGGCTCTCGACGTCGAAGACGAAATGGGGTCGACTCGCATCGGGGAGGACCGCGTACACGGATCCGTCCGCGAACCCCGCATCGTCGATCGCCCGCCGATACGCGCTCGGCGTTGCGGCTCCCAACTCGCGAGTGTCCCTCGGCCGCTCGTCGAGGCCCATCAGATCGGTGAGCCCGACGTTCCGGGGCCAGCCGTCGGCCGCGAAGATCACCGTCCCGTCGTCGGTCGCCAGTTCGTGCAACCGTCCGATCGACGTTCGAACCTCGCTCCCGGACCGACCGGTGAAGTCGGCGACGATCGTGTCGAACGATCCCGGCGCGAACGGCAGGTGATCGACCGGCGAGTGAATCGGAACGACGCCACCGCTCGCTTCGAAGTCGTCGCGGGCCGCGGCGACGCGCAACCGGTTCACGTTCGGCTCGAGGGCGGTGACCGACTCGCAGAGCGAAGCGAGTTGCATGGTCCGCCGACCGAACCCCGCGCCCACCTCGAGACACCGACCACCGATCAGCGGCGCCGCGAGCAGCTTCCACGCGTCCCGTTCGACCTCGTAGAGTTCGGAGAGGACGGCCTCGCGACGACGGTGGTCCTCGAGGACCGTCGCCGCCGCCTCGCGGATCGACGCCCGTTCCGCGACGTCGGCGAGCGCCTCCAGTTCGTGGCTCTCGAGCAACGGGGTCGCTCGAGAACGGGTCGTCGAGCCGGGATCGGCGTCCGAACGGCCCGAGGTGTCGGGCGGGTGAATCGACGGAATGCCGTGTCGTACGTTCCCCTCGAACGAGCAGGTTCGACACGAGAGCGAGTCGATCGGGAGCGGTGCATCACAGCGCGGACAGCGCAACGGAACGTCCTCGGTCGAGCGAGGACGAGTGTGGGTTCGCTCCGACATCGTTAGCTGACGGCGGAGATCGTTTCGGTGTCGATCAGCCCCACGGCCACCGAGAGCAAACTCCAGACGGCGACGCCGAGGGCGATCACGAGCGCGAGGGACAGCACCGACTCGGCGAAGTCGACCGTCAGGTAGACCGGAATGGCCATCGCCACGGTAACGCCGACGATGGCCGCGACGCGCCGGAGGAGGAAGCCGACGCGGAGGTCGAACTCGCGGTGGATGATGAAGACGTTGGCGAGCGTGTACAGCGAGTACGTGATGACCGTCGCCACTGCGGCTCCGACGACGCCGATCGCGGGGATCAGGAGGACGTTGAGCCCCACGTTGGCGAGGGCGGTCGCGCCCTTCACGATCGCCCGCTCGCGGGCCCGACCGAGGAAGTCGAGGCCATTGCTCGTGAGCTTCGTCACCGACCGGAGCGCGGCGTAGAGCGAGAGCACCTGGAGCACGGGCACCGCGCCGAGATACTCCGACCCGAAGAGCAACTCGAGCGCCGGTTCGGCGACGAGGGCGACCCCCGCCGCGATCGGGACGTAGAGCAGGAGCGAGTGGACGAGCGCGGTCTCGTAGAGGCGCGCCGCCTCGGCGACGTCCCCGTCGGATTTCCGAGCGCCGAACGTGGGCGACAGGGTGAACCCGAGCGCCGCCGCGGGCGTCTCCACGAAGTCGATCACCTGCTTGCTGACGACGTAGTAGGAGACGGCGACGGGCGACAGGAAGAAGCCGATGAGCACCGTGTCGATCTCCTTGTCGAGGACGTTCGCCGTGTTCGTCGCGGTCAACGGGACCGCGTACTCGCCGATCCGGCGCCGGAGGCCGTCTTCGATCTCGTCGGCGGCGTCCGTCGATCGGTAGTATCGGCGGTAGATCCACCCGAGGCCGATCGTCGTCACCAGCGCGAAGCTCAGGATGTACCCCGCCAGCGCGCCCACTCCCCCGAACCCGACCGCGACGAGACCGACGGCGAACGCGAGACGCAATCCCCGGTCGAGGGCGTACAGGGTCGCGCTCACGCGAATCTCCTCGAGTCCCTGGAGCGTCAACCGGACGAACGCCGAGAGCGCCTCGAACGCGAGGTAGGCCCCGCCGAGCAGCAGGAACGGAGCCAGGTCCGGTTCGTCGAGCAGCGTCGCGATGAACCGGTGTCCGGCGACCATCGCGACCACCACGACGGCGACGGTCACCAGGTTGTACGAGAGCACCGCCCGGAAGATGTGCGGGAGTTGCCCCGGATCGCGCTCTTTGTACTCCGCGGCGTACCTGGCCCCCGATTTCGCGATCCCCAGTTTGCTGAGGACGCCCACTGCCGAGAACACCGATATCGAGAGGAAGAGCAGGCCGTACTCCTCCGGCTCGAGCATCCGCGCCAGCAGGACCATCAACAGGCCGCTCGAGACGACGGCGACGATTCGCCCCCCGAGTTCGGCTCTGAACCGCGAGCCGAGCGACGAGGCGAGACTCACGGCGATCCCCTCCACGCGTTCGACGGGTTTGCCGTCGATCGATCCGCCGGGCGGGAATCCGACGTCCGGCGTCGATCGTCGGACGGACCCCCGGTCCGGGCGGAGGCGGCGGGGATTCGCGTCGAATCGCTCCGATCACCGGCATCGAACGACGAACCGTGCGTTCGCACACTCATTCGTTAGTGTGAACGACGCATCCGCGTCGCCCATGGTTATACTCTCGTTATCCCGACTGTCTCCGGAGCCGAACGTCCCCCCCCGGGGAGCGCTCGATAACGCTCTCCACGTCACACCCGCGTTCGCGTCGCTTCACCGAAAACCCGAGCCGAGCGCATCGAAGTAGGGGTAGCGTACGGCCGTAGCGAACCGGCGAGCCCCGCGAAACCGACCACCGCGTCGGAACCCCCTGGTGGCAGCCGCCGTTCGATTCGCGGAACCGGTCGGCTCAGAAATCGTCGGCTTCGGCGAAGTTGGAGTCCAGCACCGCCGGGAGTTCCTCGGCGAGGACCGACCCGTCGACGTGGGCGACCGCGCGTTCGTCCGGTTCGGGGCCGCCCTCGCGCACCACCTGGATCGCGTCGAGTCCAGCGTTCGTCGCCCCGACGACGTCCGCTTCGACCTCGTCGCCGACGTAGACGGCCTCGTCGGGGTCGACGCACAGTTCGCGCAGGATCGCCTCGAACGCCCGCGGATCGGGTTTGCCCGCCTCGAGTTCGCCGGTGACGAGCGCGGCGTCGAACGCGTTCTCCCATCCGAGCGTCTCGAGTTTGTCGCGCTGGGCGCGCACCGGGCCGTTCGTCAGCAGACCCACCCGATACTCGCGACGGAGTCGCTCGAGCAGCCGTTCGACGCCGGGGAGCGGCCGGAGGGAGTCGGCGATCGTCTCGCGGTAGGCGTTCGCGACGGCCGCCGGTTCGACGTCGGCTCCCGCCTCCTCCAGCAGATCCGCGAAGATGGGCTCGCGCGTCTCCCGCGTGAGGTTGCGACGATGCGCCTCGAGGTAGTCCTCGCGGGAGAGCGGCGGCGCGCCGGCGGACTCGGCGGCGTCGGCGAGGATTGCCCCCCTGTCTCGGTTCGGAACGGTGAGCGTGTAATCCAGATCGAAAACGATCGCCCGCACCCGTCCCCGTACCATGTCCGGGGGTAGGGACCCGCCGAATTTGAAGCTACCTCTTCCGGCGTTCGCTCCCGGCCTCGTCACTCGAGTCGGATCGCACGCGCCGCGGTCGCCTTGAACGAGGCCGCGATCGCCCGGCCGGGCTCGAGCTGGAGCCGACGCGAACTCGCTCGGGTGACGAGCGCCTGGAGCGTGACGTCCCCCTCGAGGCGGACGGTCACGCGGTCGATGGCTTCACCGGCGTCGATCCGCTCGACGGTCCCCGCGAACCGGTTGCGGAGACTCGTCCCGCTCTCGTCGGGCGCCTCGTCGGGGTCGGTCAGGACGACGGCGTCCGAGCGCACACTGACCTGGACCTCGCTCGCCCCGTCGGGGACGAGCGCGAGGACGGCCCCGATCGGCGTGTCGACGGTCGCCAGCTCCCCCGTTCGATCGCGGACGACGCCCGAGACGACAGACTCGGTCGCCGCCGCGACGCCGCCCAGTTCCGCGTCGTGGCGTTCGAACCGCCGGCGGAGGTCGCGGGCCGTCTCCGTCAGCTCCGTCCCGCCGCCGCCGCGACCGCCACGCCGGCGCTCGGTGATCGGCCCGACGGCGTCCTCGATCTCGACGATCCTGTTCTGGAGGCGGGCGTACGACCGCCCGAGTTCGTCGGCCGCTCGGTGCATGGAGCCGTGGGCCTCGATCGCCTCGAGCATCTCCACGTCGCGGCGGTCGATCGTGACGCCGCCGATCGCGAGTTTCGTGCTGTATTCCTTTTCGATCGTCATCGTCGGATTCGGGGCTCGGTCTCGAGGTGCCACCTGAACTCGTCGCTGGTTCGAATCGGGTGTGGTCCGGTTCCCGGAGACCCGCAGTCGATCAGTATACCAGCTCTCCGGCGATAAATTTCCGGGTTCGCTCGTCCCGCGGGTCCTCGAACACCCGCCCGGCGTCGTCCAGTTCGATGAGTTCGGACCCGAGGAGGACGCCCGCGCGGTCGGCGATCCGCTCGGCCTGGTGCATGTCGTGGGTCGCGACGACCACGCCGATCCCCCGGTCGCGGGCCTCGAGGACGGCCTCCTCGATGACCGCCGTGTTCCGCGGGTCGAGGTCCGACGTCGGCTCGTCGAGCAGGAGGACGTCCGGCTCGTAGGCGAGCGCGCGAGCGAAGGCGACCCGCTGGGCCTCCCCGCCCGAGAGCGACTCGGCGTCCTGCTCGGCGAGGTCCCCGAGGCCGACCACCTCGAGGGCCTCGTCCGCCCGGTAGGTTTCGGCGGTTCCGTTCAGCGAGCCGACCAGGTTCGCCACCTCGTGGCGGACGCGTTCGTGCCACGGCTTTCGGATTCGAAGGCCGTACTCGACGTTGCGCCGGACGCTCGCGTCGAAGAGGTTCGCCTCCTGGAACACCATGCCGATCCGTCGGCGGTACGCGAGTCGCTCGGATTCGGTGACGTCCCAGACGTCGACGCCGTCGCACTCCACCCGCCCGTCCGTCGGCGGTTCGAAGAGCGCGAGCAGCCTGAGGAGCGTCGACTTTCCGACCCCGGAGGGACCGATGAGGGCGACGACCTCGCCGGGATCGACGGTCAGCGAGACGTCCTCGAACACCGGCTCGCCGTCGTACGCGTGGGTGACGTCGGCGACCGAAAGCGTCATCGGCTCCCCCCGCTTCGACCGTCGGCGTCGGGTCCGGCTCCGGTGCCGGCCCCGGTTCCGCCCTCGGTTCGACCGCCGGCTCCGCCGCTTCCCAGCCTGACGACGATCGCGTTGACGAGCAACACCAGGGCGACGAGGATCACCCCGAGGACGATCGCCGTCTCGTAGCGACCCTGGCGCGCTTCCCGCTGGATCGCCGTCGTGATCGTCCGGGTGTAGGAGGTTCCGTCGGCGGTCGCGATGTTGCCGCCGACGATCAAGACCGAACCGACCTCGCTGATCGCCCGACCGAAGCCCGCGAGCACCGCCGTCGCGATGCCGTAGCGGGCCTCCTTTACTGTCACCAGCGCGACGTCGAGTCGGGTCCCGCCCATCGCGTAGGCGGCGTCGCGAACCCCGCGTTCGACGCCGCTCACCGCCGCGAGGCTCACCCCGGTGATCACCGGCGTCGCGAGGACGAACTGCGAGATGATCATCGCCTCGGGCGTGTAGACGAGGTCGAGCGAGCCGAGCGGACCCTCGTTCGAGATGGCGAGGAGCACGAGCAATCCGACGACGACGCTGGGAAAGCCCATCCCCGTGTTGATGATCGAGGCGAGCACCTGCTTGCCGCGAAACTCCGCGAATCCCATGGTGAGCGCCACGGGGAGGCTGAAGAGCGTGCTCAACGCGACCGCGACGACGCTCACCTGGAGCGAGACGACGGTGATGCTCCGGACGTAGTTCCACTCGAACGGGAACTCCGCGAACGGAGCGAACGAACCCAACGGGGCGAGCGAGCCGAACGAACCGGACGAGGCGAACAGCGCAAGCGACGTGATCTCGAGCGTCATCGTCGTCGATCAGTCGTCCGAATCCGGCCGCCACCCCTCCGGGACGTACTGCTGGAAGTTCGGTTCCTCCGACAGCGCCTCGGGATAGAACAGCTGCTTGCCGTCGACGGTGTACTCCTCGATGATCTCCTGGCCCTCCCGGCTCGTCAGGAAGCCGATGTACGCCATCGCGAGGTCGTACTCGACGTTCTCGTGGACCTCCGGGTTAACGGCGACCACGCCGTAGGGGTTGGACAGCAGTTCGGGTCCGCCCTCGATCGGTCCCTGCACGTGAATCTCGACGGCCTCGTCGTCCCGCGAGAGGAACGTCCCGCGGTCGGAGAGGGTGTACCCGCCCTGCTGGTTGACGTTGTTCAACGCGTTCCCCATTCCGTCACCGATCTCCTGGTACCAGTCGCCGCCGGGATCGATCCCCGCCTCCTCCCAGATGGCCAGTTCCTTCGTGTGCGTTCCCGAATTATCGCCTCGAGAGACGAACCGCGCCTCGGCGTCGGCGATGGCCTCGAACGCGCCGACGGCGTCGTCCGTGCCGTTGATTCCGGCCGGATCGTCCGGTTCGCCGACGATGACGAAGTCGTTGAACATCAGGTCGCGGCGGTTGACGCCGTACCCCTCCTCCATAAACTCGTCCTCGAGCGAGCGGGCGTGCACCATCACGACGTCGCAGTCGCCCCGTTCGGCGGTCTCGATCGATGCGCCGGTCCCGTCGGCCACCGTGTGGACGGTGACCCCGTAGCGGTCCTCGAACGGGGCGTTGAGTTCGTCGAGCAGCCCCGTGTCGTCGGTGCTCGTCGTCGTCGCCAGTTGCAACGTGGTTCCGGCGATCGACGCGTCGCCCTCACCCTCGTCGGCTCCCAGGCACCCGGCGACGGCCAGCGCTGCTGTTCCCCCGATACCGGCGAGAAACTCGCGGCGTTGTATCGGCATGGATACTGCGACCCGTGCAACCGTTATGAAACTTTGGGCGAGGGTAACCACCTGTGGTTATGGGGACTCGAGGTAATTTGCGAACGCGGCGACGCCGGCCCACGTCGACCGTGGACGCATTCAGGGCGCAACCGGATTCGGCTATCGACCGAGCGGCAGGCCTCGTCCGTCACTCCCTCCGAACGGCCACCGCAAGGAGTAGCTGTGTGGACCGGAAGTAGAATCGGATACGAGCCGTAGCGTCCGAATGACGTGAGGGCGACCGTCTCGCACGCTTCAACTCGTTTTTCTCGCACGTCCTCCTCGCGTCCGTTCGTCGAAACGTGCGCGGACCGGGATTTGAACCACTCCCGAGAACCTGCTCGCTACGCTCGCAGAACCCCGGTATTATTCAAATATCTCTCTCCCATTTTCTCGTCACGTCCGTTCTTCGAAACGTGTGCGGACCGGGATTTGAACCACCCCTGAGAACCTGCTCACTTCGTTCGCAGAACCTCAGTGTACTTCAAATCCCTCGGGCGATTGCTGGGGCTCACGAAGTCGTTCGCCCCAGCAATGCGCGGACCGGGATTTGAACCCGGGCCATGAGCTTGGAAGGCTCAGGTCCTGCCACTAGACCATCCGCGCTGTAGCGTGGACTCTGCGCTTCGTCGTTAAGTCTCTTCTCATTTTCGACCGCGTCCGGTCGCCGTCTCCCGAAACCGGAGTCAGTCGTCGGTCCGGCCGTTCTCCTCGAGCGAGTCGAACTTCGTCGTACACCAGTGACAGAACTCGAGTTCGGGATCGACGTCGCGACCGCAGTTCGGACACGTCACCGCCTCCTCGGGAGCCTCCCCCTCGGTCTCGGGGGTCGTCGAATCGGCGGCCCCAGCCTCCGCCAGCGCCCCCCTCGAGCGCGCGTTCTGCGTGCGAGCGAGCGCGTAGGCGTCCGCGACGCTGATCGTCACGACGAGGAGCACGGGGGCGAGCTCCCGCAGGTCGACGGCTTCCCCGTTCCACATCGCCTCGACCGTCGCGGGCTCGACGAAGAGCGAGGAGACGACCATCACGACGAGCATCCAGCCGATCGCTCGGAACCACCGGCGCAGATAGATGTGGCCGAGACCGGTGACCAGAAACCCGAGGAGTGCCGCGAACCACGGCCGTTTCCGTGAGATCGACTGGTCCATGTGTCGAGTTACTTGCCAATCAGCCATAAGTGTTGTTCCCCGCCCGCTTCGTCCGTTCGTCTATCCGTCACGTCCGAGTGGATGGATTCGCACGAATCGCACGTTCCCGTCGCCGCGGCGTTCGACAGACTGTTCGGCGACCGATCTCTCAGGACCAGTTCGCGTCTGCTACGCCCCATCGACGCCCGCCGTCACCGTCGCGTAACAGTTTCCGCTCGAGACCTCCCGCTCGAGGGTCTCGATGCCGCTCGCCGTCAGGTCGGCCTCGAACTCCGCCGGCGAGTAGATGTGGTAGAATCGGTCGACCGGTTCGCCGCCGGGGAGGGTCCACTCGATCGTCGTGTCGAACCCCTCCGGGGCGTCCCGGTCGGCGTCGAAGCGGTCGTGGGCGGTCGACCACGCGCTAACGAGCGCCCGGCCCCCCGGCTTCAGGACGCGGGCGAGTTCGCCGAGGCTCTCGAGGCGCGCCTCCCGCGTCGGCAGGTGGTGCAGCGTGGCGACGTACACCGCGATATCGACGGCGTTCGCGGCCAGCGGCAGGCGGGCGGCGTCGCCCTGAACGAGCGAGACGCCGAAGCCCCGGTCGTCGGCCCGCTCCCGGCCCGTCTCGAGCAGACCGCGGCTGACATCGAGGCCGATCACAAGGCTCGGTTCGAGTCGGTCGACCAGCACCTCGGCGTGGCGGCAGTTGCCGCAGCCGAGATCGAGACCGACGGGTCCCGCGGGACCGCGGCCGTCGGACTCGCGAGGGGTCGAGTCGGCGAGACGCCGCGCGCACTCGTCGACGAAGGCCTCGACCTCGGGCCAGGCGTACTCCCTCGTCGACGCGAAGTGCGTCGCGATCCGATCGTACGTCTCCTTCACGTCTCGAGGGTTCGGTGTTCGGTTCGGTTCGTCCATGGCTGCCGGTCGATGGGCGTACTCGAGCGCGGACGCGCAAAAGTGATCTGACATTCGGTCGGGCGCGTCGGGCCGCGATCGGGTCGCCGAATCAGACGACGAACGCGAAGAGGAGGTGCGAGAGGGCGATCATCGCCGCGGCGTGCTTCGCGCCGGCCCGAACGTCTCCGGTGCTCAACTGGCCGGCGATCAGCCCCGAGAGCAGCCCCTGGACCAGCGTGGCGTGCTCGAAGAGCGTCGAGTAGGCGGCCATGTCGGCCGCCGAGACGTCGCCGAAGCCCTCGAGTCCGCCACCGGAACCCGCCTCGAGTCCCTCGGTCGGCAGGTTCGGCAGCAGGTACGCCGCCAGGACCGCGATGATGAACAGGAAGACGAGGAAGGAGACGTAGACGACGATCGTGTACTCGACCATCGCCTGCTTTCGGTCGCGCTTGAGCCGCCTATCGGCCGCCGCCTGCCTCGAGGCGATCCCCAGCACCGTCGAGAGGTTCCCGCTCGCGTTCATCGCCTCCGTCACCAGCGTGACGACGCGTGCGGTCGCGCGAGTTCGCACGCGGCCCTCGAACCGGTAGAGCGCGGTCTGGAGGTCCGCCCCCCACTGGACGTCGTGCCAGACGCGGTCGAGTTCGGCGCCGAGCGGGCCGAGGTCGGAGCGCCGGACGTGGTCGATCGCCGAGACGATCGACGTCCCCGCCTCGTTGACGCTGGCGAGGCGGTCGAGGAGGTCTGGAATCGACGCCTCGATGGCCTCGATCCGACGGCGGTGAAGCCCGTAGAAGCCGGCGAAGACGACGAGAACGAACAGGATCGAGAGCGAGACGACGCCGTCGATCGCCGTCGCGTCGAACGAGTCGCCCGCGACCGCGTCCGGCAGCGATCGAGCGATCGCGAGGAGCGCGATCGGAATCGTGATCGCGAGCGTCAGCGCCGGCCGATCGCGCAGCGTTCGGATCGGGTGGCCAAAGCGGGATCGAAGACCGCGCACCAACTCGTAGTATCGGGCCCGCTCGAGGTTCTCCCGGTCGTACGCGACGCCGCCGTCGGCCAGGGGTGGCGCTCCCAGCGCGGGCCGCGAGACGTCCACCTCCCGGTCGACGGCGCGTCCCGGATCGATGCCGTCGGTGATGACGCTCAGATAGACGATGAACGCGACGTTGCCGAGCGGCAGTACGAGGTAGATGAGCGCCTGCAACGGCCGGTGGGTGTCCCCGACGGAGATGCCGATGACGACCAGGACCGTGATGAGAAACAGCGGCCCGGCGACCAGCACCGTCACGTACGCCTCGGCGAGCGTCGCCAGCAACGCGAGCATCCGTTCCTGCTGGGTTTCCGACTCCTCCTGGTAGTCGCGGTACTGTCGCTCGAGGAACGCCGAGAGGCTGTGGCCGCTCTGGAGGACGCTCACGAGGTTCTCGGTGAACTCGCGGAACTGGACGCTCGGCGAACGCCGTCCCATGACCTGCAGGGCGGAGATGACGTCCATCCCGAACGTGTCCACGTTTCGGACGGCGACCGCGAACTCGTTCGCGACCTCGCCGTAGGTGGCCTCCTGTTCGGCCGCGATCCGGACGATCTCTGGGAACGCCATCCCGCTCTTCGAAAGGGCGTGGACGAACGCGACCGCCGCGGGGAGCGTCGCCTCGATCCGCCGGGCGCGGGCGTCCGCGACGTACCGGGGGTACCACCACCGAAGCCAGTAGGTACCGCCGCCCGCGAGGGCGCCGAGGGTGAAACTCGAGACGGCGAACAGGGCGAACAGTTCGACCGCCGACAGCGCCGGCACGCCCCCGAGGTTCGCGAGGAACGCAAGCGATTCCGGGAGCGCTTCGCGCATCGTCTCGCGATCGATCGCGAGCGCGCGTAGGACCGCCCAGATGGCGTAGATGCCGACGACGGAGCCGGCGAGGGCGGCGACGGTCGCGTGGAGCAGGGTCGTCGAGGCGTACTCGCGGTAGGTCGTCGGGAACTGCGCGGACCGGAGCGCCGCCCGTCTGCCAGGGTGTTCGCTGCGGAACTCGTGGACGGCGCGCCCGAACAGGCGCACCGCCGCCCGGGCGAGCGCGCGGTCGGTCCCGTCGTGGTACCGGGCGACGAGCGCCGGGAGACAGATTGCGATGGCGAGCGCGAGCGGCGCGGTGGTGGCGAGCGTCATCGTTCGGATTCGGGACCGATCGAATCGCCATCGATCGGATCGGTCCCGCCCTCGCGTGCGTTCACCGAATCGCCAGCTTCGGTCGTTACCCCCACTTCGGCCGCGCCCTCGACGTCGGCTTCGGCTCCGTCCCCGGCTTTACCTCCGTCTCCGACGGTGGCATCCTTCCAGACTTCGGCTCCGTTCCCGGCTTCACCCCCGGCGCCGATCACCTCGAGAACCCCCTCCTTGTCGGCGTAGTACTCGTTGACGAGGGCGGTGAACCGGCGGTAGTCGGTGATCTCGTTCGTCCGAAGGTACTCGAGGAAGCGCTCGCGGTTGCGACGCTCGATCAGGAGCTCCCGCTGGCTCCAGCCCCGTTCCTCACGGATCTCCTCGAGGACGCGACTGCCGCGACCCTCGAACGTGTCGTCGTCGCCGTTCCACGCGTAGGTCGTCGAGTAGTCGAGTTCGCCCGTCCGCCCGTCGATCCCCTCGATTTCGGCGATCACCTTGTTCCGGCGAACGCGGCCGTCGTCCAGGCGGGTCAGCGTCTGAACCGAGAGGATGTCGAGGCTCCGGACCATCGCGCGCGGGACGTTGATCGGCTCGTTCTCGAGGCGGTTGATCACGGTCTGGACCGAGTCGGCGTGCATCGTCGAGTAGGTCGTGTGGCCCGTGTTCATCGCCTGAAAGAGCGTGATCGCCTCCTCGCCCCGGACCTCGCCGACGACGATGTACTCCGGGCGGTGACGCAGCGCCGACCGGAGGAGGTCGTACATCGAGACGTCGGTCCCCTCGTGAACGCGCTCCCGCGTCACGGAGGAGAGCCAGTTGTCGTGGTGGAGCTGGAGCTCGCGGGTGTCCTCGATCGTCAGCACCTTCGACCGGGGCGGGATGAACATCGAGACGGCGTTCATGCTCGTCGTCTTCCCCGAGGCCGTCCCGCCGGCGAACAGCAGGCTCTTGTTGTGCTCGATGGCGAACCACAGGTAGGCCAGCTGCTCGACGCTGAAGGTGCCGTACTCGAGCAGGTGGACCGGCGTGAACGGCTCGTCGGCGTACTTCCGCACGGTGAACGCCGACCCGCGGGGCGTCACCTCCGTCCCGAGGGCGAGTTCCGCCCGCGAGCCGTCGGGCAGGGTGGTCTCGACCATCGGGTCGCCGATGGAGATGTGCCGGCCCGAGTGCTGGGCGAGGCGGATCACGAACCGATCGAGGTCCGCCTTCGCGAAGGAGACGTTCGTCTCCACGTCGGCGTACTCGTCGTGATAGACGAAGATCGGGAGGTCGTAGCCGTCACAGGAGATGTCCTCGACGTGGGGGTCGTGCATGATCGGATCCAGCCGACCGTAGCCCCGGAAATCCCGGTGGACGTAGTAGAACAACCGGTAGAACGTGGCCACGTCGATCTCCGCGCCGTATTGCTCGAGGTACTCGTGGATCGTCTCCCGGAGGAGCGACTCGATGCGATCGGTCTCGTTCCCCTCCTCGCCACCGGATTCGCGTCCGCGTCCGATTCCTCGTCCGCCCCTCCCACGAGGTTCGTCCTCGCGCTCGCGGTACAGCAGGGGGTCGCGGACGTCCTCGAACAGCAACTCGAGGAACCTGCGCTCGTCGGCCCGGAGGGTCGGTTCGACGGTGACGTACCGGTGGTGATTCGCGGCCGGATCGTACTGGACGGTCACGAAGGAAAAGGGCGCGTCGACCCAGTAGCGATCGAGCTCCTCGAGGCCGTCGATCCCGTCGAACGCACACAGCGGGCCGTGTTCGGACGGGTCGTACTCGACGAGGTCGATCCGCGATCCGCGGAGGACGTCGCGGATGCGGTCGATCGTCCGCCCGATCGATCCGAGCGCGTCGCGCGACCGGTGGACGACGGCGCTCGGACCGGCCCCTTCGCGGTCACCCCCGTCCGACTCGTTCGTTCGACCCATTGGTGCTCGACGCCGCTGACCGACGGCGATTTCGTGTGAGATGCGGATCGCCACGGCTTAAATCGGACGGCCGATCGGACTCGACGCGAATCGATCGGTCCGACACCGCTGTTCGTATCACGCGCGCCAACTGTCGCCTCCTCCGTCCGTTTGCGCGTGCGTTACGTTCATACGAACTCGGACCTAATCGGACGGTACGGAATGAGGCGCGAGCACTTCACCTTGGACGTCAGCAACATCGACTGGGTCGAATCCGACGGCGAACCCCGCAAGCCGGCGGTATCGATCGACTTCACCGGCCCAGCGACGATGCTTCGCGAGCGCCTTACCGGTCCCGACGGCGACCTCCTCGCCGCGGACGAGACGGACGTCGCCTTTCGACTCCGGGACCCGCTCGGCGAGGACGCCGAGGGCGTCGTCAGCGTCACGGACCGGATCACCGGCGAGTTCGTCCTCGAACTGAACGAGGACGCCGAGGACGTCCTGCGATTCATCCGCGCGGCCCGGGGCTACGGCGAGCGCGAGTCGGACGAGGGTCGGTACGACGTGGAGATCTCCCTCGACGGGGAACCGTTCGTCGAATACGACAAGCGCACGTTCCTCGTCTACGATCGCGAGGGGAACCTCCTGCGCCATCACAGTCTGATTCCGAGCGGCGTCGAACTCTGAGCGCGCCCGGATCGCCGCCCGTGAAACGGGAGCGCCCGCCGAACGGTCCCTCGGAGTCCCCCGAAACGGGAGACGAACAGGCCACCTGCGAGCGTTTTCAGAGCGCCAACACGTCATACTGATGCCAGGTGCGAGCGAGATGCCGATGCGGAGCAGGGCGACACCCGGACCGTCCCCGGCCGATCCCGTCGTCCGAATTCGGTTCTACAGCCCCTGTTCGCCCAATTCGGGTTCACACTTCGGTTCTACAGCCCCTGTTCGCCCAATTCGGGTTCACACCATTGCCGCCCAGCGTCCGCCCCTCTCGCGACCCCCTCTCGAGCCGTCGCCCACCCCGCTTCTCACCGCCGACCGAAACGCGGCGCGACCCTCGGCGCGTTCGAGGAGTACACTGATGGTCCGGTGACGAGATGCACACCGCATGAACGCGACCGACTCGAGGCGCCTCGCGAGACGCTGCGGGATCGTCGCACCACTCCTCGCGCTCGGCGCGGTGTTCCTCGCGACCCTGCTCGCCGCCCCGGAGACGTTCACCTGGCGCGAGCGGGCGCTCTCGGACATGGGTCGGTACGGAACCCGGACGTTCTGGTTGTTCAACGGGGGACTGGTCGTCGCCGGACTGGTCGGCGTGCCCTTCTGGGTGCACCTCCTGGCGGCGGGTCGGAACCGTCTCGAGCGCCTCGGGGCGGTCCTGCTCGCCGTCGCCGTGTTCGGGATGGTCGGCGTCGGCGTCTTTTTCCTCGGCCACACGGCCTTCTACCTCGAGCGCGAGTTACACTTCCCGGCCGCGCTCACGCTGTTCGTCGTCGCGCCGATCGCACAGTGGACGTACGGAACCGGCGCGATCCTCGAGGGCGACGCCGGCCTCGGGCTGGTCTCCCTCTGGACGGGAAACGCTCACCTCCTCGGGTGGGCGGGCTGGCTGCTCTCCCGCCGCGCCGGGGGTGACCCGTGGGCCTGGTTCGCCGTCTCGGAGGCGGTGGCCGCGATCGCGTTCGGTTCCTGGATACTCGTCCTCGCCGGACCGACGCAGTTCGACGACGGTCGTGCCGGAAATCGCGAACGGGACGCCGCCGGTCGCTCCGAAGCGGCGACCGACGCGAAACCGGTAGACCGGACCGAGACGCGGTGAGCGAAACGGGCGCATTCGGGGCCCCGACGACCGGGTACGGCACGCATCTCGCGCAACTCTTAAATCGAAACCGTTCGTAGACGGCCGTATGCATAAAGACGAACTCCTCGAGCTTCACGAGGAACTCGTGACCATCATGGAGTACTTCTCGGAGCGCGAGGAGGTCGACGCGGGCCTCTTCGACGCCTACCACGAGCTCGACGTCGACCCCTCGCACGTCCACAAGTCGAAGAGCGAGCACAAACACGCCGTCTTCGTCCTCGGGAATGCCCTGGCGAACGCCATGAGCGAGGACGAGTTCTCGAGCGCCGGTCGGATCGGCAAGCGGATGCAGGAGCTGGCCGACGACGCCGAATCGAAAATCTAGGTCTGCGTCACGTTCGCACTAGGCGAAACGTATTTAGTCCGATTGCCGCTTGTTGGACTATGGACCCGCGCACGCAAGAGCGCGTCGAGCAGTGGGATTCTCGTGCCTTCACCGGCGGGCACGAGGAACTCGCTGAACTCGCGACGAACGGGTTCTCGGGAGCCGTCGCCGCCGACGGCTCGTGGCTGTTCATGCTCAACGGCCGCGTCGTCGGCGTGATCGACGGCGACATCGAGGACTTGGAAACCGCTCACGGAACCGTCTACGCCGCCCCTCACCCGTCGCTCCCCCTGCTGAGTACGATGCAGGAACGCGGCGGCGAGACGCGAGCGAAGTACTACACGAACGAAACGCCCCTCTCCGAGGTCGACGAAACCCTCTCCGAAGGATCGTTCACCGGCTACGTCGAACTCTCCGAGCAGGTTCTCAGCGGCGACTACTATCTCGTCTACTACGGCGGCCGGCGGATGGCCGTCGCGTTCATCGGCAACGCCGAGCGACTGCTCACCGACGACGAGGCGTTCGAACGCGCCGACGACGAGGTGGGCATCTACGAGGTCGTCGACGTCGACATCGAGGTGACGGACGTTCCGGGCACGGAAGCCGAGGACTCGGCGTCCGAAACCGCCGCCGACCGGACCCCCGATCCCGAACCCGCGTCCGTGTCGGATTCGACCGCGGTAACCGAGGCCGAACCCGCGACGGACGCGGCCGACCTCGAGGGCCCCGACGTCGCTGCGGGCGCGGATGGTCACCTCGAGACGGGAACGGCCGAGTCGCCGATCGTCGCCGACCCGTCCCCCATCGAAGAGGCCGGAGCCGGCGGCACGGATGCGGGCGTCGTCGACGAGTCGGAACCCGACCCGGCGTCGGACGAGACGAGCGCGTCCGACGTACCCGCCGACGACGTGACCGGCGGCATCACCACCTCGTCTGCGACCGAGCGCGTCGACCGATCGACTCGAGGGATCACCGACGCGGGTGCGGACGCGGAGACGAGCGCGGACGCCGACGGATCCGCCGAGGCGGAGTCGGCCCTCGAAGCCGAAGGGTCGACGTTCGTCGAGACCGACGCGGAGGATTCGCCGTCCCTCTCGAATCTCGATCCCGAGGAAGTCGAAGCGGCGGCCGCGAAACTCGACGCGGAGGAGGGGATCTGGACGCCGAGCGACGGGGCGGAGGGGGCCGACGACGCCGACGAGGAACTCGAGCGCGAGTTCCAGCGCGAGGAGCGGTGGCGGAAGACGCGGCGCATCCCGTCGATCGATCCCGAGAAGACGAGCGCGAGCGCGGGCGGCGCCGCGGAGTCGTCGACCGGCGCCGGGCACGCGGCGGCGAGGGCGCAGCGAAGCCGGCCCGAGTCGGACGCCGACTCGCCGACGCGGTCGCCGTCGGGCCAGCAGCAACGGTCGAGCCGCTCGAGCGGGGGGAGCGCCCGGCGTGCCGATTCCCGTTCGGGTGCGACCGCCGGTGGCGCTACCCCCGCCGGATCGCAGCCGAGCGCCGACCGGACGGAGGCCGAACTCGAGTCGGACATGCTCGAGCGCGAGGACAAGATCGACCAGCTCACCCAGCGCGCCGAGGCGCTCGCCGAGGAGAAGGCCGAACTCGCGGACAGGTACGGAAACCTAGAGTCACAACGCGACGGGCTCCGGGCGAAGAACCGGGAGCTCTCGTCGACCGTCGAGCAGCTTCGCGCGCGGATCGAAGAGCTCGAGGCGGAACTCGAGGGGGCTCGGACCGTCGCGGGCGGCACCGGCGGGAGCCCGGGCGCGGGCGGGGGGACCCAACTCTCCCCCGAGCGGGCGCTGGCGGAGACGAACCTCTTCGTCCGTTACGAGTCGAAGAGTCGGCCGACGCTCGTCTCCGCCCACGACGACAACTCCGACCGGAGCGAGGTCGTCTCTAACCTACAACTCGAGCGCCACACGGGGTTCGACGCCTCGGACGTCGTCGTCGCCGGCCAGGACTACGAGACGTTCCTGACCGAGACGATGGCCTACCGGTTCGTCGAGTGGCTCACGGGGACGCTGCTGTTCGAGATCCGCGACACCGGCCACGCGGACACGATGGCCGACCTCTACGACGCGATTCCGCGCATCGATCGCGCCGAACTGCACGCCAGCATCTCGCTCGAGGACGACGACACGGAGGACGTCCCGGACCGGGTCACGTTCGACGTCGTCGCCTACGACAAGATGGGCACGCCGCTCGTCGTCGCCACGCTCAACGACTCGCGCGAGCCGGCGACGCGCGAGATGCTCGAGGAGATGGAGGCGGCCGCCTCGGCGGTGGGCGCCAACTACCCCGACCTCGGAGCGGCGATGGTCGTCACCTCGAGTTACTTCGAACCGGGCGCGCTCGAGGTGACCGAGCAGGCGACCACCGGCGGGTTCCTGAGCCGCGGCTCGAAGGCGAGCTACGTCAACCTCTCGCGCAAGCAGGGCTACCACCTCTGTCTCGTCGAGTCGCGATCGGGGAGCTTCCACGTGACCGTTCCCGAACTCTAGACCGGCCGAGGGCTCCCGCGGTCGTTGACTCGTTTCGTTCCGTTTCGGTGCTCGTATCGCCGACCCGCGAGCGACGCGTGGGATCGCAAACCGAGCGTCGAGTCGGGCGGCGTCCGGTCGATCCTGCGTCGGTTCCAAGACGGTCGTCTGCTCGGTTCAGCGGCGCGCCGAGTCGGCCGTCATCGAGCCATAGCTACCGCTTCGCCTCCAGTCGGGATCGAACGCGTTTTCGCACCCGGTTGGGGCACGAATCGACTCGGAGAGCGAGACGGCGCGGTGGAAGGGAGAACGTGCGGGGTCGGGCTCGAGCGGCGAGCGAACGAGCGACCGCGAATTCAGCCTTCGATCTCGGCGACGTCCTCGATCTTCATCCCGTCGAGCTTGTCGATGATGTCGTCCATCTTGTCGTCGAGTTCGTCGACGAACTCGGCGGTGCGCTCGGTCTTGATCGCACCTTGGCTCGAGGGCTCGATGAGGTTCTCCTCCTCGAGGACGCGGAGGGAGTAGCGAACTTTGTGGTGTGGGTAGCCCGTCTCGTTGGACATCTTCACGATGCCGATGGGCTCGTTTTCGATGACCATCTTCAGAACCTGCAGATGGCGTTCCAGCATATCGACTTCCTTCTCAAGTCGGTCTATCATGGCATTTGTTAACTTGTCTTTGCACCTTTTAAAAGTTACCCTCGCGTACCGCGTCCGACCGTTCTCAACCGGATGGTAATTCTTGAGAGTAGTTAACAGTTCGGGCCCCGGCCGGATTCACCGATCGGTTTCGCGGCGGGTTCGGGCGGGTAAGCGCTCGACATCCCGGTCGCTCACGGGCCGACGGCGAGCGAGGCGAGCGCTCGGCACTCGAGCCGTTCATACCGTAATCTGTTTATCGACCCGGCAAGAATCCGCCGCTGTTATGACTGTCACAATCGTCGGGTCGCAACTCGGCGACGAGGGCAAAGGCGGCGTCGTCGACGTCTACGGCGACGCGGCCGACGTCGTCGCCCGCTACCAGGGTGGCGACAACGCAGGTCACACCGTCGTCCACGACGGTGAGAAGTACAAACTCTCGCTGGTCCCCTCCGGCGCCGTTCGGGACAAGGTCGGCGTCCTCGGCAACGGCTGCGTCGTCAACCCCGAGACGCTGTTCGAGGAGATCGACGCCCTCCGCGAGCGCGGCCTCGAGCCGGACGTGCGCGTGGCCGAGCGCGCGCACGTGATCCTCCCGTACCACCGCGCCCTCGACGGGATCGAGGAGGAGGAGAAGGCGGACCTGGCGGCGGGTACCACGAAGCGCGGCATCGGGCCGACTTACGAGGACAAGGCCGGCCGCCGCGGCGTCCGTATCGGCGACTTGCTCGAGCCAGAGGTGCTCCGGGAGCGCCTCGAGTACGTCGTCCCGCAGAAGAAGGCCCTCGCCGAGGAGGTCTTCGGAAAGGAGACCGGCGAGGCGTTCGATATCGACCACCTCTACGAGACCTACCGCGAGTACGGCGAGCGCCTCGCCGAGGAGGGGATGACGGTCGACTGCGGCACATTCCTCCAGGAGCGCATCGACGCCGGCGACGACGTCATGCTCGAGGGCGCGCAGGGGACCTCGATCGACATCGACCACGGCATCTACCCCTACGTCACCTCATCGAACCCGACGGCGGGCGGCGCGGCGGTCGGGACGGGCCTCGGTCCGACGGTCGTCGGCCGGGGCGACGTGATCGGCATCGTGAAGGCCTACCTCTCGCGGGTCGGAACCGGCCCGCTGCCGACGGAACTCGGCGGCGTCGAGGGCCAGACCCCCGGTTACGACGCCGACGAGGGCGCCGACCCCGAGGAGGAGGACCTGGCGACTTACATTCGCGACGAAGGTGGGGAGTACGGCACGGTCACCGGCCGCCCGCGCCGCGTCGGGTGGCTCGACGTGCCGATGCTGCGCCACGCCGCGCGCGCGAACGGCTTCACCGGCCTCGCGATCAACCACGTCGACGTGCTCGCCGGCCTGGACGAGGTGAAAGTCGGCCACTCTTACGAGTTCGACGGGGAGGAGATATTCACCATGCCCCCGACCACCGAACAGTGGGGTCGCTGCGAGGCGACCCTGAAGACGTTCGACGGCTGGCCGGCGGTCGACTGGGCCGAGGTCGCCGAGGAGGGCTACGACGCCATCCCGGAGAACGCCCGCACCTACCTCGAGTACGTCTCCGAAGAACTCGACGCCCCCATCTACGCGATCGGCGTCGGTCCGGGCCGCGAGGAGACGGTCGTGCTGGAGAACCCCTACGAGTAACGTTCGCCGCGGACGTTCCCGAAACCTTTTGCTGGATGCGGTCCGCCTACCTACCATGAAAGAGTCGTTGCTCGAGATTCTCTGCTGTCCGCTGGACAAACACGACCTGGAACTCGAGAACCCCGAGTACGAGGACGACGGCGACGAGGTTGTCGACGGGACGCTCGTCTGCAGCGAGTGCGGCGAGCGCTACCCGATCGAAGACGGCATCCCGAACCTGCTCCCGCCGGACATGCGCGGAGAAACCCCCGCGTAGGTGTCGTGACCGTGGCGCCAACCGAGGTCACCGTTCACGTCAACCGCGGACGCGGCGAGTCGCTCGAGGCCGACCGCCACAGCGTCGAGGCCGACGATTCCTTCGACGTCGTCCTCCGAGGACACGGGGGACCGGCCCACGTCCACTGCCGCCTCGAGGGCGACCTCGCCGACGTCGCCTCGCTCGAGCGGTCCAACTACTACGTCGAAGACGACGGGGAGACGACCGTCCGCGTGGCGGTCGCCGCCGACGCGTTCGACGACCCGGTCACGGGGTCGCTCGAGGTCTCGACCGGCTACGGCGCGATCTCGACGACGATCGACGTGACCGTCCGACCGGGACCCGCCGAGATCGACGTCGACGAGTCGCTCGCACAGCCCACCGCCAGCGCGACGTCCGACGACGGCGGCCTCCTCGAGCGCGCGACGAGCGAGGTCGAGGCAGGGACGCTCGGCGTCGTCGCGCTGGGCGCGCTCGCAATCGCCATCGCAGCAGCCACGGCGGCGACGATCGGCGGGACGGCCGCCATCGTCGGCTTCCTCGTCGTCACGGTCGGTATCGTCGCGGCCGCGGTCTTGCTCGTGCGGTAATTCTTCCTCCGCCTCCGCCCTCGACGGGTGGGGAACGGTCGCGATCGTGGCGCACACGCTGACCGCTCGGTATCGTTCGGAGCGGCGTCTCGCTCCCGAGTCGTACGTATGGGAGCCGAATCGATCCGTTCGGCCCGATGGTGGGGTTCAATCGTCTGCGTCGGGGGCGTCCTCGACCTCGGTCGCCTCGAGTCCTCCCCCGTCGTCGAATCGTTTCGCCCGGAGGTAGCGCGCGCGGTAGCGGTTCGCGCCGTCGTTCACGTCCGCTTCGCGTATCTCGTCGACCCGCCCGTCGGCGACGGCGTCGATCAGCTCCGAGAGTTGATTCAGTTCGCTGGTCGTGAGCTCGAGGTGCCAGGTGCGCTCCGCTTCGGACTCGAGGATGGCCCACTTGCGCGCGGCGGCCACTACGAGGGAGCAGGGCTCCCGACACGGGAACGGACCGTCGCCCCCGTCGGCGTCGAGTTCGTCGCCTTCGTCGAAGTGCCACTCGCGGCGGCGCAGGCACTGGGAGTCGACGCAGCAAGCCTCGGCCGTCCACTCGACGGCCTCGCGCGGGAGTTCGTCCACCACGTCGTAGATCCCCGTTTGGCGCTCGGCCGTCTCGAGCCAGTGATCGACGTCCAGTTCCCCGCGCCGTTCTCGGTGCCAGTTGGCCACCGTGGCCGGGTAGGCGTAGTCGACCGCCTCGACGAGTTCCGCGCCCGAGAGGCCGGTGAACGCCCAGCCCGAGGCGAGCGTGGGGGCGGTCTTCAGCGGCCGGTAGCGCCCGTCCTCGTCGTAGGTCGCGATCTCGCGCGCGTCGCGGGGGTCGTCGTGGACCTCGAGGTCCGCCACGTCGGTGTCGGCGTCCTCGACGTGCCACAGGTCGTAGACGCGCTCGCCGCTCGGATCGTCGACGTCGACGAATCGAGCCGTGATGCAGAGTTGGCCCCACCGGCGGTCGACGCCGTCCCGGAGCGCCTCGTAGCGGGCGGGGACCTCGAGCGGTTCCGACTCGGTCTCGGCGTCGAACGCACCCCCGCCGGCCTCGAGTGCGAACTCGAGCGGCGCCCGCTCGCACCACCGGAGAAACGCCCGCCGTGCGGTTCCCGCCCCGTCGACGCTCTCCCGCCAGTACAGCCAGTTGGTCGCGTACTCCTCGACGGCCGCGAGTCCCTCGCGGAACTCGGCCTCGGAGAGGCCCGCGCGGGATTCGGCCGGCGTCTCGAGGACGTAGCCCTCGGGCTCGCGGTCGAGTCGGAGGCCGTCGAAGTCGACCCCGCCGTCCGTCACCGCGGCCGCGACGAGCGCGTCGAGGTCCGCGTCCGTGAGGCTCACGGCTCAGTCACCCGCGCCCGCACTCGCGCCGCCGACGTCGTTCGCGACCGATTCGTCGAACGCCGAGCGGATGGCCTCGCGGGCGTCGCCCACGTCGGCGCCGGCGTCGGCGGCCCGCTCGAGGACGACGTCCGCCATCAGGCCCTCCGTGCCGACCGCGCCGGTGTACCAGATGCGGTGGCCGTCGACCTCGGCGGGAACGTCCCAACCGAGGCGGTAGTCCTCCGTGAGGCCCATGTCCTCGGGGATGTCCTCCTGCGTGTGGTAGCCGTCGGCGATGAAGAGCGGGACGACGACGACGTCCTCGCTCTCGAAGTAGTCGGTGACGTCGTCGACCTCCGGCTCCTCGTCCATGAACAGCGCCTCCACCTCGTCGAACCGGTCCATCTCGCGAATGCGTTCGGTGTGGTACTCGATCGCCTTCGCCGAGTTCTCGTTCCGCTCGGTGCCGTGACCGACGACCGCGAGGCCGACCCCCTCGCCGACGTCGGGGTCGCCGGTGACGCTCTCGGCCCGCCCGACGATCACGTCGGTCATCGCGTCGTGCGTGCCGACGGGGCCGCAGTAGTGGATCGTCTTCCCGACGTCTTCGGCCTCGAGCGTCGCCTCGGAGGCGCTCGTCCCGTCGGACTCCCAGCGGTCGGGGTCCCACCCCTCGAGTCGGAGTTCCCGGGGGATCACCTGCTCGGTGAAGTAGCCCTCGCTGATGAACAGCGGGACGACGAACACCTCCTCGGACTCGAGGGTTCGAATCACCTCCCGGAAGTGGGGTTCTTCCTTCCAGAACGCCTCGCGCACCTCGTCGAAGGCGCCCGTCTCGCGGACGGCGTCCGCGTGGGCGTAGGTCGGATTCGACGCGTCCGGATTCAGGTGCGACCCGTGGGCCGCGACGACCAGCGCTTGCATGGGTCGCCCTTAGGATGGGGACGGTTTATCGACTTCGCCTGTGGCCGTCGTCGCCGGATCCGTCCGGAACCGCGACGATTCGTTCGTTCCGCGACGGTATCCGGGCGCGTGGCGCAAACGCCAAGTCCCAGCCGCCGGATTCCTCGAGTATGTACGAGGCCGTCCGCGCCCGACCCGACGGTGAGAGTTCCGTCGAGCGGCTGGTCGAGACCGCCGCCGAGTACGGGTTCGACGGCCTGGTAGTACGCAACCACTCCGACGCCCGGGCCGAGTACGACCAGGCGGCGCTCGCCGACGAGCACGGCGTCGACGTCGTCGACGGAATCGAGATCGAGGCCGAGAATCGGGAAACGGCCGGCGGCGCCGTCGGCAACTTCCGCAACTCGCACGAGATCGTCGCCCTCCACGGCGGGCGGAACGACCTGAACCGCTTCGCCGTCGAGACCGACAAAGTCGACGTCCTCTCCCACCCGATGGCGGGAAGCGGCGACGTCAACCACGTCCTCGTCAGAGCTGCCGTCGACAACGGCGTCCGCCTCGAGTTCGACCTGGGCGGCGTCCTCCGGGAGAGCGGCGGCCGGCGGGTGCGGACGATCCAGTCGCTGCGAAAGCTCCGCGAGATCGTCGACTACTACGACGCTCCCTACGTCGTGAGCGCGGAGGCGACCTCCCACCTGCAACTCCGGGCGCCGCGGGAACTCCGCGCACTGGGAGAGCGGATCGGCTTCGACCGGGAGTGGATCGGGCGCGGCCTCGAGGAGTGGGGCCGACTGGCGCAGCGCAATCGGCGGATTCAGTCCGAGTCGTTCATTGAACCGGGGGTCCAACGGGGGAGGTATGAAGAGGAGCCTTGAGGAACACGCCGCCCGGTTCGACGAGAAGGCCGCCGAGTACGACGAGAGCAAGTCGGCGGAGTACCGCGCCTGCGCGAACCTCGTGATCGAACGCGCGGCGCCCGGGCCCGACGACAACGAGTCGACTGGGTCGCCTCGAGCCAACCCTCGCTCCGCTCGCGAGGACGTGGTCCTCGATCTCGGCACCGGAACCGGTGCGATCGCGCTCGCGCTCGCCCCCGACGCGAAGCGAGTGATCGGCCGAGACATCAGCGAGGGCATGATGGAGGAGGCGCGGCGGAAGGCCGACGACGCCGGACTCGAGAACGTCGAGTTCGACTACGGGACGTTCCGCGAACCCAACGTCGACGGATCCACCGACGTCGCGATCGTCACCTCGAACTTCGCGATGCACCACCTCTCGGACGACGAGAAGCGCGAGGCGATCGAGGTCATCGCCGGTCTCGAGCCCCGGACATTCGTTCTGGGAGACGTCATGTTCTTCGGGACGCCCGACCCCGACGAGCCGTTCTACTCGCCCGAGGTCGACGACCCGGCGACCGTCGGGACGCTCGCGGACGCGTTCACGGACGCCGGCTTCTCGCTGACGGCCGTCGAGCGCGTCCACGATCAGGTGGGCGTGCTCGTCGCCGAGCGGGGATCGATCGAGTACGGGGCTGGCGCCGAATGAGACCGACGGAACGCGGAGTTGAACGCCCGTGAAACACCTCCCGAAACACCTCAGACCGCGCTGGCGCTACCTCGCCGTCGGCCTCGAGTCCCACCCCGGCGAGTCGATCTCCCGGCGGTCGTTCCAGCGCGAGGTCTGGTACGCGGGCCAGAATCTGCTGGGCGACCCCGGCAGCGCGGACGCGGACCTGACGGTCGTCGAGTTCGACTTCGACGACGAGGCGGGACGGGGCCAGGCGCTGGTGAGGGTTCGCCACGGGGAGACCGACCCCGCCCGCGCGGCCATCGCCTGCGTCGACGAGGTCGACGGCGCACCGCTGGGCCTCCGCGTGCGCGGAATCAGTGGGACGATCCGCGCGGCGACCGAAAAATTCCTCGAGTGAGCGGGCGATCGAAACGGCGCGAGCGAGCGGTTCGGACCCGTTCGACGACGCTCCGTGCAGGTGGGAGGTGAGTATATAAGGTTTCCGGAGACTCGGTCGCGGCAAACTACGCTCGAGGCTTTTGAATCTTGGCTTCTCGGAGGCGGGCGAGCGTGAAGAAAAGTATTTAGGACGCGGCGGGCAACTCACGGGAGAGAGAAACGTCGTGTTCGGCAACCGTGACCGAGTCGCCGTCGTGCGATACGGATCCGCGGTCGCGCGACTCGAGACGGAACCGGGCGCGACGGACCTCGATTACGATTTAGCGTGATACTATGCAGGGACAAGCCCAACAGCAGGCGTACGACCGCGGCATTACGATCTTCTCGCCCGACGGGAGACTCTATCAGGTCGAGTACGCCCGCGAGGCGGTCAAGCGCGGCACGGCGAGTATCGGCGTTCGAACCGAAGGAGGCGTCGTCCTGGCGGTCGACAAGCGCGTTCCCTCCCCGCTGCTCGAGGACTCGAGCGTGGAGAAGATCCACAAGGCCGACGACCACATCGGCATCGCGAGCGCGGGTCACGTCGCCGACGCGCGCCAGCTGATCGACTTCGCCCGCCGCCAGGCGCAGGTCAACCAGCTGCGCTACGGCGAGCCCATCGGGGTCGAGACGCTCACCAAGAACGTCACCGACCACATCCAGCAGTACACCCAGGTCGGCGGCGCCCGCCCGTTCGGCGTCGCCCTCATCGTCGGCGGCATCGACAACGGCGAGCCACGCCTGTTCGAGACCGACCCCTCGGGCACCCCCTACGAGTGGAAGGCCCTGGCCGTCGGCGCCGAGCGCGGCGAACTCCAGAACTACCTCGAGGAGAACTACGACGCGGAGACCGACCTGGACGGGGGCATCACCCTCGCGCTCGACGCCCTCGCCTCGGTCAACGACGGCTCGCTCCTCCCCAACGAGGTCGGCCTCGCGACGGTCGACGTCGAGACCGAGCAGTTCGACCACTTCGACCAGGACCGCATCGAGGAGTACCTCGAGGAGAACGACCTGCTCGACGAGGGCGAGGAAGAAGCGGACGAGTAACCGACCGGACGCGCCCGGTTTGCGCCTTCTCGTCCCGAATCGTTCGCCGACCCGACGTCGGTCCCTCGACCACTCGATCGTTCTACGACGCCACCTGGACACCCCCTCACCGCCTCGAAGCGCGTTCGCGCGGTGACTCTACACGGTCACGCCTACAGCGACGCCTCCCGGATCGAGAGCCGGGGTTCCCCGCGACGGTTCCAACCGCCTCGAACCAGCCGTCGGTTCCACCTCGTCGCCCGCTCTCGAATCGTCGGGAAACACTCTTTTAACTGGGGGCGGAAAATCACGGTATGATATCACTCGACGAGGCTGTGACGGCGCGGCTCGAATCCCACGGGGCGCAGTTCGAAGTGCTGGTCGATCCCGACGCCGCCCTCGCGATCAAGCGCGGCGAGTTCGAGGGCGACCTCGAGGACGTCATCGCCGCGGAGGACGTCTTCGAAGACGCCTCGCGCGGCGACCGACCCGCGGAGAACGACCTCGAGAAGGTGTTCGACACGACCGATCCCCTCGAGATCATCCCCGAGGTGATCCAGCGCGGTGAGATCCAGATCACCGCCGAGCAGCGCCGCGAGATGCAGGAGCAAAAGCGCAAACAACTCGTCGACACCATCGCGCGCAACGCGGTGAACCCGCAGATGGACAACGCGCCTCACCCGCCCGAGCGGATCGAGAACGCGCTCGAGGAGGCGGGGTTCACCGTCGATCCGATGCAACCGGTCGAGGGGCAGGTCGACGACGCCCTCGACGCGCTGCGGCCGGTCATCCCCATCCGGTTCGACGAGGTGACCGTCGCCGTGCAGCTTCCGGCGGAGTACGCCGGGAGCGCGCAGGCGAAGGTCCGCCAGTTCGGCGACTTAGAGCGCGAGGAGTGGCAGAACGACGGCGGGTGGATCGGCGTGATCACGTTCCCCGCGGGCCTGCAAAACGAGTTCTACGACCTGGTGAACGAGAACACGAGCGGCGAAGCGGAGACGCAGATCATCAAGGACAAAGACGACATCAAGACGCGGTAGCGACGAAAAACCGCCGCGAAGTGTTTTCGACGCCGGGCGTCGGGTGACGAGGACGGAACCTACCCGCGGTAGAACCCGAGGAGGAAGCCCGCGGTGAACCCCGCGCCCACCGACAGGGTCGAGAGGGCCGACTCGAGGACTGTGACGTCGACCTCCCGAGCGCGCTCCCGCGTGTCGATGAGTCCGGCCGACAGGGCGTTCCAGTCGATCGCGAGGATCCCCTGGGACTCGAGGTACCGAACGACGACGAGTTGGACGCCGACGACGATCGCGACGAACTTCGCGACCTGCTTCGCGGCGAACCCGAGGATGGCGCCGACGGCCGCGCTGGCCCCGACCTCGAGTCCGAGCACCGTCGGGTCGATGTTCACCATTACGGCCCCTCGATTCGCCTCCGATCGCATGACTGTTACGGTGAACGGGGAGTCCGTTTACGCCGCCGTCCGACGCGGGTCCGACGACCGTCCGACGCGGTCCGACGGACGTCAGACGCGCGGCCGCGCCGAAGCGACGCCCGGAGGTCGGGCGCGGTGTGCGGTGAGCGCAGCGTGACGGGCGCAGATCATCGGGTTCCGATTCCGGACCGATTCGATCCGGACGCGGGTCGCGAACTGCGTGGAACCACCCCGATTGACGGTCCCCCCGGTCGTACCCTCCGTTCACCATGCGACTCGATGGCATTCGAATCCTCGACCTGACGCGGTTGCTCCCCGGTCCGTACGCGACGCAACTACTCGCCGACTCGGGGGCTGAGGTGGTGAAGGTCGAGGACACCGGCGCCGGCGACTACGCCCGATCGATGCCGCCGCGATCCGACCGCGGCGTCGGCGCCATCTTCGACGCGGTCAACAGGGGCAAGCGGAGCGTCTCCATCGACCTCAAGTCACCCGACGGCCGGGAGGCGTTCTACCGGCTGGTCGAGACCGCCGACGTCGTCCTCGAGGGGTTCAGACCGGGCGTGGTCGAGCGACTCGAGGTAAATTACGAGACGCTCGCCGAGCGCAACGAGGAGCTAATCTACTGCTCGCTCTCGGGGTACGGACAGGACGGCCCTCTGTCGGGGCGGGCCGGCCACGACCTCAACTACGTCGGCCTCGCGGGCCTCCTCGACATGACGAGGGCGTCTCCGGACGCGAAACCGCAGGTTCCAGGGTACCCGCTCGGCGACATGGCCGGCGGCCTCTTCGCCGCCTTCGCGATCGTCGAAGCCCTCCTCGCCCGCGCGCTCGGAAACTCGAGCGGCGAGTACGTCGACGTGGCGATGACGGACGTCGTGGCCTCCTTCTCTCAGGTCCTCGCCCACGACGCGCTCGACGACGAGGTCCCCGACCCCCGTCCCGGGGAGACGAACCTGACCGGCGCGCTCCCGTGGTACGACTGCTACGAGACGAGCGACGGCCGCTGGGTGACCCTCGCCGCCCTCGAGCCGAAGTTCTGGCGAGCGTTCTGCGAGTCGGTCGACCGCGAGGACCTCCTGGAGCACCACGGTTCCCCCGACCCGGACGTTCGGGAGGCGCTGCGGGATGAACTCGCGTCGCTGTTCGCGACCCGGACGCGCGACGAGTGGGACGAGCGCTTCGCGGACGTGGACGCGACGGTCGGGGGCGTCTACGCGCCGGCGGAGATGGCGACTCACCCCCAGATCGAAGCGCGCGGCCTGGTGGTCGACCCCGACGACGCGCCGGCCCGGATCGGCTTTCCGGCCCGCTCGAGCGAGCCGCCGGAACGGGGACCCGACGCGGAGGCGATTCCGGAGCAGGGCGAGCACACCGACGCGTACCTCCGCGAGGTGGGCTACGACGACGGCGAGATCGAGGCCCTGCGAGACCGGGAGATCGTCCGTTGACCGGGCGCAACCGGCCGACGACGCCGGACTCGACGGGCGTTCGTTCGGCCACGCCACGGGATTCAAGACCGTTCGCCGCGTATGTCCGGGCATGCACGGTACGTCGCCGATGGAGGTGATCGACCGGCACCGCTAGCGCGTTCGACCGGTCCCCGCAGTCTCGACCGATCGCCGCTCGAGGGGTCGCACCGGCCGCGAACGCGGTCGGTCGACCGCCGAACTGCGCGTCCGAACGGCGGCCGCCGACGGCGGCGGGGCCCCGGAGTTCGACCTCGAGCGAGCGCGACGACGCGGAGTCGGGCCGCCGCGTGCGCTCGAGGCGCGACCCCAACGAACGCGAGGAGCCACCCACATGAGAGCGATAATCGCGAAACGAGTGGACTCGGGAACCCCCGACACCCAGGAAATCACCGACCTGGCCGAGGCGGCCGGGTACGAGGTGGTCGGCGAGGTGACCCAGTCGCGGGCGGCCGATCCCGCGTTGCAGTTCGGGGAAGGGAAAGCCAACGAACTGGCCGAGACGGTGCGGATGGCGGAGGCCACGACGGTCATCTTCGACAACCGTCTCGGCCCCTACCAGACGTACAACCTCGGGCGGCTCCTCCCGGAGGGGACCGAGGTCATCGATCGGTTCACGCTCATCCTCGAGATCTTCGGCCAGCGCGCCCGGACGCGCAAGGCGCAGCTCCAGGTCGAACTGGCCGAGCTGCGCTACGAGCTACCGCGCGTGGAGGCGAAAGCGAGCCTCGCCAAGCGCGACGAGCACCCCGGCTTCATGGGGTTGGGCGAGTACGACGAGAGCCGCGAGCAGGACATCAAGGCCCAGATCAGCCGGATCAGGGACGAACTGACGCAGATCGAACGGACCGAACAGCAGCGGCGGGAGCGCCGCCGCGCCTCCGGGTTCGACCTCGTCGCCCTCGCCGGCTACACGAACGCCGGCAAGTCGACGTTGCTGCGCCGACTGGCGGTCGACCTCGAGGTCGACGAGAACGAGGACCTGCACCCGGACCTCGACGCGACGGCCGAGTCGCGGGACAACCTGTTCACCACGCTCGGGACGACGACCCGCCGGGCGGACGTCGAACCCCGCGACGTGCTCGTGACCGACACGGTCGGGTTCATCAGCGACCTCCCGCACTGGCTCGTCGAGTCGTTCAAGTCGACGCTCGACTCGGTCTACCGGGCCGATCTCGTGTTGCTCGTCGTCGACGTCAGCGAACCGATCGACGAGATCCACGAGAAGCTGGTCACCTGTCACGACACGCTCTACGAGCGCAACGAGGCGCCCATCGTGACCGTCTTCAACAAGACCGACCTCGTGGACGACGACGAGTTGGCCGAGAAGCGCCGCGCCCTCTCGGCGCTCGCGCCGAACCCGGTCCCCGTGAGCGCGCACGACGGAACCGGTATCGACGCGTTGCTCGAGCGGATCGACGCCGAACTCCCCGACTGGGAAGACGAGCGGCTGGTGTTGCCGATGACCGACGACACGATGAGCCTGGTCTCGTGGATCCACGACAACGCGAACGTCGAGGACGTCACCTACGGCGACGACGACGTGCTCGTCTCCTTCGAAGCGCGGCCGGCGGTGATCGAGCAGGCCCGCGCCCGCGCCAGCGAGTTGCAGGCGGCCTCGGCGGGATCGGCCTGAATCCGCCGCCCGCCGTCGATCCGCGGATCCGAGGACGCTGCCCCTACCCCCGGAATATAAATCACTGATCGCTGTCTGTCAGGGTATGGAACGGGTTGCGATCATCGGCGCCTCGATGACCCAGTTCGGGCAACGAGAGGGCGAATGGATCAGGGACCTGCTCGCCGAGGCCGGCATCGCGTGCCTCGAGGACGCGGACGTGGGTACGGAGGAGGTCGACCACCTGTACGTCTCGAACATGGCCAGCGGCGAGTTCGAGGGCCAGACCGGGGTCGTGAACGCGCTGGTGCACGACCTCGGCGCGATGCCGGCGTACACCCAGCGGGTCGACCAGACGAGTTCCAGCGGCGGGGCCGGCATCTACGCGGCCTGGCAGTCGGTCGCCAGCGGCGCCAGCGACGTGACGCTGCTCGTCGGCGGCGAGAAGATGACCCACCGCACGACCGCCGAGGCGACCGACGTGATCGCCTCGCTCACCCACCCGGTCGAGTACAAGACCGGCGTGACGCTCCCCTCGTTCGCCGGCCTGACAGCCCGCCACTACCTCGAGCGGTTCGACGCGCCGCGGGAGAGCCTCGCGAAAGTCGCCGTGAAGAACCACAAAAACGGCGTCGACAACCCCGAAGCGCAGTTCCGGAAGGAGGTCGACCTCGAGACCGTCCTCGAGTCGCCGATCGTCGCCGACCCGCTGCGGCTGTACGACTTCTGTCCGATCACCGACGGATCGGCGGCGCTGTTGCTCTGTCCGGAATCGGTCGCGAAGGAGCACGCCGACGAGTACGCGGTGATCGCGGGCATCGACGGGGCGACGGACACCCACGTCGTCCACGAGCGCCCCGACCCGACCGTGATGGGCGGCGTCGTCGAGAGCGGCCAGGGCGCCTACGAGATGAGCGGGTACGGGCCCGACGAGATCGACGTGGCCGAACTCCACGACATGTTCACCATCCTCGAGTTCCTCCAGATGGAGGGGCTGGGCTTCGCCGAACAGGGCGAGGCCTGGGAACTCGTCGAGGAGGGGTACACAGAGCGCGACACGGGCGAACTGCCGATCAACACCTCCGGCGGCCTGAAGTCGAAGGGCCACCCGCTGGGGGCCAGCGGCGTCGCCCAGGGGGTCGAAATCTACGAACAGCTCGTCGGCGAAGCGGGTCCGAGACAGGTCGACGCCGAGGTCGGCCTCTGCTGTAACGTCGGCGGATTCGGCAACTGCGTCATCACCACGATCATGGAGGCAGGACAATGACGATGGACGCCTACCGGTACGAGGACGGTTCGATCAGCTACCCCGGCCACCCGATCGGACCCGACGGCTCCGAGCCGGTGGAAACGATCGACCTCAGCGAGTACACCGCCGAGGTCGTCACCTGGACGACGAGCACCGCCACGCCGCCTGGCGTGCGCGAACCGAACACGCTCGCAATCGTCGAGTTCGACGTCGACGGCGAACCCGTCCGCGCCATCGGCCAGGTGACGACCGACGAGATCGAAAGTGGCGATACGGTCCGCCCCGTCTACGTCGATGAACTGCGCGAACCGGGCGCCGGCATCCGCGAACCCGAGAGTCAGGAGTGGGACGGCTACCGTTTCGAACCCGTCGAGGAGTAGGAGCGCAGCAGACGACCGGTGGCCGCTCACCGCCGGTCGTCCGGTTCGTCGGTATCCGATTCGTCGTCGCTCGAGTCGCCCGCTCCGCGGCCCGTCGATCCGTCGTCGCCGACACCCGTAGCCGACGCGCCGTCCTCCGAGTCGGCGTCGCCGCCGCCGTCGTTCGCTTCGTTCGCGGTGCCCGGTTCGCCGTTGGCGACTCCGTGCGCGTCATCCGATTCGCCGTCGACGGCGTCGTCCGACTCGTCGCCGTCGACCGCCTCCGAATCGGAGGCGTACCGCTCTTTGAGCGTCTCGAGTTCGGCGTCGACGTCGACGGATGGATCGGTCGGTTCGTCGGGATCGACGTCGGCATCGCCTTCGACGTCCGCCCCGTCGACGTCTGCATCGTCGTCGATCTCGATCTCGATCGTTCGGCCGCGACCCGCGTCGTCCGCTCCCGATTCGGGGACGTCCGCGGTGTCGTCGATCAGGTCCGCCAGCCGTCGGTCGACGTCGTCGTGCAACCGCCGGGCCTCCTCGAGCAAGTCGCGGGTCCGGTCGTCGGGCTCCTCCGGCGCCGAGGAGACGGCGCGCTGGAGTTCGGTCAACGCGCGATCGAGTTGGGTGATCGTGGTCCGGCGCAGTTCCCGTGCGCGGTCGCCCGTGGCCTCCGTGACTTCGGCGGTCCGCTCCCGGGCGTCGCGCTCGGTCCGCATCAGCCTGACGCCGCGCTGGAACGCCTCGAGCGCCCGGACGTTCGCCTCGAGGACGGTGACGATCGCCGGGATCGCCACCTCGTCGGCGACCCGGAGCACCTCCTGAGGCGAGGGCGGGCGAAGTCGAATCGAGGGGCGACGACGCCGGCGAGGCTCGAGTTCGGCCCGCAGGTCGTCGATGGTCCGCGCGAGTTCGCGGATCGCCTCGGCGAGTTCGTCGTCGGAGTCGGCCATACGGCGCGTACGGCCCGCCGCGTGAAAAGCCGGCCGATCGCGGCAGACGATTCAACGAACCGTCACTATCGTCCGAAAGTATTACCGTGGCGGATAATTGGATAAACGGTGAGCCGGAATATTTATTGCCAGCCCGCGCGACTCTTTTTAAAGAATGGAGAGCGAGCCGGGGGGGATGGCATCGAAACACGCGTCGTTCGCGCAGACGCTCGGGGACCTCAAGCGAGACGGGAGTAACATCCTCGTGGTCGGCACCGCCGCGACGGCCGCACACGGGGCCGCGTGTGACCGACTTCTCGGCGAGGAAAACGGGGGTGGCCGATACCGGATCGAGGTCACTACGGCCGACGCTGGGGGCGACCGCGGACGTGATCACGGCCGTTCGGGCGACGGGATCACGCGTCGGACGATCACCTACGATCCACACCGCGCGGGGGCCGACCGAGGCGAGGTCGACCCCCTGAGCGCGCTGGGCGCAGACGTGATCGAAACGATCGACCGGTTCGAGGCGGAGGCCGACGGTCTCGGGCCGTCGGAACTGCGCCTCTGCGTCGACTCGCTCGTTCCGCTCCTCCAGGAGCGGCGTTCGGAGAAGGTGTTTCGGGCCGTCCACGTCCTGACCTCGCGCGTCAGGCGCGTCAACGGAATGGCACACTACCACCTGCCGCTCCGACCCGACCACGACGCGGTTCGCCTCTTCGGACCGCTGTTCGACGCGACGGTCGAACTCCGCACCCGCGAGGGACGCGCCGAGCAGCGCTGGCACCTCCGCGAGCAGGCGACCCCCACGGACTGGCACCCGGTCTGACGGGGACAGGGCCGATTCCCCGGCCGACGATCCTCTTTCATCCCATCCCCTCCATCCCCAACCGACCCGTTCTATTCCACGTCCTTCCACCCCGTTCTATTCCACCTCCTTCCATCCCGTCTCCGTCCCTCCCACTCGACACCCGCGTCGCGGACGATTTCGGACACAGTTATGGGCCCGCCGCCGCGACATCCCGCAATGGCGATGGACGTCTACGGCCTCCTCGGCAACCCGGTGGGACACTCGCTCTCGCCGCCGATGCACGAGGCGGCGTACGAAGAACTCGGCCTCGAGGCGCGGTACGTCACCTTCGAACCGGACGCCGACCGCGAGACGCTCGAGCGGGCGATCGACGGCGCGCGGGCGCTCGGCGTCCGCGGACTGAACGTCACCATCCCGTTCAAGCGGGACGCCCTCGCGTTCGTCGAACCGGACGACCTGGCCGAGCGGATCGGCGCGGTCAATACGATCGACCTCTCCGGTTCGGGAACCCCGACGGGGCACAACACGGACGCGATCGGCGCACTCCGGGCCCTGCGCGACCACGGCGTGATGATCGAGGGCGCGACGGCGGTGGTCGTCGGGGCCGGGGGCGCCGGCCGGGCGATCGCGTTCGGACTGGCGGACGCGGGCGCGACCGTCTCGATCGCGAACCGAACCGAGTCGACGGCGCGCGACCTCGCGGACGCGGTTCCCGAGGCGTCGGGCCACGGACTCGAGGAACTTCCCGACCTCCTGGCCGAGGCTGACGTCCTGGTCAACGCGACCAGCGTGGGGATGGAGGAGGACGCCTCGCCGGTTCCGGCCGAGGCGCTCCGCGGCGACCTCGCGGTCATGGACGCCGTCTACCGGCCGCTCGAGACGCGGTTGCTCCGGGAAGCGGCCGACGCGGGGGCGACGACGATCGACGGCGCGTGGATGCTCCTCTACCAGGGCGTCGAAGCCCTCGAGATCTGGACGGGCGAGGAGGCCCCCGTCGACGCGATGAACGACGCGCTGCGCGCCAGGTTGTAGGGGTTCCGGGCGGCGTCGGCGTGTCGACCTGTCCGATTTTGTGATCAAACGACTTTAAGTGACGGTACCAACTATATCGAGACAATGGCAATCCTCCAGAAGCTGAAGGCGTTACTTGGGCTCGGGGACGGTCGCTCGGATCGCGAGAGCGACCGGGATCGCGAGCGAGACGTCGGGGTCACCGTCGAACGCGAGCGGACGGCCGACCGCTCCGAGACGGCGACCTCGAGCGCTGTCGATCGTTCGACCGCTGGCTCGGGCGCTGCGGCCGAACGCGGGGGCACAACAACCGCGGAGGCGGAGACGGACTCTGCCGAGGCGGAAGCGGCGGATGAGGCGGACGCCGACGTGATCGAAGAGGCGGAGGCGAAGGGGGACGCGAAGTCGGAGACGGACGAGGCCGCGACGGCCGACGAACTCGAGGAGTCCGCCGCGGCGGGCGCGAACGCCTCCGCCTCGACCGACTCGATGGTCGAGACGCCGGATTCGCCGGCCGAAGCAGCCGAAGACGCCGAAGCCGTCGGCCCAGCCGACGTGGATGCGGCGCCCGCCGACGACAAGACCCAGGAGCCCGCCGAATCGCCCGTCCAGTCGGATTCCGCGTCGGCCGAATCGGAACTCGAGGCCGAGGACGACGCCGACGAACCCCTCGAGGAGGAGGCGGACGAAGAGGCGGCCGACGAAGACGAGCCGACCGACGAAGCGGCCGACGAAGACGAGCCGACCGACGAAGCGGCCGACGAAGAGGCGGCCGACGACGCCGACGAAACGGCGGCCGAGTCGGCGACGGACGAGGACGAGGAAGCTGAAGCGGACGAAGAGGCGGCCGACGAACCGGTCACGTCGATCAAGGGGATCGGTCCGGCGTACGCCGACCGCCTCGCCGACGCCGACGTCCAGACCGTCGGTGACCTGGCGGAGTCGGACGCGGCCGAACTGGCCGAGGGGACCGACATCTCCGAGAAGCGCATCCAGGGATGGATCGACCGGGCGAACGCCCGATAACGATCGCGGAGACGAACCGACGGTCGAGGTACCCGACACCGACCGTTCCGTCACCCGTTCGTGCAACCCTCGTCGGTCCGACGCAGGCACCGAACTCGTTTCAGTGCCCGATCCCACGCTTTTTCGGGTCGTCGCGTCCGTCCCCTTCTCACATCGGGTAGCGACCCCGCGATCGCGCTCCAGCCGTCGATCCTCGAACCGCAAGACGATTAGGCCGGTGACGCCTCTCTCCCGTCGATGAACGACCCGCGCGTCGTCACGACGATCGACTCCTTCCGGGCGGCGTTCGCCCCGGCCTCGACGCGTCGAGACGCGGATCGGACGTCGACGCGCCGGTCGGAGGCGGGACGCGACGACACCGCTCCCGTCCTCGAGTCGGCGTCCGAGACCGAATCCGACGCCGACGGCGTTCGCGTCCCCGTCGAGGTCCGGTGTGCGGTCGACGATCCGTTCCTCGCCTACCGGCGGGCGCGAACGGACGATGAACCGGGACGCGCGTTCCTCGAGACCACCGGCGGCCAACGGGGGTGGGGATACTTCGGCGTCGACCCGATCGAGCGCGTCACCGTCTCCGAGGACGCCGTGACGTGGCGGAGGACGTCCGGGGCGGAGACGGACGCGGGAGTTCGGACGGAATCCCCCACGCTCGCCGCCCTCGAGGGCCTCCTCGCCGGCGAGACCCTGGTTCGCGGCGAGTGCGACGTCCCCTACCCCTGTGGCGCGGTCGGCTGGCTCTCCTACGACGTCGCGCGCGAACTCGAGGACCTCCCGGCGTCGGCCGTCGACGACCGCGGCCTCCCGCCACTCGAGGTGGCGGTCTTCGATCGGTTCGCGGCATGGGTGTCCGGAGCCGACGGGAGTTCGACCGATGGACGGGAACAGACCGTCGACGGGAATCGAAATGGCGACGGCGTCACCCTTCGGATCACCGCTTGCCCGCGGGTCGACCGCGACGCGACCGACGCCGACCTCGAGGCGGCCTACGAACACGGGAGGCGACGGGCGCTCGACCTCGCCACCGCGGCGCTCGAGGGGGACCCGGGGATCGAGGAGGCGCCGGCCCCGACCGACGAAGCGACGTTCGAGAGCGACTGCGGTCGGGAGGCGTTCGCCGAGCGAGTTCGCCGGGTCAAGGAGTACGTCCGGGACGGCGACACCTTCCAGGCGAACGTCTCCCAGCGGCTCGTCGCCCCCGCGGCGGTCCACCCGGTCGCGGCCTACGACGCCCTCCGGCGGGTCAACCCCGCGCCCTACTCCTGTCTGCTCGAGTTCCGGTCGACGGACCTGGTGAGCGCGAGCCCGGAGCTCCTGTTGGAACGCGACGGCGACGTCGTCCGCACCGAACCCATCGCGGGAACGCGCCCGCGCGGGGAGACGCCGGCCGAGGACGAGGCGCACGAGGCGGACCTCCTGGGCGACGAGAAGGAGCGGGCCGAACACGCGATGCTGGTCGACCTCGAGCGCAACGACCTCGGGAAAGTGTGCGAGTACGGCACCGTCGAGGTCGAGGAGTACCGCCGCGTGGACCGCTACTCCGAGGTGATGCACCTCGTCTCGAACGTGACTGGACGGCTGCGTCCGGAGGCGACGCTCGCGGACGCCGTCGCCGCGGTCTTCCCGGGCGGAACGATCACCGGCGCGCCCAAGCCGTGGACGATGGGGATAATCGACGAACTCGAGGACACCCGTCGGGGGCCGTACACCGGCAGCGTCGGGATCTTCGGGTTCGACGGCCGGGCCACGCTGAACATCGTCATCCGGACGCTCGTGCGCCACGACGACGAGTACCACCTGCGCGTCGGCGCGGGCATCGTCCACGACTCGGATCCCTACCGCGAGTACGACGAGACGCTCGCGAAGGCCCGCGCGCTGATCGCCGCCGTCGACGAGGCGCTGGGCGAGCGGGCGGGGATGGCGCTCGAGACGGACGGTGGTTCCCGTGAGTGACGCGCGCGACGGGGACTGGACGCGAATTCTCGTCGTCGACAACTACGACTCCTTCGCGTACAACCTCGTCCAGTACGTCGGCGAGGTCGCCGACGAGGTGCTCGTCCGACGAAACGACGCGGTCGACCTCGAGGGCGTCAGGGCGCTGGACCCGACAGGGGTCGTCGTTTCGCCGGGCCCGGGAACGCCCGCCGAAGCGGGGATCTCGATCCCGCTGTTCGAGGGGACCGAATACCCGATTCTCGGCGTCTGTCTGGGCCACCAGGCGCTCTGTGCGGCCAACGGGGCGCCGGTCGCTCGCGCCCCCGAGGTTGTCCACGGGAAACCCTCCGCTGTCGAACACGACGGCGCGGGGCTCTTCGACGGCCTCCCCGAGCGGTTCCGGGTCGGCCGGTACCACTCGCTGGCGGTCGAGCGCGAGGCCCTCCCCGAGTCGCTGCGCGAGACGGCCTGGACGGCCGACGAGCGCGAGGTGCTGATGGGGGTCCGCCACCGCGAGCGACCCCACGTCGGGGTACAGTTCCACCCGGAGAGCATCCTCACGCGCGAGCGCGACGACGCCGCGTCGGGCGACGGCATCTCGCTCGCGGTCGGCAAGCGAATGATCGCGAACTTCTGTCGGTTCGCCGCCGACCACGGGGGGTGACGTCGATGGGAACCACCGGCGGCGACGACGACCGCGACCCGGTCTACCACGTCGACGGCGACCTCGTCCCCGCCGCCGAGGCGACCGTCAGCGTCGACGACCGGGGCTTTCGGTACGGCGACGCCGCCTTCGAGACCGTGCGGGCTTACGGCGGTCGGATCTTCGAGTGGGGCGCCCACGCCGACCGCCTCGAGCGGACCTGCGAAGCGCTCTCGCTCGAGCACGGCCTCTCGCGGGCGGACCTGCGCGCCCGAATCGACGAGACGCTCGCGGCGAACGGCCTCGAGGACGCCTACGTCCGCCTCTCGATCACGCGCGGGGTCCAGCCCGGGAAACTCACGCCCCGTCCCGAGGTCGATCCGACGGTGGTCGTCTACGCGGCCCCGTTGCCGCGAGGCGGACTCGAGGGGCAACCCGTCTGGGACGGCCCCGCGATCGTCGAAACCGTCGAGACGCGCCGGATCCCGGACGCGGCGCTGCCGGCGGACGCGAAGACGCACAACTACCTCAACGGGATTCTCGCGCGCGCGGAACTCTCCGAGGGGGCCGACGAGGCGCTGCTGTGCGACCTCGAGGGGTGCCTCGCCGAGGGAACGACGAGTAACGTCTTCTTCGTTCGCGACGGCGAACTGCACACGCCGACGATCGACGGACCGGTGCTCCCCGGGATCACCCGCGCGGTCGTTCTCGAGGCGGCCGACGCCGCTGGGATCCCGTACGGGGAGGGACGGTACGAACTCGAGGACCTGCTGGAGGCCGACGAAGCGTTTCTGACGAACACGACGTGGGAACTGCGACCGATCGAGCGCGTAGATGACCGCGCGATCGGCGGGGGGCCGATCACTTTTCGACTGGCCGACCGTTACCGCGAGCGCGTCGAGGAGGCGTGTTATCTCGCGTGACCGCTCGAGGTGTACGAGCGGGCCGTACAGTTCGCGTGTGATGGGTGGCAAACCAAAGCCGTTCGTTTCGGGTGGATCCGGTGGAAAAACGACGACCTACGCTTCGGGTGCATCCCGTGGAGAACCCACATCGTCGTTCTTTCTTCGATAAATTCGAGCCCAAGAATGGGAGTATGGGCCAGAGGCGTGCAGTGTGGTACAGGTCTGTACATCGGCTTCGCCCACCGGTCAGAGGATTTATATTGGATGGTACGTCGACTGGAAGCTATGCTGCTATCAATGGATCGGTCGAATTCGCAAGAGTACGCGTCGCCGAGTCTCGCCGTCATCTCCGCCGTCGCCGAGCGCGAGGGCGTCGACGCGGTCGAACTCGAGCCGCCGGAGTACCAGGCCCTCTACGAGGTCGTCAATCCCGAGGCCCTCGACTCGCTGTTCGCTCCTCGGGAAGACGGAACGCCCCGGTGTCGCGGCACCGTCGAATTCACCTTTTGCGGGTATCGCGTCGTCGTCGAAAGCGACGGTTCCGTCGAGGTTCGCGAGTCTGCCGCCTCGAACTGAGTCGTCCGTTCCGGACCGCGCCCGATCGAATCGAGCGACGCCTGACGGGACCGTCTCTCCGATCGTGGCACCGCCTCTTCGATCGTGGCACCGTCTCCTCGATCGTAGGATCGTCGAACCGTCGAAGAGGGAACGCGGGTTTTTCGATCCGTCGCCGGAGTCACGTCTGCGCCGGTGGCGCTCACCGGTCCGACCAGTCGTCGATTCCCGCGGCGTCGATCCGCTCCCGCCACTCGTCGGGAATGGGGCGGGGTTTGCCGGTGTCCGGATCGACGAGCACCTGGGTCGTCAGGGCCGAGGCCGCCTCATCGCCGTCGGCGCGGATCTCGTAGGCGAGGACGAGACTCGAGGTGCCGACCTCGGGGACGCCGATGGCGACCGTGACCGCCTGACCGGCCTCGATCGGTCGCTCGTACTCGATCTCGAGGCTCGCGAGGACGGTGTCGGTCTCGACGAGTGATTTTCCGATGACGTCGACGAAGTAGGCCTCGCGCGCCTGCTCGAGGTAGGTGGCGTAGATGGCGTTGTTGACGTGACCCATGAAGTCGACGTCCCGGAGACGAACGTCGACGTCGACCTCGTACGCGTATTCGCTCATGGTTGAACTATCGGCGTGTACGCACTCAGCCCCGCTATATGCACCGATTCGATCGTCCGCGTGAGAACGGACCTAGCCGTCGCCGTTCAGGGCCGCCTCGAAGACGCGCTCGTGGAGGCGCTCGGCGACGATGTCCATGAGCGGTTTCATGTTCTCCGTGTCCGCGCGGTTGTACTCGATCAGGGTCTCGAGCGCCGACTCGTCGCCGCGTTCGTACTCGTACCAGAGGCGGACGGCGTCGCGGCCGGTGAGGTCGGGCATTCCGCGGTCGATCCCCAGTTCGCGTTCGATCCGCTTGAGGCCCCCGTCGAGGTCGATCGATTTGCAACAGTACATGAGGTCGACGTGCGGGAGGGAGGCGTCCACGTCGTAGCAAGTCTCGAGGAAGGGTACGTCGAAGCGCGCCCCGTTGAAGGTCACGAGCAGCGAGGCCTCGTCGAGTTCCGCCTGGAGGCGGTCGCTCGTGAGATCGCGGTCCTTGACGAACGTCTTCGTCTCGCCCCCGCGGTGGACGCTGACGGTCGTCACGTCGTTGCGCGTCGCGTCGAGGCCCGTCGTCTCGATATCGAGGAAGCACGCCTCCTCCCCGACGTTCTCGTAGAGGCGCCACCGACTCGAGGAGGGGAGCGCGTCGGCGAAGAAGTCGACGTTCCCCCGATCGAGGTGGGTCCACCCCTCCTCGATGAACCGCTCGATCCGCTCGGCGGTGGTCGGGCCGACGCCGTCGATCCCGTCCCCGCCGTCGAACTCGTCCCAGTGAGTGATGCCGTTCGCCCAGAGGCGTCGCTCGGTCGCCTCGCCGACGCCCCGGACGGGAAGAAAGCTATTCTCGATTCGCACGATAGGGGGAGGGACGCGGGAGGGGTAAAAAGGCTCGGTCCGCGACGGAGCCGACGACCGTTCGGCGCCGATTTCACCCCGTCGACCCGCTCGAGTCGGCTCCGACGGTCCGCGTCGACGCGGTTCGGTCCGTTTATGCCGCCCTCTCGAGTAGCCGAAGCCATGCTTCCTCCCTGGGTTGCGGCGTCGCTCCCCGTGTCGGGGGTCCTCCGCCACGCGGTGCTGTTGCTCTTCGGGGTCGTCGCCCTCTACGCCGGCGCCGAGTTGCTCGTCGCCGGGGCCGGACGACTGGCCATCGGGTTCGGGCTCCGAACGGCGACGGTCGGCGTCACCGTCATCGCCTTCGCGACGACCGCCCCGGAGCTGTTCGTCTCGACGATCGGAGCGATCGACGTGTCGACCGACATCGGCCTGGGCGCGGTCGTCGGCTCGAACGTCGCGAACATCGGGCTGGTGCTCGGCGTCTCGGCGCTGATCACCCCGCTGACGATCACCGAGATCGCGATGAAGCGCCACGTGCCGTTCATGGTGCTCGCGGCGGTCCTGCTCGTCGGTCTCGGCCTCGACGGCGCGATCGGGCGCCTCGACGGCGCGATCCTCCTGCTCGTGCTCGCCGGCTTCACCGCGTACCTGCTCTACTACGTCAACGCCGATCCCGCGCCGTCGGTCGACCACCCCGACGCGGGGAACGGGATCACGATCCGCGACGTCGGCCTCGTGATCGGGGGGCTGCTCGCGCTCGTGATCGGCTCCCGGTGGCTCGTCTCCGGCGGTACCGGCCTGCTGTCCGAACTGGGCTTCTCGGACCTGTTCATCGGACTGACGGTGCTCGCCGTCGGAACCTCGCTGCCCGAACTCGCGGCCTCCGTCGTCGGGGCGATCCGCGGCGAGACGGCCTTCGCCGTCGGAAACGTCGTGGGGTCGAACATCTACAACGTCCTGGCAGTCCTCGGGATCGTCGCGCTCATCACCCCCATCTCGATCTCGAGTTCGACCCTGCGATTCGAGCTCCCCGTCATGATCGCCTTCACGGTCGTGCTCGTGGCGATGATGGGCTACGGAGGGCGGCTCTCTCGCCCGGACGGGGCGGCCCTCGTCGTCGGCTACGTCGCCTTCGTCTACGGACTCCTCCCGTAGAGTGCGGAAGCCGGGGGCCGTCCGCGAACGGGTCGGCCCGCGTCGAAAGCGGAGCGTATTCGGTCCTCGACCACCGACCACCGGGCGTGATCGCGATCGTCGAGAGCAGGGCCGACCGCGCCTCGGTGCACGTCTGCGAGCACCTCCGCGACCTCGCCGACTGGGAGGAACGCGAGGACGAATCGCGACCCGACGCCGAGGGCGGCGGTACCTATTACCGGACCGACGGCGCCGAACTGCGGACGTTCGACGACCTCCACATCGAACTCGAGCGGCCGGCCGACGCCTTCGAGCGCGACCCTGACCTGCTGGTGTTCGCCTCGCGGCACGCCGGCGACACCGGCGCGCTGCTGACGGGCCACTTCACGGGCAATTTCGGACCCGCGGAGTACGGCGGAGACGACCGTGCCCTCGCGAAGGCCGCGCCGAACGCCCTCGTCAGACTCCTCGAGGCGTTCGACACCTACGCTCCGGAGGGCTACGACGTCGGAATGGAGTGTACCCACCACGGCCCAACCGAGGTGGGCTGTCCGTCGCTGTTCGCCGAACTCGGTAGCGGCGACGAGCAGTGGGACGACCCCGCGGGCGCCGAGGCCGTCGCCCGCTCGATTCTCGCGCTCCACGGCGTCTCCCCGGGGCGCGCGCGGACGGTCGTCGGCTTCGGCGGCAACCACTACGTCCCGCGCTACGAGCGGATCGTCCGCGAAACGCCGTGGGCCGTCGGCCACGTCGCCTCCGGGTGGGCGCTCGAGGACGCGGGCCTGGGCGCGGACGACGACGCCGACCGCCGCGCGGCACTCGAGGAACACGAAACCGTTATCGCGCGCGCGTTTGCGGCCAGCGGCGCCGAGCACGCGGTGATCGAGGGGACGTGGCCGGGGCTGGCCGAGACGATTGCGGACCTCGGCTACCGCGTCGTGAGCGAGACGTGGCTCCGCGAGGTCGGGGATCGCTCGCTCGAGGTCGTCGCGGCCGTCGAGTCGGAACTCGGCCGCGTCGACGAGGGCGTCCGGTTCGGCGACCGCCGCGAGGAGGCGTTCGCCGTCGTCGACCTGCCGGCGGACCTGATCGACGCCGCGGAGGGGATCGACCCGGACCGGGTTCGGGAGCGCCTCGAGGCCCACGCCGTCGCCTTCGAGACCGAGAACGGAGCGAGCCGAGTCGGCGGGCGCGCCGCGCTTCCCGAGGGCGACGGCGCCGGCGGTGAAGACGACGCGGACGAGGACGAGGACGGGCCGGGGGCTCTCGAGGCGATCGTCGCCGACCTCTCGGCGGTGCTCGAGGAGAAGTACGACGACGTGCGCCTCGAGGACGGCGCGGTCGTTGCGGAGGTCGTGGGATTCGACCCGGAACTCGCGCGGGAGGCGGGCGTGCCGGAGGGTCCGAAGTTCGGCGCGCTCGCGAGCGGGTCCGCGGTCGAGGTCGACGGCGAGACCGTCGCGCCCGAGGACGTCCGCAGTCGCCGCACCGAGCGGTTCCCGCTCTCCTGAGGCGCACGGCGACGCGGGAAACCGGATAGTCCGGGGGACGAACCGTCGGTGCTCACGTCTCGCCAGTCGGTCGAGTCGATCGGCGCTCGAGGGCCGACCGTGGGACGAGTTCGCCCCCTCACGTCAGACGCGCGTCTGACATGTGGGGGAAAGGTAATTACGCTTCATCTTCAAAGAGGGGGCAAGAATGGACTCAATCATCGAAAACGCCATCGACGAAGCCGAGGACGGGGGTGGCGAGGAGCCCCCGGTAGACGGCGACCCACAGGCGCCGGAGGAGGGGCCGTCGGGGACGATGACCGACGACGAACTGCTCGACGTGCTCGACGACCTGCAGACGGACATCACGGTCGTCGGCTGCGGCGGCGCCGGCGGGAACACGGTCGACCGCATGCACGAGGAGGGCATCCACGGGGCGAAACTCGTCGCGGCTAACACGGACGTCCAGCACCTCGTCGAGATCGACGCCGACACCAAGATCCTGATGGGCAAGGACAAGACGAGCGGCCGCGGGGCCGGCTCGCTCCCCCAGGTCGGCGAGGAAGCCGCCCTCGAGAGCCAGCAGGACATCTACGACGCCATCGAGGGCTCCGACATGGTGTTCGTCACCGCCGGACTGGGCGGCGGCACCGGCACGGGATCGGCGCCCGTCGTCGCGAAGGCCGCGCGCGAGGCCGGTGCGCTGACGATCTCTATCGTCACGACGCCCTTCACCGCGGAGGGCGAAGTGCGACGGACGAACGCAGAGGCGGGCCTCGAGCGGCTTCGCGACGTGAGCGATACGGTGATCGTCGTCCCGAACGACCGCCTGCTCGACTCGGTCGGGAAACTGCCCGTTCGGCAGGCGTTCAAGGTCTCCGACGAGGTCCTGATGCGCTCGGTGAAGGGCATCACGGAGCTCATCACGAAACCCGGCCTCGTCAACCTCGACTTCGCCGACGTCCGCACCGTGATGGAGCGAGGGGGCGTCGCCATGATCGGCCTCGGCGAGGCCGACTCCGAGGCGAAGGCCGAAGACTCCGTCAAGACCGCCCTTCGCTCGCCGCTGCTCGACGTCGACATCTCCGGCGCGAACTCCGCGCTCGTCAACGTCACCGGCGGCAACGACATGTCCATCGAGGAGGCCGAGGGCGTCGTCGAGGAGATCTACGACCGGATCGACCCCGACGCGCGCATCATCTGGGGGACCTCGATCGACGAGTCCCTCGAGGGCAGCATGCGGACGATGATCGTCGTCACGGGCGTCAAATCCCCGCAGATCTACGGCCGCCCCGAGGGCGAGGCCGTCCAGCCGACGGTCGAGGGCGACGACATCGACGACATCGACTTCGTCGACTGATCGCACCGCTCGGTCTTTCTCTCGCGTCGACGCGCTCGCTCTGACGGTGACGTCTCCATACCCCCGGTCGCTTCTCCGTCCGACAGCCGCGTCTCCGTCTAGCAGATCGGTCGCGGATCGAGTCCCATCCCCTCGAGCGCGTCGGCGTACTCCTCGTAGGCGCGCTCGATCACCTCCTCGCCCGCGGCCGTCGCGCGGTCCCACGCGTCATCGGATTCGCAGGCGTCCTCGAGCGCCGAGAGCGCGCGCTCGCGGGAGTCGGCGGTGTCGGCCCGGAGTTCGCGAAAGAGCTCCGCCCGCCGTTCGTCCCCCTCGTTGACGAAGAAATTCACGACCTGTAACTGCGCCCGCTCGGAGACCAGGGCGCGACCGACGAGGCCCCCGAGGCGGGCTTCGGTGTCCTCGAGCGATCGGAGCGCAGCGTGAATCGCACCGCCCTCCGCGTCGGGGTCCCCGTTCCCCTCCCCCTCATCCGCATCCCCACCTTCCTCCGCGTCTGCGTCCACCTCCTCGAGCGCCGTCGCCACGCGCTCGTTGTGGTCCCGCTCGAGGTCGGCCAGGTCGGCGAACGTTTCGCGGGCGGCGTCGTCGTCCTCGTCGTCGGCCCAACCCTCGAACGTCCGCGCTGCCGCGCGTTCGCTCTCCGCGGCGGCACGCAGCACCGACGCCTCCTCGAGGTTCGCGTTCGTGACCGCGACGAGGAGTTTCGAGGATCCGAGCCGGTCGAGTTCGACGTCCATCGACTCCTCGAGGTCGGCCGAAAAGCTGGCGGCGTCCATACCCGACGTACGACGACGTCCGGGTTGAACGTTCGGGACGAGCGCGCGCTCGACGGGTCGATCGACGGTTCGATCCGAGCGGCTCCGGGTCCTTCGGGAGCGCGCTTATCCGGCCCGGCCTCGTACGGTCAGCCCATGAGTAACGGGAGCGACCGCGGCGAGTCGCCCGGAGGTGGAGCGGGTGACGGGGAGTCGGCCCCGAGCGGGAGCGATTCGATCGACCCCGAGACGCTCGCGACTCGGCTGCGGGCGGGCGAGTCGGTGTCGGTCCTCGACGTGCGGGACCGCGACGAGTTCGAGCGCTGGCACGTCGAAGGGCGCGGCGTCGAGACGGTCCAGGTCCCCCACGTCCGGTTCATCCAGGCGGAGGTGACCGGGAACGTGGATGATCTCGTCGAGGACCTCGAAGAACCGATCCTCGCGGTCTGCGGGCGGGGCGAAGCGAGCGACCACGCCGTCTCACTCCTCCGCGAGGCGGACATCGACGCGCGGAACCTCGCGGGCGGGATGGACGCCTGGGCTGACCTGTACCTCGCCCGAGAACTCGAGGTGGACGCGCCCGCCACGATCGTGCAGTACGACCGACCCTCGAGCGGCTGTCTGGCGTATCTGATCGTCTCGGGTGACGAGGCGGCCGTGATCGACCCCCTGCGAGCGTTCGCGGACCGATACGTCGCGGACGCCGCCGCCCGGGGCGCCGACCTCCGCTACGCGATCGACACCCACGTGCACGCCGATCACGTCAGCGGTGTGTGGAAACTCGCCGCTCGAGACGAAGCGGACGACGCTGACGACGCGGACGACGCGGACGACGAGGGAGACGGGGAGGGGGCGACCGCCCGTCCGATCCTTCCCGCCGGCGCCCTCGACCGGGGTCTGGCGTTCGACGCGACGCTCCTCGAGGACGGCGAGGAACTCCGGATCGGCGACGCGACGCTCACCGCGGTGGCGACGCCCGGCCACACGAGCGAATCCGTGTCGTACCGCCTCGGCGACGACGCGGTCCTGTTCACCGGCGACGCGCTGTTCCTCGACGGCGTCGGGCGCCCGGACCTCGAGGAAGGGCGGGACGCCGCGGCGGCCGCCGAACAGTTGTACGAGACGCTCCGGAAGCGAGTGTTGAGCTTCCCCCACGGTACGGTGGTCGCTCCGGGACACTACGGAGACGCGGAAGTTGCAGGGCCGGACGGCCCCTACGTCGACGAACTGGGTGCGATCGAAAGTCGTCTCGAGACGCTCTCGGTCGGGCGGGAGGAGTTCGTCGCCCGCGTCGCGGGTGACCTGCCGCCGCGTCCGAACCAGGACGAGCGGATCGTCCGCGTGAACCTCGGTCTCGAGTCGGTCGACGACGAGGCGGCGTTCGAACTCGAGCTCGGCCCGAACAACTGCGCGGTCGGTGGTTGAGCGCCGAGCGCGGTGGGACCGCCGCCGACCCCGCCTCGAGGCGGATATCGGGCTTAGACTCGGTGGATAAACGCAACGAATAAAGCACCGAACGTTCTTCTCCGTGATATGCAGGTCGAGCCGCAGGCGTTTGACCGGGTGCTCTCCTCGATGTGTACCGACCCGCACCCGGCGGCGCGCGAGGCGGCCGAGCGATTTCTCGCGACCAACCCCGGCGATCCGGGCACCTACCCGAACGTCGCGGCCCTCGAGGACGACGCCATCGCGATGCTCGGTGAGATCGCCGGGCTCTCGGAGCCGGCGGGGTACGTCGCCAGCGGGGGGACGGAGGCGAACATCCAGGCCGTCAGGATCGCACGGAACCGGGCGGAGACCGACGCGCCGAACGTCGTCATGCCCGAGTCGGGCCACTTCAGCTTCCAGAAGGCAGCGGACGTCCTCGGCGTCGACCTCCGGATCGTTCCGACGGACGACGCCCACCGGGCTGACCTCGAGGCCGCCCGCCGGTTCGTCGACGAAGACACCGTTCTGGTCGTTGGCGTCGCGGGGACGACCGAGTACGGTCGGGTCGACCCCGTTCCGGAACTCGGCGAGATCGCTCGGAGCGTCGACGCGATGCTCCACGTCGACGCCGCGTGGGGCGGCTTCGTGCTCCCCTTCACCGACCACGAGTGGAACTTCTCCCACGCGCCCGTCGACACCATGGCGATCGACCCCCACAAGATGGGGCAGGCGGCCGTCCCCGCCGGCGGGTTGCTCGTCCGCGATTCGGAACTGCTCGACGAACTCGCGGTCGACACGCCCTACCTCGAGTCGACCTCCCAGGCGACGCTCACCGGCACCCGTTCGGGTGCGGGCGTCGCGAGCGCCGTCGCCGCGATGGAGGCGCTGTGGCCCGAGGGCTACCGCGAGCAGCACGTCGTCTCCCAGAACAACGCGGAGTGGCTGGCGGACGCCCTGGAGAAGCGCGGCTACGAAGTGGTCGACCCGAAACTGCCGCTGGTCGCCGCCGACGTGCCGGTGTCGACGTTCGACTCGCTGCGCTCGCGGGGCTGGCGCATCTCGCGGACCGCCGCCGGCGAGATGCGGATCGTCTGTATGCCCCACGTGAACCGCCGCATGCTCACCTCGTTCGTCGCCGACCTCGATCGGATCGAGTGCCGGGCGAGCGTGCCGGTGACGAGCGACGACTGAGTCGGGGACCAGTTCGGCCGGTGGAGCGACCGGCGCGGAGACGGAACCGATAGACGTTTTTCGCGACGATTCGACCCGAGTCGTAGCCATGGCGCCGACGGCGAACCTGGACGGCCTCGATATCGTCACCGTCGTCGGTATCTGTGGACTGGTCCTCGCCTCGAGCGTCTCCGATCTCGAGGGGGTCGTCCTCGCGGCGGCGCTGGGCGGGTTCCTCCTCTCGCTCGCCACCTGGCGGCTGTACGGCGGTCGACCGTGGGAGGCGATCGCCTGGGTCGTCTGGAGCGGCGCCGCGGCGGCGATCGTCGTAGTCCCCGACGGACCGCTCTTCCTCGCCGCCTTCTTCGGTCCGCTCCTGCTCGGACTGGCGCTGTTGATCGCCGGGCGAACCGGTCTGTTGCCCGATATCTGGCGCGCGGACGCTGAGTCGCCGTGATTCGCGCTCGCGGATCGAAACCGGCGGGTTTTACGCCCGCGACCGACACACCTCGAGTATGAGCCACGACGAGTACCCGACGGACCGTCCCGCTGTCGTGACCTGCGGGTTGCCGTACGCCAACGGCGACCTCCACATCGGTCACCTGCGGGGGTACATCGGCGCGGACGCGTTCGCCCGCGCCCTCGAGACGCTCGGCCAGCAGGTCGCCTACGTCTGCGGGTCGGACATGCACGGCACGCCCGTGGCCGTCAACGCCGAGGAGGAGGGCGTCGACCCCGAGGAGTTCGCCCTGCGCTGGCACGAGCAGTACGAGGAGACGTTCCCGAAGTTCAACGTCGAGTTCGACAACTACGGCCACACCCACGACGAGACGAACACCGAGTTGACGAAGGAGATCGTTCGCACGCTCGACGAGGAGGGGTACGTGTACGAGAAGGAGATCAAGGTCGCCTACGACCCCGAGGCCGACCAGTACCTTCCCGACCGTTACGTCGTCGGCACCTGCCCCTACTGCGGCGAGAAGGCCCGCGGCGACGAGTGCGACGAGGGCTGTCAACGCCACTTAGAGCCCGGTGAGGTCGAGGATCCGACGAGCGCGATCACCGGCAACTCGGCGGAGTACCGGGACCGCACGCACAAGTTCTTCCGCGTCTCCGAGTTCGCCGACTACCTCACGGCGTTCCTCGACGACCTCGAGGGGACCTCCAACGCGCGCAACCAGCCCCGCCAGTGGATCGAGGACGGCCTGCAGGACTGGTGTATCACCCGCGACATGGACTGGGGGATCGACTACCCCGACAACGGCGATGACGACGAAGCCGACGACCTCGTCCTCTACGTCTGGGTCGACGCGCCGATCGAGTACATCGCCTCGACGAAGCAGTACACGGAGCGCGTCGGCGCCGACGAGTACGACTGGGAGGAGGTCTGGCGCGAGGACGGCGAGATCGTCCACGTCATCGGCCGGGACATCATCCAGCACCACACCATCTTCTGGCCCGCGATGCTCGAGGGCGCCGGCTACAACGCGCCCCGGGGAATCGCCGCCACGGGCTTCATCACGATCAACGGCAAGGGGCTCTCGACCAGCCGCAACCGCGCGATCTGGGCCCGCGAGTACCTCGAGGAGGGGTTCCACCCCGACCTGCTTCGGTACTACCTGACGACGACCGGCGGCCTCCAGCAGGACGTCGACTTCTCGTGGGACGCCTTCCAGGAGAAGGTCAACGGCGAACTCGTCGGTACCGTCGGCAACTTCTGGTACCGCTCGCTGCTGTTCGCCTACCGCAACTACGAGGGGACGCCGGACGAGGACGTCTCCGAGGAAGTTCGCGAGAAGATCGAAGGCGCGATCGGCGACGTCCGCGAGGCGGTCAACGACTACGACCTCCGGGGCATCGGGCTCGCCGCAGTTCGCCTCGCCCAGTTCGGCAACGAGTACATCCAGCGCAACGAGCCCTGGAAACTGGTCGACGACGAACCGGAGGAGGCCGCCCGGGTCATCCGCGACTGCGTGCAGATCGCGAAGGCCGTCGGCGTCCTTATCGAGCCGATCGCTCCCGACAAGGCGGAGGCCCTCTGGGCACAACTCGGCGAGGACGGCAGCGTCCACGACGCCCACCTCCAGGACGCCCTCGAGTCTCCGCCGGAGACGTTCGATGAACCCGGCGAACCCTTCGAGAAGATCGAGGACGACCGGGTCGAGGAGCTAAACGAGAAGCTCGCGGCCCGGATCGAGGAGGCCGCGTCGGACCAGGAGAGCGAGGCGGAAACCGAAACTGACGACGAGGGCGCGGGCGAATCCGAATCCGAACCCATGACCGACACCGACGACCTCGAGCCCCTGCTCGAGGACCGTATCAGCTTCGAGGAGTTCCAGCAACTCGACGTCCGCGTGGGTCGAATCGAGGACGCCGAGGGCATCGAGGGCGCGGACGACCTCGCGCGCCTCGAGGTCGACATCGGCTTCGAGACCCGCCAGGTCGTCGCGGGCATCAAGCGCCTGCACGACCTCGACGAACTACCGGGGACGAAGTGCGTCCTCCTGGCGAACATGGAACCCGCCGAACTGTTCGGCGTCGAATCGAACGGCATGATCCTCGCGGCGGGCGAGGAGGCGGACCTGCTGACGACCCACGGCGACGCGGACGTGGGCGAGAAGGTGCGATAACTGTCGATCTCCTTCGGCTCGACACCCTCCTCTGTTCGATTATCCGTTTTCCACTCGCCCGAGTCACCCCGGTCGCTCTCCCGCTGAACCCCCTACGGGTGAGGATACGGAGAGGGGACTCGAGATCCGTTATGGGGATTCGGACTCGTATCCAGCCGCGATTTCGCGGATCCGTTTCGTTCCCTCCTCGACGGAGCCGCCGTGAAAACACAGGACCTGATCGATCTCGAGGTCGGCGAGCCGCGCCACCGACTCCATCGCGCGATCCATATCCGGGGTGAAGTGGGGTTTCGGCCCCGAGAGCGGGTCGTCGCCGTCGGCGACGAGGGCGTCGCCCGCGAGCAGCAGGCGGTCCTCGGGGAGGTACAGCGAGAGGTGGCCCGGGCAGTGGCCGGGCGTCTCGACGACCTCCGCCGGGCCGCCGACGGTCGGGATTCGAACGCCCTCGACGAGGTGCAGGTCGACAGGGGCGGGCGGGTACCGGTCGCCGTCACCGCCCTTGATCGGACCCTCGTCGCCCTCGACGTACGGCGCCTCCTCGGGGTGGGCCGCGACGACGGCGTCGGTGCGCTCGAGCAGGTCCGCGAGGCCGCCGGCGTGGTCGCCGTCGTGGTGGGTCAGGAGGACGAGCCAGACGTCCTCGAGGCCGTAGCCGAGGTCGGAGAGGTGGACCTCGAGGGCGTCGGCCATCCCCTCCGGGCCGGCGTCGATCAGGACGAGTCCGCGGTCGGTCTCGAGGACCGCCGGCGTGATGGCGAACTCGCGGCCGCCGTACTCGACGCTCGTCGGGAGCGCGTGTACGCTCGTGGTACGATCAGTCGGTTCCATGCGCGCTCATTCTCGGGAGAATTCGAAAGGTTTGGGATCGGGTCGTACGCCGATTCCCCTCACCCGAGCGCGGTCTCGATCGCCCGCTCGAGGTCGGCGATCAGGTCGTCGACGTGCTCGATACCGACGCTGACGCGGATGAGGCTGTCCGAGAGACCGGCTTCGAGTCGTTCCTCGCGGGGGATGGCGGCGTGGGTCATCGGGGCGGGCTGTTCGATCAGGCTCTCGACGCCGCCGAGGCTCTCGGCGAGGGTGAACACCTCCGTGGTCGAGACGACCTCGGCGACCTGCTCGAGGGCCGCGTCGAGTTCGAAGCTGAGCATGCCGCCGAAGTCGTCCATCTGCTCGGCGGCGACCTCGTGTCCGGGGTGGGACTCGAGGCCGGGGTAGTAGACCCGATCCACGTCCGGGTGGTCGTCCAACCACTCGGCGATCGCTCGGGCGTTCTCGCAGTGGCGGTCCATGCGGACGGGGAGGGTCTTGGTCCCGCGGAGGACGAGGAAGCAGTCGAAAGGTCCGGGCGTGGCGCCGACGGCGTTCTGGTAGAAGCCGAAGCGCTCGTCCAGATCGGGATCGTTCGTCAGCAGCGCGCCGCCGACGACGTCGGAGTGGCCGCCGAGGTACTTCGTCAGCGAGTGGGAGACGACGTCGGCGCCCGACTCGAGCGGGCGCTGCAGGTACGGCGTCGCGAACGTGTTGTCGATGGCGCAGATCGCGTCGTGGTCGTGGGCGATTTCCGCCGCGCCCGCGACGTCGACGATCGACATGAGCGGGTTGGTGGGGGTCTCGAGCCAGAGCAACTCCGTTTCGGGCCGGAACGCCGCCTCGAGTTCGTCGAGGTCGGTCATGTCGACGAAGGAGAACTCGAGGTCGTAGTCCTCGTACACCTGCGTGAAGATGCGGTGGGTCCCGCCGTAGACGTCGTTGCCCGTGACGACGTGGTCGCCGGCCTCGAGCAGGTTCAACACGGTGTTGATCGAGGCCATACCGCTCGCGAACGCCCGGCCGTACTCGGCGCCCTCGAGGCTCGCGAGGTTCTCCTCGAGGTCCGTTCGCGTCGGGTTTCCGGTGCGGGAGTACTCGTAGCCGCGGTGGTCACCCGGCGCGTCCTGCTCGTAGGTGGAGTTGGCGTAGACGGGCGTCATCAGCGCGCCCGTCTCCGGATCCGCGTCCTGTCCGGCGTGGATCGAGCGCGTTTCGATCCGGTAGTCGCGATGGCCGCCGCGCCCGTCGACATCGCCGTCTCGGTCGTGCATGTCCCACGTGACGTACTCGAGGAGGTTAGGTATCTCGATGGGTCGCCGAGGCGGCCTCCGTCGCCGCCGCCGCTGGCGTTCGCGGGTGAGAACCCGTCTCGCGCCCGCCCGAATACGTGCGTTTTATAACGCTCACCGGACAAGGGCGTCGTACGACTATGCCGAACTCTAACGGACCTCGCCAGGGAACTCGGCGGAAGCTCGCGAACAAGCCTCGAGACCGCGGAACGTCCCCGCCGCAGCGGGCGATCCAGGAGTACGACGAGGGCCAGAAGGTCCACCTGAAGATCGACCCGAGCGTCGCCGACGGGCGCTACCACCCCCGTTTCGACGGCCAGACCGGCGAAGTGATCGGGAAGCAGGGGAACGCGTTCAAGATCCGCATCACCGACGGCGGCAAGGAGAAGACGGTGATCGCGACCGCCGCGCACCTGCGCGCCCAGACCGGCCAGCGGGAAGAATGACGATCTTCAAGGAGATCGTCGACGAGGAGTACCTGACCGTCTCGGAGGCGAAGGAACTCCTCGCCGACATCGAAACCGAACGCGCGCTCGACGAGGACCGCGAGCTCCGCTACGAACTCGCCCGGGCCATCGAGCACGTCAACCGCTTCGCCGTCCTCGAGCCAGAGGACGCCCAGGCGCTCGTCGACGACCTCCTCGAATTCGAGAACGTCGACGAGCCGACGGCCTACAAGATCGCCAACCTCCTCCCCCAGGATCGGGACGAACTGCGAGCGGTGTACGCCCAGCAGCGGTACACCCTCTCGGGCGACGAACTCGACGACATTCTGAACGTCGTCGCGCAGTACGTCTGACGCCGACGCCCTCGAGCGCGCCCGAGGCCCGGCGATCGCCTGATAGCGAGCCGACTCTTTAAGTGCGCCGTCGCCGTATCCACGCGTAATGAGCGAAGCCGACAGCGACGAGACGGACGCCCGCCGCGCGGTCGTGCTGGATTATCTCGCCCACGGCCTGTCGGACGACGGGCGGCCCCAGTACGAGAAGTCGCCGGCGGGATACGCCCTCGACGTCGACGACTTCACGCTCTACGAGGTGGCCTTCGACGAGGAGGAACGGCTCACCATCGGGAGCCGCGTCGTCGTCGATCCCCCCGAAGCGCGGGACGTCGTCCTCGAGTCCCGTCCCGTCGAGTACGAGGACCTCTCCTCCGGCGCCCGAACCGAACTCGAGTACGTCGTCGCGGACCTGGTCGAGGAACAGGAGGAGCGGTTCGTGAACTTCTACAACGAGGCCCAGCCGATCACCCTCCGGCTCCACCAGCTGAACCTGCTGCCGGGGATCGGGAAGAAACTCCGCAACAGCATCCTCGACGAGCGGAAACGGAAGCCCTTCGAGAGCTTCGAGGAGCTCGAAGAGCGCGTCTCCGGGCTCCACGACTCCGACGAGATCCTCGTCGAGCGCATCCTCGAGGAGCTACGCGACGACGACCTGAAGTACCAGACGTTCGTCGGCCAACCGGGGCGACCCCGGGAGGAGTAACTCGTTTTCGAAGCCGCGAGACGCTGCGTTTACACCGCACCCGCCCGTAGCCGGCGGAAATGAGGGATCCAGACGAACTGATCGCTCGGGCGGGCGTCCGCGGCGATCCGAACCGGGACCAGCACTTCCTCGTCGACGATCGGGTGCTCGATCGACTGCCCACCTACCTCGAGGAGATCGACGCCGATACCGGGCACCTGCTCGAGATCGGCGGCGGGACGGGGGCGCTGACGGATCGGCTGCTTGCGGTCGGCGACGAGGTGACGGTCGTCGAACGCGACCGTCGACTGGCCGAGTTTCTCCGCCGGGAGTTCGCGACGGAGATCGAGGAGGAACGCCTGACCGTGATCGAGGGGGACGCGCTCGAGGTGGAGTTGCCCGACTTCACGGCGTCGGTCTCGAACCTTCCCTACGGGGTCTCGAGCGAGATCGCGTTCCGGCTCTTCCCCGAGAAGCGCCCCCTCGTGTTGATGTTCCAGCTCGAGTTCGCCGAACGGATGGTAGCGGGGCCGGGAACGTCCGAGTACGGACGACTGTCGGTGTCGGCCCAGCACTACGCCGACGTCGAACTGGTCGAAACGGTGCCCAAGGAGGCGTTCTCGCCGCCGCCGGCGGTACAGAGCGCGGTCGTCCGGACGGTGCCCCGGGAGCCGGACTACGAGGTGGACGACGAGGAGTTCTTCCTCCGGTTCGTCAAGGCCCTGTTCACCCAGCGCCGGAAGACGATTCGAAACGCGATTCGGAACACGGCCCACATATCGGGGCTCGAGGAGCCCGGGGCGGTCGTCGAGGGGGCCGACGAGGAGGTGCTGCGAAAGCGCGCCGGCGCGATGGCGCCGGCGGAGTTCGCCGCGCTGGCCACGCTCGCGGCGGACGTCGGACGGCCCGCCGACGACTGACGAGGACGAAACCGGTCGCGGCGACCGACCGACGTCGACCGACGAGTACTCAACCCTGGGCGAACGACGGTCTCGAGAGACGACGATCACGCATGGCAGACGTACTGACCGGATTCGATTGGCTCTCCGAGACACTCGATACGTTCGAACTGCGGCTCGCTGTGACGTTCGCGGCGATCGGATTCCTGCTGGTCGTGCTCCTCTCCCACCGACAGATCCAGGGGTGGCTCGACGCGCGAACGCGACCGCTGTACAGGGACCTCGCGTCGGCGACGGTGTTGATCGGAGCGTCCGCGTTCTCGCTCGTGGTCGTGTTGGGCGCCTGGGACCAGACCGACACGGTGACCGACATCTACACGGAGAACCTGGGGTTCGAGGGCGAGGTCATCGGACGGCTGGCGGTCTCGTTCGTCCTCATCATCGGGACGGTCATCGTCACGCGGTTCGTCAGGCGCCTCGTCGACGAGGTACTCGGCTCGGCCGCCGCCGTGACCGACCACCAGCGCGAGATCACCCACCGCGTCTCGCAGGTGATCATCTGGTCGGTGGCGCTCGTTATGGTGCTCAGCTACTGGGTCGACGACCTCGGCGGCCTGCTCGTCGGGGCCGGGTTCTTCGGTATCGTCGTCGGTATGGCCGCTCAACAGACCCTCGGGACGATCCTCGCGGGGTTCATCCTCATGTTCGACCGGCCGTTCGAGATCGGCGACTGGATCGAGGTCGAAGGCGAGGAGGGGATCGTCACGGACATCTCGATCGTCAACACGCGGATCCGGTCGTTCGACGGCGAGTACGTGATGGTCCCGAACGACGTCATCAGCGCGGGGATGGTGACGAACCGCTCGAGGCGAGGCCGCCTGCGGATCGAGATCGACGTCGGCGTCGACTACGAGTCGGACCTCGAGCGCGCGGCGGACCTCGCGAAGGAGGCGGTCGCGGAGATCGACCGTTCGCTGTCGGCGCCGAGTCCGCAGGTCGTCTGCAAGTCCTTCGGCGACTCCGCGGTCGTCCTGGGCGTGCGATTCTGGATCGACAGACCCACCTCCCGCCGAATGTGGCGGGCGCGGACGGCCGCGATCGGCGCGATCAAGGACGCGTTCGGGGACGAGGGGATCAAGATCCCCTTCCCGCAGCGCGAACTGTCGGGACGGGCCGAGACGGGTGGATTCCGCGTGACCGGCGACTCGAGCACGCTCCCCGGCGGGGAATCGACCACCTACTCCGAGTCGACAGACGAACACGCCACCGCACCGGAGGACGATTAGGATGGATCTGGCAGACCGGCGCGGCCTCGAAGCGGACGTCTACCAGCCGGCGGAGGACTCGCGACTGCTGGCCGAAGCCGCACTCGATCGGCTGACGGACGGGGTCCGCGGGCGCGAAGGTAAGGAGGGAAACTGGCCGAGGACCGTCCTCGAGGTGGGTACCGGCTCGGGATACGTCGCGACACGGATCGCAGAGGTGACCGACGCGCGAGTGCTCGCCTCCGACGTGAATCCCCACGCCGTCCGCCGGGCTCGAGGGGTAGGCGTCGAGACCGTGCGCGCGGACCTGGTCTCGCCGTTCGCCGACGACGCCTTCGACGCGGTTCTGTTCAATCCGCCGTACCTTCCGACCGACCCCGACCACGAGTGGGACGACTGGATGGAGCGGGCGCTTTCGGGCGGGGAAGACGGCCGGGCGGTGATCGATCCCTTCCTCGAGACCGTCGGTCGCGTGCTCTCTCCCGACGGAGTCATCCTCCTGCTGGTGAGCAGCCTCACGGGGGTCGACGAGGTCGTCGAGCGGGCCGGCGAGGAGGGCTTCAGCGCCGTCGCGGTCGCGGACGAGTCGTTCCCCTTCGAGACGCTGACCGTCCTCGAACTGTTCGCGTAAAAATCGGGCGCGGCGTTCGGCCGGTTCAGGCGAGCGGAAGGATCGTCGCGAACGTCACCGTACTGATGAACCCGACGATCCCGATGAGGATCGTCGAAGCGGTCCACGTCTTCAGCGTCTCGGCCTGCGTGAGGCCGCCGATCTCCTTGACGATCCAGAAGCCGCTGTCGTTGTACCACGAGCAGAACGTCGCGCCCGCGCCGATGGCCATGACCAGGTAGGCGGGGTGGGCGCCGAAGTTCCCCGCCATCGGCGCCGTGATGCCGGCCGTCGTGGTGATCGCGACCGTCGCCGACCCCTGGACCAGGCGCACGCCCGCGGCGATCACCCACGCCGTCGCGAGGACGCCGAGGCCGAGTTCCTGTAGACTGCCGGCGATCAGGTCTCCGGCGCCCGCCTCGTTCAGCATGTACCCGAACGCGCCGCCGGCGGCCGTGATCGCCGCGATGTTACCGCCGCTTTTGAGCGCCTCCGTTAGTTCGTCGGAGAACACTTCGCCGGAGATGTCGGACATGCGGAAGTAGGTGAACGCCGCAGCGAGCGCCGCGGCCGTCAGCGCGAAGTTCGGATCGCCGAAGAAATTCGTGATCGTCGCCGGGGTGCTCTCCTCGCCGACGAACGTGATGACGAAGGTATTCAGCCCGACGAGCAGGACCGCCAGCAGGATCGGCAGCGACGCCTCGAACAGCCCCGGAAGCTGGTCGGTCGGCGTCTCCACCTTCTCCGTCAGTTCGTCGACCGTCGTCCCCATCGCATCGCGGAGGGGTATCTCGAGTCGCCGGTTGATGAAGTAGCCGTAGCCGAGCCCGGCGACGATCGCGGTCGGAAGTCCCGTCAGGAGGCCGACGAGGATCGTCGTCCCCAGGTTGGCGTCGAATTCGCCGGCCGCGAGCAGCGGTCCGGGCGTCGGCGGGACGAATCCGTGGGTCACCGCGCCGGCCGCCCCGATGACGACGATGAACAGCGCGTAATTCCGTCCCGTACGCGAGCGCGCCGCTCGAGCCAAGGGCGCGAGCAGGTAGAACACGTTGTCGAAGAACACCGGGATCGCCATGATGAACCCGCTGCTGAACAGCGAGTACTCGGTGTTGTCCCGCCCGAAGACGCCGTTGAAAAAGCGGACGATCCGATCCGCCGCGCCGCTTTCGATCATCGCCTTCCCGATGATCGCAGCCATGAGGATCGGAATGCCGATCCCCGCCATTCCGTCGCCGAACGCTCCCGCGAACTCGCCAGGTACCTCGCCGAACGGGATGGCCGGAGAGACCATCCCGACGACGAATCCGGCGATGACCAGCGCGATGAACGGCGGTAAGTCGAGGTAGATCAGGAGGAAGACGATCGTGATGATTCCCGCGACGAGCGCGAGGAGCGGTGCCTGTCCGCCGAGTTGGAGTGCGATCGTTCCAAACATCGAGATATGGGATACCACACTGCACGAAATAGTTCTTTTTCGCAGTAAGTTAAAATTTCCAACGTCAGGGGGCGCTGAACGAGTCGTTTCGCGAACGCTACTCGCTACTAGGAGTGGTAATAGGAGGCAAACGGCGGAATCGAGACCGCTCGCGGATCGACGTCGAGGGGGCGGGAACGATTCCACCGCTCGACCGAGGACCGATTCGGCTACTGCGGAGCGTGATTCGTGTTATCCTGGAACTCGATTACTGCCACGTATTTGTTGATATGGAAAATATTAAGCGTCGGCATAGCCTAGCCGCAACGCATGACCGAATACGTGTCGACCACGCCGGGGCTCTTTCCGCTCCCTGACCGGGCGAAAGGCGAGCTCTCGGACCTCAAGGGTCACCAGAAACACGACCTCATCAGCGGCGACGAGGGCGACGAGATCGAATCCGCGTACCGGGAGGCTCGAGCCGAGGTGCTCGAGGTGCAAACCGAGGCCGGTCTCGACCGGATCACCGAGGGACAACTCCGCTGGGACGACATGCTCGCCCACCCGCTCGCCGTCCACGACGCCGTCGAGACGCACGGCATCGTGCGCTACTACGACAACAACAACTTCTACCGCGAACCCGTCGTGACCGGCGACCTCGAGTTCTCGGGTGACGTCGCCTCCGAACTCGAGTCGGCCTCCGAACTCGCCGACGACACCGACCTGCAGGCGGTCCTTCCCGGCCCGTACTCGCTGGCCGACCTCGCGACCGACGACCACTACGGCGACGAGGCCGAGTTCCTCGAGGCGATCGCCGACTTCCTCGCCGGCGAGGTCGAGGCCTTCCCCGAACACGAGACGCTGTTCCTGCTCGAGCCCTCGCTCGTCGAGAGCGCACCCGACGACGACCTCGACGAACTCGCCAGCGAGGCGATCGATACCGTCGCACAGGCGACCGACGCCGACGTCGTTGCCCACACCTACTGGGGCGCGCTCGAGGAGAAGGTGTACGCCCACCTCCTCGACGCAGACGTCGACGCGATCGGATTGGACTTCGTCTCCGAGCAGGACCAGAACCTGTACAACCTGCAGGAGTACGGCTCGACCGACGAAATCGCCCTCGGCCTCGCCGACGGGCAGAACACCCTCGTCGAGGACCCCGAGGCGATCCGCGACCGCGCCGAGTGGGTCTTCGAGAAGCTGCCGGTCACGGACTTCGAGACGGTGTACCTGACGACCAACACGGAGACGTTCTACCTGCCGTACGCGAAGTATCAGGAGAAACTCGAGGTGCTGGCGGAAGCCGCGGACCTCGCGGAGGTGAAAGCCGCATGAGCGCGAACGACAACAGAGACCAGTTCCGACCGGAGGACCACGAGAACGACCACTTCATCCTGACGACGGTCGTCGGGAGCTACCCGAAGCCCAAGTGGCTCAACCGCGCGAAGGAACTCTGCGAGGACCCCGACCACGGGTTCGACGAGGACGACCTGGCGGAGGCCGAGGACGACGCCGCACGCCTCATCGCGAACGAGCACGAGCGGGCCGGCCTCGACGTCGTCGTCGACGGCGAGATGCGGCGCAACGAGATGGTCGAGTTCTTCGCCCACCGCATCGAGGGCTACGAGTTCAACGGCCCGGTCAAGGTCTGGGGGCACAATTATTTCGACAAGCCCTCCGTCGTGAGCGAGGTCGAGTACGACGACTCCTGGCTCGTCGACGAGTACGAGTACACCGCATCCGTCACGGACCGCCCCGTCAAGGTCCCGATCACGGGGCCGTACACCCTCGCCAACTGGTCGTTCAACGAGGCCTACGACGACGACGAGGCCCTCGCCTACGACCTCGCGGACCTCGTCAACGAGGAGATCGAAAAGCTCGTCGAGGCGGGCGCCCGGTACATCCAGATCGACGAACCCGCCCTCGCGACGACGCCCGACGACCACGCCATCGTCGGCGAGTGCTTAGAGCGCATCGTCGCCGACATCCCCGAGGAGGTCCGCATCGGCCTCCACGTCTGCTACGGCGACTACTCCCGGATCTACCCCGAGATCCTCGAGTTCCCCGTCGACGAGTTCGACCTCGAACTCGCCAACGGCGACTACGAGCAACTCGACGTGTTCAAAGACCCCGACTTCACGAAGGATCTCGCCCTCGGCGTCACGGACGTCCACGTCGCCGAGGTCGAGTCGGTCGAGCAGATCGAGCGCAACATCCTGAAGGGCCTCGAGATCGTCCCGCCGGAACAACTGGTCGTCTCGCCGGACTGCGGCGTGAAGCTGTTGCCCCGCGAGGTCGCCTACGGCAAGATGGCGAACATGGTCGAGGCCGCCCGCAACGTCGAGGCCAAACTCGACGCCGGCGATATCGACGTCGAGCGCGAACCGCCGGCGCCGGCCGACGACTGAGCGCGTCTCGACTCCACCCGACCGGTCTCGTTTTTCCCTCCGATCTCCCTCACCACCGACCCCTGCACGCCGCCGGCGCGTAGATCCGTTATCGGCGAGGTCGGATCGATTCCTTGATCGCCGACACATTATCGAAGTAACACGAGCGTACAGCGACGGTAGTCCCGTCACGGCCGCGATAACGGTCAGCTACCCCGAGAGTACGCTGAAATTATTTATCTAAATCCGAGTTGTGTCGTGCTATCGCATGTCCAACGATCGAGCGAACGACGCCGACTGGATCGACGCGTCCCGGCGGACGTTCATGAAGGCGACCGGCGCGGCGACGGCTGCGTCCGCCATCGGCGCGGGCACCGCGGGTGCTGCGACAGGGGAAACGAAAGGAACGAACCCATGACGTCGAGGCGCTGCTCGAGGAGATGACCATCGAGCAGAAGGTGGGGCAGATGACGCAGGTGGCGGTCGACGACCTCGAGGACGAATTCGACCCGGACGACCCGTTCGCCACGCACGACGAAACGGATACGGTCGGGGAGCTGTTTACCGAACTCCACGTCGGCTCGATCCTCAACGGCGGCGCCTCGGGGCCGACCTGGGACGGGGAGGAGTTCGTGGAAGGGCTCAACGGCCGATTTCGGTCGGCTCCGACTGGACGTACGGCGACGACGACGCGACGCCGACGCTACCGATCCACGAGACCGCCTCGATCACCGACCCCGAGCCGATGCCCGGACGGTACGACATCGACAACGACGGCGACGAGGACTTCGACGACGTGATGGACCTCCACAGACGGCTCAAGCGACGGAGGTAATCCGCCGTCGGCCGTCCGCCTCGAGTTTCGTCGTTCGCCGATCCCGCTTCGCCCGCCGTTCGCCGGACCACAAAAACCCTAACTCGTTCCTCGATGAATACCACGGTATGACCCTCGAGATCGGGATGCTCGGGTATCGTTTCATGGGCAAAGCGCACGCGAACGCGCTCGCGAGGCTGCCGATGTTCTTTCCGGACGCGCCCGACGTCGAGCGCGGCGTGTTGATCGGTCGCGACGAAGACGCCCTTCGGGACGCCGCCGACCGCCTCGGCTTTTCTTCGATCGCCACCTCCTGGGAGGAGGCGATCGACGAGGTGGACGTCTTCTACAACCTGGGGCCGAACCACGTTCACGCCGAACCCTCGATCGCCGCCCTCGATGCGGGCACGCCCGTCTTCTGCGAGAAGCCCCTGGCACCCACGCTCGAGGAGGCCGACGTGATGGCGGAGACCGCACGGGAGGCCGACGTCCCCGCCGGCTGTGCGTTCAACTACCGGTTCGTCCCCGCGATCCGGTACGCGAAGCGGCTGCTCGAGGCCGGCGAACTGGGCGAGATCCGCCACGTTCGCGGGCGGTACTTGCAAGACTGGCTGGTCGACCCGGAGGCGCCGTGGTCGTGGCGCAACGACGAGGAGTTGGCGGGGTCGGGTGCGCTGGGTGACCTCGGCTCGCACACGGTGGACCTCCTGCGATTCCTCGTCGGCGCGGACGACATCGCCGGCGAGATCAGCCGCATCAGCGGCCACCTCCGGACGTTCGTCGAGGAGCGGCCGGTCGAGGGCGACGGAGCGGGAACGGACGAGACCCGTCCCGTCACCGTCGACGACGCCTACTCCGCGCAACTCGAGTTCGAGAACGGTGCGATGGGAACGCTCGAGGCCTCCCGGTTCGCGACGGGCCACAAGAACGACCACACGATCGAGATCCACGGCTCGAAGGGAAGTCTGCGGTTCTCGCTCGAGCGGCTGAACGAACTCGAGGTCCTGCGGGAGGACAATCGGGGGTACAAGACGATCCTCGTGACCGACGAGGACGATCCATACGTCGATCACTGGTGGCCGCCGGGGCACGTCATCGGCTGGGAGCACACGTTCGTCCACGAGAACTACGAGTTCCTCACGGCGGTGGCGGAGAACGGTGAGTTCGAGCCGAACTTCGAGGACGGACTCGCCGCCCAGCAGGTGCTCGAGGCGATCGAGGAAAGCGACGACGCCGGCGAGTGGGTGTCGCTCGACTGAGGCTGTCGCCGACTGGCCCGCGGGCAGCCTCGACGTTCGTTCGTCCCCCGAGGTCTCGATCGCCGCCGATGTCGGCGGGAACCCCGTTTCACTCTCCCGACTTCGGAGTGTATCGCGAGCGACGACCCACGCGACAGTTTTTGTACGAAAGCGACGAAGGACCGTCATGAAAATCATCAAGGACAGCGTTCACGACCACATTCCGGTCGAAGGGATCGCTCGAGCCCTCCTCGACACCCCCGAAGTCCAGCGGTTGCGTGGAATTAGCCAGCTCGGCACCGTCTCGCTGGTCTACCCATCGGCGAACCACACCCGTTTCGAGCACAGCCTGGGCGTCTACTACCTCGCGTGCGAGGCCCTCGAGCACCTCGGAATCGGGGGGAGTCGGGCCGAACGGATCAAGGCGGCGGCCATGCTCCACGACGTGGGCCACGGGCCGTTCAGTCACAACCTCGAGCGGTTGACCCACCGGCGAACGGGCCGGTACCACGACGACGTTCACGACCTCCTCGCCTCGGGACGCGTCGGCGAGGTATTGTGCGAGCACGACGTCGATCCGTCGACGGTTGCCGACCTCGTCGCCGGCGAGGGGCGATTCGGCCAACTCGTCTCGGGCGAACTCGACGTCGATCGGATGGACTACCTGGTGCGCGACGCCCACCACACCGGCGTCCCCTACGGGACGATCGACACCGGCCGGCTCGTGCGCGAACTGACGTTCGTCGACGGCGAACTCGTCCTCGCCGAGGGGAACGTCCAGACCGCCGAGAGCCTGCTGGTCGCCCGCGCGCTGATGAACCCGACGGTCTACAGCCACAGCGTCGCCCGGATCAGCAAGGCGATGCTCCGGCGGGCGGCCGAGCGGTTGCTCGAGTCGACCGACCTCGAGGCCGAAACCCTCCAGCGAATGGACGACCACGACCTGATCGCGGCGCTGCGCTCGACCGAGCAGACGGCGGAGTACTCGCGCCGGCTGGATCACCGCGACCTCTACAAGCGGGCCGTGTGGGCGGAGATCGACGACGTCCCCGGCGGGATCATCGAGGCCGATCACGTGGCGATCCGGGAGTTCGAAGCAGAGATCGCCGACGCGGCGGCCGTCGACCCCGAGCACGTCATCCTCGACGTGCCGAGTCGCCCGTCGATGACGGAGTCCACGACGCGGGTGGTGGTCAACGGCGACGTTCGACGGCTGGGCCAGCAGTCCCCCCTGGTCGACGCCCTGCGAGCGGCCCAGTACTCCCAGTGGCGGCTCGGCGTCTACTCGCCCGAACCGGTTCGCGATCGGGTGGGGCGAGCGGCCCTCGACGTCCTCGGCCTCGACATCGACGGGCCGCTCGTCAGCGATGTTCGGGACGGGCTCTCCACGACGCTCGACCAGTTCGTCGGCGGAACGGCACCCGGGACGCGTTCGGGCTCGAGGGGTGACCCAGGTTCGGGCTCGAGGACCGATTCCGAATCGGGTTCGAGCGAGTGACGGTTCGTCACCGTTCGAAGCCGGGGACAACGCGTAAGGGGCGTCACGTCGACACATCCGACGAGTCACCGTGGCGACGCCGACCGCCGAACGCGGAACCCTGACGTACACCGTCGCGGTCGCGCTCGGGAGCGGGCTCGTCGTCCTGGGCGTCGACGGATTCGTCGCGTCGGTGCTTTCGAACAGCGCGGCCGTCGAAACGGCGATACTCGGACTCGGGCTCGGTATCCTCGGCGTGATCGGCCTCGAGACGGAGCGAAATCGGTTTGCGACCGTCGGAATCGCCGGCGCGGCGGCGCTCGGTATCGCCGCGGGCGCCCGCGACGGCCCGGACGTGATCGCCCTCGTCGTCGGCGGCCGCGCGGACGCCGTCCCGAGCGTCACCGCGGCCGCGCTGGTGGTCGTCGGCTCGATCCTGCTCCTGACGGCGGCGCTCGAGCGGCGAGACTGAGAGCGGTCGCCGAACGCCCGCACCGATACGATCCTCCGATCACCGCCCCCGGTTCCGACGGGTTTTCCCCGTGCCGACGCGACGCCCCGGGTGTGACCGCGTTCGACCCGGAGAAGTTCGACGATACGTACGTCCACTACTTCGACGAGCTCCAGGCGGCCTACTCGAGGGCGTTCCAGCACCTGCACGGCCGGTACGACTCGAGGGTCCTCCGGGCGATCGATCACCACGTCCTGGGGGAGAGCGAGCCGGTCTACCTCGGCGGCGGCGAGTTCCGAATCGAACTCCCCGACGACCCTCGCGAGCGCGTCGAGAACGTCCCCTTCGACGACGAGGAGTTCGAGGCCGTCCTCGAGGCGTTCGTCGATCGGATCGAACTCGAGCTGCGCCGGATCTTCGAGTTCGAGGACGGGGCGTAACGCGGGACGCGGGACGAGACGACCTGAGCGGGGTCGAATCGGACCGCGTCGAGTGCGTCGCCGACGTATCCGCACCGTTGAAGGGCGCGACGGCGAACACTGACGTATGGAATACGAGGGAACCATCCTCCGGGGCCGGGAGTTCGACCCCGTCGAGGGACGGCTCGTCGTCGACGACGAGGGACGGATCGAAGCCATCGAGGAGGAACCGGTCGAGAGCACCGACATCGTGCTCCCGACGTTCGTCAACGCGCACACGCACGTGGGGGATTCGATCGCGAAGGAGGCGGGCGAGGGGTTGACGCTCGAGGAACTCGTCGCGCCGCCGGACGGGCTGAAACACCGGCTGCTGCGGGCGGCCGACCGGGAGGACCTGGTCGCGGGGATGCGCCGGTCGCTCCGGTACATGCAGCGGTGCGGAACGGCGGCCTGCCTCGACTTCCGCGAGAACGACGTCGAGGGCGTCGAGATGCTCCGGGAGGCCGCGAAGGGCCTCGAGATCGACGCGCTGGCGTTCGCCCGGGGCTCCGTCGAGGCGATGGAGGCGGGCGACGGGTTCGGCGCGAGCGGAGCCAACGACGCCGAGTTCGAGGCCGAGCGGCGCGCGACGCGCGAGGCCGGCAAACCGTTCGGCATCCACGCCGGCGAGGTCGACTCGAGCGACATCGATCCGGCGCTCGACCTCGAGCCCGACTTCCTCGTCCACGTGGTTCACCCCGAACCGCACCACCTGGACCGGATCGCCGACTCCGAGGTGCCGATCGCGGTCTGTCCGCGCTCGAACCTCGTCACCGGCGTGGGCTTCCCCCCGATCGAAGCGCACGTCCAGCGGACGACGGTCGCGCTCGGCACCGACAACGTCTTCCTCAACTCCCCCTCGATGTTCCGGGAGATGGCGTTCGTCGCCAAGCTGACCGACCTCCCCTCGGACGAAATCCTCCGAATGGCGACGGTCAACGGCGCGGAACTCGCCGATCTCGAGTACGGGCTGCTCGAGCCGGGTCGCCCCGCACGGCTCACGATCCTCGACGGCGACTCGGACAACCTCACCGGCGTCGAGGATCCCGTGCGCGCGGTCGTTCGCCGCGCGAGCGTCGACGACGTCCGCGAGGTCGTGTTCGCCGGATAGGACGCCGATTCCGAGCGACATCGTCGCCGCCCCCGTCGGTCGCAGAACGACCTCGGGGACGACCGCTCGAAGCTGAACGAATCGCTTCTTCCGGTCTTTCGGTCCGAGAGCGTCGTGGCGATGGATTAATCCACGTTACCACTAACGTGACGTTCATGGACGGATTGACGGTAGCTCTCGGTGGCGCCGGTGCGACGATCGGCCTCCTGCTGTGTAGCGCGTTCTTCTCGAGTTCCGAGACCGCAATTTTCTCCTTGTCACCCGATTGGATCGACCAGCAGGCCACGGCGGGCGATCGCCGCGCGGGGGTACTCAAGGAACTCCGCGACGATCCACACCGCCTGCTGGTTACGCTCCTCGTCGGAAACAACGTTGTCAACGTCGCCATCTCGAGTATCGTGACGGTGCTCATCGCCAGCTACCTTCCGCCGGGTCCCGCAGTCGCCGTGACGACGGTCGTCACGAGCGTGCTCATCCTGATTTTCGGCGAGATCGTGCCGAAAGCGTACGGTCTCGGGAACGCAAAGCGGTGGTCGCTGACGATCGCTGCGCCCGTCCGGTTCGTCGAACGCGCCCTCTCACCCCTCATCACGCTGTTCGACGGAATCACCCGACGAATAAACCTCCTCATCAGCGCCGATCCCGAGATCGAAAAGCCGCTTTCGGAGGCAACCGATCGCGACGGTTGATCCGTTTGCCTCGTCGACATCGACGGCTCCTTCGATCCGTTCGTCGAGAGATTCGGGAGAGCACACCTTCTCTCGGCTGAATACTCGCCGATTCGAGTACTCGTAATTGCTCGAGCGAAGCGGTGGGCGTTCGGAGACGAGCGACCGGTCGGTGGGTCCGACCGTCCGTCGCGTCCCTGCGACGGAGCGAGAAACTCGCTGCCGGTTTTCGTCCGCGCGGTCGCTCCGTTCGCCACCTCGTATCGCCGTAACCGATAGCGTTCGTCGCGCCCTGACAGACGGCGGACGCGGTCCCGTCGACGTGACAGAAACCGACCGGTGCGAGACGCCGAACGAGCGACCGGCCGGATCCCTGGCCGAAGATCGATTCGGACGACGGTAAACGGCCGATCCGTTGATAGCTTCGCGAAGGGTTATTACGCTGGCGATGGTGTGTTAAAACATAGCACGATGTACGACTGCATTCTCGTCCCGACCGACGGATCGCCGGAGGTGGAGCGCGCCCTCGAGTACGCCTTCGACCTCGCGCGAGCGCACGACGCGAGGATCCGCGCGATCTACGTCGTCAACGTCGCCAGTTACGGCGGCCTCCCGATGGAAACCGCGTGGGAGGGGATCAGCGACGCGCTCTACGAGGAGGGGCAGGCGGCCGTCGATCGGGTCGAGGAGTTCGCGCCCGAGGACGTCGAGGTGGAGACGGCCGTCCTCGAGGGGACGCCCAGCCGGGTGATCGTCGAGGAGGCGAGCCCGGAGCGGTGTCAACTCGTCGTGATGGGCACCCACGGACGCGCAGGGATCGACCGACTCCTTCTCGGGAGCGTCACCGAACGGGTCGTTCGAAAGTCATCCGTGCCGGTGCTGACGATTCAGGTCAGCCCCGACGAGGTCGAAAAGCGTCGGGACAAACCGCGGTTGGCGACGAACTGAGGGGCGACCGGGATCGGTGGGGTCCGTCGAGCGGCGAGAACATCTTCATTGGTATCCGTCCGTCGCGAATGACGACGACTACGCGTCGTTCTGAAGCGCCTCAGGGAGAAACGGCCCCACGTCGTCGTGGACGAACTCGACGTAGTCGTTGTTCAGCCGCCTGCAGAACAACCGCAGTCGCCCGTTCGATCGGATCGCCTCGAGGTTCGATCGATCAGACGGGCCGCAAGTGCTCGCAGTCGCCGGCCGAAACCGCGACGCGGCCGTCCGCCCCTTCCTCGTCGGTCGTCTCGATCACGAGCGCGCCGGCGTCGGTCACGTCCACCGCCTCGCCGACGACCGTCCCGGACTGGCGCTCGACGCGCACGCGCTGGCCGATCGTCAGCGCGAGGTCGCGCCACGCGGGGAGCACTGACTCGAGGTCCGTCCGATACCGGTCGAACTCCTCGAGCAGTCGCTGGACGAAGACCCGTCGGTCGACGTCGCCAGCTTCCTCGCGAACGCTCGTTGCGTTCGCCTCCGGGGGGAGGTCGTCGACGTCGACGTTCGCGTTGACGCCGATCCCGACGACGAGCCACTGGACGCGGTCCACCTCGCCTTCCATCTCCGTGAGGATCCCCGCGAGCTTCCGATAGGAGCCGTCGTCGCCCTCGGGGACGACCACGTCGTTGGGCCACTTGATCCGCGCGTCGACGCCGGCCTCCCGCGCCGCTCGAGCGGTCGCGACCGCCGCCGCGAGGGTGTAGAGCGGCGCCTCCGGCGGCGTCAGGTCCGGGCGGGCGACGACGCTCACCCAGACGCCGCCCGAGGGGGCCGACCACTCGCGCTCGAGGCGTCCCCGCCCGCCGGTCTGTTCGTCGGCGAGGACGGCCACGTCCGTCGCACCCGCCGCGGCCAGTTCGCGCGCCCGGTCGTTCGTGCTGCCGATCGAATCGTGGTACTCGACCGAGAAGGGTGCCTCGAGGCCGAACTCCACGGCCGGGCCGTTGTACGCGTCGACGGCGGCGAGTTCGTAGCCGGTCGACCCACTCTCGATCTCGAAGTCGGCGTCGCGTAGCTCCTCGATGTGCTTCCAGACGGCCGCGCGCGAGACGTCGAGGGCGTCGGCGAGGGCGGGCCCCGACACGGGGCCGTCGGCCAGCGCCTCGAGGATCGCGCGTCGCGTCTCGTTCATGCTCGAGTGAGGGGGCGGGAGGACCTTGAATCGGGCGGGTTCGGCGCTACAGCAACTGATCGGCGATGATCCCCTTCTGGATCTCGCTCGTCCCGTCGTAGATCTTCGTGATCCGCGCGTCGCGGTAGAACCGCTCGACGGGGTGGTCGGAGACGTAGCCGGCCCCGCCGTGTACCTGAATCGCCTCGTCGGTGACGTCGACGGCGTTCTCGGAGGCGAACAGCTTCGCCATCGACGCCAGTTTCGTCGCCGTCGCGTCGTCGCCCGACTCGAGGGCGGCCGCCGCCCGATACGCCAGCGACCGACCCGCCTCTACCCCCGTCGCCATCTCGGCGATTTTGTGTCGAACGGCCTGGAACTCCGCGATGGGGCGGTCGAACTGCTCGCGCTCGGTCGCGTAGCTAATCGACTCCTCGAGGGCGGCCTGGGCGACGCCGGTGGCCTGGGCGGCCACGTCGACGCGCGCGGGGGCGAAAAACTGCATCAGTTGGTAGAAGCCGCGGTCGACCTCGCCGACGACGTTCTCCTGGGGCACGCGGAGGTCCTCGAGGACGATCTCGGCGGTGTCCTGGGCCCTGATCCCGAGTTTGTTTTCGATCCGTGTGGCCTCGTAGCCGTCGACGTCCGTGGGGGTTAGGAAGGCGGTGATCCCCCGGTGGCCCTTCCCGGGCGACGTCTTCGCCATGACGATCGCGACGTCGGCGACGGTGCCGTTCGTGATCCACATCTTCTGGCCGTTTATCACCCACTCGTCCCCCTCCTTCTCCGCGGCTGCGCCGCTCCGTTCCGAGGCGCTTCGCGCCTCGCTCTTTTCCGCACGCGTCTCCATCCCCGCCACGTTCGAACCGTGTGCGGGTTCGGAGATCCCCGTCGCGATCGGCGTCTCCCCCGCAGTGATCTTCGGGAGCCACTCCTCGCACATCCACTCGTCGCCGTACTCGAGCAGCATCCCCGTCCCGAAGTCCGCGGCGGCGATCGACCCCCCGACGCCGGGATCGGCCCGCCACAGTTCCTCGGTAACGAGCGCCGTCGAGATTGCGTCCATCCCCGCCCCGCCGTACTCCTCGGGGACGTGTGGGGCGACGAAATCCAGTTCCGCGGCGGCCTCGAGGAGGTCGCCCGGGTACCTGTGTTCGGCCTCGTACGCCGTCGCTACGGGGCGGACCTCCCGCTCGCCGAACTCCCGGACCGCGTCCCGGACGGCCCGTTGCTCCGCGGTCAGATCGAACGACATGCGCTGACAGTCGACGGCGTCCGGCGTCAATCCACCGGACAGCGGTAACTCGATCGGAAGACGCCCCCTCGAGCGGACGGGCGGTGGCACAGACGGAGGGCGGTCGGGGAGCGTCACTCGGGCTTCCACTCGCCGGACTTCTCGCCGTAAATCTCGCCCTTCGCGTCGCGGTTCGTCGGCCACGCCGAGAGGGCGAACAGACAGAGGTAGAAGACCGCGAGGAGGCCCGCGACGACCTGCCCGGGGACGCCGGGGAGTTCGGCGGCCTCCGTCCACTGCGTTTCCGGAGTGAACAGCGTGACCTTGCCGGCCCACGCCACCCCGACCACGCCGAAGAGGAGCCCGTAGATCCTCGTGATGCGGCGGGCGAGCGCCTCCCTCGCCGTCACCTTGAACGTCGGGTAGCGCAGGTCGTCGCTCAACTCGTCGCGCCACCGAGGGTGTTCGGCGCCCCTCGGAGACATGGCGTTCGCGAAAACGTTCTCCTGGAGGAACCTGACCCGCGCGCGGTGGAGGTCGTAGAAGCGGTACCGCCTGACCTCGTACGAGAGGAAGATGGCGAGCGCCGCGAGTCCGATGAGGAGCAGGTACGCGGGCATGTTCCGACTCGAGAAGACGATCGAGAGCAGCGCGACCATGACGGTGATCGCCCAGTTCGTCGTCTGGTCGATCCGATCCTGCGCGCCCGACGCCTGACTCACCTCTCCTCGGTAGTAGTGGGGGAGCAGCGACAGGAAGCCGTCGGCGTCGTTCGCGATGTCCGCGCCGACCTCGTGGTCTTCGCGCTCGAGCGGACTCGATCGGTCCTCGTCGGTGGTCATCCCCTAGATAGGTCGCCGACGGGGATAACCTCGCGCCACCGAGCGACGCGTAAAGCCGTCGATCGGAGCCCGGCGAACGAGTTACGCCCGCAGTTCGCGGAGCTTCTCCCGACCGGGCGCGATCAGTTCGTCGAGGTAGCTCGCGAGCGTCGACTTCGCGTCCGCGGGGTGGAGGTCGCCCGACTCGAGGTCCGCCGCGAGGGCCTCGTACGCTCCGTACGTCACGTCACCGCCGTACTTGTCGGGGCGCTCGACGACGACCTCCGAAAAGCGCGGGAAGACGTGGTACTCGAAGATCTCGAGGACGGGGTTCTCGAGGTCGCCCTCGGGATCGCGGGTGGGCGGGCAGAACGCCGAGTTGACCTTCTCCTCGAGGTCCTCGGCGGAGTCTTCCATCGAGATCGTGACGCCCTCGCTCGAGGACATCTTGCCCTCGCCCGTCGTCAGGTCGGCGACGATGGGGGTGTGGATGCAGGGGCGGGCCTCGTAGCCCAGTTCCGGAAGCGCCTCGCGGGCGAGCATGTGGACCTTGCGCTGGTCCATCCCGCCGACGGCCAGATCGAGATCGAGGTACTCGATGTCGAGCGTCTGCATCAGCGGGTAGACGACGTGGCTCACCTTCGCCGTCTCGCCGCTCTGGAGTTCGGCCATCGCGCGCTCGGCGCGGTTGAGCGTCGTCTCGAGCTCGAGGGTGTGGAGGTCGAGCGTGTACTCCTCGTCGAGCTGGAACGAAGAGCCATAGACGAACTCGGTCTTCTCCTCCTCGAGGCCGTAGGCGAGGAACTGGGCTTTCATCCGTTCGGCGGTCTCGCGGATCTCCTCGAAGGTACCCTTGCCGTTCAGGTAGGCGTGCACGTCGGCCAGCAAGACGACGACGTCCATCCCCGCGTCCTGGAGGTCGATCAGCTTGTTCGCTGTCAGCAGGTGGCCGACGTGGAGCACGCCGGAGGGCTCGTAGCCGACGTAGGCGCGCTTGCCCGCCGGGTCGTCAGCGACGTCGCGGACCTCCTCGTCGGTGACGGCCTCGTCGACGTTCCGCGTGATCAACTCGTAGGCGTCCATGGTGGTGAGAAACGGGCCGACCGATTTATGGCTTCTTGAATGGCTCGCTCGCGCGTGCGTTTCCGTCACTCGCCGGCGAAAGGGATTCACCGTCGTCGGTGGCGGGCCGCTCCGGGTCGTCGAGACGGGTGAAGACTCGAGTCGCCGGTTCAAGCCAGGTCGCCCGACCGGATCCGCGCCTCGGCCGCCTCGAGGGCCGCCGCCGGATCGAACGCGTCGACGATCTCGCGAAGCGTCGCCTCGTCGGCCTCGGACAATTCCCGAGCGTGGGCCGTCATATTCGGCACCGCGCGGATGATGTTGTCGACGATCGGGACGTCCGCCACGCGAGGCGACCGGGAGAGCGGGTTGAGGTCGATCACGATCTCGGTCTTCCCCATCGCGTCCAGGGCCTCCGCCCGGTCGCCGTCCTCGAGCGGGACGAGGACGACGTCGGCGTCGTAGATGCCGTCGGCGTCGACCTTCGACCGCTCGTGCTCGAGGCCGGGAATCCGCGCGTCGGCGGTGATCCCCTTCACGTCCTCTGCGCCGTGGTCGCGCAGGTGGTCCGCGATGGCCTGGATGCGCTCGGGCGTCCGATTGAAGAGGTTCACCTCGAGGTCGGCGCCGACGACGTCCGCGAGTTCGACCATCTCCTCGGGGACGAGGGCGGCGACGTTGCCGTTGATCGAGAGGACGGGGTGGTCGGCGAGCAACAGGTGGGCCGCCGCGGCGCGTTCGGCCTCGTCCGCGCTCGGGATCGTCTCCTCGCCGAGCAGGTAGTCGAAGGCGCTGCCCCGACCTTCGGCGTGCATCCCCTGCAGGTGGGTGATCCCCATCTCGACGCCGCGTTCGATCCGGTGGCGCGTGATGAGGTCCTGGTATCGGGGGTGGTCCTCGGGAATCTCCTCTTCGTGGTCGACCTCGGCGGGCACGGTCTCGTGATCGCTCACGAATATTCGCTCGCGTCGGTCGATAAAAAGTACCGCGTTCCGTGCTCGAAGTTCGAACGGTCGAGCGGATTACGGGGCCCGGATCACTCCGTGAACGTGATCCAGCCGTCCGGGGCGTTGCGCTTGACCGCGTTCATCGCCTCGCGGGCGTCGGTCCGCGACTCGTAGGTCCGCGTGCTCTCCGACAGCGTCGAGCCGTGCTTGTCGACGAGGTGCCAGACCCACCCGTCCTCGTCCTCGGCGGCGTGCAGTTCGAAGGAGACGCCGTCGATCTCGAGGATGCTCGCGTGGTCGATCAGTTCGCGGACGGGCTCGAGACCGTTTCGAGCGGCGTCGCTCGACGAGTAGGTCTCGGTGCCGTCGGCGACGGTCCGACCGTCCTCGTCGATGAGCCGCCAGGACCAGCGGTCGTCCTCGACGGCGTAGACGTCGAACGAGGCGACGTCGAAGTCGACGCGTCCGGCGATCGGCGCGAGCCGACGGACCTCCTCGACGGTCTCGAGGATCGCCTCCTTCTCGTCGACGGCGGTCGCTGCCGTCGCGAGCACCTCGCGGTCGGCGTCGATGAGCTGCCAGCGCCAGCCGCCCTCGCCGCGCTCGAGGCGGATCGCCGCGTCCTCGATCGTGAAGATCGGCGCGCCGGGCGCGTGGCGCTCGAGGTCCTCGACCGCGTCGATGGCCGTCGCGCGGTCGTCGAAGGTGACGCTCGAGTCGGCGACGATCTCGCGGTCGCGGTCGAGCAGGCGGAAGTGCCACTCGCCGCTCTCGTAGAGCTGAACGGCGACGTCGCCGATCGTGAAGGTCCCGGCCCTGGAGGCGGGGTCGCGCACGTCCTCGATGCCGTCGACGAGTTCGTCGCGGGTGGGGTAGGCCTCGTCGCCCACCGCGACGACGTCGCCGTCGGGCAGGATGAACCGCCAGTGCCAGTCGTCGCCGTCGGGGTAGGTCTGGAAGATCGCCCCGTCCATCGTCCGAATGTCCGAGTCGAGGTGCTCGAGGAGGCGCTCCATCGCCTGCTTGGCGGCCGCGCGTGTCGGGTGGGTCGCAGGATCCTCGGCGACGAGCTTACCGCCCTCGTCGATGAGCCGCCAGCCCCACTCGCCGTCGTCGTTGACGAACAGTTCGAACGCGGCCGTGTCGATCTCGATGACGTCGGCGTCCGGCGCCTGCTTCTTGAGCGTCATCATCGCCTCGGCGGCCTCGTTGCGCGAGGTGTGCTCCTCGCCGCTGTCGGCGAGCACGTTCCCGTCCTCGTCGATGAGCCGCCAGCGCCACTCGCCGGAGTCGGCCTCGTACACCTGGAACGCGGCGTTCTCGAACTCGATGAGGTCGGCTTCGCTGGCCTGCTGGCGGACGCGCTCGATCGCCTCCGCGGCGGCGTCGGGGCCGGCGTGGGGTTCGGTGCTCGCGGCGACGATCTCGCGATCCTCGGTGACCAGTCTCCAGTTCCAGTCCGGTCCGGCCGGTGCGTCGCCGTCTTCGACGGTCGTGCCGCCGTCGGTCGCGGGGTTGGCGTCCTCGACGGTGGCCGGCAGGTCGCCGGTGCTCGCGCCGTGGGACGAGGTGACCTCCTCGGCCGGGTAGATCTCGTACTCGGCGTCCTCGATCTCCACGACGGTCGCTCCGTCGACCTCGTCCGAGAACCGCTCGCTCGTGCGCTCGGCGTCCTCGAGCGTCGAACAGTCCTCCGGGTTGCGCGCCACGACGTGTTCGCTCTCGTCGACGAGCCGCCAGCGCCACTCGTCGCCGGACTCGTACAGTTCGTAGGTGGGCTCGCCCGACACCGTGATCGAGGCGCCCTCGAGTTCGGGGAGCAGCGCCTCGACTGCCTCCTCGGCGTCGCGCCGGGAGTCGTAGACGGTCGCGCTGCGGGCGAGTTCGTCGTCCGCGGCGTCGACGAACCGCCACGTCCAGCCGTCGGCGCTCTCGCGGAGTTCGACGCCGACGTGGTCGACGTCGAGCAGTCGGGCCCGGTCGAAGTGTTCCGCGAACGTCATCGCGGCCTCCTCGGCATCACCCTGGTCGAGGTGGCCGGACGGACTTGTCGCGAGCGCGCGCCGGTCCGCGTCGAGCAGTTCCCAGTGCCACTCGTCGCGCTCCTCGACGTAAGTGAACGCCGCGCCGTCGATCTCGATGACGTCGGCGTCCGGTCCGCGGTCCTTGAGGAAGCTGACCGACTGTTCTGCGCCGTCGCGAGCGTCGAACGAGGACGTGCACTCGGCGACGACGCTGCCGTCGTCGCGGACGAGCGTCCACCGCCACGTCTCGTCCGCGTCCTGGTACAGCCGGAACGCGGAGGTCGTCAGCTCCATCAGCCCGGCGGAACCGATCTTCGACTTGACGCGCTCGATCCCCGCTTTCGCCTCGGGCCGAGTCGCCGCGCTCTCCTGGTGGCCGGCGAGGGCTTCGAGGTGCAGAACGTGCCAGCCCCAGTCGCCCTCGTCGTCACGGAAGACGGCGAACTGCGCGCCCTCGAGGGCGTCGCCGGTGAGAATCGGCGGGTCCTCGGTCTGTCCCTCCTCCTCGACGAACATCCCTTTCCGGCCGGTGACGACGGGAACGAGGGCCGTCACGCCGGCGATGATGGCGATGCCCGCCGAGTAGATGGCGATCACCTCCACCTCGAGTCCGGCCCCCATGTCACGCCAGTTGTACGGGTAGACGATCGCGAACGCGACGACGCCGGCGAGTGCGACGACGAGACCGACGGCGCCCGCCTGGATGGCCCGTTTGCGAACCGGAAGCATGAGTACGAGGCCGAACAGACAGAACGCGAGCCCCGCGGCCGCGGCGACGCCGGAGACGCGGATGTGGAAGTACGAGTCCACCGTCCCCGCGTAGCCGACGATGAACGCGCCGAGTCCCGCGGCGCCGACGAGGTACCCGAAGATGAAGATCCAGTACCCCCAGACGTCGCTCTCGGAGTCCGGTTCGCCGACGTAGTGTTCGTACAGTCGGAACAGCTTCTTGGGAAGTGAAGTCGAAGATGACATTCGCTAACTCGAACGGATAACTGAAACGAACCATTATAAAACTCACCCGGGGTGTAAATATATCTACCAGACGGGCACAACCAACCTGGCAGCCGTTCGTCAATCTATTCGTCTTCTCCACGTAGTATAGCGATCACTAACTATCACCGTTTAGATCAAAAGGGGATTGTACTGTGAACGCGCGTGCGGCCGCGACCGTCGATCACGGGTGTCACTATCCCGAGGACGTCAGCGTCGCGCCGGCGGGATGGATCGCACACGCGGACGCGTCGTGTCCCAGATCCGTCAGCCCCGTTCCGAGCGCGAATACCGTCTCACCGAGCATCGCCATCGACGCCTCACCGCCGGCGTCGGAGACCTCGGTGACGACCTCGAACACCGTCGGCGTCAACAACTCCGCCTCGCGGGCGAACCGACGGGAGGCGTACATAAACGACGGGAGCGTCGGCTCCCCGACTACCCTCGAGAGCGCCTCCTCGCCGGCTCGCGTGAGCCGGTCGGTGTCACCGGAGAGGACGTCGGCCGTCGAGAGCTGTCCGAACGAGACGTACTCGACGCGCGCTCGCTGCGGGATCGCGTCGAGGGAGTTGTACGCCGGCGCCCCCGGTTCGAGGCGGATCGGGACGCCGCCGCGCGCCTGGGCGACCACGTCCCCCAGTCCGGTTCCGGCGCGCACTTCAGCCCCGTGAGCGACGGTCACGAGTTCGTTGTAGGAGAGTCCGCGCGCGAAGACGTGGTTCGCCGCCAGCGCGGTCCCGAGCGCCATGGCCCCGGAGACGCCGAAGCCGGCACCGAGCGGGACGTCCGACGTCGCGTCGACGCGGGCCGAAACGCCGAGGGCGTCGAGAACGGTCCCGACCGGGTCGACCTCGATCGACTCGCCGTCAAGGGTCACCGTCGTTTCCCCGGCCCGCCGGACGGTCACCTCGACGCCGTCGGTGAGCGTCAGACCGGCCCCGCGCGACCCCGCTCTGGTCGGATCGTCGTCGGGGTGGGCGCTGAAGAAGCCCGTGATGTGGCCGGGGACGAACGCCGTCGCCTCGTCAGGCATTACGCGCACCGTTTCGTCCGAACCGGTATAACAGTACAGATTCCGTCGTCCGCAGACGTCACCCCGGGGCGGGCGTATACGTGAGCGAGGCGACCGAGGGGCGCTCGAGTCCGAACAGTTGGATGCGAAATACGGGGCTGTATTTAATACTGTTCACCGTTGAAGTAGAATTCATTACCGGTGGTAGCTCGACGTTCCAATTGCGTCATGCCAACAGACGACAGACGGCGCGAACGGAAGCGAGGCGAGAGCACCAACGCGGCCGATCGACGGTCGATGCTGAAAGCCAGCGGCGTCGCCCTCGCCGGAACCGCGGGGCTGGCAGCCACGACGGGTTCTGCCGCGGCCGTCTCGACCTTCGAGATCGACGTCCTCGAGGTCGGCGACAGCATCTGGGGAACCGGCTCGACGCCGTCGTTCCCCGTCGAGGACGAACTGTTCGTCTTCGTCCACGGCTGGTTCGGCGACACGACCGTCGAGAGCCAGGCGGCCGACGTCGCGACCTCGCTGGAAGACGCCGGGTACGAGGCCGACGCCTACACGGCCATCGAGTGGGACGCGACGACGATCAACTTCCCCGCCGCCGAGAGCGAGACCGAGGACGTGGGGGAGACCGTCGCCGAGATGGCCGAAGCGTTCTACGACGCCGGCGGCGGTAACGTCCGCCTCGTCGGCCACTCCCTCGGCGGTCGGGTGGTCCTCGAGACGGTCAACCACCTCGGCGCCGACTACTCGATCGAGACGGTCGCACCGCTCGGCGCCGCGGCCGACGGCGACACGGTCTGTGGCGGTGGCATCTCCCAGGGCGAGTGGTACGACGGCATCGCGAACAACGCCGACGAGGTGCGCAACTACCACTCCGAGAACGACTCGACGGTCGGATCGGCCTACGGCGGCATCTTCGGCGCGGCCCTCGGCACCGACGGCTCCGGCTGTCCGAACGACACCGCCGACAACTACACCGACGTCGACGTGACCGACAGCGTCGGCGGCCACCTCGAGTACCTCGGCGACTCGGCGGTCGGCGACGACCTCGCGAGCGCGATCCTGGGCGACGACGGTGACGACGACGGCGGCTGGTGGAGCTGGTAACTCCGGGTGGGCGACCCCACTTTTTGCGCTGTACGCTCCCCGAGTACGCCGAACGAACCACGGAAGGTCCGTGCGTCGATCGATCTCGAGCGTCGACTCGAAAGCGCGTTGACGACGGGCGAAACCGTCGACGTTCCACCCGACGAGCGTGTGACGAGCGAAAAACCGTCGGCGGTTGGCTCCGCCTCCTTCGAGGACGCAAACGGTGGCGGCCTCACAAGGTGCGAGTAGGACGAGCCGCGGCTTGCTCCCTCTCAGCGTTCCCCTAGGGACTCAGACGCTGGCGATCTCGCGGAAACACACTCCTCGTGCTACGCGCTCGTGGTTTCCACGCGCTCTCAGAGACTTCGCCCTACGGGCTCAGTCTCTGACGATCTCGCGGGAAGAGCACGGCCTCGCGGATGTTGTCGAGGTCCAGGATCGTCATGACCAGGCGCTCGCCGCCGAGTCCGAAGCCGGCGTGAGGGGGCATGCCGTACTTGAACATCTTGGTGTAATACTCGAACTCGTCGGGGTCGAGGCCCTGCTGTTCGAAGCCCTCGATGAGCTTCTCGTGGCGGTGTTCGCGCTGGCCGCCCGAGACGAGTTCCATCCGCGGGTGCATCAGGTCGAAGCCGGTCGAGAGGTCCGGGTCGTCGTCGTGATCCTTGATGTAGAACGGCTTGATCTCGCTCGGCCAGTCGGTGATGAAGTAGTGGCCGCCGACGTCCTGTCCCAGGGCCTTCTCGCCCTCGGTCGGGAGGTCGTCGCCCCAGACCAGCTGCTCGTCGAGTTCGCCCGTCGCGTTGATCCGCTCGATGGCCTCCTCGTAGGTGATGCGCGGGAAGTCCCCGTCGGGCAGCGCGAACTCCTCCTCGAGACCGAGCGTCTCGAGTTCCTCGGCGCAGTTCTCCTCGACGGCCTCGTAGGCGGCCTTGACGATGCCCTCGACGACGTCCATCGCGTCGGTGTGATCGCAGAACGCCCCCTCGAAGTCGATCGAGGTCGCCTCGTTGAGGTGTCGGGGCGTGTTGTGCTCCTCGGCGCGGAAGATGGGACCGATCTCGAAGACGCGCTCGACGTTGGAGCCCGCGATCAGCTGCTTGAACAGCTGGGGCGACTGGTTCATGAACGCCTCCTCGCCGAAGTAGGTGATCGGGAAGAGCTCGGTGCCGCCCTCCGTACCCGTGGCGACGATCTTCGGCGTGTTGATCTCCGTGCAGTCGAACTCGCGGAACCGCTCGCGGACCGCCCGCAGGATCTCCGCGCGGATCTCGAAGATCGCCTGCACCTCGGACTTGCGGAGGTCGAGGGTCCGGTTATCCAGGCGCGTCGAGAGTTCGGCGTCGACCTTCCCCGACGGATCGAGCGGCAGTTCCGGGTCGGCGGGCGCGACGACCTCGACGTCCTCGGGCGTGATCTCGACGCCCGTCGGCGCGCGGGGCTCTTCCTCAACGGCGCCGGAGACCGTCACGACGCTCTCTCGAGCGACGCCCAGTCCGGTCTCGACGAGGTCCTCGTCCATCTCGTCTTTCTCGAACTTGATCTGGATCTTGCCCGTCTTGTCCCGGAGGATGAGAAAGGCGATGCCGCCGAGGTCTCGTATCTCGTGCACCCAACCGGAGACCGTCACGTGGTCGCCCGGCTCGGCGTCCGCAGTGTAGGTTCTGTCCTGCATACCTCCCGATTCACGCAGGCGGAACTTAAGGGCAACCGTTCGGCCTCGAGCGGACGCGGTCGAGGTCGAGCGGATGGCCGATCGAGTTTCTACGGATCGTCGTCCGAAGCGAAACCTCCCACCCGTCGTTCGACGTCGGCGCGAAACGTCGCCGACGCTCGGCGGACGGCCTCGAGTTCCTCGTCGTCGACGATGTCACCGACGCTCGCAAAGTGTTCGGCTCACTCACGGCGGTTTCGCGTTCGACCGCCTGGGAGCTCGTCGTTCCGTCGATCCGCTTTCACCCTCGAGCGTAAATCGATTGTACAAGCCGAACGAAACCGATCGCATGGACGAGCAGGATCTCGAGGCCCTCGCGGACGAGATTCGACGCGCGGACGCGACCGTCGCGTTCACAGGCGCGGGCATCTCCGCGCCCTCGGGAATCCCGACGTTTCGCGACGACGGCGGCGTCTGGGAGCGATTCGAGGAGGGACAGTTCACCTACGGTCGGTTCCGAAGCGACCCGGTGGGGTTCTGGCGCGACCGACTCGAGCTCCAGCGCGAGCTGTTCGGCGGCGAGTACGAACCCAACGCCGCCCACGAAGCGCTCGCCGACCTCGGACGGTCCGGTCACCTCGCGGCCGTGATCACCCAGAACACCGACGGCCTCCACGAAGAGGCCCACGAGGAAGTCCGCGCGCCCGCCGACGGCGAGACGGCGATCCTCGAGTTGCACGGCAACTCCCAACGGGCGGCCTGCGACGATTGCGGCTTCCGGATCGACGGCGACGAGGCGTTCGAACGGGCCGAAACCGGCGAACTCCCGCCGACCTGCGACTGCGGCGGCGTCTTCAAACCCGACGTCGTCCTCTTCGGCGAGCGACTCCCGCCCGCGGTGCTCCAGCGGTCCCGGCGACTCGCCCGCGAGAGCGACGTCTTCCTCGCGATCGGGTCGTCGCTCGCCGTCGAACCGGCGGCCTCGCTCCCCCGCAACGCCGCCGCGCGAGGGGCGACCCTCGCGGTGATCAACCTCGAGCCGACGCCCCGAGACGACGACGCCGAGTACGTGTTTCGGGAGGACGTCACGGACGTGCTCCCCGCCCTCCGGTCGGCGGTCGAATCCGCGTGACGATGGGACCGATCGGGGGTGGAATCAGCACCACTACCGCTATCCGATCGCCGGCGACGCTCACCGGACGAACTCGTCGATCAGTCGCGTCTGTCCGCGCCGGAGGCGCTCGCTGACGGCCTGATCGGAGATGTCGAGCAACTCGGCGATCTCGGAGAGCGTCGTCTCGCGGGGAACGTCGAAGAATCCCTCCTCGTAGGCGAGCACCAGCGCCTCCCGCTGGGCTTCGGTCAGCACGTCGTCCGCGCCTCGAGAACGGCCGCCGTCCGAGAGCCGGCACAGATCCAACGCGACGCCACGCCGCTCGAGGAACTCGTGGTAGCTCGTGAACGAATCGCGGTCCGGAAACCGCATCTCGAACTCCCAGCGGGCGTCGCTCCCGCGACAGCGGAGGAGTTCGCCCCCGACGGCCATCCACCGGCGATAGGCACCGATCACGTTCGAATCGCTGCGCTGGATCCGGTAGAGGCGTCGCCGACCGCGTCGCTCCAGCAACTCGAATCCGGCGACCGTCGGGTCGTGGCCGAGCGCACGCTCGAGACGGTCGACGTCGGCGCAGGTCACCCAGCAGAAGGCGACCGGCCGGTCCGGATCGAGCGCGTACTGACGCTCGATCTCTACGGCGAGCGACGGCACCGCCTCGAGCGTCGGCCCGAGGACGAGGTCCGACGCCGCCGCCTCGAATTCGGCGAGGATACTCATGCATCCGGGTGGACGGCGGAGACGCAAAACGGTTTAGGCCGTTGATACTTTTTCACAGGTCGCGACGAGTAAGATGCGAATCCGCACCGGTAAGATGCGACGCGAATCGTCGTTAGACCAACGGAAACGTCCCAACGGTCGGAGGACGAGCGCGTGCGCCACCGCCTCGGGAAAGCGATCGATCCGACGGAACTCGGCTCGGACCGGTAACCGCGTCGGCCGTGGAGGGAACCGATTCAGGCGTCGTTCGCGGCCTCGACCGTCTCGCGGACCGCCTCGACGCCCGCGTCGTGGGCGAGGTCGCCAACGACGACGACGTCCGCGTGGCGGGCCATCGCGTACGCGGAGTCGTAGTCGTGGATGCCGCCGCCGTAAAACAGGGTCGACTCCTCGAGGGCGTCGGCCGCCCCCTCGACGATCGCGGGATCGCCGAGCGTGCCGGAGTACTCGACGTAAACGATCTCCTGGCCGAACATCCGTTCCGCCACCTTCGCGTACGCCGCGACGTCGTCCACCCCCAGGTCGCAGTCCGCCTCGGTGTACGTCGCCACGGCCGCGTCGGGGTTCATCACGATGTAGGCTTCCATCGTCGTCCGCTCCCAGTCGAGGTCGCCCTCGAGGCGCAGCCACTCCTTGTGCGCGCCGGTGATCCAGAAGGGAGAGCCGGCGTTGAAGACGGTCGGCACGAGGTAGCCGTCGAGGGCGTCGCTCTCGACGACGACGTCGGGGCTCGAAGGCTCCTGGTAGAGGGGGACGTCGTGTTCGGCGCACGCCTCGATGACGGCGGTCATGTTCTCTTCGGTGATCCCCATCGTCCCTCCGACCTCGATGGCGTCGGTGCCGGTGGCGCAGAGGTCGCCGTACGTGACGCCGTCGGGGAGGTCCTTGTCGGGATCGATCTTGAGAACGTGCTTCCAATCGGCCCAGGGAGCGGTCATACCGCCCCGTTTCCCGACAACCAGCAAAAACGCTACGAAAGCGTCGGTAACCGGAATGATGCGACCTACCGCGCGACGAGCACTCGAGTCGGAACGCGGATAGACGGGCGAGCGCCCGACGAAAACGGGTCGGATCGCCGATTCACGCGCCGCGCGGTTCGCCCGCCGGCGGTGCGACGTCCTCCTCGAGTTCGCGTCCGGAGATGGCGATGAGTGCCATCGAAAGGCCGGTCGCGAACACGCTCACGCCGACCAGCAAGCCGACGGCCCACGCGGCGTCCGCGGGGAACCCGACCCAGAGCATGGCGGCCAACACGAGGGAGATCACGCCGCTGACGCCGACCCAGGCCCTGCCGGGTTGGGACCCCATGCGGACGCTCGCGGCGAGTTCGGCGATCCCGTCGACGAACAGGTACGCGATGGCGATCAGCGTCAGGCTCAGCAGGCCGACGGTCGGGTTCGCGATCAAGACCGCGCCGGCAACGACGGAGACGGCGCCGAGGGCGAGCTGCCAGAACCGACCCGTCCACCCGCGAGCGGAGAACGCGTGGGCGCCGTGGACGATCCCGCCGACGATCAGCAGCGCGCCCAGGGCGATCGACACCGAGAGTCCGGTCGCGAATGGGAAGGTCATCGCGACCAACCCGAGGAGTCCGACGATCGCGCCGGCGATGGCGAGCGTTCGCCACCCGGCGCGAGGGGTGTATTCGACGTCGCGAGGCGATTGAGTGGAGTTCATAGTACTCACTACGAGCACGTCGTGTGAGCACATATACATATTTACTGGTTGATAGGATCTCCCGGGGACGGACCGGTCCGAAACCGGGACGGTGGGGCGGCAAACGACTCACCATAGGCTACTCGAATATCGATCCGTACGCGATTCTGTCGGTTTTTTCGCTCGATCGGACGCACCACGCACCGATCGAACCGCTCGAGCACCGTCTCGAACTCGCGATAGCAAACGTTCGACGTTCCGTCGCGCCCGAATCGGGCGAACCAACTCGCTACCGCTCGTCGGATGCTCGCGCCACGGTGTGCCGCTCGCACTGTCCGACGAACTACCGTTCGTCGGTGTCCAGGACGCGAATCTGGTCGCCTCGCACCGTTACACGGCTAGATTTTACGTCGTCGGGTGGCCTCGCTTCGCCTCGGCCACCACTCCTCGCAAAATTGAGTATAAAACGTCCTCGCCCCTCGCTCCGCTCGGTGCGAGCGAACCGACTCGCTATCGCTCGTCGGAATCGAGGACGCGAATCTGGTCGCCGCGCACCGTCACCGGAATCGGGACCGTCGCCTCGTAGAGTTCGACCGTCACCTGGTCTTTGCCCTCGTCGATGCGCTGGACCTGGGCCTTCTCGCCCTTGAACGGGCCGGCGATGAGTTCGACGATGTCGCCCTCGGCGATCCCCTCGACGTCCGGCTTGGGCGAGAGGAAGTGCTCGACCTCGGAGATGTCGGACTTGCCCGGGACGATGCTTCGCGCGTGCGGAATGTCCTCGAGGACGCGCTCGATCGCTGCGTTCCCGTCGGCTTCGACCATCACGTAGGAGGTCAGCGAGTCCGGCGCGAGCGCCGCGTGGATCTCCGGCTCTTCGCGGTTGATGATCATGTCCGCGACGGTTCGCTCTTGACTCGCCGTGGTCTTGACCGCGTATATCGCCATCAGAGGCCTCCCGTGAGCACCAGCATGATCGCGCCGATGAGGAATCCCATCAGCCCGACGAACAGGATTCCCGCGCCGGCGATCTTCGCAACCTGGAGGAACTCCTCGGTCGTGGGTGTCGTCGCCATCTTCAACACCCTGACGTACGAGGTGAGGTCGTACGGAACGTCCATATCTGTTCGTTCACAGTGCGTCCCCTTTTATCTGTCTTTCGTCACCGCCCCCGCGCCGCTCGTCCCGGGCCGACCGATCGAACGGGCGGCCGACGCGCTTGCACCTGACGGCCAAGTTCCCAACCCCCGCTGCGGCGAACTCCCGGTCGGTATGGCCGAAGACGACACCGATCGACGGGACGAACTCGAGGCGGAACGGGAGGCCGAAATCGACGAGGAACTCGAGCGGGTCGACCGCGATCCGGACGAGGTCGACGACGGCGACGACGACCTCGGCACGCAGAACGCCCCGCGCTCGGAGGACGCCGACGCCGACGAGATCGAGGAGTTCGAACCGGAGGACGTCGAACCCGAAGCGGAGGAAGGGGAACGGGAAGGAGAATAACGCGAACGGCGAATCGGGTTCCGGCGCCGAACCCGACGTCGAAGTCGGCGTCGAGGTTTCAGCCCTCGAGCACGGGCAGCACCGCCTCCTCGTAGAACTCGACGAACCCCTCCTGATTCGGACCGACCTGGTGGACCGCGACGTGGTCGAACCCGGCGTCGACGTACGACCGGATCTCCGCGACGTGTTCGTCGGGATCGGAACCGCAGACCATCGACTCGGCGATATCCTCCTTCGTGACCGACTGGACGGCCTGTTCGAAGTGTGCGGGCGTCGGCAAGACCCACATCAGTTCGCCCGGCAAGCCCTCGATCGGCCAGATCTCGTGGGCCAACTCGACCGCCTCGTCCTCGGCGTAGCAGACGGTGAGTTCGCCGTACCGCGGCTTCCCCTCGCCGCCGGCGGACTCGAACGCGTCGATCAGGTCCTCGCTCGGGCGGACGGCCACCAGTCCGTCGCCCTTTTCGCCCGCGAGGCGCGCCGCTTTCGGGCCGTCTGCCGCCACCGGGATCTCCGGCGGTTCGTCGGGGAGCGTGTACAACCGCGCGTTTTCGACCGTGAAGTGCTCGCCGTGGTGGCTCTTCGCCCCGCCCTCCCAGAGGGTCCAGATCACCTCGATCGCCTCCTCGAGTTTCGCCAGTCGCACCTCGTGTTCGGGCCACCTGGCGCCGACGACGTGCTCGTTCAGCTTCTCACCGGTGCCGACGCCGAGGAAGAATCGGCCCGGGAGCATCGTCGCCGACGTCGCGGCCGCCTGCGCGACGATCGCCGGGTGAACCCTGGTGGTCGGACAGGTGATCGCGGTGCCGAGCGGCAGGTCGTCGGTCGCACGCGCGATCGCGCCGATCACGTTCCAGACCAGCGGACTCTCGCCCTGGGCCGAGGTCCACGGGTGGAAGTGATCGGAGATCATCGCGAAGTCGAACGCGGACTCGTCCGCGAGCGCCGCGTACTCGACCAGGTCGTTCGGGCCGTGTTCCTCGCAGATGAGCTTGTAGCCGACGTCGGCGTCACCCCCGGTCACAGCGGTACCCTCGATCGCGACTCGGTCGGCCGTCGTTCGCTCGGACCGCCACCGAACGGCGTTTCCGGCAGTTGCGGGTCCGGCCGTTCGGCGAGCGTTAACTCGACCGTCCGCTCCTCGCCGTCGCGAACGATCCGAACGTCGATCGTCTCCCCGGGTGACGTCTCGAGGACGAGGTACGACGAAAGCTGATTCTGGTTGTGGATCTCGTGGTCGTCGATGGCGACGATCACGTCGCCGCTTCCGGGTTCCGTTTGCGATGCGGCCTCGAGGACACCATCGGCGGGCGACCCGGAGACAGCCTCGACGACGAGCACGCCGGTCGCCTCCTCGAGGCCGACCTCGTCGGCGAGCTCGGGCCCCACAGGGATCACTCCGACCCCCATGAACGGGTGTTCGTACGCGCCGTCTTCGATGAGCGACGGCACGACCCGGTTCGCAAGCAGTGCGGATATCGCGAAGCCGATCGTCTGCGAGGCGCCGGCGAAGACGACGCCGAGCACCTCGCCCTCGAGGTTCACCAGCGGACCGCCGCTGTTCCCGGGGTTGATCGGCGCGTCGGTCTGGATGGCCGCTGGAATCGCGAACCCGAGCTGACTCGGGAGCGATCGATTCACGCCGCTGACGATCCCCTGGGAGATGGACGCGTCGAGGCCGAGCGGATTCCCGAGGGCGAGAACCTCCTGCCCGATCGCGGGCTGGGACTCCACGAGCGAGAGTCCCTCGGCGACGTCGGGCATATCCTCGACGCGCAGGACCGCGAGGTCGCTGTACGGGTCGGCGCCCACGACCGACGCGGTTCGCCACTCCTCGTTGCTGAACTGGAGTTCGATGCCGCCTTCGGCCGCCGCCTCAACGACGTGATTGTTGGTCACGACGTGCTGATCGTCGACGACGAAGCCGGACCCGAGTCCGCCACCACCACCGCCGCCACCGCCGCCACCGCCGCCACCACCGCCGCCTCCGTACCGGCCACCCGGCGGGGAAACGATCACCAGGACGACGGAATCGATCGTATCGCGGTACACCGCGGTGTACTGACCGTCGACGTCGTCTCCGTCTTCCCCGTCCTCCTGGACCGCCCCGCCCGTGCCGACTCCGAGCGATCCGACGCCGACCGCCGATGCGACACCGAGCGAGCGCAGTAGCCGTCTCCGCGTGAAGACTTGTCGCGTCACGGGGCAATTCCACCTCGAGGAGCGACATAAAACGGATCCCAGCATGAGCCACGACGGTGAGGCCCCTCCCCGGTTAGATCAGCGAGAGAGGACCGGCCGCGTTGGCTCGACGACGCACGAAACGGTTACGCCTCGTCGAACAATGCTGAGCGGAGCTCAGCAAGTTTGAGGAGGCTTACGCTTCCTCAAACAACTCCTCACCATCAACCATGTGCTCCTCGACGGCGTCCAGATCGAGCGTCAGGCCGAGGCCCGGCTCCTCGGGGATCTCGATGTACCCATCCTCGATGACGTCCTCTTCGACGAGGTCCTCCCACCAGCTGAGTTCGTAGGAGTGGTACTCGACGGCGAGCGCGTTCGGGATCGCCGCGCCGACGTGCGCGCTGCCCATCGTCGCGATCGGCGACGCGACGTTGTGCATGGCGACCGGCACGTAGTACATGTCCGCGAGGTCGGCGATCTTGCGCGTCTCGCGCATCCCACCCACCTTCGGCATGTCCGGCGCGATGATGTCGACCGCTTGCTCCTCGAGCAGCCGTCGCTGGCCGTGTTTGCGGTAGACGTTCTCGCCGACGGTGATCGGCGTCGTCGTCGACTGGGTGACCTCCCGCTGCACGTCGTGGTTCTCGGGGGGAACGGGGTCCTCGAGCCACCAGACGTCGTACTCCTCGAGTCGTTTGGCCAACCGTTTCGCACTCCCGCCGGAGAACGTCCAGTGGCAGTCGAAGGCGACGTCCGCGCGGTGACCGACGCGCTCGGTGATCGCCTCGACGATCGAGGCCTTGTGTTCGATCTCCGGCCCTCGAAGGTGGCGGTTCGCCCGGTCCTTCTCGTGACCGCTCGGGACGTCGAGGTCGAACTTGAGCGCGTCGTAGCCCAGTTCCTCGACGACGCGCTCGGCCTCGTCGGCGCAGGCGACCGGGTCGGCCTCTTCCTCGGTGTGACAGTCGCAGTAAACCCGCATCTCGTCGCGATACTTCCCGCCGAGCAACTGGTAGGCCGGGACGTCGAGGATCTTGCCGGCCAGGTCGTGGAGGGCGACCTCGATCCCCGAGATGGCGGTCACCGTGACCCCGGCGATCGACCCCTCGCCCGACATCTTCTGGACGAGGTGTTCGGTGAGGCGGTCGATGTCGAGCGGGTTCTCACCCTCGAGGAAGGGTTTCATCCGCTCGATCAGCTCCGGGGCGCCTGCGCCCCAGTAGGCCTCGCCGGTGCCGACGATGCCGGCGTCCGTGTAGACGCGCACGAGCGTCCACGGGAAGTTGCCGTCGACCATCGTCGTCTGGACGTCCGTGATCTGCACGTCCCGGCCGCCGCCGCGCTCGCGCGTCACGTTCATCGTCTCCGCCGAGAGGTCCCGCATCGTGTACTCGGCGTTCGGATCCCGAAGCTGTGAGTAGTCGACTCCCATGAGATTAAATAATTACTTCAAGTGTAGTAATACTTTCCATCGTCAGGGATGCCTAGACGTCGAGCTGAGACACCGTCGACCGCCACGCCCGTCCTACCCACCACGCTCGACGGCTTAAAGGCACCCGAACGCGCTCGAGAACCACGCCGTCGACGACGTCGTCGGTGAACCACTCCGGAAGTTGTGCGAGCGCGTCGACCGCGGACTCGAAGTTTCGGAAGGGGTTATTGACGCAACCTGCGGAAAGATTGTGCACGGTTCGGGGAGATCGCCGAACCCGAGCGGCAGCTAGCGGACGACCCGTCGTCCGAGGTGATCGCGAATCGCGTCGGGCGAGGAGTCGAACCCGCCGCCAACCGCGACGTCGTCGGTTCCCTCGCCGTCGCCGCCGAAGGCGTCGGCGAGTTCCTCGAGCACGGCCGCCGCAGACCGCGATCCGGTAGCACCGACGACCGCGTAGGTCGCGTCGACCTCTCCCACGGCGACGACGACGTCGATCGGTTCGTCGACCTCGATCGCCGCGCGACCGTCCGCGTCGACCCACTCCCCGACGAGGGCGTCGACGACGTCCGACGGCAGGTCGCCCACGGTGGCTGTGAGCCACCGTTCGCCGTCCCTGTCGACGGTCGATCCGCGCTCCAGGCGCTCGGCCGCGAGTTCGCGCTCTCGCTCGTAGAGCCGTTCGGTTAGCTCGTCGCGGTCGGTGGCGACGCGCTCGAGTTCGTCGTCGACGGCCTCGAGATTCGTTTCGAGGGCACGCCTGACGCCGAAGGCGGCGCGCTTCTCCGCTCGCCGGCGCTCGATCGCGGTCGGGCCGACGGCGAGTTCGATCCGCGCGACGCCCTCCTCGGGGTGCGATCGGCCGAGGACGGTGACCGGGCCGATCTCGCGCGTGTTTCGGACGTGGGTGCCGCCGCAGGCGGCGACGTCCCAGGGTTCCCGCGAGGCGGACCCGCCACCGGAGACGGTGACCGTCGCGCCGTTTCCGACGACACGCGCGCACTCGTTGCCGGCGTCGCCCCGGTCGCTGATCGTGACCAGCCTGACGCGACCCTTCCGGAGCGCGTCGTCCTCGGTCGCTTCGTTGAACGCGACGTCGTCGCGTTCGCGGACCTCCGCGACCGGCGCGTCATCCCAGGAGACGGATCTGGACTCCCAGACGACGCGGTTGACGAGTTCGTCGAGTTCGAGCACCGCCGCGTCGTCGACGGTCGAACTCGTCTCGAGGTCGATCCGGACCGTCTCCTCGCCGATGGCGATCCCGGCGTACTCGAAGTCGTCGAGCACCCGCCGCGCGGCCCCGTGGAGGACGTGGCTCGCGGTGTGCGCGCGCATGCAGTACATGCGGAACGACCAGTCGACCGAACAGAGCACGCGCTGGCCCACCCTGAACGACGGTTCCTCGGCCAGGTGGTGGACCTGCTCGCCGTCGACGACCTGCACGTCGACGACGTCGACGTCGCCGATCGTCCCTCGGTCGGCCGGCTGACCGCCGCTCTCGCCGTAGAAGAAACTGCGCTCGAGCCAGACCCGTCGGCCGTCGATCGACGTCACTTCGGTTTCGAACCGCGTCGCGTACGGCTCTGCCGCCGCGCGTTGCCCACTCATCGGTCTCAGTCTCTCGTGAGCCAACAAAAGTCTGCTCGCCGATCACGGGGTCCAGTACCGGCCGCTATCGACACCGACGGCGTCCGTTCACGTGGGTTCGCGCGTTCGCGCGGCCTCGGAGCCCTTATTCGGCCAGGGTCACGTCGAGGCGCTCCTCGAGCGCGCTGACGAAACCGCCGCCGATGCCGGCCTGGGTCGCCCGGCCCTGTTCGACCGCGAGCACGTCCGTCTCCGGGACGCCGAGTTCTTCGGCGAGTTCCTCTCGCTGGAGGCCGAGTTCCTGGCGGGCCTCGACGACGACGTCGCCGTAGTCGGGGACCAGGTACGGGAGCGGGTCGTCGTCGTAGTTCGTTCCCTCCTTCTCCCATCGTTCGGAGTCGCCGTCCCAGATCGGGTTCGCCTTCGCGACGTTCCGGGCGGCCTTCTTCTTGCGACTCGGTTCGTCGCTCGAACGACCCGAGCCGCCGCTCGAACCGCTCGAACCGGACCGTCGATTCTTCCGGGCGTCGTCGTGCGGCGCGCAGCTCGGACAGACCTCGAGTTCGGCGCCGGCGATGGTCGCGCGGCGCAGCGAGTCGCTCTCGGCGCCACAGAGTTCGCAGGCGCTCGCGCCGCCGCCGGACGACGAGCCCGTCGAGTATTTGGCCATGTGAGGGATTAGCAGCAGTCGCATTTCAAATCTCCGTTCCAGCGAATCCGTGACACGATCACGCAGGCACAAGCGCAAAGGAAAGGGCTTTTATAACCGCGCTGGATACGATTGACTGCAGAGTAGCACGCGAGCGTGGGTAGCCAAGCCAGGCCAACGGCGCAGCGTTGAGGGCGCTGTCCCGTAGGGGTCCGCCGGTTCAAATCCGGTCCCACGCATCGTTTGCAAATCCGGGGGATTTGCAAGCCAGCAAATCTCCGATTTGCGTTGCACGCGGCGGGTTTCCCGCCACAATCGATGCAGGTGATCTCCCTTCGTGGACATCACCCACGCATAATCCTTTCCGACGTCACTCCTCGAGGGCCACCGCTCTCGGACGCTTCGAGACGAGCCAAGAACGGCTCGAGCGGGGAGCTTCGACCTCGAGCGACACCGCCGTTCACGCGACGGCCGAAAATACTTGTCGTTCAGTCAGAAATGTAACGTATGAGCCGAAACGGCCAGCGGCGAGAGATCCCCGCACCGGTCGGAGTCATCCTCATCGTCGCCCTCGTCGGGGTCGTCGTCTACGGATTTCTGACCGGGCGGATATTCGCGCTAGCGGTAAGCGCGATCGGCCTGGGCGTATCACTGTACGGCCTGCACCTCTTTTACCGACTGGTGGTCGCCGTCGAACGGATCGCCGAAAAGCTGTAGGCGGAGAGACCGAGGGAAATCGCTTTCCGGGCGCGGTCGAACGATACGGTATGGAGTACGTTCCTCGAGAGCGGGTGCGAATCCTCACGGTCGCGTTGAGCCTCGTCTCGCTCGCGCTGGTGTTCGCCGCGGCGGGCGGTCGAGTGCCCCGGTCCGCCGTTCCGGCGGCGCCCGAGTGGGTCCTCGAGACGATCCCGCACGTCAACGCCGCGATCAGCGCCACGGCCATCGTCACCATCGCCGCCGGCTGGCGGTGGATCCGGCGCGGGAAAATCGCGCACCACCGACGGGCGATGCTCGCCTCGTTCGGGTTGTTCGCGTCGTTTCTCGTCCTGTACCTCTACCGCCTCGTGGCGACGGGCGGCCCGCAGCCGTTTCCGGGACCCGACACGATCTACCGCTTCGTCTACCTGCCGACGCTCGCGATCCACATCCTGCTGGCCATCGTTTGCGTGCCGCTGGTCTACCACGCGCTCCTGCTGGCGTTCGCGTACCCGGTCGAGGAACTCGCGCGGACGAGCCACGCGAAGGCGGGGCGAATCGCCGCGAGCCTCTGGCTGATCTCGTTTTCCCTGGGGATCGTCGTCTATCTCCTCCTCCACGGCGTCTACTGATCGACGAGACGGCGAACGGCCGGCCGCTCGGCGGATGGTGATCCCCCCGAAGACTCGAGCGAGCGTTCGTCTCGAGACGTCCGGCCGCCGCGGAGGTCGGGGTTCGATTCGGCGGTGGAAATCGACGGGGGAGGGGTTCGGTGGTCGGTTCCGTCTTCCGTCGGTCGCGTTCCGTCGCTATTCGGGCTCCGCCCGTCCCCGCCGCTTCCACGAGCGACGCGGCGGTTCCTCGTCTTCCGACCGGAGCAGGCGCCAGAGCAGCCAGCCGACGACGATGACCGGCAGCAGCGGCAGCAACGCGATGGCGAGGATGCCGGCGAGGAGGTACCCGAACAGTGACATCTGCCGGTTCGGGCCGTACCCCGTGGAATCGGCAACGGATTGGGACATGGGTTCAAGTCGGCGGTCGACCGTCTTCGGTTTTTCGAACGGTTTCCGTCTCGAGAGGGAACGGTCTGGAAGGAACCCGCCCGGTCGGACGGAATCGAACTCAGTCCGTTCGAAGGCCGTCCCGGCCGTCAACGTCGTCGTCGAGCACCTCGGCCGCGTCGTCTTTCGGGCGGTACTCGAGGGCCTGCATCGTCTCGGTCAGCGAGAGGAACCGCTCGCTGTTGTTCGAGATGCCGTGTGCGGTCAGCGGCGTCTCTGGGAGGGGGGCGTCCGCGGCCGCCCGGATCACGCGCTGGCAATCCTCCGGGCTGAGCCACGTCGCCCGCGCGTAGCGCTCCCCGGAGCCGTCGCGTTCGGCGCACTCCTCGCGGAGTTCGTCCCGACCGAGCAGCCAGCCGATCCGCAGGTTGACCACGTCCATGCCGGTGCGACGGGCGTAGTAGTAGCCCATCGCCTCGCCGAAGACCTTCGTCACGCCGTAGTAGGTGTCGGGGCGCGGGGGATCGTCGGGTCGGACGACCTCGGGCGAGCCGACGGTCGACTCCGGCTTGATCGCGGAGACGGCGTTCTCCGTGTTGACCGCGTGGTTCGAACTGGCGAAGACGACCCGCTGGAGGTCGTTCTCGGCCGCCACCTCGAACGCGTTGTAGAGGCCGTCGACGTTCGGGCCCCGGACGGCGTCCCAGTCGGCGCGCGGACTGGGGTTGGCCGCGAGGTGGACGAGCACGTCCTGTCCCTCGAGGGCCGCCGCAAACCGGTCGTAGTCGGCGATTTCGATCGGCGTCGTCTCGAGATCCTGCGTCTCGCCGTGGGAGAAGAGCGCCAGATCGTGCTCCTCGTCGGAGAGCGCCTCGATCGCCTGCCGTCCGACGGAGCCCGATGCGCCGGTGATCGCGACCTGCATCATACGCGACGAACGCCGACCGGTCAGAAATAGGCCGGGCCGGCGGGTTCCGGGACCGCGATCACTCGAGAGGGACGTTCGCGGCGTTATCGTCGAAGTCATCGGGCGTCGGCCGCCGCCACCGTCTCGCGTCGTCTATTTTTTCGTCTGCGACTTTTTCGCGTGCGCGTGAGAGCGAGATAAAATTTGCGTTGAGCGGGCGCGGCATTGAGCGGGCGCGCGGCGGCGCGGGCCCTCCACCGATACACCGTCCGGTCGGTGCGGGGCCGAACCCTCTCCGGCCGGGACGGTCACGTTACCCGACCGACACACGCATACACCCGGGGCGCGTCAGTGGTTGACATGGACGAGATAGAAGTGTTCGCCGAGATCGACGCCCCGGCCTCGGTCGTCTGGGACGTCCTCCTCGAGTTCGACAGCTACCCGGAGTGGAACCCGTTCGTCCGCTCGATCGAGGGCGTCCCCCTCGAGGGCGAGCGCCTGCAGGTGCGCCTCGAGCCGCCCGACTCGCGGGCGGTGACGTTCAGCCCGGAGGTGGTCCTGGTCGAGGAGAACCGACGGCTCGTCTGGCGCGGACGCCTCCTCGTTCCGTTCGCCTTCGACGGCTACCACGAGTTCCTCCTCCGGCCGATCGACGGCGGAAAGCGAACGCGGTTGCTCCAGCGCGAGACGTTCCGCGGCGCGCTGGTTCCCCTCCTGTTGAACGAGGAGCGGATCGCACGGGGCTTCCGCGAGATGAACGAGGCGATCAAGCGCCGGGCCGAGGCTCGAGCGACCGCGAACGCCGACGCGAACGCGGCCGCCTGACGACTCAGAGCAGCTCCGGAATCGACCGCAGCGACCCGATCACGTGGGTCGGATCGATCTCGAGGTCCGCGGGATCGGTCGGGTCCGCGGCCCCCTCGTCGGCCCGCCTGAGGTACGCCGAGTCGACGCCGGCCGCGTCGGCCGCCCGCACGTCGACCACGTTGTCCCCGACGAACAGCGGTTCCTGGGCCCCCAGATCCTCGATCGCCCGCTCGAGGTAGTGCGGCGACGGCTTCTTGCGCTCGATCCCCGCGAGCGTCGGCTCCCGGCCGTACCAGACCTCGAACTCGACCGGAAGGTCGGCGTGCTCGAGGACGTTCCGAATCGTCTCGTGTTGGTTGTTGCTCACGATGCCGAGTCCGATCGGCACCGACTCCGATAGCGCTTCGAGCGCGTCGACGTCGTCGTACGACCGTTTCCGACCGGTTCGGAGCTCCTCGCGTTGGGCGTCGATCGCCGCGCGCTCGCGGGCGCGCCAGAGAGACTCCGGGTCGACCCCGTGGGCGTCGGCGATCTCACGGAGGCAGGTGACGGTTGGCCCGAACAGGGTCCGGACGTCACCTTCGGCCGGTGAGTCGGCGCCGACCGACTCGAGGGCGGATCGGATCGCCTCGGCCAGTACGTCGCGGTCCGTCGGCGTCGTCAACACGCCGTCGTTGTCGAAGACGACTGCGTCGTATCGCATCCGCTCCCCTCTTGGCGCCGATCGGATTTCGGTGTTTCCGTCGCGTCGACCGACCGCCGAACGCGTGCGGTCACCGGGTTGGACGATCACCACCATTTATAGTCGGTTTCTCCAAACGAAAACCGACCGCGTATGACACACCGCGCGGTCGATGTGACGCGAGTCGCCGCACGTTCACGTTCCCGGCCGCCCCACGATGCGGTCGGGCGGACGGGTGCGACCGGCCGAGTTTCCACGCGAGTCGTCGGGGGCCACGGCCGACGGACGCGCGATCGCACGGGGTACACCCCCGTCCGTCGGAGACCCTCCGACCGCTCCGGGCCGAAGGGGCCGCCGGTCGACGGTGAGGCGATGCGTGTCGTTTTTTAGTCGGACCCCGTAGGAGCCGACCATGCTCACGCTGACGATCGAGGAGTTCATGATGGAGTTGAACGAGGGGTCGATCAAGAACGTCGGGCCGACGAACAAGGCGGCGACGGTCAAGCTGTTCGACGTCGAGTCGGCCGAGGCGAGGGAGTTCGGCGACAAGCGCGTCAAGCTCGTCTTCGAGGACGCGGACGGCAACGAGGTACAGGTCTCGCTCTTTCCGGACGACGTGCGCAAGATCGTCTCCGACGTGGAGGCGATGGCGGACGATTCACCCGTTTTCGAGTGAACGACCGATCGAAAACGCGATAGCGAGCGCGAGGAGCGCCGCGGAGACGGAGCGGGTCGTCGTCGCGGCGGTCGGACACATTTCGACAACCGTTTTAGGCGGAACCTGCTTGGTTCGAGTAGATGGGTAACTGTATCATCTGCGGCACTCCCGTCGACGGCGAGATCTGCGAGAGTCACGAGGAGGACGCCGTGTTCGAATTTCGCGGCGACTCCCCCTCGCAGCTCGTCCCCGGTCGGTACTACCGCGGGACCGTCGATGGGTACGCCGACTTCGGTGTCTTCGTAGACATCGGCGACCACGTAACCGGTCTGTTGCACAGGAGCGAACTCGACCGACGCCTCGAGAGCCTCGAGTGGGAACCCGGAGACGGGGCCTACGTGCAGGTCCTCGACGTCAGAGAGAACGGAAACGTCGACCTCGGGTGGTCGATCCGCCAGGACGAACGCGAGTTTCGCGGCTCGCTGGTCCAGACGGCCGACGGCGAGTACCGTCCGGAGGACTACCACGACGAGGACGACGGTGAGGCCGAGAGCGCCGAGACGGAAGCCGAGGTAGGCGCCGCCGAGGCCGACGCCGTCGAGGACGACACCGACGCGCGCGAAGCGTCCGCGGCCACGAACGGTAGCGGAACCGCCGAGTCGAGCGGGTCGACCGACACGGCCGGATCGGCCACGGACTCCCCGTCGGGGTCGAAACCGTCGCCCTCGGCCGTGGCGACCGCCAAGACAACGACGCCCACGACCGCGACCGAGTCCGAGACCGAGGCGGCGCTCAAGCGGACCACCGTCGACGCCATCGAGGATCAGGTCGGCACCGTCGTCCGTCTCGAGGGCGAGATCACCGGGATCCGCCAGACCAGCGGGCCGACCGTCTTCGAACTCCGGGACGAAACCGGCACGGTCGAGTGCGCCGCGTTCGAGGAAGCTGGCGTTCGCGCCTACCCCACGGTCGAACTCGACGATGCCGTCGCCCTCGAGGGCGAGGTCGAACGCCATCACGGCGAGTTGCAGGTCGAGACCGAGTCGCTCGAGGTGCTCGAGGACGACGAGCGCGAGGAGGTCCTCGACCGCCTCGAGGCCGCCATCGAGGAGGAGGCCCGTCCGGCGATCGTCGAGTTCCTCGCCGAGGACGCCGCCGTCGAGGCGGTCGGCGACGAGATCATCGACGCGGCGACGGCCATCCGGCGCGCGGTGATGGAGGCCCGCCCGATCGTCGTCCGCCACGGTGCGACCGCCGACGGCTACGTCGCCGGCGCCGCCATCGAGCGCGCCGTCCTGCCGCTGATCCGCGAGAAGCACACCCGCGAGGACGCGGAGTACCACTACTTCGAACGCCGACCGCTCGACGGGCGCGTCTACGGCATGGACGCCGCCACCGGCGACGTCACCTCGATGCTCGAGGCCCGGGACCGCCACGGCGAGCAACTGCCGCTGGTCGTCCTCGTCGACGTCGGGTCGACCGTGGAGTCGGTCGACGGCTACGAGTTGCTCTCGCTGTACGACGCCGAGGCGCTCGTGATCGACGACAGCCGCGCGGACGAGGCGGTCGCCGAGGCGGTCTCGACGGGCGTCGTCCCGTCGCTGGCCGACGCCGACGTCGAGCGCCTCACCTCGACCGTCCTCGCGGCGAACGTCGCCGCCCACGTCAACGACGAGGTGCGCGCCGACCTCGAGCACCTCCCGGCCGTCAGCTACTGGGAGGGCGCCCCGCAGGCGTACCTCGACCTCGCGACCGAGGCCGGCTACGACGAGACGGCCGTGACCGAACGGCGCGAAGCCGTCGCGCTCGAGGCCTACTACCAGTCGTACAAGGACAAGCGGGAACTCGTGATCGACCTGCTGTTCGACGACGACGGCGACCTCGCCGCCCACGTCTCCGGGCAGTTCCGCGCGAAACTCGAGACGGAACTCGAGACGGCCCGCGAGAACCTCACGATCCGGGGGCTCGAGGGCGTCACGATCACCGTCCTCGACACGGCGGCGTTCACCCACCGGTACAACTTTCCGACGACGACGCTGCTGCTCGACGCGCTCCACCGCAGCGAGCGAAGCCGCGCCGACCCGCCGTTCGTCACCCTCGGCGTCGGCACCGACGAGCTCCACGTCCGCGCCACCGAACCCGTCAACGTTCGGGATCTCGGCGCGGCGATCGAGGAGGCCGCCCCCGACGCCGGCGTCCGGGTCGTCGGCGGCCGTGACGGCCACGTCGAGTTCCTCGCCGGCGAGCGTGAGGCGGTCCAGGAGGCCGCCATCGAGGCCCTCGGCGAACTGCTCGGCTGAACGCTCGAGGCGCGCGGCGACGACCGACGGTCCGCACCGTTCTCCCGATCACCGATCGCCCGCGAGTGGCGACGCTCGCGCCGGCCTTCCGATTCGACCGTTCGACACGGGCGCTCGAGTCCGGTCCGATTCGATTCGTTCCGTCCCAATCGACGGCGGACGCGAGCGATCAGCGCCGACGAGGTGTGAGAGTGGGAAACGGCTATCAGCCGTGGATGTGAATATACTGACGAAATGGAGGACGCGCGGACGCGGGCTCGAGAGAACGCCACGGAGATCGCATCACTCCTCGTCACCGGGATTTGGCTCTTCGCGCTGCTCGCCGGGTGGTCGTGGTGGCTCCCGTTCCTGCTGTTCGGGTACATCGTCGTCGTTCCGATCGTCGCGCTGCTGTTCGGCGACGAGGATGACCGACGCGAGTGGTGGGACGACTGGGCCGGAGGCTGGGGGTGGACGTCCGAGGAACCGGAGATCGAATCGACCGGCGAGGGAGGGACGGTCGGCCGCGAGTACGGAACCGGAGATCGGAACCGCTCGAGGGACACCCGCGACGCCCTCGAGACGCTGCGCGACCGGTACGCCGCGGGCGAGTTGACCGACGAACAGTTCGAGCGCAAACTCGAGCGACTGCTCGAGACGGAGACGCTCGAGGACGCCGACGAGTGGGTTCGAGGGCGCGAGTGGGAGCGAGAGCGAGACCGGGGCCCCGATCGGGAGCGGCCGGCGGACCCGAGACGGGGGCGGCCGGCCGGCCCGGAGAGCGATCGCGAACCGGAGTACGAGCGCTGAGTCGTCCGCCGCGTCGTCCCGCTTCAGGCGTCGGCGTCGTCCGTGGCGGATCGATCGTCGGTCTCGAGGGCGCGCTCTCGGTCGCGCCTCGCGGCCTCCTCGTCGGGCCACGTCACGCTGCCGAGGAAGGGGATGCCGGTCCGCTCGGCCGAGCGGGCGATCATGTGCGCGCCCGTCGGGACCGTCAGGAAGAGGAAGGCGATCCCGACGAGGGCGGTGAGCCCCTCCTCCCCGGGGCCGAAGGTGACGAACGCCGCGAGGAAGATCGCCGCCGTGCCGAGGGTCGTGGGCTTGCTCGTCGCGTGCATCCGGTTGTAGACGTTCGGGAACCGCAGCAGGCCGACGGTCCCGACCGTCAGGAAGAAACAGCCGACGGCCACCAGCGCGATCACGACCGCGTCGCCGATCGACAGTCCGCCGGCGATCGGACTCGAGAGGGCGATCGGGATCACTCGATCACCTCCCCTTCGATGACGTACTTCGCGACGGCGACGGTCGCGACGAACCCGATGATCGCCAGCACGAGGCTCACCGTCACGAACAGGCCGCGCCGCGTGAGGAGGGCGAACAGCGTGGCGATCGCGACCACGTTCGTCGAGATGGCGTCGAGGGCGACCACCCGGTCCGGCACCGTCGGCCCCCTGACGACCCGGTAGCTACAGAGCACACAGAGGAATGCGACGAGCGCGAGCGCGGCGCGTACCGTCCACTCGAGGGCGACCGGATCGGCGTCAGTCACGGCCGCCGTCACCCCCTTCGATCTCGACTTCGCCCGTTCGTTCGCCTTCGTCGTCGTCCGATTCGGACGCCGACTCCGTGTCGCGGAGTCGCTCCCACCGACGCTGCCGATCGCCGCCGCTGACGACGATTTCGGGCGGCGGGCTGTCGGGCGAGCGCCGTTCGTCGAAGATCCGGAGCGCGTTTCGCTCCCACGTCCGGATGGGCGCGACGATCGCCTCCGGATCGCGGCCGTCGATCGCGTGGACGAACAGCGCGTTCGCCTCCTCGTCGTGATCGAGGGTGACCGTCCCCGGGGTGACCGTGATGCTGTTGGCGATGGTCGTCACCGCGAGGTCCGTCTCGACCCGGAGCGGGATCAGGATCACCTCCGGTTCGATCGTCGTTCCGGGGAGGAGGACGCGGGCGGCCACGTCGACGTTCGCGCGGACGATCTCCCAGGAGAACGCCGCGAAGTAGAGGGCGGCGTACGGCGCGGCGTAGACGAGTCGTCCGACGTCGATTCGCGGGGGATAGAGTCGCCGGAAGACGAAGGCGACGGGCAACCCGACGAGGAGTCCCGCGAGGAACTGGCCGACGACCACCGTCGGCGTCAGTTCGGCCCCGCGGACGAAGATCCACAGGACGGCGAACCCGATTCCCGCGAGGAACCAGCTTCGAACGTTCAGCGGCCGCCACCTCCGTTTCCGCCGTTACCGCCGTTTCCGCCGCCTCCGGCGCCGCTCGGGTCGTCGACGGCCGGCGCGCCGGGATCGACCGCGTCGACGTACGCCTCCGAGTCGAGCGCGGCGGTCGCGGCGGCGTCTGCGAACCGATAGATCGGCTCGAACCCGACGCCGACGGCGAGGATCGCCCCCGCGAGAGCCGTGAGGACGGCCACCTGAACGGAGTCGACGGTCGCCTCGCGCACGATCGCCGGTCGAACGCCCCAGAACCCCATGTTCCACGCCCGCGTCGCGTACGCGATCGTCAGCAGGGAACCGGCGAGGAGGAGGGCGACGACCGACGGCGCGCCCGCTCGAGCGGCCGCGTCGAAGACGAGGAACTTCCCGAAGAAGCCCGACAGCGGCGGGATCCCCACGAGCGCGAGGGAGGCCACCAGGAAGGCGATTCCGAGGGGCGGGGACCGTCTCGCGAGTCCGCCGAGGTCGGCGAGTTGGCTCGTCCCGGTGGCGTCGCGGATCGTACCGACAGAGAGGAAGAGCAGCCCCTTCGCCAGCGTGTGATTGAGCGCGTAGACGAGCGCGGCGAGGATCCCGAGGTGGCGGAGTTCCGGACTCGTCGTCGTTGCGGCGATGGCGACGGGCGTCGCGATGAACCCGATCTGTCCGATGCTCGAGTAGGCGAGCACGCCCTCGAGCGAGTCGCGGCCGACGGCGCCGATCCCGCCGACGAGCAGGCTGGCCGCGGCCATCGCGAGCAGGACCGCGCCGACGAACGGGAGGGGCGAGTCCCCGGCGAGGACGGCGCCGACCCCCGGTACCTCGAGGGAGACGCCCACCTGCGCGCCGGCGAAGACGGTGAACGTGAGCCTGACGATGGCGTAGATGCCGACTTTCTTGGTCGCGCCGGCCAGCAGGGCGGTGATCTGGGGCGGCGCGGCCCGGTAGGCGGTCGGAATCCAGAACTGAAAGGGGACGAGTCCCCCCTTGATCGCGAACACCGACAGCAAGAGCGCGAAGAGGCCGACGACCGGCGCGGGATCGATCCCGTAGGCCGTCGGATCGGCGAGTCGCATCGCCAGATCTGCCATGTTGAGCGTCCCCGTCGTGGCGTAGATGCCGCCGACGCCGAGCAGGAAGATGGCGCTCGCGAGCAGGTTGAGCGCGACGTACCAGAAGGCCGCGCGGGTGTGCTCGGGGCCGCCGTAGTAGGCGACGAAGACGTAGCTCGCCATCAGCATCACCTCGAACCAGACGAAGAGGTTGAAGAGGTCGCCCGTGAGGAACGCGCCGGTTACCCCGAGCGCCAGGAAGTGAAACAGGGGAAGGTAGTACGGTCGCCGGGCGGCCCGCGAGACGCTCCGCGTCGAGACGACGAGCGAGGCGATGCCGATGGTCGCGACCATCGTCAGCATGAACGCCGAGAGGCCGTCGGCCACGAGCGTGATCCCGAACGGCGCGGGCCACTCCCCCACCTGGTAGGTCGCGATCCCCGGCGCGTCGGGGGCGAGCACGACGTACCAGTCGATCGCCGCGACGGCGACCGCGTAGGCGCCGCCCGCGGCGAGGCTCACGGCCGCTCGAGCGCGCGGGCGACGGCCGAGCAACAGGGTCCCGACGGCCGCGAAGAGGACGACGAGCATCGGCGCGACCACGAGCCCCGATTCGGAGCCGACGGGGGTCCCGACCGTCGCCGCGACGGCGGTCGTCGGCGAGGGTGGGTTCAGCGTCACTCCCGCTCACCCAGTCTGACGACGTCGAGCGTGTCGTGTTCCTCGTACACCCGATAGCTGAGGACGAGCGCGAACGCGGTCATCCCGAACCCGATGACGATGGCGGTCAGCACGAGCGCCTGAACCAACGGATCGGCGGTCTCCGGGACGCGCTCGCCGTGGCCGGCGAGCACCGGCACCGACTCGGCGGAGCCGTGGGCGATCCCGCCCATCGCGAGCAGGTAGACGTTCGCCGCCTGGCTGACGATGGCCAGCCCCCAGACGACCCGGATCAGGTCCCGCCGCAGCAGGAGGAACGTCCCGAGGGCGAACATCGCGCCGACCGCGAGCGCGAGCGCGAACGCGCTCATTCGGCGCCCACCACCGAGAGGATCGTCAGAAGTCCGCCGACGACGACGCAGTAGACGCCGAAGTCGAACGCGAGCGCGCTCGCCACCTCGAGATGGTCGTAGAGCGGCACCTCCTCGAGGACGACGTACGTCTGTGAGAGGAACGGCTGGTCGAACAGGAGGGGGACGGCGCCGCTGACGACGGCGATCGCGAGCCCCCCGGAGAACACCCGGCGGTAGGCCGTGACGACGCGGTCTCGAGACGGCTCCTTCCCGGGTTCGACGTCCCGACCGAGCACGCCCCGCTCGAGGAAGTCCAGGCCGAACGCCAGGTAGACGATCGCGAACGCGGTCACCGTGAGCACGCCGCCGATGAAGCCGCCGCCGGGGAGGTTGTGCCCCTCGATCAGGAGCGAGATCGCGACGACGAGGACGATCGGAACGACGACTCGAGCGGTCGTTCTGGTGATGACGGTCGTCGTGGCGATCACGGCCGATCACCCCGCGTGCGGGTCCGTTCGTCCTCGCTCCCCGAGCGCGTTACTTCGCCCTCGGTCCCGGGTCGGACCTCTTCATCCCCGTCCCCCGGCGGGACTCGTCCATCCCCGTCCCCCGAACGGACCCCATCGTCTCCGTCCCCCGGGCGGGACCGCACGGCGATCAGGGTCACGATCGAGATCGCGGCCAGCGCGATGACGGTGAGTTCGCCGAGCGTGTCGAAGCCGCGGAAGTCGACGAGGATCACGTTGACGACGTTCGTCCCGCCGCCCTCGGGGACGGCCTGTTCGGTGTAGTATCGGGCGATTTCGGTGGTGCCCGGCGGGCGTGCGTCGGTCGTGACGACGACGGTGACGAACGCCGTCACGCCGACGGCCAGCGAGAGGGCCCCGTCGCGCACGATCCCCCGCGGGCCGATCTCGTAGTGTTCGGGGAGTTCCTCTATCACGAGCAGGAAGAGCACGAGCACGAGCGTCTCGACGACGAGCTGGGTCAGCGCGAGGTCGGGGGCGCTCGCGAGGATGTAGACGATGGCCACCATGAATCCGAGGATCGAGAGCGTGAGCACGCCGACGATGTGCGACGTGGAGGTTGACACGGCGACCCCCGCCAGCACCGCGACCAGCAGGACGAGCGCCATCGCGGGCGTGGCGTCCACCCCGATATCGGCCGGGACGACGGCGTCCGCGACGACGAAGCCGCCGAGCGCGAGCGCGCACGTCGCGCCGAGCGTCCACGTCGCGTACGTCCGGAGCATGCCGTTGTGCACGGTCGAGGCGAGCACCCGACCGCCGCTCGAGAGGTTTCCGACGATCGCGTCGTACCACCAGTTCGCGCCGATCGGCGGAACGCCCCGGGGGAGCGCGCGGACCGCGCGGTGGAGGCGGTCGTAGAACGGGTACGCGAGGAATCCGGTAGCGATGGCGACCGCGCTCATGCCGACCGCCGGGGAGTAGTACGTGGGGAGGCCGACGTGCATTTCGTGGGTCTCGACGGCGGTCGCGTCGACGCCCGACTGCACGATGGCGCGCACCGCGATCTCGGGGTCGACGCTGACGACGGCGGCGAGGGCGGCCAGCAGGGCGGGCGGGGCGACCAGCCCGATCGGCGGACGGTGGACGTGGTCCAGCCTCTCGGGTCGATCGCCGAAGAAGAGCGAGAGGAATCGCAACGAGTAGAGCACCGTGAAGATGCTGCCGAAGACGGCCACGGCGGGGAAGAGCCACGCGAGGGCGCCGAGGTCGGAACTCAGTTCGTGACTCGCCTCCACGGCCGCCTCGAACAGCAACTCCTTCGAGTAGAAGCCGTTGAACGGCGGGATGCCGCCCATGCTCAGCGCGACGACGACGGTGAGCAGGGCGGTGACCGGCAGATCGCGACGGAGCCCGCCCAGTTCGTCCAGCTGGCGGGTGCCCGCCTCGTGCGCGACGATCCCGGCGATCAGGAACAGCGGGGCCTTGAACAGGGCGTGATTCAAGAGGTGGAAGACGCCGGTCTCCGCGCCGAGGACCGAGGTGAAGCCGAAGCCGGCGATCATCAACCCCAGGTGGCTCGCCGTCGAGTAGGCGAGCAGTTCCTTGACGTCCGTCGCGCCGACGGCGAGGATCGCGCAGACGGCCATCGTCGTCAGGCCGACGGAGGCGAACAGGAACAGCCACTCCGGACCCGCGAACAGCGGCCGGACGCGACCGATGAAGTACACGCCGACCTTGACCATCGTCGCCGAGTGGAGAAACGCCGAGACGGGCGTCGGCGCGGCCATCGCGTTCGGCAGCCAGAAGTGCAACGGCACCTGCGCGGACTTCGACCCGGCGCCGACCGCGAGCAGGAGGAGGGTGGGAACGAACAACCCCCGCTCGCGGAGGGCCGCCCGCACCGCGTCGGGTTCCTCGAGCATCGCGGCGAGGTCGAAGACGGCCGCGCCGCCGAGGGCGTCGCCGGCGGCGATCGAGAGCAGGAGGAGGCCGACGAGCAGGAAGAGGCCGCCGCCGACGGTGACGAACATCGCCATCCGAGCGGCGTACAGCGAGGCGTCGTCCTCGGTGTGGTAGCCGATCAGCACGAACGAACAGAGACTCGTCAGCTCCCAGAAGAGAAAGATCGCGACCGCGTCTGCCGCCAGCGCCACGCCGAGTATCGAGCCCATGAAGGCGAGCAGCGCGGCGTAGTACCTGGGAAGCCCCGACTCTCCGTGCATGTACGCTGCGGAGTAGACGAAGACGAGCGTCCCGATGCCGCTGGCGAGCAGGGCGAACAGCAACGCCCACCCGTCCACGTAGAAGCGAAGGGCGACCTCGAGCGAGGGAATCCAGGCCAGTTCGACGGCGCCCTCGGATCCGCGCTGGGTCGCGAGCAGGACGAAACACGCGGCGGCGACCGCCGCGCCGGCGTAACCAGTTCGTTCCCCGAGGAGTCGAAAAAGGAGGGGAACGGCACCCGCGACGACGAACGGCAACGCGACCGCGGCGACCACCACCGCCAGGTCGGGTGACATTCGATTCGGACCTGCTACCACGAGGGCGTCCTTAAGCTGACGGCCTGCGGTCACGGCCTCCGTAGGCGATTCCCGCCCGGCGGTCTCGAGCTTCGACGACGCGTCGACCGGAGTCGATCCGCCGTTCGATCCCGGGGAGACAACCTCGCACACCGTAGCCGAAATCCGCGGGCTCGAGAGTCCGACACGCTTATTCGCGACGCGCGACCAACTGGTGGTAGTGAGTACCGAGACGCCCGATCCGACGGAATCCGAGGCGTTCGAGCGCGTCTGCGAGACGCTCGTCGAGCGGCTGCTCGCGGGCGAGGTCGACCGCGAGAACGTCGAGAAGGCGAAGCTCGAGGCCTGCTCGGAGCACTCGGCCCCGAAGGTGCCGAAGAACTCCGAGCTGCTGGACTTCGCCCCCGAGGAGCACCGCGAGGACCTCGAGGCGCTGTTGCGGCGCAAGCCCGTCCGGACCGCGTCGGGGGTCTCGCCGGTCGCGATCATGACCTCGCCCGAGCGTTGCCCCCACGGGAAGTGCCTCTACTGCCCCGGCGGGCCGGACTCGGAGTTCTCGAGTTCCCAGAGCTACACGGGCGAGGAGCCAGCGGCGGCCCGCGGCGTCCAGAACGACTACGACCCCTACGGCCAGGTGACGCTCCGCCTCGAGCAACTGCGCGAGATCGGCCACCCCGTCGACAAGGTCGAACTCATCCTGATGGGCGGGACGATGACCGCCCGTAGCCACGACTACCAGGAGTGGTTCGTCAAGCGCGCCCTCGAGGCGATGAACGACTACGACGTCGAGAAGGAACCCGAACCCGCCGAAGGCGAGAGCTTCGCTCAGGACTCCGAGGAGTACGAGTGGAAGTACCTCGAGGACGTGATCGCGGAGAACGAGACGGCGGACGTCCGCAACATCGGAACGACGTTCGAGACCAAGCCCGACTGGTGTGACCCCGAACAGATCGACCGGATGCTCGACCTCGGCGGGACGAAGGTCGAGGTCGGCGTCCAGACGACCTACGAGCGCATCAACCGGGAGATGCACCGCGGCCACGGCGTCGCCGAGTCGATGGAGGCCAACAGGAACCTCCGCGACGCCGCGTTCAAGGTCGGCTTCCACATGATGCCCGGCCAACCTGGAATGTCGAAGGAGATGTGCCTCGAGGACTTCCGGCGCCTGTTCGACTCCCCCGAGTGGCGGCCGGACTACCTGAAGATCTATCCCACCCTCGTCGTCCGCGGGACGGCGACCTACGACTGGTGGCACAAGGGCGAGTACGAGCCCCTCAACAACGACGAGGCCGCCGAACTCGTGGCGGAGATCAAGTCGATGATCCCCCGGTACACCCGCCTCCAGCGCGTCCAACGGGACATCCCCGCGGACTTCATCGACGCCGGCGTCTGGAAGTCGAACCTCCGACAATTGGCTCGCCAGCGCATGGAGGAACACGGCTGGACCTGCGATTGCATCCGCTGTCGCGAGGTGGGGATGAACGACGAGGACCCCGAAACCGTCGAACTCGACGTCCTCGAGTACGAGGCCTGCGGCGGCACCGAGCACTTCATCTCGTTCGAGGACTTCGAGAAGGACCTCCTGGTGGGCTTCTGTCGGCTTCGATTCCCTCACGACCCGGTGCGACCGGAACTCGAGAATGCCGCGCTCGTACGCGAACTCCACGTCTACGGCACTGAGGTCGCGGTGGGGACCGCGGGCGACGACGGCGCCCACCAGCACAGGGGCTACGGCCGCCGCCTCGTGGAGCGCGCCGAGGAACTGGCCGCCGACGCCGGCTACGACAAGGTGAGCGTCATCTCCGGCATCGGCGCTCGAGAGTACTACCGGGAGAAACTCGGCTACCACCAGGACGGCCCGTACGTCAGCAAGCGACTCTGACCGACGTCGAAGGTGCGAACGCGCCTCGGGCGTCGTTCGACGGTCCGTCGTCCGAACTCGACGGATGGACGCCTTGCCTTCGCTCGCCCACTTCCTCCCCGATCCCCACGGGCACGGTCGTAATTCCACCTACGCAATACACAAAATATATTACTCTTTCCGTGTAAATTCAACGTTCCGGCAGCTTGTCGGCACCGTTGTCCGCACCGCCCCCGTGACGACAACGGCACCAACCGCGACTCGTTCGAGCGCGTCGCCTCGCCCCTCCCAGCACCCCGCTGGAAACCGCGCGGCGGCGCGTCTCTCGACCCCGTCCACAACTTCGTGATAGGAGACGATACGGAGGAGTCCATCGGCCCGAGCGGGAAGGAGGAGACCGCCACACGGTGGCAGAAAACGGCGACTCAGTCGTCGGACGGACGCTCGTCGTCGACGATCTCGAGGATCTCGAGCGGGGACTCGATCCGGTACGCCACGGCGGGTCCGTCCTCCGCGCCGAAGGCGACGCCGTGCATGCCCGCGTCGTCGGCACCTTTCACGTCGTGGTCGTACCGATCGCCGATCATCAGCGAGCGCTCGGGGGCGACGCCGGCCGTCTCGAGGGCCGTCTCGAACATGGCGGGGTCGGGTTTGGTCCGGCCGACCGCCTCGGAGGTGGTGATCGAGTCGAAGTGCTCGCGGACGCCGAAGCGCTCGAGGATGCGGAGGCCCTCGTCGTGGTCGACGTCGCTGATGACGCCGACGTGGAGGTCCCGCTCGGTCAGGCGTTCGATCGCCTCGGGGGCGCCCACGATCGGTTCGATCGTGCCCTCGACGGCCTCCGCGAACTGCGCTCGCCACTCCTCCATCGGTACTTCCTCGCCGACGATGGCCTCGATGCCGAGGTGGTAGCCCTCGCGCGCCGAGCGGAACTCCGTCCCGTCGCGCTCGCGGAAGTAGCCCCCCACGGTCGTCCGCCAGGTCTCGATCGCCTCCTCGAGCGTGGCGTCGACGTCGCGGCGTTCGAGGAGGTCCGCGAGGAACCGCTGATGGGCGGCCTGTACGCTCTCGATATCCAGGATGACGCCGCCGATGTCCCAGAAGACGGCCTCCCAGTCGTCCTCGGCCCCGCTTCGGTCACTCCCTGGCACCCCTCGGTCACTCACTGTCGTTCCTCCGTCGGTGTTCGGCCCATATCGCGTCGGTCATTCCGTCTGATCCTCCGTCTCGAGTTTCGCGGTCGTCGATCGAACCGTCTCCGGGGCACTACTTAACAATGGGGAATTCGTGCCTATCTTTATTAACAGACTCCCCCAATCCTTGAGTGGAGCTAACAATGGTAACATCATCGAGCCACACCGCGGGTGATCGCGCATGAGTACCGACCGGTTCAGCGTCGACGGCGAGGTCGCCATCGTCACCGGCGCCTCGAGCGGGATCGGACGGGGAATCGCGGAAGCGTTCGCCGACGACGGCGTGAACGTCGTCATCTGCTCGCGCGAGCAGGAGAACGTCGACCCGGTCGCCGAGGAGATCAACGGGAGCGACGCGGAGGGGGAGGTCCTCGCCGTCGAGTGCGACGTCACCGACCGCGATGCCGTCGACGCGCTCGTCGAGACGACCCTCGAGGAGTTCGGCCGGTTGGACGTGCTGGTCAACAACGCCGGCGCGTCGTTCATGGCGCCGTTCGACGACATCAGCCCCAACGGCTGGAAGACGATCGTCGACATCAACCTGAACGGCACCTACCACTGCACGCACGCCGCCAGGGACGCACTCAAGGACGGGGGCGGCATCGTGATCAACTTCGCGAGCGTCGCCGGCCAACGCGGATCGACCACGATGAGTCCCTACGGCGCGGCCAAGGCGGGCGTGATCAACCTCACGACGTCGCTCGCTCACGAGTGGGCTTCGGACGGGGTTCGCGTCAACTGCATCGCGCCGGGCTTCGTCGCCACCGAGGGCGTCGAGTCCCAGATGGGCGTCTCCGCCGACAACATCGACCGCACGGAGGTCGACCGACGCATCGGCACCGTCGAGGAGGTCGCCGACCTGACCCAGTTCCTCGCCAGCCCCGCCTCGTCGTACATCGTCGGCGAGACGGTCACGATCAAGGGCGTCCCACCGATCGATAAGAACCTGGACGTCGAGTAACGACGCATGACACACCACACCGAACGGGACGTCCACCTCCCCGTGGCGGCCCAGCCGAGCGTGGACTCGATCGTCGACTACACACAGACGGCCGAGAACCTCGGCTACGAGTGCGCCTGGCTCCCCGAGACGTGGGGCCGGGACGCCGTCACCGCGCTCGCCGTGATGGCAGAGCGAACCGACGAGATCGACGTCGGTTCGAGCATCCTGAACACCTACTCGCGCTCGCCGGCGCTGCTCGGCCAGACGGCGGCCACGCTGCAGGAGGTCTCGGAGGGCCGGTTCCGCCTCGGCCTCGGTCCGAGCGGCCCCATCGTCATCGAGAACTGGCACGGCATCGAGTACGGAAACCCGCTCAGGCGCACCCGCGAGACGGTCGAGATCGTCAAGCGGGTACTCTCGGGCGAGTCCGTCGACTACGACGGCGACGACTTCGACCTCTCGGGCTTCCGGCTCCGCTGCGACGCGCCCGAGGAGACGCCGCCGGTCGAGGTGACCGGGATGGGCCCGAAGGCGGTCGAACTCGCCGGCCGGTTCGCCGACGGGTGGCACGGGCTGATGCTCACGCCCGACGGCATGCGCGACCGACTCGAGGATCTGGAGCGCGGCGCCGACCTCGGCGACCGCGACCCGGACGACGTGCAGGTCACCTTCGGGATGAACTGCTGCGTCCTCGAGGACGCCGAGCGGGCCCGCGAACTCGCCCGCCAGCACACCGCCTTCTACGTCGGCGGGATGGGCACGTTCTACCGCGATTCGCTCGTCCGCCAGGGGTACGACCAGGCCGAGGAGATCTACGACGCCTGGCAGGAGGGCGACCGCGAGCGCGCCCTCGAGGCGCTGGACGACGACCTGCTCGACGAACTGTGCGCCGCGGGCGACGCGGAGACCGCCCGCGAGAACATGGCCAGGTACGAGGAGATCGACGGCGTGGACGCCATCGCGGTCAGCTTCCCCCGGGGTGCGAGGCCCGGGGAGATCTCGGAGACGATGGAGGCGCTGGCACCCGACGGCGACTGATTCTCCGACGAACCGCTCACGGTCGCGGGGGACGGTATCCCGTCGAATTTCCGGGCGAAACGCGTCCGACCCTACGTTGTTGGGTACCGTCGTTTACTGGTCGCGTTACCCACGTACCGAACATGAGCGTCCATCCCGACACGCTGGACCGCCAGACCGTCTACGACCTCCTCTCGAGCGCGAGCCGCGAGCACCTCCTCTCCTGCCTGTCCGCCCTGGAGTCCGTCCCGCCCGACGATGCGGCCAGACGGATCGCGGCCCGTGAGCGCGGGACCTCGAGGGCGGCCGTGAGCGACGACGCCGCGACAGCCGCGCGAATCTCGCTCGAGCACGCCCACCTCCCCCGCCTGACCCAACACGACGTCGTCGAGTACCGGCCGCCGGACGGGGCGATCGAACCGGGACCGAACTTCGACGACCTCGAGCCCTTCGTCGCGCCGCTCGACCCGGCGATCGAGTGATGGTTCTCGTCGCGGTCGGCGCCAACCCGACGAGTCGCCGGCGTCCGGCGAGCGAGCCGGATCGCCCGTTCGGTGCCGCGTTCCCCACCCACCCGCCGGCTGAGGGTTCTGGTACGAACGCCGAAAGACCGTGACGTAGAAGACGACCGGGCCGAAACGATAACGCGTGTACCCCCACGCGACCGCGACCGTCCCGTCGGTCGCCGACGTCGCCGCGTCCGGATCGGCGTTCGCGTCCGCGTCCGTCACCGGATCCGGCGTCGGACTCGAGCGACAGCCGCGGTGGGTCCTCGAGGGGGGCCTCGGCGCGGAGTACCTCAACTGGCCGCTCGCGACCCTGTTGATCCTCTCCGCGCTCGGATCGGTCGCGGTCTTCGCGCTCTCCTTCTCGGCGCTCCGCCGCCGTCGGTCCCTCCCCTACCTGCTGATCACCGCCGCGCTGGGGGCGCTCGTGTTGCGCCCCGTCGTCGGGACCGGGACCGTCCTGGGGTACGTCCCGATGCCCCTCCACCACGTGATCTCGCACTCGATCGACGCCGTCATCGCCGCGCTGTTGATCGCGGCGATCGTCGCCGTCGGATCGCTCGAACCGGACGACGTCGCGACCGACGGCGGGCCTCGCGACCCGCCGGCCGGAAAACCGGAAGACGACGCGCGAGGGGGTGATCGAGACGATGAGTGACACGAGAGCCCGAATTCGGCGCGAGATCGCCGCCGATCCGGGCGTTCACTTCAACGAACTCGTCCGAACGCTCTCGCTCGCGCCCGGACAGGTCCAGTACCACGTCCGCCGGCTCGTCGACGACGACCGGGTGGTCCGCCACGAGCGATTCGGACGGACCCACTACTACCCGCCGGAGTACGACGAGTGGGAGCGCGACGCGGTCGCCGTCCTCCGCCGCGAGACCGCCGCCGCGATCGCGACGGTGGTGTACTCCCGCGACGTCGCACGCCCGAACGAAGTGGCCGAAACGCTCGATCTCCCGCGGAGCACCCTCGAGCACCACCTCTCCCACCTCGAGGAGTGCGGCGTGGTCGATCGACGGTACGTCCGGGGCAACCGCGTCGTGCTCCAGCTCGTCCGCCCCTCGGAAACGGCGGCGCTGCTCGAGGCCGTCTCGCCCGATCCGGGGACCCGGCTGGTCGACCGGTTCGAGCGGCTGGTGGACTCGCTGCTCGGCGAGTAGGAGGAGTTCGGCTCCGACAGGTACAAAGCCCGGATCGTCCCACTTCGTGGTATGCCCGGAAAGGTGAATCCGGACGAGTTGCTCGCGCACGTCTTCGGCCGGACGGGCGCGGCTGACGAGACGGTCAGGCAGGGGCCCGCGTTCGGCGAGGACGCCGCGGGGATCGACGTCTCCGGCGCCGAGGGCGGTGGGACGCTCGTCGTCAGCTCCGATCCCATCTCGCTGGCGGCCTCGCAGGTCGGCACGCTCGGCGTCCACGTCGCCTGCAACGACGTCGCCGCCTCCGGCGCGGATCCGCGCTGGCTGACGGTCGTGATCCTGCTCCCCGGCGACGGTGGCGAGTCGAGTTCGAAGCCGCTCGAGGAGATCACCCGCGACCTCGACGCGGCCGCCGGCGAGGTCGGCGCCTCGATCGTCGGCGGTCACTCCGAGTACGTCGACGCCCTCGAGCGCCCCCTGCTCTCGCTGACGGCCATGGGGCGGACGGAGCGGTTCGTCCCGACGTCCGGCGCCGAACCCGGCGACCGCGTCGTCCTCACGAAAGCCGCGGGAATCGAGGGGACCGCCATCCTCGCCGCGGACTTCGGGGACGACCTGGTCGCGGACGACGAGACGCTCGAGCGCGCCCGTACGTTCCTCGAGGAGATCAGCGTCGTCCCGGACGCGCGCGTCCTCCGAGACGTCGCCACCGCCATGCACGATCCCACCGAGGGCGGCGTGGTCGCGGGCGCGTACGAACTCGCGCGGGCGTCGGACGTCCGACTCGAGGTCGACCGCGACGCGGTCCCGATCCGAGAGGAGACGCGCGTCCTGTGCGAAGCGGCCGACGTCGACCCCCTCCGGATCTTCGGCTCGGGTGCGCTGCTCGCCACCGTTCCCCCGGACGAGGTCGACGGGGTGCTCGCGGATCTCGAGTCGACGGGGCTCGAGGCCGCCGAGATCGGCACCGTCCGGGAGAGCGACGGGGAGCCGGCGCTCGAACTCGGCGGGGAGACCGTCGCAGACCCGGTCGAAGACGACCTCTATCCGCTGTGGGCGGCGCAAGACGAGTAGAACGTAAGAACGATCGATCGACGCCCGCGGGCAACTCGCTCCCGGACGGATTCCCGTCGACCCGAGCGAGGCTGACGCCCTCGAGGTTGACCGTTCCTCACGGCACGCTGCCTTCCACGCGGACCGTCTTCGCGTTCGGATCGACTCCCGCCGCGTCCATCCCTGCGGGATCGACGACTGGGCCTTCTTCGCGCTGGTATCGCCCGCCGTTACCGACGCGCCCACTCCAGCATCCGCGAATAGACGGGGTCGGACGCGAGCGCGGTCGGGTCGCCCACGAGCACGAGCGCCCGCTTCGGGCGGGTGAGCGCGACGTTGATCCGCCGGTAGTCCTCGAAGATGGGACCCTCGAGGGAACCCGTCGCGACGAACGAGACGACGATCACCTCCTCGCTCGAGCCCTGGAAGCGGTCGACGGTGTCGACGGCGACCCCGTCGGGGACGCGGTTCGAAATCTCCGACACCTGCGCCCGGAAGGGTGCGATGACGCCGATATCGGAGCGCTCGAGGCCCGCCGCCTCGTAGGTTTCGATCAGTTCGGCGATCCGTGCGGCCTCCTCGGCGTCGGTGTACCGGCTCCCGTCGCCCTCGACCGCCACGAAGCTCACCGGGTCGCGCAGGTCCTCGGGGAGGTCGGCGCGGGAGACCCCCTCGAGGTCGTCGAGCGTCCGGCTCGCCACCTCCGGGGTGGCGGGGCGGAGTTCTCCCTCGTAGAACTCCCGCGAGGCGAACCACTGGATGCGCTGGTTCATCCGGTACTGGCGGTCGAGCATGACGCCGGCGTCGGGGTGTTGCTCGACGAGGCGCTCGAACAGCGACTCGCTCAGTTCGTTCTCGGCTCGCACGACGGGCGGGAGCTGTTCGTGGTCGCCCACGAGGACGAACCGCTCGGCGAGGTTGATCGCGGCGTAGGCGCCGGGTTCGGTGAGCTGTGCGGCCTCGTCCACCAGCGCGACGTCGAACGCCTGCTCCTTCATGATCCGCGAGCCGCAGGAGGCGGTCGTCGCGGCGACCACCCGCGCGTCCTGCAGCTCCGCGAGCCGGCCCTCCGGATTTCCGGCGCGTTCGAGGCGGTACTCCTGCATGTCCTCGCGAACCCCGCTCTCGCTGCCGACACGGACGACCTGCTCGGTCGAGATCTCGCCGTGGTCCTCGAGTTGGTCGAGCAGCGCCTCGAGGGCGTTGTCGACCGCACGGTTCGTGAAGGCCGAGAGGAGGACGCGCTCGCCGCGTTCGACCATCGCGCGGATCGCGCGGGCGATGGTGTACGTCTTGCCCGTGCCGGGCGGTCCGTGGATCAGCGCGAAGTCTTTCGCCCCCACAGCCTTCCTGACGGCCTCGTTCTGCGCATCGTTGTTGTCGATGAACGTCTCCTCGGCTCCGCCGGTTTCACCGGCTCCGTTTCGGTGCGTCGGCGACCCACCGCTCTGTTCGAACTCGGGCTCGGCGCGGCCGAAGAGGACGTCCTTCCGGCGCTCGTCGCCCTTCAGCAGGGCGTCGTGCAGCGCCGTGAGCAGCCGGTCGGTCGTCAGTTCGGAGGGGTAAACGTCGAGGCGCGTGACTTCGACCGGTTCGTCGGCGGTCAGGACGACCTCGTCGTCGAATCGCTCGAGTCGCGCGAGTTCCGACTTCCCGCGCACGGGGTGGCCCTCGCTCGCGAGGACGTAGTCGCCCTCGCGGATCTTCGAGGTCGCCGGGCCGCGCTGGCGGGCCCGGAGCTCCCAGCGGCCGCCCTCGAGGGGGCGCTTCTCGAGGAATTCGAGGTCGATCAGGGCGCGGTCGTCCTCCGCTCGCTCCTCGGCGGTCTGCTCCCAGAGCTTCGCGTACTCGCGGTGGACCTCGCGGCGCTCCTCCTCGATGGCGCGGTAGAAGCGGTCGAAGTACTCGAGTTCCTCGTCGGGAAGCGGCTGGCCGATCTGGCCCGCCTTCGACTCCTGGTCGAGGCGGCCGGAGACGACCATGCAGGTGTCGCGCTCGAAGCAGTACTCGCACTTGGCGCTGCCCTCGTGGCCCGTCGGGACGCCGCCCGAAATCTCCATCGCGGCGAGTTCATTGCGCAGGCGGACGACGAACTTCAGCAGGCCGCCGCCCATCGAGAAGTCCTTCGCGGGCGTGAGGTCGCCCGTCTCCTCGTTGCGGTCGAGCGCGGAGTTCTTCGTGTACAGCAGCGTCCCGGTGTCGACCGGATCGCCGTGCTCCTCGAGCAACAGCGCGTAGCAGGCGGCCTGCACCTTGTCCTTGAACCGGGGCTCCTTGCGGAGGTTCTTTCCGGTCTTCAGTTCGACCGGCGCGCCTCGGCGGATGGCGTCGGCCCGACCCCTGATCCCGAACGTTTCGCTGATGAGCAGCTGCTCGGACCGCCAGCTGTCCTCCTCCGTCAGGCGGCCTTGCTCGAGCCAGCCCTCGATCGCCGCCGCGTTCTTCCGGACGTCCTCGGCGACGGAGTCAGGGGATTCGCCGAGCAGCCCCAGTTCGAGCCCCCGCTCCTCGACTCGGTCCTCGATGGACGCCTCGAGGTCCCGCCCGCGCAGGAGGTCGCCGAAGACCTCGTGGACGAGCGTCCCCTTCACGACGGGGTAGTTCAGCGGCACCCCGGAGAGCTTGTTGAGGTAGTAGAGGCGGGGACACTCGACCCAGTTCCGGATCGCCGTCACGTTCACGAGGAAGCTCGGCTCGACGACGACGTAGGAGTCGCCCGTCGTCGAGTACTGCGTTTCCCCCCGGTACTCGCGCTCCTCGGCGTCAGTGACCAGCAGCTCCATCCCCGGCTCGAGCAGCGCCGCCGATTCGGTCCACTTCCCCCACAGCGTGATAGTCCCGAGGTCGCGCTCGTCGGTATCGGCGTTCGGCCGCGCTGTCGTCCCCCCGTCCGTCTCGGACGGTTCGTCGCGTTCGTCTCCGTCGCCCGCGCCCTCGAGGCGCTCGAGCAGGAGCGGGACCTCCGCGAGTTCGCTCTCGCCGTAGCTCGTCGTGACCGTTCGCACCTCGACCTCGTCGGCGACGGTTCCGCGTACGTGCACGGCTATCGTCAGGGGCCGAACGGTCAAAAACGCTATCGGTCGTCGTCGACGTCCGCGTCCCGTACGCGCGCGTTTCTCGTCGCACGCGAACGCGGACGATCGGTGGTAACAGCGTGTTACTCCGGTTCCTGGCGGACGATTGCCCGGAACGGTCGGACCCGCTTTTGACCGGCCGGGACGAATCCCGTCGACATGAGCGACTCGAGCGGGCGGGACGACCGTGAGGACCGTTCCGGAACCGGAGCGGCCGGACCGGGGTCGGACGCTCACGGGGGCGTCGCACCCGGCGATCGGACGCTCACGGACGAGGAAGGGTCGCCCGGAGCCGCGGTTCCCGAGGGCCGCGATCCCCGGGACGAGTCCACGCAGATCGCGAGCGAGGAGCGCCGACGGAGCACCTCGTTCGTGAGCGGCATCGTCGCCGTCATCGGGGCGTGGGTCGCGGCGTCGCCGTTCCTCTTCGACGTCGCCGCCGCGCCGTTCTGGAACGACGTGCTCGTCGGCGCGGTGATCTTCTGCGCCGGCGCGTACAACTACTACCGACTCGCGAACGACATCCCGCTGAGCGTCGGCGTCTCGTCGTTGGCGGCGCTGCTCGGACTTTGGTTGCTCGTCGCCGCGCCGCTGTTCGGAATGTCGACCGGCCCCTTCTGGTCCACGATCGCCTCCGGGCTGCTCGTGACCGTCCTCGCGGGCTACGACGCCTACGAGGCCCGCCAGGCGCGCAGCGTGACGAGCGACTCGAGCGCCGAAGCCCCCTGACCGATCACTCCGAGGATCGCACGCCGCACTCGAGTTCCAGCGATCGCAGCCGGTGTTCGGCCGCGTGGTGACCGGTCGCGACGACGGCGAAGGCGACCATCACGGCGGCGAACCCGACCGAAACGACCGGCGAAACGCCGTTGACGTAGCCGTTGCAGAGCTGTCCGACGGCGAGCGCGAGCGGCCCGAGGGTGAGCAGCGAAGTCTTCGCCGGCGCGGTGCGGAACAGGGTGACGAGCGGGTGATCGCGGGTGACGGACATGGATAACAGCTGATTACCCGTCGTCTCGAGCGGGCCGTCGTAGTCCTTTTGATTCGATAACCGCCTCGAGCGTCGTCCGTTGGGGGGTTCGTCCGGTCGTCCGGCCGCCCGGTCGTCCGTTGGTTGCAACCGTCGTCGGAACCGATACGTTCTTTCCCTCGGCGTCGGTACGCAGAACCAGAGCCATGCGGATTCGCGAGTGGCAGGACATCCTGAACGACGTCACCGAACGGGACGTGGACCCCGAGGGCTGGCGCGCGGTCGCGGGCGACCGCGCGGGCGGTGTCGGCGAAGACATGTACCTCGCGCATCCCCGCGCCGGCGTCTTCTTCCTCAAGACGTACGCGAAGAACCCCTTCGAGGTCCGCGGCGTCGGCGCTCGAGTCGCCCGGAACCTGGACGACGAGATCGGCTCGTTCCTCCCCGACCGCGACAGCGGCGGTCGCTTCGCCGTCCAGTCGCCGCCCGAGGACGAAGACCACGCCGAGTCCGTCGCCAAGCGACTCGAAACCGTCGTCGAGACCCACGCCGACGCGCCGACGACGCCCCAGGACTTCTTCGACGACGTCATGGACGCCCTCGAGAGCCCGGCGTTCGGCCCGATGGCGTACGACCAGTACGACCGCCCCGACGAACTCGACGACCTCTCCGATCGGTTCGAGGAGGCCGACGACCTCCTGAACGCAGACCTCGAGGACCTAATCGAGACGGACGAGGTCGATCGGGGGTTCATGTAGCGGCGGGGCGGACGCGGCCGACGCAGTGCGCACGACTCCGAGCCGTACCCTCGGTCCCGATTGCGCACGACAACCGCCGAGAATATACCCGCCGGACGCGACTCCCTCGGTATGCGAGCCGAGGGTTTCGTCCGAAGCTACTACGAGGCGCTCCGGCGCGGTGAGCCGCTTTCCCCGTACTTTCGCGAGTCGGGGACCACGGTCAAGTTCGGGATCAGCGAGTCGCTGTTCGGGTACGACGACGTCTCGGCGGCGCTGACCGAACAGACGCGAACGACCGAGGAGTGGACGGTCGAGAGCGAGCGCCTCGTCGTCGACGAACCGGTCGACGGCGTCGCGACGTTCGGCGACGAGGTCGCCCTCGGGTGGACGGATCGCGAGCGCGACGAGCGCCGATCCTTCGACACGCGGTGGAGCGGCACGATCGTCGCGCGCTCGAGCGACGACCCGGGGATTCGCGACGCGGACTCAGTCGGCGAGGACTCCGACGAGGAGGAGAGCGGGCGGAGGGGCGCGAAATCGACCTCAGGGCCGGACGCCGAAACCCACGTGACGCCGCCGTGGGCGTTCGCGACGATGCACGTCAGCGCCGCGCACGAGCTATGAGCGGCCGACGGACCGACCCGAGCGCGCTCACCGACGGCGCCGACCGGCTCAAGATCGGATTCGTCCTGCTCGTCGGCTGTTCCGGCGGGACGATCGCGCTGGGGGCCGACGCGGCCCTCCTGGCGGTCGGCGCGGCGACGGCCGTCGGACTCCTGGCCGGCGGGCTGTTGCTCTGGTACGTCCACTGGCTCGTCCGATAACCGCGGTGAAAATCGTCGGAGAGCGCACGCGATCGGCGTCGTGGTTCGGCGGCGTCCGTCACCGCTCGACGCGGCGGACCCACAGTTTCGGCGCGTCGAGTTCCTCGTTCGTCGGGAGGTTCTCCGGTCGCTCCCAGACCAGCCCCGCCGTCTCGAGGTCGCGCTCTGCGACGACGGTCTCGAAGAAGCGCTTGCCGCGCTCGTACTGCCGCTCCTTGAGGCCGAGCCCGAGGAGCCGCCGGAACAGGCGCTGGAGGGGGGCCCGACCCTGTCGCTTGGCGTCGAGCTTGCGCCGGAGGTCCTCGTACTCGTCGTCGAAGGCGTGGTCCATCAGCAGTTCGGCGTACCCCTCGACGACGGTCATCGCCGCGTCGAGGTCGCGGAACGCCTCGCGGTCGAACGACCCTTCCGCGAGCGCGTCGATGCCGTCCCGCATGCGCGCTTCGAGGTGGTCCGACAGCCACGGCGCGGCGCCGAACTCGGCGGCGTGGGTCACCTCGTGGAAGGCGATCCAGCGGCGGAACCGGTCGGGGTCGACCTCGAGGGCCGCCGCCACCTTCAGGATGTTCGGCCGGACGAAGTAGAGGGCGTGGTCCTCGTCGGGCGCATCGGCGAGCAGGAGTGGGTCGTACTGGCCCAGCACGTTTCGCCCGAGGAACGCGAGCAAGACGCCCATCGTTCCCGTGTTAATCGTCTGGGCGATTCCGGGGAAGGCGCCGGCGTGGGCCTCGAGGGGGGCCATGATCCGCTCGAACGTCGCGACGTTGGCGTCGATCCAGTGGTGGCGGTTCTGGATCTCGACGGTGTCGGGCACGTCGAATTCGACGCCCGAAACGGTGCGAATGCTCGCTCGCGCGTCGCGGACGTCGCGGGCGAACGCCTCGCGCTCGCCGGGTTCGAGGGTGAGCGAACCCGGCTCGGTGACCGCCTTGGCGGCCTCCGCGGCGGATCGCCAGTCGACCGCGTCGGAACCGGACGCCCCGGCAACGGCCCGGGCGCTACGATAGAGACTCACGCCCTCGAGTACGGGGAGAGGACGCAAAAGCGTTCGGCTCGCTCCGCGGAGGCGACTCGACCGTCGACGGTCAGATTTCGAAACCCGACCGTCGAAGCCGCTCGAGTCGGGTCGCTTCGGCGGTCGGAGTCGCTGGCTACTTGACGATGACGTCCGGTTCGTCCTGGGCGCCGACGTCCGCTTCCTCCTCCTCCTCTTCATCGCCGCCGCCGCGGAACTTCCGGATGGCGAGGCCGATGCCGACGAGCGCGACGAGGCCGACCACGACGCCGATCGCGCTCTTTCCGCTC